>JAFRAJ010000006.1 GCA_017405465.1 Oscillospiraceae bacterium
CAGGAACTACGATAATTTCCGTTCCAGGATCCTGCATTCTTTCTCATAAAAACACTTCCCGGGAATCTCTTCCCGGGAAATGCATTCAAACTATTCAATTGTCATTCTATTTGGGTTACCCCAACATTTGACATAGAACCAAAAAAAGGCCTCGGAAACGGTGAGTTTCCAAGGCCTGATCCTGGCGTCCCCGAGAGGATTCGAACCTCCGACCCCTCGCTTAGGAGGCGAGTGCTCTGTCCAGCTGAGCTACGGAGACAAGTCTTATTTTGAACCTCGAAAAAGCCTTTATTTAAAGGATTTTTTCGAGTTTTGCCTTATCGGCGGTTGACGGTGATTTGGCTTGAATTTCGCTAAAAAGTGATTAGATTTCTAATCGTTTAGCACTTGATCACTTTAAAGCGTGATAGGAATTCTTGATCTGTTTGAGGTCGTAAGAATGCATCAAAAATGCTGTATAATTTTGATGCTAAAAGTATGACGTCTTGAGTCAAAAAGTTAACTCGTAGCCCCACGACTTTTAATTTTGGAAAAGGTGCTGAGCCCCTCGCTTAGGAGGCGGACGCTCTATCCGACTGAGCTACAGAGACTGATATTCAGTTGTGCAAAAAGTGTAAACTCCGAACTCTGAGCTCCACGGCTGTTGAAACTGGACAAGGATTCTCAACTATACGGTTAGGAGGCGGACGCTCTATCCGACTGAGCTACGGAGACATCTTTCTGCCTGACATATTATAAAGAATAGAAAGCAAAAAGGCAACGGCGTTTCTCCTGTTATGTTAGAATATCTCCATGAGAATAGATGATGCATCACTGAATAAAGAATCTAAGATCACAGGGTTCGCTCTGTGTGTATTTATTGTACTCTCAATGATATCAGGAATATTTCGTACAAAACTGGCAGGCTGGATGGACGAAACAGCAGAGGGACTGATAATGATCCTGATTCAGATGCTGGCTCTGGTGATCCCTTTCTGTATCATAAGAAGGTTCCTGCCGGAAAGACGTGAATTCTGTATGCTCACTGCAGATGAAAGAGAATCTCTGATACCTGTCTTTCTGGCTGTTTTCTTTCTCTACTTCACTTCCAATCTGATCAGTGCGGCTCTGTTCAGAAGTGCGGGCATAGATACCGCAGAATCAACAGAGTTACCGTCAGGAAAAACCGCTTTGATCCTTTTCTTCTTGTCATATACATTACTGTCCGCTGTGCTGGAAGAACTGTTTTTCAGAAGAGGGATCCTCGTCATCCTTAAACCGTATGGAAAATGGGCTTCGCTTTCTATAAGCTCTCTGATATTTGCCGTGTCTCATTGGGAGGCGGTCAGAGTGATACCGGTTTTTGTATTCTCATTCTTCCTGGGATTAGCTTATCTTGAAACCGGAAAGCTTATATATCCGATTTTGATACATACCTTCAATAATCTTCTGGCTTTTGCCAATATCTGGATCACAGAGAGCGGTAAACCCGGAGCAGGGGCTTCTGTAATGATCGCAGCAGCTATCATAGGGTTTGTTTGTCTGGTAGTCCTGGTAGTGATCCTTCCGCTTGGCAGGATATTTGCATCTGTCCCGGAAGAAGACAAAGTCAACGCATCACACTTTTTTACATGGCCGGTCATGACTGCGGCAGCAGCCTATATCGTTATCCTTATAAGGTCCTGCGGGGTGTTCTGAATGGTTCCCAGAGATGAATTGTTTATGAGAGAAGCTCTTCTTGAGGCTGGCGAAGCCTTAAAGAACGGAGATGTTCCAGTCGGAGCTGTTATCGTAAGAGACGGAGAAGTGATCTCGCGCGGACATAATGTCAGAGAAGCCGAGAACGACGCTCTGGGGCATGCTGAGATCCAGGCAATAAGAGGTGCATGCAGGTCATTGGGGGACTGGAGACTTCAGGGGTGTACCATATATGTGACCCTGGAGCCCTGCGTCATGTGTACTGGAGCCTGCATTAATTCGAGACTTGACAGGATCGTTTTCGGGGCTTATGACAAGAAGGCAGGATGCTGCGGAAGCATTGCGGATCTTACTGCTCTGCATCTGGATTCGGAGCCGGATGTATTCGGAGGGATTCTTCAGGAGGAATGCGAGGAGATTCTGAAAGAGTTTTTCCTCCGGAGGAGGGAGGACAATGGCTGAAATTGACTCAAGGATCAGAAAAGCAGACGATCTGTACGGCATGATAGAATCAGGCGACAAGATAGCCGTAGGTCTTTCCGGAGGCAAGGATTCATCTGTCCTGCTGTGGGCTATGGCCAAACTCAGAGAGTACTGCGGGAAGGATTTTGAACTGATTGGAATAACCGTGGATCCTGGATTCGGAGGCGTTTCCGGAGACTACTCAGCCCTGACGGCCTTCTGTGAGAGCCTTGGCGTGAGACATGTCGTTAAACCTGATAATATATATAGTGTAGTCTTTGAGACCAGGAAGGAGAGCAATCCCTGTTCGCTCTGTGCCAGAATGAGACGAGGCAGTCTCAACAGGTGCGCAAAGGAGTACGGATGCAACAAACTGGCTCTCGGACACCACCTTGATGATGTTGCGGCTACATTCTGGATGAATTTCCGTAATGAAGGAAGGCTGGCGACCTTTCAGCCGGTTACCTATCTTGACAGGATGGATATCACAGTTATAAGGCCTATGGTCCTGTGCAGGGAGAAGGATGTTGAGAAGACAGCTGAAAGACTTGGTATACCTGTGATCGCCAGCGGATGTCCTGTAAACGGGAAGACAGAAAGAGCCCAGATCAGAGAGCTGATGGACGATCAGCTCGGCTGGCTCGGAGAAGATACATGTCTTAAGACTTTCGAAGTCATACAGAGAAGCGGAATATCGGGATACGGTATAAGAGACGGAATGAAATGAGTAAGGATCTTCTTAAAAGGAAAAAGAGAAGATTTCTGAGATCGGGGGGGATCAATCCTCCTGCCGATCTTATTGCCATACATGAAAATACTGAAGAGCCGGTGTCTGAACCGGCAGATGAACCTTCAGCAATAATCTCTGCGATGTACGGAGAAGATGCTCTGGCTCTTGGACCTGTCGTTGAGGTCCCGCAGGACATCTCTGCCGATGAGAATAACGCAGATAACGGTTCCGATCATGATCTGGATCTGGTGTTCGCAGAGATCTTCGCACCGAGGACCGATGATCCTGAAGAAGAGGCGGTCTCCGATTTCTTCCGCAGAGGCAGACGTGCAGTGGCTGTACTGTTCAGCGCGCTTATGATCCTGGCTGTTGCATATAATACCGGAGTCACAGATTTTATTGAATCGGAAATAGACAGTTACAGACCTGTGATACAGACTCCCGTGGCTGAACCGGTCTCAGGTACACCTGAAATGACTTCGGGACAGCCGGAAGACGTTCTTCCTGCGGAAGGACAGGATAACGGAGAGGGAGAAACGGGAAAGACCAGTGCTGACGACGCGAATAAGGATAAAGACAAGAGTACAGATAAAGACAAGAACGAGCAGCAGAACGGGATAAAGATCACTCTCTTCCTGACATGTGACGGTGAGACTGTAGCACATGACATGACAGGTTCGGATATAACAGTTCAGACGCTCCTGTCAAAGGCCGGTGTCAGACTGGAGGATGAAGATGTCTGCGAACCTTCGCTGGACACTGTTCTTTCCGACAGGGACAGTGTGACTGTTACACGCATAAAACATGTTGAGTATTCCGAAACCGTAAAGATACCCGCGAATATCAGCAAGAAATACACTCCGCTGCTCAGAGAGGGAAGACAGAAGGACCTGAGAGATTCCTACGGGGAGGACGGAGAGCGCAAACTCACATACAGAGACGAGTTCATCAACGGAGAGAGAACTTCGCACGAGCTCTTGTCTGATGTCGTAGTCAAAGAGCCGATCGACTACATGGTGCTGGAAGGTGCTTCTGTCAGCATGAGTCCACTCAATGGAGCAAGGTTCACTGATATCCGCATAAGCGGAAGCGCTCCCGAATCTTACGAGAGACTCATAACCGGATACTGTACTGCTTACCATTTCAACAGAGGTGTATGGGGAGCAAGCGGCATGTATCTTTATCAGGGTTTCGTTGCGGTGGATCCTTCTGTGATACCCTACGGGTCTCTGCTTTATATCACTAACTCGGACGGAAGCTTCGTTTACGGATGGGCTATAGCAGCAGACTACTGTCAGGCAGCTGCGGAAGGCAGGGTGGTATGCGATCTGTTCTTCGATACTTATGAGGAACCGTATCTGTTCGGCAAGCACACTATGAACATCTATGTGGTAAAGCAGCTGTACAGAGATGAACTTCAGGAGTATGTTGCGAGACAGGGATATTTTGACAACAGAGTCGCAGGCAGACCCTATGTCCCTCCGGCACCGGAACCTGAGCCGGAACCTGAACCCGTTCCGGAAGAAACGCCGTCAGTTCCGGAACAGACGGATACAGACGCATCAGGAGGAGACAGCGGAGGCGCCGGCTGATACATTAACAGAACAGGTAAAGCATCCTGAGCCGGATTGGCTCAGGATGTTTTTTGGTTGATTAAATGAACGAGGAAAATAGTGTCAGAAAAATGTCACAAAAAAACTGCTGAGGAATTAGTTCTTTTGCAAATTGACTAACGTTAACCTCAAAACTATGATAGATTCAAGAAAATGTGCACATAACTCATCATTTTCAAAAATCAACAAGAAAGGCAGAAATTGTATGGTACAGGATTATTACAAGAATGCTATTACCAGTTCGTCCATTCTGTATTTCCATAAGCCCGACAAGGATCTCAAGATGGATTTCACACTTGATCCGAACGGCAAGGGTGTGCAGGGCGGACGTTTTGGTAAGATCTGGCTGGAAGATGCTGAGCCGACCATCAAGATCCTTGATAACGGCGACGTAAGATTCCGTTACTATGCCCCTGATGCCAAGAAGGTCGAGGTCGCAGGCTGCGGCGGCTACTTCAGTGATGAGAAGGTAGCCATGACCAAGGGCGAGGACGGCTGGTGGAGCTGTGTCATCTCCGGCATCAAACCCGGATTCCACAACCACAAATACTGGGTAGACGGCAATCTCATGGTCAACCCCGACGCACCCGTCGGATACGGCTGGTTCTATCCAATCAACGTTTTCGATCTTCCCGGTGAGGAAGACGGATTCTGGATGCTCAAAGACGTTCCTCACGGAGATGTGAGGATGGAGTACTACAAATCCTCCGCGACCGGACGTACAAAACTGGCCTGGGTCTATACACCAGCCGGATATGATGAGAGCGACAAGCGTTATCCTGTCCTCTACATCCAGCACGGTGTCGGTGAGAATGAGATGGGCTGGGTATGGCAGGGCCATATCAACATGATCGCAGACAACCTGATCGCTGAAGGCAAGATGGAAGAGATGATCATCGTCATGAACTGCGGTTACGCGTTCGTGGAAGGCGAGAACCCGGTGTTCCTGCCCGGCGATTTCTCCAAAGAGCTGACAGAAGACTGCATCCCGCACATCGATGCGGCATACCGCACCATCGCTGACAGGAAGCACAGGGCTATGGCCGGTCTTTCACTCGGTTCTTCCCAGGCGTTCTACATCGCGAATGAACACAAGGATCTGTTCGCGAATCTCGGAGTTTTCTCCGGCGGATTCCCGATCAAGAACCAGTTCGGTTACTGGGATTACACCGATTACTACAAGGATGCTGAACAGGTCAACAAGGATTTCGACGTTCTGTTCATCTCCGGCGGTGATGACGAGGGATATCCCGAGAGGACCGCTCCTGTGGTAGAAGAAGAGCAGAAACTGGGAGTCAATGTGATCGGTTATCATCACCCCGGATTCCATGTTTGGGATGTCTGGAGATTCTCAGCCCGTGAATTCATGCAGAGAATATTCAAGTAAGGGGAGGATTGAAAGATGATCAGAAAAGAGATTTTGGAAAATCAGGCCCTTAAGGCTCATGCACTGTTCTGGGACGATCCCCATCGCGATCTTACCAGAGCTACTGGCACATACTATGATCTCCCCAAGGGCGTTGAAGTCCTTGAAAACGGAGACGTGAAATTTGCTTACAACGCACCTGACGCGAAGAAAGTACAGGTCGCAGGTACAGGCGGATCATTCCCGGATACACCCATCGATATGGAGAAGGGTGAGGACGGCTGGTGGAGAGTCACAGTCTCCGGACTGGAATCAGCTTTCCATTTTGTGAACTTCTATGTAGACGGGACCAGGGCACTCAACCCCTATATGCCTTATGGCTACGGCTACAGCCGCGTCATGAACTTCTTCGAACTGCCGGATAAATATTCCGATTTCTATCTGTTCCATGATGATATCCCGCACGGCAGCGTGAGGATGAACTACTTTTATTCCGAGACAGTAGGCGACTGGCGTACCTGCTGGGTCTACACACCTCCGAAATATGAGCAGAACAGGGACAAGAGATATCCTGTATTCTATCTGCAGCATGGCGGCGGAGAAGCTGAATCCTGCTGGATCTGGCAGGGCAAGATCAACAACATCATGGATAACCTCCTCGCCGACGGACAGTGCGAAGAGATGATCGTAGTCCTCAACTGCGGCTATGTCTACAGGAAAGACGGCGTTATCGGCGCCAATCCGGTAGCGAGCCCCGTAGAAGACCTGATCGCAAATGACTGCGTTCCCTTCATCGATAAGAAATACCGCACCATTGCCGACCGTCATCACAGAGCCGTATCCGGCTTCTCGATGGGCGGCGGACAGACCATGAACACAGTCATCAAGTATCCTGAAGTCTTTGCCAACGCCGGTGTCCTCAGCGCTCCCGGCATCCGCTCAGACAGAGAAGACAAGCTCGGACTGCTCAGCGATCCTAAGAAGTTCAATGAGAATTTCGATCTGTTCTTCGTAAACGCAGGTGCCTATGAGCCTGCTGGCCCCGCGCTCAAGAAACAGACCAGAGAGATGCGCGAGCAGGGATACAAGATAGTCTATTTTGAATCACCCGGTTATCATGAGTGGGCGCCTTGGCGCTACGGTGTAGCCGAATTCGTAAAGAGACTGTTCAAATAATGAGATCCGTATCACGCACGATATGTGTGCGATGATAAAAGCATGAATAAAGCGCGGCTGTTTTCTGACAGCCGCGCTGTTTTCATTTGATTCTCAGTTTCTTCCGAACTGGTCGTATGCAGATGCTATCTGGTATTTGGAGGTGATGCCGAGATATTCTTCGAGAGTAAGACCTGATTCATATACATTGGTCGCTGTCTCTACTCCGAGGTATCTGACATGCCACGGTTCATAGATGTATCCGGTGATGCTCTGTTTTCCTTTCGGATATCTGATTATGAATCCGTATTCGTGGCAGTGTTCGGCGAGCCATTTTCCTTCCGGTGTATCGCCGAAACTCGTATAGAGGGAGTTGAGATCCATCGCAAGACCTGTCTGATGTTCTGAATGACCGGGACGTGCAGAATAAGTGTCTGCCTCTGTCATTCCGTCATTGCTTACGTATCTCCAGTAGATGGATTCCTGAGTCCCATAAGAACGGTACCCGGATACGATCCACAGCGAGATGCCGTCATTTGCCGCTGCTGCTTTCATCTTCTCAAAAGCCTGATTGCATTCTGAGGTTAGACCGCCAGGAGCATATGTGGAAGGCAAAGGATACGTCTTATTTGCGATCATGATGCCGTTTACATATGTGATGCCGTTCTTTGTAATGATCTCATATCCCATGGAGCTGTACTCTGCAGGCTTGACTTCCCATACTGCGTAAAGAGTCATGGATGATCTTATCACGGTGCCGCTGCTGACGGTATTGCCGTCCTCATCGGTCCACCTCACGAATCTGTATCCGTCTCTCCAGGGAGCCTGGGGGTAGTTGAAGGGATCGCCTTCGTTCACAGTGATGCTGTTCACATGGCTTCCTCCGTTGGATTCAAAACTCACACGGAAAGTATTGCGTTCCCATTTGGCAGTAAGAGTAAGACCGCCCAAAGGCAGAGAGTCTCCTTTCTTGAATTCTGTTCCGTCGGACGAGAACCATCCGAGAAAATGATAGCCTTTCTTGGTAGGAGAAGGAGAAGAAAAGACATCTCCGATATGATACTGAACGGGTTCGAGAGGATCACCCTCGTCCGTGTCGAGTTTTAGATCGTACATCTCAAATTCCCAGTGAGCAGTGAGCGTGACATCTCCCCAGGGAAGCACGGTGCCTCTGTAGACTTTCTCTCCCTGCGGATCTTTCCAGCCTCTGAAAACATAACCTTCCTTTGAAGGTTCTTCCGGAGGCATGAACAGGTCACCGGTGCGGTATGTTGTCTCTTCGGCCTGAGGCAGACCTCCATCCATGTCGAAAGATACCGTATATTCGTTGCCTATCCATTCCGCAGTCAGTGTTACATCCTGCTCGGGTGAATACGGGGATCCAACCATGCTGCCTTCAAGAGCCCAGCCCGTGAATGTGTAGTTTTCTCTTACCGGATCAGGAAGTTCTGCGGAGCGTCCAAGCTTGACGCGGATGCTCTCTATCGGCTCACCGCCTGCCGGATCGAAAGAGATCAGACAGTTCACGAAGCCTGGACCTACGGTGTCATACAATATCAGACCTGCTGCGATCACAGCGAGTACAGCGGCAGCAATGATCAGTGCTTTCTTTCCTTTTTTCTTCTTCGGGATACTCTCAGCGGGAGGAGTGCCAGATGCAGAAAACATGGCTTTGTCACTGTTGTCCATAGAAGCCTCCTTTCAGAATAGACTACGGGAATAATTATACATTGTCTGCAGAGAAGGCGGAAATACCTGAAAAGAGCAGCGGGACTGTGCCCGCCGCTCATAAACAGGATACTGTTCAGTTTTATGCCTTTGCTCTGAGCCGAGCGATATCTTCCTTGGCATGATCTATGTCGCTTCCTTCAGAGAACTTCCATTCGTTCTCCAGACAATCAAGGAGCCTTTCAGCAGTTTCAGCTGCTTTCCGGTAGTCTCCCATGATCTCATAGATGTCTCTGATCGCCATAAGTTCGTCCGTGAATCTCGGCCTGCGGGGCTCCTTCTCGAATGAGCGTTCATAAAGGCCGATGGCTTTTTCGTAATCGCTTTTCTCAGCATAGTACTGTGCCGCTTCGAACAGACATACATGATTGTCCGGATTATCTTCCAGAAGTTTTTCAATGATGGAGTCTGCTTCAGATTCGTTGAAGCGGGACAGCGCGATATGGGCTCTGTAGACTTCACACATCACGGGATCGGCATCATCCAGACGGCTCAGCCTTGCAAGATATTCTTCCGCCTCATCTGCACGGTGATCGGCGATAAGATTATCCAGCAGGTAAAGATAGGGAAGTCTGATATCCGGGTGCTCGGTAACGAGTCCCCTGTAGAACTCCACTCCTTTAGAGTGGTTGCGCATGTTCCAGTCCCATACAGCATGTCCGTCGGTCTTGTACAATATCCATTGGGAATCCTTTTTGCCCGGATCCATTCTGACCGCCTCTTTCGCGTATCTGGATGCTTTGATGCCGTATGAGTTCATCCTGTGCCAGTACAGGTAAGCCAGCAGGCTGGAAGCGCGTTCTTTGTGCTCGCCGGAAACAAGCTGTTTGAGATACTCCTCATACTCCAGAAACACGTCCTGAGGCAGGTCTTCCTCGATATCCATCCGGTTCTCGATCCTGTTCAGTTTCTGATCTGCCGTAAGGTCGAAGAGATCGTCGATGCTTACCCCGAATATCTCGGCAATGACTGGAAGGAGAGCTATATCCGGCATGGCAGATGATGTTTCCCATTTTGAAACTGCCTGAGCACCGACACCGACTTTTTCCGCGAGCTGCTCCTGTGTGAGTTCAGCTTTGAACCTTAACTGTCTTATCTTTTTTCCTAATTCCATTCTGCATTCCTCCTGTGCGGGCCGTGATCCCGACTCCTGATCATATTGTGGACTGCACAGAGTGTTTCTTCAATAACGCAGCAGGCGGGGATATCCGCCTGTCAGTTGAGAAAGGAGACGATATCACTGTGTCACTCGTTTTTATTATTTGGCTGTTTCTTCGCGAACCAGCCCCGGAACACTCCGCCGTTGATGACTGATACGATCAGGAAGAATATGTCAGCGAATACTATGAAGATGAAAGAAGGTACCATTATGCGGGTATATCTCTTGTCTGCAGATGTCCTTCTGCTGATGTGATGTCCCATCCTGACTAGATAGAACAGGCATCCCAGGTTCAGGAAAAGAATAAACAGTGTGTTTTCCGCAAAGCTCTTCACAAGAGACAGGGGAAAGGGATCGCCGGTATTGAACAGGTTTATCAGTGAATATATGACGAACTGCGCCGCTTGTACCATGAATACTATGCGTGTGACATTCAGCATCACTCCGCCTCCGATACCGACACCTCCGCACCATTCGTTTCCTGAACGAGTACAGAAGTTCTCAAATACCTGCATCAGCGGTTCGTTCTGTTTTCCCTCTATGAAACCGTTATTGGCAATGCAGTATATCTTCAGATGCAGGCCGTTCTCCTTTGAATAGCTTTCCAGCTGCTCCATGAACCGGAGCACATGGGAAGGGACTCCGTCCACATAGAGAGGAAGACAGAATACTGCCGCTTCTGCATCCTTCAGCTGCGGAAGGATCCTTTGGACGTCAGCCTGTGTGTGGAGCCTTTCGGTGACCTTCTTGCCTCTGGTGAACAGCCTCTGAAGAAAGAGAAAATAAGCAGAAGCGCAGAAGTTCTTGCGGGGACTGCAGTTGATAAATACGGTTTTCATAATACATCCTCCAGTTCCGATATATCAGATATGAACAGGACTTCCGACCGGTCATAACCGTCATTCACTGCATTGCGTTCTGCAGTGAAACGGAATGTGTCCTTTTCAGCATCCGTGATGTCACCGTAGACGATGACTTTTCTCAGAGCGTGTCTGCCGTAACGCAGTGTATGATGCATCTGGCGGTCCCTGTAGGTGCTGAACGGCGTGGAAGAACCGATGGCGCGGTCCATGACGTTCTTCACGTCAGCACTGTAGGAACCGTAGAGGTTCTTTGTCACTATGACCAGCTCATCCGCCTGTCCTATGATGCGGCAGACCTGGCTGAGACTGTCTTTCATGAAGCATTCAGCAGGATGCTTAGTCCAGCACCCGAAGCAGCCCTGGCATGGTGCGTATCTTCCGTCTGCAGCTACGGCGTAGTCGAACCTTGATTCGACTGCTGCTGCAGCATTGCGGTCAAGATCATCAATTATCACTCTCATTTTTATCCTCCTTGACGGCTGTGTTCACGGCACCTGTAAAGATGCGTTCCAGAAGTTCAGCCGCTGTTTTTTCACTGTATTCCAGCATTCCTCCGGCTACCAGACTTGCAAATCCGTGCACGGCGACTGCAAGGGTCAGAAAAACATCTTCGGCGCTTGCTCCGTCCGTACCCAGATCCTTTTCCACGGCATAGATGACCGGTTTCAGCTCTTCACCGGAGATGAGACCGCGGAGATCGCGTTTCTCGTACCGGCCGGACTGGAACAGAAAACGGAAAAGACTGGGTTCGTTTTTGGCGAATTCAATATAGTTGAGCCCGATGGAAAGAAGCGGGTCACAGCCGGCTCTTTCCTTAAGCAGAAACTGTGTATGCATGCTGTCTGCTTCAGCATATGCTGCTCTGGAGAGTTCTTCCATCGTCGGGAAATGATACATGACAGGCTGTGTCGAACATCCCAGGATGCCTGCTACAGACCTGGCTGTGATATTATCTTCACCGCCGCTGCGCACAGCTTCCACTGCAGCTTTGATGATCATATCTTCTGTTACTTTTGCTTTTGGCGGCATGATTTAATACCTCGAATGATAACACATGTTATATAACAACGATTATAGTAATGCGGGCGGTTTTGTCAACAAAAAAACAGGCTCCGTTTCCGGAGCCTGCCGCTAGTGTCCCTTAGGGACTAAAAGCAAAGGTACAAAAAATGAGGAGAAGAGTGAGTTGGCGTTCGCAGATCGTTGCGCTATCTGCGAACCTTACGATAAATACTATAATGCCGGTAATGGGATATCCTGTTAATAAGATTAGAACATTTTGTGAACAGCACAGACTGAAGAAAAAACGCTCCGCCGATCGGCGGAGCGTTCAATGAAATGGTCAGGATCAGAGACCAGCGACTTCGAGAGTATCGCGTGCGATCATGATCTCCTCGTTTGTCGGAAGGACCATCGCCAGGACTTTGCTGTCGGGAGTGGAGAATACTGCCTCCTTGCGGCTGGCTTCTTCGTTGAGGGCTTTGTCGATGCTCAGTCCCATGTATTCCATGTTCTCGCAGATCGCCTCACGTGTCTCAGCGTCGTTCTCACCGATACCGCCGGTGAAGATCACAGCGTCAACACCGCCCATCTCGGCTGCGTATCCGCCAAGGAATCTCTTGATCTGATGGATGAGTATATCGACGGTAAGCTGGGCTCTCTCATTGCCTTCTTTAGCTGCCTGACGGATGTCACGGCAGTCACTGGAGACTCCGCTCACGCCGAGGAATCCTGATTTCTTGTTCATCAGGTCGCTCATCTGATCAGGCGTGAGTCCTTCCTTGTTGGCGATATATGTCACGACAGAGGGATCGATGCCGCCGCTGCGCGTGCCCATGATGAAACCGTCAAGAGGTGTAAGACCCATTGATGTATCGAAGCATTTTCCGTCCATGATGGCGCACAGCGAGCTTCCGTTGCCGAGGTGGCAGGTGATGATCCTGCTGCCTTCCGGATCTCTTCCGGTCACTTCAAAGAAGCGCTTGCTTACATAACGGTGGGAAGTTCCGTGGAAGCCGTAACGGCGGATGGAGTACTTCTCATAATATTCATAGGGGATCGGGAATATATAGCTCTTGGGAGGCATTGTCTGATGGAATGAAGTGTCGAACACGGCGACCATCGGAACATTGGGACCGAATACTTCACGGCAGGCTCTCATGGCTATTGCCTGAGGCGGGTTGTGAAGGGGACCGAGTTCACGAAGATCATAGATGGTATCGATGACTTCGTCAGTTACCAGTGTGCTCTGTTTATAGATCTCGCTTCCGTGCAGTACCCTGTGTCCGACGGCAACGATCTCGCTCATGTCATCGATGACCTTTCCTTCACCGGAAGTCATCTGGCTCACGACTTCAAGGAAAGCCTCCTTGTGTGTCGGGAAATCCATCTTTTTCTCGATCTTTGCTCCGCTGGTAACGCTGTGCGTGATGAAGCCGCCGGCGCCGATGCGCTCGCAGTTGCCTTTGCAGATTACCTGCTCGTTATCCATCTCTATGAGCTGGTATTTAAGACTGCTGGATCCCGCGTTTATGACTAGAACCTTCATGTTTTCTCCTCTTTTGTTCGCTTTACAAGCTTTTTTTCCGTACCTATAATTATAGTGATACTATGGTGTTTTGCAAGGACGGGAGGAACCACAGATGAGCATTTTCGGAGTCGTCTGCGAGTGTAATCCCTACCATTCCGGACACGGAAAACTGATCGCGGAAGCCCGGCGCAGAGGCGCAGACGCACTGGTAGCGGTGATGTCCGGCGATTTCGTTCAGAGAGGCGAACCTGCGCTGCTGTCGAAATTTAACAGAGCTGCAGATCTTGCCCGCCAGGGATTCAGTCTTGTGTTCGAACTTCCGGTGCGGTATTCTCTGTCTTCATCAGAAAGGTTTGCGGCCGCATCAGTGGGGCTTCTTGATTCCCTCGGAGCGGTCGATACTCTTTTTTTCGGGAGCGAATGCGGTGATGCCGGCCTGCTGTATGATGCTGCTGGAGCCGCAGACAGCGAAAGAACAAGAAATACTGTGAGCAGTCTGTGCTCGCTGGGGTACAGTTATCCTGCAGCACTGACAGAAGCGGTAAAAGCCAACTTCGGAGAAAGGACATCATCAGTATTCTTGTCACCCAACAACATACTTGCAGTGGATTATGTCAGAGCCCTCACAAAATCAGGGTCCCGGATGCGGGCTGAGACCGTACTCAGGGACATGGACGGACTGACTGCACACGGAGTCCGCGAAGCTGCCGAAGCTGGAGAGATCATGTACAGTTTGCTCACGGACGAAACGGCAGGGCTTCTTTCAGAAGGTGATACTTCCGATCCCGCGAAGTGGGATGTGATATGCATGGCTTCTCTGAGAAAGATATCTGCTGAAGATCTTGCTGAAGTTCCTGATATGCAGTCCGGACTTGACAGGCGGATATATAAGGCAGCGAGAGAGGAGACTTCTCTTAAGCAGCTGCTGGCCTCAGCAAAGACCAGAAGTCTTACCATGAGCAGAGTCAAGAGGGCTGTATGCAATGCGGTGCTCGGTATAAAAGGAACTGCGCCTGAGATCCCTCCGTATGCCCGACTGCTGGCAGTGGGACAGGGAGGCACGGAGATACTGCGCAGCATTTCAGAGAGAGCCCGGATCCCGGTATCAGAGAATCTCCTGACTCTTTCCGCTACATCATCAGAAGCAGCATACAGAGCCGGGGAAGAGATGCTCGCCACAGATATATACAACACAGCCAGAAGGAAGCCCCGCCCTGCAGGCGAAGATCTTACCAGACGGCTTTTCAAAAAGGATTAAATGTATACATATCATTTCACAACACATTCCCAGCAGGAGACTGAAGATATAGGATGCAGATTCGCTTCCTGCGTGAGACCCGGCATGACGGTGGCCATGTACGGGGACCTCGGAGCGGGAAAGACTGCCTTCACCAGAGGCGTCGAAAGAGGACTGGGCTATCAGGGCTCGGTCACCAGCCCAACCTTCTCCATCGTGAACGAATACAGAGGAGGAAGAGTGGATGTCGCTCATTTCGACATGTACCGGATCTCGTCGGAAGAAGAACTATACGGTACCGGATTCTATGATTATCTGGACGGGAGAATGGCGGTCTTCATGGAATGGAGTGAGAACATACCTTTCGCTGTGGACGATACCGCTGTGAAGATAACCATAGAACACGGCCCCGGCGGTGAGCGCAGTATCACCGTGGAGTCACCCGAGGAGATAGTATTTTGATCATTCTTGCTGTTGATTCCTCATCAGCCGCGGGAAGCGCGGCAATATACAGAGACGGCCAGGTCCTATATGAGGCTTATGCCAATGAAGGGCTTACACATTCACAGACCCTGCTGGTAAGGTGCGATGAAGCATTCAGAAACAGCGGGATGTCACCTGGGAATGTGGATGTCTATGCAGTGACAGCCGGCCCCGGATCTTTCACTGGACTCAGGATAGGCATGGGCCTGGTAAAGGGAATGGCGTTTGCGTCTGACGCAAAGTGTGCGGCTGTGCCGACATTCCTTGCTTTGGCTCAGCCTCTTGCCGGTTCAGGGAGAGATATCCTTACTGTTCTGGATGCAAGGCAGAAGAGAGTGTACTGCTCTGCGTTCCGTTCGGATAACGGAGTGCTGGAAAAGGTCATGGAAGACTGTGTCCTGCCGCTGACAGAACTGAACATGGCTGTGAAGGAATGCGGTCTTGAGAACGTTCTCGTTGCAGGAGACGCATCAGCCCAGGCGGCGGAAGCCGTTGATGGTGCAGAAGACGCCGGTGAGGAATACAGATATGTGCATGCAGGACAGGTGTGCATTGCTGCTGCGCAGATGGCAGAGCGCGGCGAATTATGTTCAGCCGATGAACTGAGACCGTTCTATCTGCAGCTGTCACAGGCTGAGAGGAACAGATTAAATAACGACGATAAGGAGAGCGCGGGAAATGAAACTCATGATAGGTAGCGACCACGGCGGATTCGAACTCAAGGAAGAGGTCAAAAAGTATCTGGAATCACTGGGACATGAAGTAGTAGATGTAGGAACTTATACTCCCGACAGCTGCGACTATCCTGACATAGCTAAAGCAGGATGTGAGAAGATCACCAGCGGCGAATGCGAGCGCGGTATACTCATCTGCGGTACAGGTATCGGGATATCAATGGCAGCCAACAAGATCCGCGGCATCCGCGCGGCATGCTGCAGTGATACATATTCCGCAAGATATACGAGACTTCATAATGACGCCAACGTGCTCTGCTTCGGCGGAAGAGTAGTCGGAGGCGGTCTCGCGTGCGAACTGGTCGACGCATATCTTTCCGTTGAGTTTGAAGGCGGAAGACATCAGCGCAGAGTTGACAAGATCATGGCGCTTGAGGCTGAAAACAAATGAACGAAGGCAGCGACAATAAAAAGTCTTACATCAGTCTCAGACTGCTCAGGAACATCTTTGTGATCCTGCTGCTGCTGGCAGCGGAAACCGGACTGGCTTATCTGGGATATACTTTCTATATGACTTCTTTTCTGCAGCTGGGTTTCAGAATAGTGCTCATTGCTGCGGTTGCGATGTTCATGCTGGGACTCTTATGGCTCGTGAGGAGATACATCATAAACAACTGAACCGGAGGCAGGCAGCCTAGGGCTGATGTCATCCCGGAACGAGGAGGAAACGAATGGATAAACTGCTGAAACTGCTGTGCGAAGATGCAAGGCTCTCAGTTGAGTCACTTGCAGCCATGACAGGCGACACTCCGGAAGGGGTAGCTGAAAAGATGCAGAAGATGGAGAGCGACGGCACCATACTCGGATACCGCGCCGTAGTCGACTGGGACAAGGCAGACAGGGAGATGGTGGAGAGCTATATCGATCTCAAGATCTCCCCGAAGAAGGATTTCGGATTCGATGAGTTCGCAGAGATGGTCTCGCAGATGCCGGAAGTCAAGAGCTGCACGCTTATGAGCGGAGGCAGCGACATATCACTGGTCGTAGAGGGAAGAAGCTTCAAGGATATAGCCCTGTTCGTGGGAAGACGTCTTGCCACCATGGAATCGGTTATCTCCACATCTACCAGATTCGTCCTCAAGACATACAAGAAACAGGGACACCAGGTCTCAGGAAAGAACACTGACAACAGGGAGTTTGAGGCTTGATGGATTATAAGAAACTGATGTCTTCCCGGCTTCAGGAGATAAAGCCTTCCGGGATCAGACGCTATTTCAGCCTTGCGGAGGAGATGGGAGACTGCCTGTCACTGGGAGTCGGCGAACCTGATTTCGTCACTCCGTGGGAAGTCAGACGCGCAGGAATAGACAGCCTTGATCAGGGAAAGACGTTCTATTCTGCCAATGCAGGCCTAAAAGAACTGAGAAGGCAGATCTCTCTTTACCTTAAGAGAGCATTTGATCTTGAATATGATCCGGACAGCGAGACGGTAGTCACCGTCGGAGGTTCGGAAGCAATAGATATGGCGATGAGAGCTCTGCTCAATCCCGGAGATGAAGTCCTGCTTCCTTCTCCATGTTTCGTATGCTATGAGCCCATAGCCAGGATGTGCGGAGCGACTGTAACACCCATAATACTGAAAGAGGAAAATGAGTTCAGACTGACAGCAGAAGAACTCAAGGCCGCCATCACTGACAGGACAAAGATACTTGTCCTTCCTTTCCCGAGCAATCCCACAGGCGCTGTACTGAGCAGACAGGACCTGGAGGATATAGCGGAAGTCCTTAAGGGAACAGACATCTTCGTGCTTTCGGACGAGATATACTCGGAGCTGACATACGGCAGTGAGAAGCATGTATCTCCGGCTTCTATAAGCAGAGATATGTGGGAGAGGACCGTAACAGTAAACGGATTCTCAAAGTCATTCGCGATGACGGGTTGGAGGCTCGGATATGTATGCGCGCCTGCACCTCTGACGGAACAGATAGTAAAGATGCATCAGTTCGCGATAATGTGCGCACCGACGACCGCTCAGTATGCCGGTATCGTCGCGCTCAGAGACTGCATGGAAGTGGTGTCATCCATGAGGGATGAGTACGATATGCGCAGGCGTTTCATAGTAGACGGATTCAACCGTATGGGACTGCACTGCTTCGAACCCAGAGGGGCATTCTATGTATTCCCGAGCATAGAATCCACGGGACTGTCGTCAGATGATTTCTGCGAGCAGCTGATAAGGAAAAAGCGGGTCGCGGTGATCCCCGGCACCGCTTTCGGACCCGGAGGAGAGGGACATATAAGAGTGTCATACAGCTATTCTCTTAAGCACATCAGAGAAGCGCTCGGAAGGATAGGCGAGTTCATCGAGGAGAACAGAAAGAGATGAACCGTGTTCTGAGACTCCGTGCGAACGCCAAGGTGAATCTGTCCCTTGACGTAACGGGAGTCAGAGAAGACGGATATCATACAGTGGATATGGTCAACAGGTCGGTGACACTGTTCGATGAGATCGAATTCATGCTCACCCCGGGAGAACCGTTCAGCATAATCTCCAATGTGAAGTATTTTCCTACAGACGAGAAGAATCTCATTTGGAAAGCAGCGAAAAAGCTGTGCGATTGTGCCGGAGTACCGCTGCCGGATGCCAGATGTGCCGTCCGCAAGCGCATTCCTTCCCAGGCGGGTCTTGGAGGAGGCAGCGCAGATGCTGCTGCATCGCTCATAGCTTTCAATACCCTTCTCGGGCTCGGGATCGGAGATGAGGAACTGTCCGTAATCGGAGCTTCAGTCGGAGCGGATGTGCCGTTCTGCCTCAGAGGAGGCACCGCCAGGGTCAGAGGAATCGGAGAGATAATTGATCCGGTCGAGGACATATATCCATGCCCGATGCTGATCGCGATGCCGAGATACGGCCGTTCTACAAAGGAAGCATACGGGATGCTGGACCGGGTCGGAGTTCTGTCCCATCCTGATACGGAGAAGATCCTGGAAGGACTTGCTGCCGGAGATCCTGAAAGTGCATTCAGGACAGCAGGAAACGTTTTTGAAGCGGTGACAGCTGACGAAGTCACTCAGCAGCTCAAGGACAAGATGTCTGCTGACGGCGCAGTGTATTCTGCTATGACAGGCACAGGAGCTGCGGTATTCGGTATCTTCCAGAGATCAAGGGAAGCCATGGAGGCCAGAGACCTTCTCAGGACGGAAGGTTATGGTGCATGGGTCGTTTACAGAGCGGAAAAAGGCGTAGAAATAACAGATTAAAACAGATGTGCCGCCGTTCGTCAGAATGGCGGCACGATGAGTTTATGAGGTATAAGTTTGTTTACACTTGTATTGGGAACAGCAGGGAGCGGCAAGAGCAGGTATTGCCTGCAGCAGGTCACTGAGCTCGCCAAAGCGGGAGAGGACTGCGTGATCGTGGTCCCTGAGCAGACGGGATTCACATACGAGAGAGAACTTGTTGAGAGGCTTCCGGACAAGCTCGGAGCCAGAGCTTCTGTCATGAGCTTCAGGAGCATCTCGAGAAACGTTCTGAGACAGTGCGGAGGTTCTGCGAGGATCCGGATGGGTGATGCGCAGAAGACTGCCCTTGCCAGAAGAGCTGTGAACAGGAAAAGAAACGAGCTCACATGTTATTCAGGCAGCAGGGAATTCTCGTTCTACAGCATGCTCAGTTCTCTTATGGATGAGCTGCGCAGCGCCGGTGCCACACCGGAGATGATAAGAGAGATCGCTTCTGATGTGGAGAGCGGACTGTCCAGAGAAAAGTTCTCGGATATTGCTTCTGTGATGGCAGAGTATGAGAGCTCCATGGGAGAGAGATTCCTTGATGATCCTGGAGAGATCGTGTTCGCCACAGGAAAAGTGGCGGAGTCAGGCCTTTTCAGCGGGAAGAACGTATTCTTTGATGCTTTCTCAGGCTTTACCGCAGTAGAAACAGATATGATAAAGAAGATCGCCTCCTGTGCAAAACAGGTGACGGTATGCCTCTGCTGCACGGGAAGTGACAGCGACTACGGTACCTCCGTAGCAGTGCCGGCGCGCACTGCTCATGAGATCAGGAGGATGTCACTCGAGCTTTTCGGAAAGCTCCCGGAAGAGGTGCTGATGGAGACATCTGACAGATTCAGGACAGAAGGGCTGAAGCTTGCGGAGAGATACTTCAGGAATCCTTTTAGAGCAGATGACCAGAATACGGAAGGCGTCATCTATTTTACCGGAAGTGACCGCTATGATGAGGCTGAGCGTGCCGCCGATGAGATCGTGAGGCTCGTCAGAGAAGAAGGGTACAAATACAGAGAGATAGCAGTGCTTTTCAGGGATGCAGATATGTACCGGGAACCGGTCACCAGGACGTTCCTGTCTTTCGGGATACCGTATATCTTCGACGAAGGTGAAGATCTCCTGAACGCTCCCGGAACAGTGTTCATGCTCAGCGCTTTAGAGATGCTTCCGAGAATAAAGACAGAGAGCCTTCTGAGGCTCCTGAAGACAGGATTGTGCGATATCACTGCAGAGGAGATATCTCTTCTGGAAGATTACGCCTTTGTGCACGGCACGGAAGGAGAAGGCTGGCTCAGAAAATTCACCATGAGATCCAGCGGACTCGGAACACCGCAGACTGATGAAGAAGAACTCATCCTTGCCCAGACTGAGAAGGTCAGGGAAAAGGTCGCCGGATGGCTGAGACCGTTCCTTGCAGCGTCGTCAGAGGAAGGAAGGGATATCGTCCGAGCAGCATATGAACTGATGGAGAGATGCGGCGCTGCTGAAGCTGTTGAAAGAAGAGATAAAGCGGGACGTGAGAACGCTGAACTGATGTTCTCAGTGATCCAGCAGCTCTACGATCTTGCTGACAGGGAGAGCATATCCGGCAATGAACTCGGGGATACCCTGAGGATCCTGAGCGCCAGTACGAAGTCTGCTGATATACCCAGAGTCGGAGACGGTACTGTTATAGGAATCGCAGGCCATTCGAGACTGTTCAATCCACGAGTGGTCTTCGTCATGGGACTAAATGACGGGATTTTCCCCAAAGATGTTTCGGAAGGGAATATCTTTACACTGGAAGAGAGAGATATCCTGTGCGGACATGATCTGATGCTGGGAAACAGTTTTGACCAGAGTACCGATCTTGAATCATATTTCCTGTACGGTGCAGTTACGTCTGCCTCTGAGAAACTCTATCTGTCCTGCGCAGAACGCGCAGCTGACGGAGGGCTCATGCCTTGTGCTGAACTGGAAGGCTTCGTGACTTCATTCGGGCTTGAGCCTGCCGCCAGGAAAAGGGCATCCGGCATCGTGAATGAAAAGACTGCGAGACAGACATACGCCGAAGCACTTTCCGAAAGAGACACTGAACTGGCAGGGTCTCTTCTGGCCAGTGATGCGGGAGATGAGTGCAGGGATTATGACAGAGCAGTCAGAAGAAACGAATTCGTTATAGGTGATGCAGCTACAGCCGGTGAACTGGCAGGAGATGTCACCAGGATCACAGCCAGCAGGCTTGAGACATTCGAGCAGTGCAGGTTCATGTATTTCATGCAGTATCTCGCAGGGATAAGTCCGCTGAGAAAAGCGGAACTGTCTCCCAATGAGGCGGGAACGTTCGTCCATGACGTGATGGAAAAACTCATGAAGCATTTTGACGGAGATCTCACTGCCCAAGAACAGGCAGAAGTGGAAAGGACCTGCCGCAGAATAGCTGATGAATATATCGACAGCGTATCTGAATCAGGACAGAAAAATCCCAGATTTGCAGTTATCGCCGATCAGATAAAGGACAACTGCGTAAGGCTTGCCAGGAGGCTTCGGAACGAACAGTTCCAGAGCTCCTTCAGGGCAGCGGAATATGAGCTGGACATCGGCAGAGACATTCCTCCTGAGGTCTATCCTCTTGAGGATGGACATACCGCTGAGATCCATGGCAAGGTAGACAGGATAGATGTCTATAAAGAAAACGGACGTACATATATGCGCGTCATAGACTATAAGACGGGAGGAAAGGACTTCGATCTCTCGGACGTATGGCAGGGGATCAATGTCCAGATGCTCCTGTACCTGTTCGCAGTAAGGAACAACGGGCGTGACAGATTCGGTACCGATCCGATCCCCGCAGGAGTGCTTTACATGCCGGGGGATCCGAATCCTGCTTCTCAGGAAGAGAAGGCTGATGAAGTATATACCATGAAAGGACTCGTCCTGGATGATCCTGCCGTGCTGCAGGCCATGGAAAGAGACGGAGAAGGAATATTCATCCCTGCCAGTCTGGACAGGGAATCAGGAAGATGGAGCACTAAGAATCTGATATCCATGGAGGAACTCGGAAAGCTTGAGAGACGCATAGAAGAGCTGGTCACTGAGATGGGCAACAGTGTCAGACGAGGCGATGCGAGAGCTATCCCTGCGCGTCACAGCAACGACAGCAAGCCGTGTGATTACTGTCCCTACAGAGCGGTATGCGGAGCGGACAGAGTGCAGGAAGAACGCCAGATAATACGCATGAGCAAGGAGCGCATATTCGGAGGAAAGGAGACACAGAATGGCTGATATCAACCTTACTCCGGAACAGAGATCGGCAATAGAAAATAGCGGAAGTCTACTGGTCGGAGCAGCTGCCGGAAGCGGAAAGACATTCGTCCTTACTGAGAGGATCGCAAGGATACTGAGCGACAAAGAACATGCTGTGCCGGCTTCCAGGCTGATCGTGCTTACTTTCTCAAATGCCGCTGCCTCGGAGATGCGTCAGAAGATAAAGAGAAAGCTTGCCGGACTCATAGCGTCGGATCCGTCAGATACCTATCTCAGACAGCAGCAGAGACTCCTGAGAAGGGCACACATAGGGACTGTGCACTCTTTTTGTCAGAAACTTCTCAGAGAATTCTTCTCGGAAGCCGGGATATCTCCTGATTTTCGTTTATGTGACGAAGACTATTCACAGGCACTCAGGATAAGAGCGATGGAACAGACGATGGATCTTCTCTCGGAGGAAGATCCGGAGACTGCGGCTGTGCTCTTCGGAAGTTTTGGAAGATCCAGAAGCGACAGGGAAGCTATGGATGCTGTCATGCAGCTGAACGATTTTGAACAGAACCTTACAGAACCGGAGAAATGGGAGGAGGAGGTCCTGGGCAATGCGGAGAGGGAGATTCCTTTCTCCGAGACTCCGGCATGCAAGGCCTCGCTGGAAAGACTGGCATCTGATTTCTTACAGGCTCTTCTGCTCTGCGAAAACGCTCAGAAAGCTCTCATGGCAGAAGATGCAGAAGGAAAGGCTTTTCAGTGTTTCAGCGATATTACAGACAAGTGCCGTTCAGCCGGGAAAGCGGTAAAAGAGGGAGATATCCCTGCAGCGAAACAGGCGCTTTCGGTCAGAATAGAGGGAAAACTCTCGTTTTCACAGAAAAAGGTAGGGAAGGACACACAGAACAGGGTAAAAGGAGCGAAAAAAGTCTGTGACAAACTGTTCGAGAAGACCGGGAAGATGCTTGAGGAAGACACTGAGGAGAACAGTGCCGTGCGTCACGGCATGTCACTTACGGTAAAAGCTCTCATAGCAGCAGAGAGACGTTACCGCAAACAGCTGGAATCCATGAAAAAAGAAAGAAATCTCCTGGAATATGACGACCTTGAGATATTGACGCTCAAACTTTTCTACGATGATGCCGGAAACCTTACCGGCACAGCCAGAGAGGTGGCGGGAAGATATGACCATGTTCTCGTGGATGAGTTTCAGGATACGAACGAGAGACAGAAACTGATCTTCGATGCTTTGTCCGAATCTGGAAAGAAACTGTTCTGTGTCGGAGATGTCAAGCAGAGCATCTACAGTTTCAGAAGAGCAGATCCGACTATTTTCACTGCAATGGCAGAGAAGAGCGGGGCGCCGGGAGGAATGGAATACATCGGTCTGCACAGCAATTTCAGAAGTGATGACAGAGTCATAGAAGCAGTCAACAGAGTGTTCGATCCGCTGATGACCAGAGGGTTCGGCGGAGCAGATTATATCCGGACTGAACGTCTGGTGCACGGGAAGACGGAGGATACCGAGAACGGCACCGAATGCGGCCTGGAGTTTCATTCGGTGGATTGCGACGCGGAAGAACTGCCCAAAGCAGTAGCCGGTTATGTCGCAGGATTGCTGAACTCAGGATACAGGGTCCCTGACGGACAAGGGACCAGGGCAGTCAGAGAAGAGGATATAGTGATTCTCCTGAGATCCATGAGGGGCAGAGCAGGTGAATATACCAGGGCACTGTCGGAAGCGGGTGTAAGATGCAGCAGCAGTCAGTCGGAAGATTTCTTTGATTCTTCTGAGATCATGACTGTGATGTCGCTTTTAAGGGCAGTGAGCAATCCGGGACGGGATGTTGATCTGGCTGCAGTAATGCTTTCACCACTGTGCGGATATACACTGGATGAGTTTACGCGGCTGAGACTTTCTGACAGAAGAGGAAGACTGTGGACTGCTGTAAAAAACTCGGATGACATCAAGAGCATAAGGCTTAAAGAACTTATAGAAGGCCTGAGAGAGAAAGCTTCACGTATGTCTGCTGAGGAACTGGTAAGGGAAGCGATTGAAGACAGTGAAGCAGAGATACTGCTGACTGCCCAGCCGGACACTGCAAGGCGCAAGGCAAAACTGAGGGCGCTGATCGATTATGCGGCAGGATATACCGCGTTCGGCGGAAGAGGGCTTACCGATTTTATCCGTTACTGTGATGATGCTGCTGACAAACAGAATGGACCTTCTGTCGCGGAAGGCACTGCCTCCGGTGTGCTCGTAACTTCTGTCCACAAGTCGAAAGGACTTGAATGGCCTGTAGTCATACTGGCCGATGCGTCGAAGCAGTTCAACACAGGACCGATCTCCAGAAGCAACGTACTATATGACCAGAGAGCGGGTATAGGGGTCAAAGTCAGGATAGAGACAGAGAACGGACTTTGGATGAGCAAGCCTCCGGAATTCGGGACGATCGAACAGATGAAGATAGATCTGCAGAAGGAAGAAGAACTGCGTATACTCTATGTTGCCTTAACAAGAGCCAGACAGCGGGCTGTAGTGTTCGCAGCACAGAAAGAACGCAAAAACGGAGGTTCTGCAGGAAGCGGGATACTGGATGAGACTGTCAGCTGTCTTGGTGCGGACGGAACGCTCAGCCCGATGATCGTGGCGGAGAAGAACGATTTCGCTGACTGGATAGCACAGGCTTTTTCAGCGGCTGGATTCATTTCTTCCGACCTGGACAGGGAAGTCACTGTAAGGGAACCTCTGATGCTGGTGAGAAAAAAGGCGGATTCATATTCGTTCGTCAGCGAAAGTGAACAGGACGCCGAGGCTTTTGCAGATAAAAAACTTACTGAAGAGATAAATGCAAGGCTGCGTTTCACTTACGGCTCAGGCGGCGTCGTACAGATACCGACGAGCCTTACGGTCACGCAGCTCACAGAGTCTTTCCGCCCCGCACTGGCACACAGACCGGCATTTGTAAGAAAAGAGGGCCTTACTGCTGCGGAGAGGGGCACTGCAATGCATGAATTCATGCAGCACTGTGATCCTGCAAAAGCTGCGGAGGATCCGGCGTCTGAAGCGGAAAGACTTAAGGAACTGCAGTTTCTTACACCGGAAGCTGCAGCGTCGATTGATGCAGAAGCTGTTAAGGCCTTCTTCCGCGGAAGGCTCGGGAAGGAGATACTGGATGCGGACAGAGTGTACAGAGAATACTCATATATCGATTCTGTAAGAGCGCTGGAAGTGATCCCGGATGTCGATTTTACCCATGAGGATGACATAATAATCATTCAGGGCACCGTCGACTGCATAATCGAGAAGAATGGCAGGCTTACTGTTGTGGACTACAAGACCGACCGTGCGAACAGGGCAGAAGATCTCCTCGATAGATACACTGAGCAGCTCAGGACATACAGCAGATCTGTCTCCAGAAGATTCGGCCTTCCTGTGGAGGAGGCAGTGATATGGTCGTTTTCACTGTCTTCTGAGATAAAAGTCGATCTGTCGGAAAATGAATGATCACATAACTTGAGGACGATATTCTGTTGACTGCAGACTGATACCATGTTAGTCTATTAAGGCAAAAGGGAGTAGCTTAACACCCAAAGGTGGTATCCGTATACCGTCATCACGACGAGAAACGTCCGGTCCGGAATAGATAGCAAGACTTTTGCCGCAGATCCCGCGGCAAAAGTCTCTTTTTATATATAAGGAGGAAATGACCCTGATGGAATACTATACCCGACCTTCAGGAGAGGTCCTGAAGGAACTGCAGTCTGATCCTGCAGTAGGTCTGAATTCCGCACAAGTTACAGAAAGAAAAGAAAAATACGGGGAGAATGCGCTTGAGGAAAAACCGTCTAAGACGCTGCTGCAGAGATTCATCGCGCAGTTTGCAGATATCCTTATCATCATCCTGCTGATTTCTGCTGCTATATCTTTTGCAGTGTCGCTGATAGGACATGAGGAGAGTTTCTTCGAGCCCATTCTTATTTTGATCATTGTCATCATCAACGCATGCATCGGTGTTTTCCAGGAGAGCAAGGCTGAAAAGGCTCTTGATGCACTGAAGAAGATGTCATCCCCTCATGCGAGAGTCATACGTGACGGTGAAGAGATGCTCATCGATACGAAGGAGCTCGTTCCCGGAGACATAATCCGTCTTGAAGCAGGAGATTTTGTTCCGGCTGATGTGAGACTGATAAGAGCCTCGAACCTCAAAGTTGAGGAAGCGGCACTGACCGGAGAATCTCTTCCTGTAGAGAAGGATCCGGAAGCAGTTATCGCTGAGAATGCTCCTCTCGGGGACAGGATCAACATGGTATACAGCGGCTGCTCTGTCAGCTACGGCACAGCTATGGGCGTCGTGACAGCGACAGGAATGGACACGGAGATGGGAGAGATCGCGTCTCTTCTCAACGAGGAAGAAGACGAGCAGACTCCGCTGCAGGAGAAGCTGGCGCAGCTTGGAAAGATACTGGGCTATATCTGCCTTGCAGCATGCGCGGTTGTTTTCGCTGTCGGACTTATAGACGGCATGCCTCCGCTTCAGATATTCATGGTGGCGGTATCGCTTGCAGTGTCCGCCATACCGGAAGGCCTTCCTGCGATCGTTACGATCGTGCTCTCGATCGGAGTCCAGAGAATGGTGGAGCACAATGCCATTATCAGAAAGCTCCCGGCAGTTGAGACTCTGGGCAGTGCGTCAGTCATCTGCACAGATAAGACCGGAACACTTACCCAGAACCGGATGACTCTCACGAAAGCCTGGACGGACGGAATGGATGAGCCGGAAGATATAACGGCTGATAACAGTGAACTAGTAAAGAAGCTCCTGCGTTACGGAGCACTCTGCTGTGACGGAAACGTCGTGTTCCTTCCCGGAGGGGAGCAGCATATCGGTGACCCCACCGAGACCTGTATCGTTTATGCCGCGCACAGAAACGGAATGCCCAGGGAAAAGATCAACAGCGAGAATCCCCGCGTGGCTGAGATACCGTTCGATTCAGACAGAAAGATGATGACGACGGTGAACATGATCGATGGTAAACCGGTCGCTATCGTAAAAGGCGCTTTTGACAAGATCGCGGAGAGATGTATCTCAGGAGATCTCGAAAGAGCTTCTGAGATCAACAGGTCAATGGGTGAGAATGCGCTGAGAGTCATTACCGTAGCCTACAGAGAACTTGAAAGTGTGCCTGAAAATCCGAAGAGCGACGAAGTCGAGCGTGATCTTATCTTCATGGGACTGGTGGGAATGATCGATCCTCCGAGACCTGAAGTCAAGGATGCGGTAGATCTTTGCAGACAGGCGGGTATTAAGCCTGTTATGATCACAGGAGACCATGTCATCACTGCTTCTGCGATAGCTAAAGATCTGGGGATCCTTACTGAGACCGATGAGGCTCTTACGGGTACGGAAGTGGATGCCCTTACTGACGAAGAACTTCTGGATAGAGCAAGAAATATAGCAGTATATGCGAGGGTCACCCCCGAGAACAAGATTAGGATCGTCAAGACATGGCAGAAGCTCGGTGAAGTCGCTGCAATGACCGGAGACGGTGTCAACGATGCGCCTGCACTTAAAGCAGCTGATATAGGATGCGCTATGGGCATCACCGGAACAGATGTGGCCAAAGGCGTCGCGGATATGACTCTGACTGATGACAACTTCGCAACTATAGTGGAAGCTGTCCGTCAGGGACGCGGAATATTCGACAACATCCGGAAGGTGGTCGGTTATCTTATAGGAACTAATATCGGTGAGATACTGGTAGTATTTATGGCGATGCTCCTTTGGAGGGAATCACCGATGCTC
This sequence comes from Oscillospiraceae bacterium, assembly GCA_017405465.1. GTDB lineage: Bacteria > Bacillota > Clostridia > Oscillospirales > Ruminococcaceae > RUG11783. Next base: position 28,007 of record JAFRAJ010000006.1, read on the forward strand.
TCCATGCAGCTGCTCTGGCTCAATCTGCTCACTGACAGTCTTCCCGCCATCTCACTCGGCATGGAGCCCGTGGATGAAGACGTCATGCAGAGAAAACCGAAGAAGAGATCGGAAGGCATATTCTCCGGCGGATTCGGACTTAAAGTGATCCTTCAGGGATTGTATTTCGGTGCTATCTCTCTTGTGGCATTCTGGCTTGGAAGAAATGCGACAGGAACAGTTTCCGGAGGACAGACTCTTTGCTTTATGACGATGGCTGTGGCGGAGATCGTACAGAGCTTCAATATGAGGAGCCATCATTCGCTCTTCCACGGAAACCCGTTCTCCAACAGGATGCTCGACCTTTCCGCGGTACTTTCAATAGCGCTTACGGCTCTGGTGCTCTTCACTCCTTTGAGGGTTCTGTTCGAACTTGAACTGCTTCCGAACGTTTATTATCTTTACGGAATAGGACTGGCGCTTCTTTCGATACCGATAATGGAAATTGCGAAGGCATTGGGACTGGAAAAAGTCTGAAATCAGTTTGAATAAAAAGAGAAGGCAGAGGATCTGATATGCTCTCCATAAGGGAGACAATCTACCTCTGCCTTTGCTGCTTATATGATCTTTTTCAGATCTTCAGAGCTGCCGAGAATTCTCTTACGGAAGCGGCACATTTCTCAACGTCTTCGATATCCGCGACCCTGGTCTCCAGCGGACATAGTCCGTCACGTCTCATATTCTCGATATTCTCGGTCAGGATGCTCCAGCTTGCTTTCACACCTGCATCTTCGAGCATCTTTTTCCCGGGGATGCTCATCAGCCTGCCGTAAGCTTCCCTGACGCCCATGGTAACTATTATGGATGCAGCGCCTTTTCCAATGACCCTGTCTGCAACGGAGCCGTCTTTGAAATACTCCGGATATTCATCCGCCAGATTCACCAGAGGGCGGATAGTGTGACCTGCAGCAGTTTTGACTTTCCCGTCAGCGGAGATGACAGCTACAGCATATTCGGATTCTTCAATGCTTTTGATGATGTTTTCGTCCATAATATTTCCTTCAAATCGTGAGTGTCAATGATGTTTTTTTAATGATATAAAAATCAGAAGATACAGTCAAACTCGTGTAACACTTCTGTGAAAGAACTGATTCGTTTTTCTATCAACATGTCATAATTACTCAAGCGATAGATATTTTTTTTGAGTAAGATGTGTTATTATACCCTTAATTAAAGTACCATGGGTGTACTATGCAATTTTGCATTTTAATACGGTTACACGAGGTGGGTATATGGATTCCCAGTTCTATGACAATCTTCAGCAGTTTCCGGAGATAGATCCTGTTACAGGAGAGTTGAGATATCCGGGACAGAGTACCTATATGCCGCAGCAGAAGGATCCGGCAGCTGGTCAGTATCAGCAGCAGTATCCTTTCCAGCAGAATCTTGGCGGATACGCTCCCCAGTCCTATCAGGGCATGGGGAACATGTCTGATATGCAGTTCTCAGGACAGAATACCGGCACCGGTTATTTTGGATATGGCAGTTCACTTACAGGATCCCAGCCGTATCAGCCTCAGCCGCAGGGTTATCAGATAGGACAAAACTATACACCTCCGGCACCGACATATACGACTCAACCTGCATATCAGCCTGCACCGTATCAGGCTCCTGCCGGTAACGCATATTCTGCTGCAGCAGAGGAAAACAGCAGACTTCGCGCTGAGCTTGCAGAGCTTAGAAGGCTCAGAGAAAAAGCGGAAAAGGATCTCGAGGATCAGCGCAGACAGGCTGAGAGCGAACTGGCGGCAGCAAAAGAAGATGCTGAGAGAAGACAGCAGGAAGCCCTCGCGCAAATAAGAATGCAGTACGAGGCTAAGGATAACGAGAGGCAGCAGATCCTTTCCAGTGAAAGGGCTACTTTCTCACAGCAATTACAGCAGTATCATGCGGATCGTGCCAGACTCGATGAAGAAAGAAGGCAGCTGGAAGAGACCCGCAATCAGATAAATGAGGCCAGAAATCAGGTAAACGAAGCACGCAGTCAGGTCACAAGCATGCAGCAGTCCTTTGCAGCTGAAAGTGAAAGACTCAGAGCAGAGCGTCAGCAGCTTGATCTGGACCGTGCAGCTTCCGAACAGACAAGACAGCAGCTTCAGGCTGAGTGGAATAACCTGGAAGCTGCCAGACAGCAGACTGAGCGCTCCAGAAATGAGACCAATGCCTCTATCCAGGACATAGAACAGCAGAAATATGCCTTGTTCCAGAGCAGACAGCAGCTTGAACAGGACAGGGCTGCACTTGAGCAGAGAGCTCTGCAGGAAAAGACTGCGTTTGAGCAGAGAATGCAGCAGGAAAGGGCTGTATACGAACAGCAGAAACAGCAGGAAAGAGCTGCATATGAACAGCAGAAGCAGCTGGAGAGGGAAGCTTACGAGCAGCAGAAACAACAGGAGAGAGCTGATTACGAGCAGAGGATCCAGCAGGAGCGAGCTGATTACGAATCAAGGATGCAGCAGGAACGAGCAGCTCTTGAGCAGAGAATGCAGCAGGAAAAAGCTGCTATGGAGCAGGAACTGCAGAATCTCACTGAACAGAGAAAACAGATTGACGATCAGAAGGCTTCTTCTGAAGAAATCATGCGCAGGCTCTCAGAAGAGCGTGCTGCGCTTGACAGATCTGCTCAGGAACTTAACGCTAACAGATCCCGCTATGAAGAATCTCTGCAGCGGCTGAATCAGGATAAGGTTGCTTTAGAGGAGAATATCCAGAAGTTCAACCTTGACCGGAATGAACTTGAAAAGCAGAAAGCGATAACAGAAGAAGACAGGACCCGTCTGGCAGAGGAAAGGCTGTCAGCAGAGCGTCTAAGACAACAGCTTGATGAGGACAGGGTCGCTCTTGAACAGTCCAGACAGCAGAGCCTCAGTGAGCTGGCCGCCAGAGAAAGACTGCTCGAGGAGACTGAAAAGCAGAGTCAGGCTCACAGGGCTACTGTCGATGAGAGCAGAATGAGGGAAGCAGAAGGCCTTCGTGCCTTCTTCGAATCCCAGCGCGCGGACATTGACCGGCTTCGTTCTGAACTTGAAACGGCTCAGAGAGAACTCGAGATACAGCGTGAGAGACAACTTCACGAGTTAGAAGAAGAAAAGCGCAAACTTGAAGAAGAACGTATAGAATTCCGTGAGGCGCAGGCTGAACTTGAGAGAAGGACAGCTGCAGAATCGGAAAAACATGAAGATGCCAAGACGGAAGAAGAGAATACCCTACCAGATGATGCCGGAAGTCCGTTCAGCACTTTGTTTGGCGATGATACGAATGAGATACAGGAGGCTACTTCTTCTGATCTGACTGAGGCTGAGGTAACAGAGCCTGTTCCTGCAGAAGAATCTGCAGTAGAAGAAGCCGTTCAGACTGTGAATCCTGTCGAGGAGACTACAGCCTCTGAACCGGAGGAACTTCTGTGGAATCCGGAACAGACTGTAGCTGTAGAGGAGCCTGCGTCTGAAGTCCCGGCAGCTGAGGTATCACATGATGAGCACGTCTCTGATGATATCAGAGATGACGTGGAATCCTTCACATTTGAATTTCCGTCACAGGAAGATGTCCTTAAGGATCAGCCGGTCTTTGAGTTCGCTCCTGATATGTATGTGGAGCCTGATTCAGATACTGAGGAACAGAACGTTCAGCAGCCTGAGCAGGAAACGTCTGTATCGCAAGATAAAGCGGAAGAAACACCTTATGCATATGACATCCCTCTTGATGAGCAGGAAACTGTATCTGAACCTGTACCTGAAGAAAGACAGACGGAGAGAACCCGTTTTGCCTATGACATTCCTCTGGATGATTTCGAGCCTGTCACTGAACCTGTAAAGACAGCAGAACAGCCTGATGCGGTTCCGTATGCATATGATATTCCTCTGGACGAACCTGAACCTGAAAAAGAACCCGAAAAGACGGAGGAGCAGTCCGAATCTGCCCAGTATGCCTATGACATACCTCTGGATGAACCGGAAACTGTGACAGAATCAGAAAAGACAGAAGAGCAGACTGAACCTGTTCCTTATGCATTTGACATTCCTCTTGATGAACCGGAAACTGTGGCAGAACCGGAAAAGACAGAAGAGCAGACTGAGCCTGCACCTTATGCATTTGACATACCTCTTGATGAACCGGAAACTGTGACAGAATCGGAAAAGACAGAAGAGCAGACTGAGTCTGCACCTTATGCATTTGACATACCTCTTGATGAGCCGGAAACTGTGACAGAACCGGAAAAGACAGAAGAGCAGACTGAACCCGCATCTTATGCATTTGACATTCCTCTTGATGAACCGGAAACTGTGACAGAACCGGAGAAGACGGAGGAACAGAATGAACCTGCTCCGTATGTATATGATATTCCTCTGGATGAACCGAAAACTGGGGATGAACCTGCTTATACTGCAGAAGAAGTACAGGATATCCTGACTCCTGACAGTGAGGATGCAGAGCCCGTAGATACAGTAGACTATAAACCGGAAGATGAAGAAGGTTTTACTATCGCTGATGCAGCGGAAGATATTACTGCAGATGACGATACGAACGGATTCAGCATAATTGATGATTTTTCATCATTCGATATAAAAGATGACGATGAAAAAACAGTTACTGAGCAGACACTAAGCGGAGAACAGTCATTCTCAGATCTTCTGAATCAGTTTACGGCGCAGCTGAATCTTGACGATCTTCCTTCATCACTTGATGATGTTGCGGATTTTGCTCTTCCCGAAGAAGTATCAGAACCGGCGGTTACTGAGAAGATCGCAGATGCAGAACCTGATACTACGACAGTTCCTGAACCTGTTGTTATAGAACCTGTTGTTTCCGCAGAAGAGCCTGCTGAAATACCTAAGATGTTTACCATCTCTGCAGTACCGCAGCTGGTGTTCCCGGAGTCAGAACCTGTTAAGGAAGAGAACGTCTCTGAGGATGAGAACACTGAAACTGTTTCTGAACCAGTACAGCAGGATGAGCAAGAAAAAGAGACTGCTGGCCCGGATGATTTCCCGGTAATTGAGGATTTCAACCCTGTGATGGCAAATGTCAGGGAAAGGGAAGAAGCAGCGCTTCGCGAAGCTCAGGAACAGGAGACTGAGACTGTATCTGAGGGCCCATTCTTCGCTATTCCTGAAGAGGAAGACAAGGTACCGGAGACTATACCTCAGATTGACATCCCTGAAGATATCTTCTCTGAAGTGAAATCCGAGGGAGAGCATTCTGACGAAGCACCGGCTGAAGAAGAGGTCGCTTCTGTGAATGCTACGGAAGAGGAACAGCCTGAAGCTGAACCGGAAAATGCGGAAGTTACTGAAAAAGTGATCGACGACATCCCGGAAGACATATATCTCGCGATGTACACAGAACCGGAAGAGGAAGATGTGATCTCCCTGCCCGTGGATCCTACCATAAAGCCTGCTGACAATGTCAAACAGACAGAAGGAAATAACGGACTGTTCGATTTCGATTCAGCTGTAGACGGCCTTGCTGCTGCTGTACTGAGAGACAACGCGTGGCTTTACAGTATGAACAATCTCACTCCTGCGGGTGAGGACCTTGTAAAGATAAGCGGACTCACTTCAAAGTACTATGTGAACGAAATAGACTGCAGCTATCCTTCCTACAGAGAGATCAACTGTGATTTCCCGGCCGGAACCGTATCTGCTGTGATCAGCAGTGTCCCGTTCTGTTCATATGCATTCGTAAGAGCAATAGCATGCCCGGAAGAAGTTGCGCAAGGCACTGTGATGCTTGGGCAGAGAAAACTCACTCACAATGATGTGCTCTATGTCGGATCTGACAGGCTTGCAGAAAAAGGCAGGCAGACACTTGACTGGCTGATGAGCACGATCGGAGGAAAGGCAGAACAGAAGAGAGCGAGACTTCTGCCTATCCTTGAAAAGGTCGGTATGAGCAATCTGGCAGATATCCAGATGGAGTCTCTTAGTTATTCTCAGCGTATGCTGGTACTGCTTATTGCAGTAAGCTTCAGTAATACTCCTGTGGTCCTTATAAACGATCCTAAGTTTGAGATTGAGGAGATCGATGTCAATTCTGCATGCGAAGTATTCAAACTTCTGACTGATGCAGGTAAAGCGGTCCTCATCGCAGGACATTCTCCGAGACTGCTCAGATCTGTCGCCAACAGAGTCCTTGCGATTCATTACGGCAATCAGGTGTTCAGCGGATCGTACCGCAGTTTCATAGAAGAGAACTGCAACGCGCTGGTAGTATTCCACAGCAGTGACGCGGCAAGTGCAGCAGAGAAGCTGTCAGCGGATGACAGGTTTGAAGTATCCGTAGACCGCGATATAGTCGAAGTGATGAGAGCGGAAGGCAGCACTGCAGGAGAGAAGGAAGCCATTGAAGCGGCAAGAGATGCCGGAGTTCCTGTTGAAAGCCTGAGAAACGGAGATAAGGGATTCTCCATCGCATATAAGGAAGTATTTAAGAGCAGGCCTCGTGTCTGATCAGTCATCCAAGGTACAAATACCATAATTAGTTGAGGAGGGGGCAGCGAAGCACCGGTATATGTGGTGACGAGCTGCAGAATTCGATGAAAAAGAACAGCCAGTCTTTCGGAAGTTATTTTTTGAATGCAGCCCGCGGGGCACGCGCAATGCTTCCGATACGTCTGATTTGGTCCGTGCTCATAGCAGCCGTTCCTGCCGTTATCGTGCTGATCCTGCCTAAGGTAGCACCGTCAGTAGTCAAGAGGCTTCCTGAATATCTGTTCAGCACAGCGTTCGGTGCTGCATATCTCTTCTCAGTAATTGCAGCGCTGCTGATCATGCTGGTGCGCACGTTTGTCCCGAAGCTCTTCATCTTTGACGAGATTCTTTCAGGCAAATGGGAACTGGCATCCAGATGCGGTGCGAATCTTTCGCTTCCATGTCTGGCGAAGGCGCTGTTTGCGTTCTGGGCACCGGCTACTACATACTGCATCGCTGCAGTACTGTACGGCGTTATCGTGAAACTGGCGGGTGGAAACACATTCGCAGGTATCGGAGGTTATGTAAAGATCTTCGCGGCCGGTCTGCTGTCATTGCTTGCGCTGTTTGCACTGGAACTGATCTTTGCAGCTCTCGGTGTACAGAAGACGGTTCTTCCTTTCATCAGTCTGCCGTTCATGGTCCTTATCATGGTCCTCTGGTACTGGAAAGGAATGCTCAGTTTCAGCGATCAGGCTAAAGTGACAGCCGGTGTTGATGCTCTGATGGGATTCTCTCCTGTGAGCCTTGCTCTGATCACTCCTGCGCTTATTATCATCGCCTTGCTGATCTGCATGACGGTTCCGATCAAGAGAATAGACAGATATGTTATAGAAGACCTTGATGATGAGATGCTTCGAGTCCTTGAATTCAGAGAAGATCAGGAAGTCTATGAGAAGACTAGAGACGGATTCGAACTGGTATTCACAGGCAAAGAAGTGTTAAGAAAAAGATAGAGCTCATATAAATTGAAACAGCGCTCCGGAAGCTCCCGGAGCGCTTTTTTATGGTCATATTTCAGTTTGAATTCACGCACATCTTTACATAGTCGATGAAGTTCTCCTCCAGAAGAGGAAGAGGATGTCCTTTTCTCCATACAAAGAGATACTCCAAAAATCTTCCTTCTCCTTCTATTCGTTTCATGACCAGTGAAGAGTTCTCAACATAAGCCGTCTGGGGGAATATACTTATCCCCATTTCCCTCTCGGCGAGAGCAGTGGCATCCAGATAACTGTCCATCTCACATACGATATTTGGCTCGCTTTTATATTCTCTGAACCAGCGGTAGATCATATCTATCACTGCTCTTCTGCTCGGCACTATCAGAGGTTCTCCGATAAGATTTGAAACGTTTATGGAGTCTCCTTCCAGTGAGGAGATCGGATGTGTAGGGTTGATAAATGCGCTCATCGGATCCCTGCCGACAGGGAAGCTGTTGAGCAGCTGTCCGTCGCATGGCGATGTGATCACAGCGAGAGATATAAGACCGGACCTGAGTTTTTCGATCAGGTCGTCACTGTTTCCGTCAAGTATACGGAAGCGAACGTTCGGATACAGTTTATAAAACCCTGTAAACCATTCTCCGGCAATATGCGGAGCAGTACCTTCAACCAGACCGATAGATATCGTTCCCTTCATTCCGCTGCCCAATGAGAGTATCTCTTCCTCAGCTTTGTCAGCAAGGCTGAGGATCTCTTTTGCTCTCCTGTAAAGCAGCTGGCCTGATTCTGTCATCTGCAGAGAACGTTTTCCCCTGATAAAGAGAATAGTATTAAGTTCTTTCTCCAGACTTTTAATCTGATAGCTTAAAGGCGGCTGACTCATATTCAGCTTCTCTGCAGCATGAGAAATATTGAGTTCTTCCGCCACTGCTACAAAGTATGAAAGTGTACGTAGATCCATATAAACCTCAACATATAAAAAAGATATAGTATGCATAATATTATATGTATTTTACATCATAAAGAACGTTACGTAAAATGAAAACTGTGTTGAGACCCGAGAAATTATTTTGGAGGAAAGAACCATGAAAAAAATATCGGAATTTTACGGCTGCGATGTGTTCGACGACAGAGCAATGAGAGCCGCACTGCCTGCTGGAGCATACAGTTCTCTGCGCAGGACTATCGATGAAGGAAGCAAACTTGACAGCGAAGTGGCCGAGGCTGTTGCAGCGGCAATGAAAGAATGGGCTGTCGAAAAAGGCGCTACACACTTCACACACTGGTTCCAGCCTCTGACGGGTATCACTGCAGAAAAACACGATAGTTTTATTGAACGCTCCCCGGATGGCGGAGTGATCATGGAATTTTCAGGAAAAGAACTGATCCAGGGAGAGCCTGACGCATCGTCGCTTCCTTCAGGAGGACTCAGAGCCACTTTTGAAGCGAGAGGATATACTGCCTGGGATCCCACTTCATATGCATTTGTAAAAGACGGGATACTGTTTATCCCGACTGCTTTCTGTTCATATACCGGAGAAGCACTTGACGCCAAGACACCTCTTTTGAGGTCAATGGAAGTTTTAAGCAAGGAAGCGATCAGAATACTGAAGGTGTTCGGTGACAGCGCCAAGAAGGTAAGTGCTTATGTTGGAGCAGAGCAGGAGTATTTCCTTGTACCAAAGGAACTGTACGACAGAAGGGAAGATCTCCGGTATGCCGGAAGGACTCTGTTCGGAGCACCGGCTCCAAAGCAGCAGGAACTGGAAGACCATTATTTCGGAGCGATCGCTCCGGGAGTGGCTTCATTTATGAAAGAAGTCAACGAGAAGCTTTGGAAACTCGGTATCCCAGCTAAGACGGAACATAAAGAAGTTGCTCCTGCACAGCATGAACTTGCCTGTGTATACGATATGGTCAATGTTACGACTGACCAGAACCAGCTGGTAATGGAGATCCTAAAGGAAACTGCAGAGAAATATGGATTTGCATGCCTCCTGCATGAGAAGCCTTTTGCGGGAGTAAACGGCAGCGGAAAACATAATAACTGGTCTATAGCCACTGACAGCGGCATCAATCTGATGTCTCCCAAAGGACATGCAAAGGATGACCTCAGATTCCTGCTTATGATCTGTGCTGTAGTGAAGGCTGTGGATATGCATCAGGATCTTCTCAGGATCTCGGTAGCTACAGCGGGAAACGATCACAGACTTGGAGGAAATGAAGCCCCTCCGGCAGTCATCTCGGTATACCTCGGAGAAGAGCTCACAGCTGTGCTTAAAGCAGTAGCAGAGGGCACCAGTCACGAGGAAACCGGAACAGAAGAAATGAATATCGGTTCTGAAGTGCTTCCGGGTATCCGCAAAGACAATACAGACCGCAACAGGACATCTCCGTTTGTCTTCACTGGCAACAAGTTTGAATTCCGTATGATCGGCTCTTCTGACAGCCTTGCATTCACTAATGTAGTGCTCAATACGATAATCGCGGAGTCTCTGAAAGAGTTCGCTGACAGGCTGGAAAAGACTGACAATGTATCAGATGAAGTCAGGGCAATAATAGCAGAGACTCTTAAGGATCACTGCAGGATCATATTCAACGGCAACGGATACGATGACAGCTGGCTGGAAGAAGCTGCGAGGAGAGGCCTCTGCAACTTCAGGACAACTCCTGACTGTGTACCGCATCTCGTAGATAAAAAGAACATAGAGTTGATGACTGGTCTAGGCGTGTATACAGAGACTGAGCTCAGATCCAGATGCGAGATCATTCTGGAGAACTACTGTAAAACGGTGGAGATCGAATCCAGAACGATGGAGGAGATGGCTGTAAAGCATATCCTCCCGGCCATCGGAAGGTATACGGGAAAACTTGCAGAGACTGCTGCGGGAAAGAAAGCAGTTGCGGGTGATGTTGCGTGTGCCTTCGAGACAGGAACCATCAGAAAACTCTCTGATCTGGCTGACAGTATTTATGAAGCTTCAGAAAGACTCACTGAGCTGAGAGAAAAGATCAGTACAGGTGAATGGGATAAAGAGTCCGAAGATATCAGGGACAGTCTGATCCCGGCGATGGAAGAGCTGCGCAGAAAATGCGATGCAGCAGAGGTGATCACCGCTAAAGATTACTGGCCGTTCCCGACATACGGAGACCTGATGTTTGATGTCATCAGAGCGTGAAGCGTTTTATTAATCCTGGAGGAGAAAAACGATGAGCAGCCCGGAGTTTGCGTACCGTGTTTCACCCTACCGTTTCATTGCGAGATACCGTAACGGGAAATGGGAGGAGGGTCATCTCTCTACTGATGAGAATGTGATCCTTAATGAGAGCGCCTGCGTACTGCAGTATTCTCAGAATGTATTTGAAGGCCTCAAGGCGAGAAAGACCGAAGACGGAAGGATAATCGTCTTCCGTCCGGACCGGAATGCAGCCCGCATGAAGGATTCCTGCATCAGGATGGCTATGCCGCCATATCCGGAGGATCTTTTCCTTAAGGCGGTGGATGATGTGATCAGGGCTAATGCAGATGTGATCCCCCTGTGCACTGATGGAAGCTCATTCTATCTGCGCCCGTTCATGTTCGGCACAGACCCGGTACTGGGAGTCAGACCTGCTTCAGAATATGAGTTCAGGATCTTCGGTTCTCCTGTAGGCAGATATTTCAGCAGAATGATAAAGCTGCGTATCTGTGATTTGGACAGAGTTGCCCCGCACGGGACCGGACATGTCAAAGCAGGACTCAACTATGCGATGAGTCTTTATGCGATAACGGAAGCGCATGCTCTTGGCTATGACGAGAATCTTTATCTCGACTCAGCGACAAGGACTTATATAGAAGAGACCGGCGGAGCCAACATCTTCTTTATCACAAAAGAAGGAAAGCTGGTCACACCCAAGTCTGATACGATACTTCCTTCCATTACAAGAGATTCAATTCTCGCTGTGGCGTCAGGATATCTCGGCATCGAAACCGAAGAGAGGCCCATAGCACTGGAAGAGATAAAGGAATTTGCTGAGTGCGGACTGTGCGGAACTGCAGCAGTCATCTCACCTGTGGAGAGCATAGATGACCACGGGACGGTATACAGATTTTTCAGTGATGTAACTGAGGAAGAAAGCGTTACAGCAAAGATAAAAAAGGTCCTGACTGAGATGCAGGAGGGGGCACATCCGTCACCGGAAGGATGGCTGCATGAAGTGACGCTCACTTGAACGTCTTTACAATAAAAAAACTGCTGGAAAAAGAGGTGTTCATTCATAATGAGCAACAGGGCAATAGTAGGAATCAACTGGGGCGATGAGGGAAAAGGCCGAATGGTCGACCTTATGACGGAATCCTACGATATAGTCGTAAGATATCAGGGCGGTGGAAACGCCGGTCACACTGTCGTAAATGAAAAAGGCAAGTTTGCACTTCATCTTCTGCCTTCCGGGATCCTTCGGGAAGGAACGGTCAATGTTCTGGCTGACGGAGTAGCACTGGATCCGGAAAATCTCTTTGCAGAGATAGAGGATCTGAGATCCAAGGGGATAACCATTACTCCCGACAATCTAAAGATAAGCAGCTGGGCTTCGCTTCTGTTCCCGTGGCACAGAGACCTCGACGGTCTTGAGGAAGCCAGACTGGCAGATGCCAAATACGGTTCCACGAAACAGGGCATAGCACCGTTCTATGCCGACAGAAGCAGGAAAAAGACCATTCTGGCAGGCGAACTGTTTTACCCTGAAGCTTTTAACAGACATCTGGATACGGTCCTGGAGTGGGAGAATCTCACACTGGATAAGGAGTACAGTGCCAGCACATATACCAGAGAAGATATCGACGATTGGGTAAAGAGATACTGCGAGCCCATGAAACCGTTTATCTGTGATACCGGCAAATATCTGAGCAAAGCACAGGCTGAAGGGAAGAATATCCTTTTTGAAGCACAGCTCGGAGCCTTGAGAGATCTGGACAGGGGCATCTGGCCTTTCACCACTTCTTCCAACACAACAGCATCTTATATCCCAGTCGGTGCGGGAATGCCGGGAGTGGTACTGGATGATATCACCGGAGTCGTAAAAGCGTACTCGACCTGTGTCGGAGAAGGTCCTTTTGTAAGTGAATGGACGGGTGAGGATGCTGAGAAACTCAGAGAGGTCGGCGAAGAGTACGGTGCCAAGACCGGACGTGCGCGCAGAGTGGGTTCCTTCGACTGTGTTGCGACAAGGCACGGCGTTCAGATGCAGGGAGCCACGGAGATCGCGCTGACAAAGCTCGATATCCTCAGCTATATGGACACCATACCGGTATGTACCGCATACAGTATTGATGGGAAGGAAACAGACGAGTTCCCGTTCCCGTCAGCGCTGGACGGCGCAAAGCCTGTTACGGAATATATGGAGGGATGGAAATGCGACATCTCCTCTGCAAGGAGATGGGAGGACCTCCCGGAAGCAGCCAGAAGATATGTCTCATTCATAGAAGAGGCAGCAGGCTGTCCAGTGGTCTACATATCCGTCGGGGCCGAGAGAGAAAGCATAATAATAAGGGAGGACAGGAAGTCGGAATGGCTCAGAGAACACAGAAACTGAGCACCGTCCTGAACTGAGATGACAGACAGATTTGAGTCTCCGCTGGCGACCAGATATGCGTCACAGCGAATGACATCGCTCTTCTCCCAGGATAACAGGTACCGCACATGGCGTTTGCTGTGGGCGGTACTGGCGCGTACCGAGATGGAACTCGGATTGCCGATCTCTGAGGAGCAAGTCAATGAACTTTTTGCACATATTGATGACATCGACTACGAAGCTGTGAGACAGAGAGAAAAGGAAGTGCGCCATGATGTTATGGCACATGTATGGGCTTATGGAAAAGCTGCTCCGTCCGCATCAGGGATAATCCATCTTGGAGCGACCAGCTGCTACGTTACTGATAACGCTGACCTGATCATTTACAGAGACGCTCTTTCACTGATAAGAGACGAAACAGTAGAGCTGATGAAATGCCTCAGTGTTTTTGCGGAAAGGTACAAAGATCTTCCTGTTCTCGGATACACCCATTATCAGCCGGCTCAGCCTGTGACTGTGGGGAAAAGAGCCTCTTTATGGATACAGGATATTCTGGAGGATCTAACTGAAACCGATCAGGTACTCGGAGGAATGAAGTTCCTTGGAAGCAGGGGAGCTACGGGAACGGAAGCAAGTTATATGGAGCTCTTTGACGGGGACGGAGGAAAGATAGATGAGATGAACTCCCGTATAGCAAAGCAGTTCGGCTTTTCTGAATGCTACCCGGTATGCGGGCAGACATATCCCAGGAAACTCGACAGCAGGATACTCAACGTTCTTTCTGATATAGCTCAGAGCTGTTATAAGATGGCGCAGGATATTAGACTGCTGCAGCATGACAGATTCATAGAAGAACCATTCGGAGAAGATCAGATAGGTTCATCAGCCATGGCGTATAAACGCAATCCAATGAGGTGCGAGAGAATATGCTCTCTGGCAAGATATCTTATGACTTTGCCTGCAGATGCATCTATGACTGCCGCTACACAGTTCCTGGAGAGGACACTGGATGACTCTGCCGGAAGACGGATCGTTATACCTGAAGCGTTCCTGTGCGCTGATGCTGTGCTGAGGCTTGCATGCAGCGTTATCTCAGGACTTACTGTCAACGAAAAGGTCATTGACAGGACGCTGAGAGAGTATCTTCCGTTTATGGCTACAGAGAATATCCTCATGGAAGGAGTCAGACGCGGGGGAGACAGGCAGGAACTTCATGAACATATACGCAGGCATTCCATGGAAGCGGTGAGAGCACGCAATGATGGAAAGGAATACGATCTTCTCGGTGCGATCGCTGATGACGATGTATTCAGGATGACGCGGGAAGAACTTGCTGATGTTCTGGATCCTGCGCTGTTCACAGGCAGAAGCTCAGAACAGGTCACTGCATTTCTGGATAAGATCAAGCCTCTGATAAGCGGAGACACCGATATAGATTACGATATTGAAGTCTGAAGGACGGAGGATGCGATTTTGGATACGATACTGGTTCTGGATTTTGGGGGACAGTACAGCCAACTGATTGCCAGGAGGATACGCGAACAGAACGTTTATGCGGTAATCGAATCTTTCAGGCATATATCTGTAGATGAGATCATAGGCAGAGGTTACAGAGGAATAATCATGACCGGGGGGCCAAACAGCGTCAATGATCCGGAATCTCCGCATTACGATCCCGGTCTTCTGGATGCAGGGATTCCTGTACTTGGGATTTGTTATGGGGCCCAGCTCATGGCTCAGATGGCAGGAGGAAAAGTAGCAGCTGCAGGAGCTGAAGGAGAATACGGAAGGACACAGCTCACTGTGACCGAAAACAGCATTTTCAAAGGCGTACCGGAAGCCAGCATCTGCTGGATGAGCCACAGGGACAGAATAGTTGAGATACCTGAAAGATTTTCAGTTAAGGCATATACTCCTCAGTGCGCCTGCGCCGCAATGTCAGACGAATCCAGAAAGCTTTATGCGGTGCAGTTCCATCCGGAAGTGACTCATACAAGATACGGAACTCAGATGCTTTCCAATTTTCTTGATATTTGCGGATGCGACAGACAGTGGAAGATGTCGAGGTTCGTTCAGGAAACGGCTGAAAGACTTGCATCTGAACTGAAGGGAAAACGGGTACTCATGGCTTTGTCAGGAGGAGTAGATTCATCCGTAACGGCAGCACTGCTGGCAAAAGCCATCGGAAATAATCTGACATGTGTGTTCGTGGATCACGGCCTTCTGAGAAAAGGAGAAGCCAAGGCCGTGGAAGATGTTTTCCGCAGCCGCCTCGGAGACAGTCTCGTATGTGTTGACGCCAGTAAGCGTTTTCTTGGAGAATTGGCCGGAGTGACAGATCCTGAGACCAAGAGAAAGATCATCGGAGAGCAGTTCATCCGTGTTTTTGAGGAAACAGCTAACAGCCTGGGAGGCTTTGACCTGCTGGCGCAAGGCACTATCTATCCGGATGTCATAGAAAGCGGAAAAGGCGACTCTGCTGTAATAAAGAGTCATCACAATGTAGGAGGGATCCCCACTGACATGAAATTCAGCGGAATAGTTGAGCCGCTGAGGGATCTTTTCAAGGACGAAGTCAGAAGAGTCGGGTTAGAACTTGGACTTCCAGACCATATAGTAAAAAGACAGCCGTTCCCGGGACCGGGACTGGCTGTAAGGATAACAGGAGAAGTCACTGAAGAAAAACTTGGTGTCCTCAGAGAAGCAGATGCCATATTCCGCGAGGAGATAGACACAGCTGATATGAGTGAGCGTCCTGATCAGTATTTTGCTGTCCTTACTGATACTTCAGCAGTAGGAGTCAAGGGCGATTCAAGACTGTACGGCTCGGTCATAGCTCTTAGGTCTGTGACGACTGAAGACTTCATGACTGCTGACTGGACCAGGATCCCTTTCGAAGTGCTTGAAAGAGCCAGTGTAAGGATCACGAACACGATACCTTCGGTTGCCAGAGTGGTATACGACATCACTTCAAAACCTCCGGCGACAGTGGAATGGGAATAAGATGATGACAGTGAGGTAGCTATATGTGCGGAATAGTCGGATATACAGGTATGCAGGAGGCTGCTCCGATACTGCTGGAGGGCCTTAAGAGACTTGAATACAGAGGTTATGACTCTGCTGGAATTGCGGTCATTAACGGTAATGAGATCTCGGTAAGGAAGGTCTCCGGAAGGATCGCGAAACTCTGCGAAATCACAAATGACGGCGCAGCATGCCCGGGTAAAGTTGGTATCGGTCATACAAGATGGGCAACACACGGAGCGCCGACGGATATCAACGCACATCCGCATGTCAGTAATGACGGAAAATTCGCTGTCGTACACAACGGGATCATTGAAAACTACCTTGCTCTCAGAGAAGAACTTATCAATAAAGGTTATCATTTCGAGAGCGAGACTGATACAGAGGTGGTAGTTCAGCTGCTGGAGATGTATTACAAAGGCGACCTTAAGAGCGCGGTAATGCGGGTCTCCTCAAGACTTCAGGGATCATATGCTCTCGGAGTGGTATGTTCTGATGCCCCTGATGAGATCGTTGCCATCAGGGAATCCAGTCCGCTTATCATCGGAATCGGAGCCGGAGAGAACTATTTCGCATCTGACATTACTGCACTTGTCTCTTACACAAAGAATGTGATCTATCTTGAGGACGGTGAATTCGCTCAGATCACTCCAGACACTGTAATGATATATGATCTTCTCGGGAATCCTGTCTCAAAGAAAGTTCAGAGAGTTACCTGGGATGTTCAGGCGGCGGAAAAAGGCGGATATGAGCATTTTATGCTCAAGGAGATAGTCGAGCAGCCGCGTGCGGTGGAGGCAACGATACGTCCAAGGATCAGGGATAACCGTGTCGTACTTGAGGAAGAGGGACTCAACGCAGAGTTCCTCAGGGGAATAAAACGGATCTATATCACAGCCTGCGGATCAGCTTACTATGCCGGCTGTGTCGGCAGATACGCTATAGAATCCCTTTGCCGTATCCCGGTGAGTACTGAACTGGCCAGCGAGTTCAGGTACGGAGATCCGATGGTGGACAGCGAGACTCTGGTCATAGTACTGTCACAGTCAGGTGAGACGGCTGATACAATAGCGGCAATTAAGGAGAGCAAGAGCAAAGGCGCACCGGTACTTGCAATTGTCAATGTCGTTGGAAGTTCTGTTGCTAAACTTGCAGATTTTACTCTATATACCTGGGCAGGGCCGGAGATAGCTGTTGCGACGACAAAAGGATATACAACTCAGCTGGCACTGCTTTATCTGTTTGCTTTATACACCGCAGGTGAACTGGGCAGAATAGACGAGAAGACCTACAGACATATGCTCAGATCTCTGAGATCTCTTCCTCAGAAGATTCAGGAATCTGTTGATCTGAACCCTTTGATCGAGAATTATGCTGATGATTACAGGGATGCGAGATCGATATTCTTTATAGGAAGGAACTCGGACTACGGAGCTGCAATGGAAGGAGCGCTCAAGATGAAAGAGATATCCTATATTCATGCGGAAGCATATGCAGCCGGAGAACTCAAACACGGGACCATCGCACTTATAGAGGAACATCAGCCTGTGATAGCACTGTGCTGTAATGATACAGTGCGTGAGAAGACCATGAACAACATCATTGAAGTTAAAGCCAGAGGTGCTGATGTGCTCGCACTTGCCGAGAAAAGGGACGCTGACATAATCTCCATTGCGGACAGGATGCTGTGGCTTCCTGAGGTGGAACCGGTGTTTGCCGGAGCAGTTGAGATAATTCCTTTGCAGCTTCTGGCATACTACACAGCTAAGGCAAGGAATTGCGACATTGATAAACCGAAGAACCTCGCAAAGTCCGTGACAGTCGAGTGAATGGAGGAAGAGATGGCGACGAAGTATATCTTTGTAACAGGAGGAGTCGTTTCAGGACTCGGAAAAGGAATAACTGCTGCATCCCTCGGGAGACTTCTAAAAGCAAGAGGACTCAAGGTAGCGGCTCAGAAACTTGACCCGTATATAAATGTGGATCCCGGGACCATGAGCCCTTATCAGCATGGCGAGGTTTATGTGACAGAAGACGGTGCAGAGACCGATCTCGATCTGGGACATTATGAGAGATTCATAGACGAGGACCTTAACAAATATTCGAACCTGACTACCGGTAAAGTGTATTGGAACGTCCTGAACAAAGAGAGAAAGGGAGAATATCTCGGATCTACGGTACAGGTCATTCCTCACATTACGAATGAGATAAAAGATTTCATTTACAATGTCGGCAGGAATACCGGCGCTGATGTGGTCATCACCGAGATCGGAGGCACGATCGGTGATATAGAATCACAGCCCTTCATAGAGGCTGTAAGACAGATATCACTCGAGGTAGGAAGGGAGAACAGTCTGTTTATTCATGTGACTCTTGTGCCTTTCCTCAGAGGGTCTGATGAGCATAAGTCAAAGCCCACACAGCATTCAGTCAAGGAATTACAGGGGCTTGGTATAAATCCGAACATTATCGTGCTGAGGTGTGACGAGCCTCTCGAAGATTCCATCTTTCAGAAGATAGCGCTGTTCTGCAATGTAAAGCCGGACTGCGTTATTGAGAACATCACCCTGGCAAATCTGTACGAAGCACCTCTGATGCTGGAAGAACAGGGACTTGCGGTTGTAGCCTGCAGGGAACTGGGAATTGAAACAGGCGAACCTGATCTCGCTGAATGGGAAGAGATGTGCAGAAGAATAAGCAGATCTCACGCCAGTGCTGTTGAGATAGGCCTGGTAGGAAAGTATGTTGCGCTTCATGACGCGTATCTCTCGGTAGCAGAAGCTCTGCGCCATGCAGGTTATCATCACGGAGTTACGGTCAATATACACTGGCTGGATTCCGAACTGATCGACGACAGCAATGTTGATGAGATGCTCTCTCCCATGGACGGGATCATAGTTCCCGGAGGATTCGGCAGCAGAGGCATTGAAGGAATGATAGTATCAGCCAGGTATGCCAGAGAGAAGAATATCCCGTATTTCGGCATTTGCCTGGGCATGCAGGTGTCATGTATCGAGTTCGCACGGAATGTCTGCGGATTGGCAGATGCCAACTCGGGAGAATTTGACGAGAGCACTCCTCATAAAGTCATAGATTTCATGCCCGGACAGAGCGATGAGATAAACAAAGGCGGGACTCTCCGTCTCGGTGCGTATCCCTGTGTGATCAAAAAAGGGTCTGTGATGGAAAGATGCTATGGCGTGAATGAGATCACAGAACGTCACAGACACAGATATGAGTTCATGAATGAGTACAGGGAGATGTTCGAGAAAAACGGAATGAGCCTCAGCGGTATATCTCCTGATGGGAATCTGGTGGAAACAGTAGAGTTTTCAGACAGGGACTTCTTTGTCGGAGTCCAGTATCATCCTGAATTCAAGAGCCGTCCTAATAAGCCTCATCCGCTTTTCTGCGGTTTTATAGAGGCCTCTATAAAGGAAAAAGAGTCTAAAAAAATCTGAAAAGAATCATAAAAACCGGGGCACAAATGATCTGATTAGTCAGATCTCCGTGCTCCGGTTTTTAGTGTTTTTAGATTATTATTCTTCTTCTTCAGCTTCAGGTTCAAGTACTTTTGAAAGTACTCTAGTTATTCTTTTGCCGTCAGAATCCAGGACAGTAAAGAGAATGCCTCCGTAACTGCACTCTATACCGGTCTCTTCCTTTTGAGGGATGTATCCTAGCAGATCGGTAAGAAGTCCGCCTATAGTGTCGTATTCCTCGTCGGCATCTTCAGGCAGATCTACCCCCAAGGCTTCAAAGACATCCGATATCTCGGCATAACCGTCACTAATAAGAGTTCCGTCAGGCTGCATCTGCATGAGGACTTCTTCCGTGTCATACTCATCTTCAATATCGCCGACAATGGTCTCCAGTATATCTTCCATAGTGACTATTCCGGAAGTGCCTCCATATTCATCAACGACGACTGCCAGATGTGTTTTCTTCTGCCTGAAATCTCTGAGAAGAGAGTAAGCTTTATAGGTCTCCGGAACATAAAGAACAGGCCGCATTACAGTCTTCAGATCCAGATAATCGTTGCCGGCGGACAGGTGAGGGAGGAGATCCTTGACGTGGCAGACACCTATGATGTTGTCAATGCTTGTTTCATAAACAGGCAGACGGCTGTATCCGCTTTCCAAGGCAACATCAACTACATGAGGAATGCTGCTCTCGACCGGAACTCCGACGACCTCAGTGCGATGGACCGCAATATCTCCGCAGTCCACGTCGTCCAGCTCGAATATGTTACCGATCATCTCTTTCTGGGAACTGTCTATGACATCGTCTTCTGCAGTGTCTACCAGCTCCATGACGTCTTCTTCAGTGACTTCTGTCAGGTCTTTCTCCGCTCCGGCAAGATGCACGGCAAGTCGGGAAGGAAGCATGAGCAGCTGAGTCAGAGGAGCGAAGAGCGCGGGCAGAAGTCTGAATTTGTCAAGCGATGGAATAAGCCTTTCACTTTTGGCCTGCCCGATGAAGAACGGAAGCATCATGAACAGTGCGAAGTAGACAAGTGTAAAGAGAAGTGCCAGAAGGATCCTCAGCACATCTGTCAACTCAAGTGCTTCTATAAGCAAAAAAAACAGCGTCGTAGCGGCAGCAGACAGGACTACAGCAAAAATGATACCGGTAACCGTGCGGACAGATACACCGAGACCGTATCTTGATGTATCTTCTTTGGATGATTCCCTGATATCTGCTCCTGTCAGAAGTGACGCGACAACGCAAAAGATCGATGAAATAATGATAGTGGCGATACGCCAACTGTCGGGGTCCATAAAAACTCCTTCTTGCCGTCAATACTTTACGGCAGTATTTATGTACAATATTATATAGAAAGAAATTAATGTGCGCAACTGGTCAGCCGACTTGAAGCGCTTTGAACGGTTTTATGAAAGCTTGATCTGCGGGGTAAAGAAGTGAAACTGTTTCAGATTACTGACAACTGCTGGTACTCAGAATCAGACCAGACATATGACAGACCCTCCTTGGGATACATCAGAGGGAGCAGCATGAGCGTTGCTGTAGATACGGGAAACAGCCCCAAACACTGGAATGAATTCCTAAAAGCACTGGAAGTGAATGGCCTGGAACGTCCTTCTATGTGTGTGCTGACGCACTGGCATTGGGATCATGTACTGGGGATAAGTGCTGCAGGCGTTCCTGCTGCTGCATGCAGGATGACACAGCTGCATCTTCAGGAGATGTGCGCCTGGAGCGATGAAGAGAAGAAAGCGTTCTATGATTCGAACATCTATGCTCAGGCTGAGTACCCTTCATGGGAAGAGATTAAGCCTTCGACAGCTGATATAGTATTCGATACGACACTGTCGTTGGATATAGGTGGAGTGGATGTGTGCCTTGAACATGTTCAGGGACCGCACTCAGATGACTCAGTGCTGGTGTCCGTACCTTCTGATGGAATGCTTTTTGCAGGAGATTCTTCTGCTGGAGATTTCTCAACGCCAAACATAGCATATGACCCTGTCCTTCTGAGGATGTATACAGAGAAGATAGAATCCATGTATTTTCGGTATTTCCTTCATTCTCACCGTCAGCCTCTAAACAGACAGGAGACCATGGAGTTCCTGAGAGAGGCAGCGGAAAGAGGGTATTATATATTCTGAGAGCAGAACAAAAAGGTCCGGTCATATGACCGGACCAGATTCGTATATCGCTGTAAAGCCGATTCGGATGAATGACTTTATTCCTGTACTTCCTCTAAAGGTGCTTCGGGTGTTTTTGGAACATCGTATGGCGCCCAGATATCAGTCTTTTCAGGATTGTTCTTATTTTTGAGATAAACTGCAATGCACAGGGCAAGAAGTACAAAACAGGCTCCGACACTGCCTTCAACTCCGAACTCGACGTTGTAGAAGATTCCGTCTTTAGCCGAAGCTGTGTCAAGCTTGAAGATGGAATAGGCAGGGACCATACCGCTGTTTGGAAGTCCGAATATCAGATTCTGCGTAAAGTTCCATGTAGCATGGAAAGACATCGCAGCCCAAAGAGAATCGTAATAGTAAACGAACAGGGAGAAAATGAGACCTACCAGGAATATCTGAACTCCGGCTATCAGAGTGAATCCGGGGTTTGATATATGCATGGCCGCGAATGTGATGGCATTGACAAAAATGGCGAACGCAGCGTGCTTGTATCTTCTTCTGAGCTTTGAATAAAGGAAGAGACGGTCAACAAGTTCCTCGGCAGAAGACTGGATGAAGACGGATACCATGAAAGCGATGAGGACGACCGGCCTTATTCCGTTATAAGATAGCTTTATGTCTCCCAGCAGGATCGACAAAAGAACACAGAATCCGTTGCATCCGAATCCGAGAAGAACACCGATGATGAATCCTCTCAGGGTGTTGCCTTTTTTGTTGGGAAGAAGATGCTTGAACATCGGTCTGTTGTGCTTGTTGAGGATCAGATCAAGGATAATAAAGATCCATATTCCGATGAACAAGAAGTAATCGCTGAGGAATTCCCCTAAAGCAGCGTCTCCTCCGGTGATCTTCGCGATAAGACCGGAGAGTGTGGCTTTTATGATGAAGAGGGAAAGAAACGATCCGGCGAAGACAAGGATAATAGAGAAAGCTATCGCTATAGGGAAAAAGTCAGTAAGTCTTCTGGAGTTTCTCAGGAATTTCTCACAGAATCTCTGGTAATATTCTTTCATTCTTAACCAGGCGCGGAGACCCGTGACTTCAGTCGTGGGAGGAGCGCGTGACTCCTTTCTTGTTTTTTGTATATTACCTGTGTCTGAGACACTTTGATAACTGGTTTTTAATACGCCTCCCATTGTCCTAATTTAGGATTATTTACAGTGTTAGAATGTATCTGTAAGATACTCTCAAAAGGAGGTGTTTTCTTTTGCTTCTGACCCGTACTGCCAA
>JAFRAJ010000037.1 GCA_017405465.1 Oscillospiraceae bacterium
CGATAATAGCGCTGACCAGGAAAATAGCACGAATCGTGTTTGTTATCCTGAACGACAGGACAGAGTTTGATCCGTTGAGAATGGTCGGCGAACACGTTTCAACAAAGCAAACAGCTTAATCTGTTTGACTTTTTATAGGAGGAAAACACTATGGATATCACAAAAGCAAAAGAGGTCCTGGATTCCTTTGAGCGCGAGAGGTATGCGTACTTCTATGCCATGAGCACCATTGAGCTGGACGCTACCACTGTTGCGCCTCCCGAGACTCAGGAAGGCAGAAGCATCGCCCTCGGGATCCTGTCAAAACGCATGCATGAGCTTACATCTTCCGATGAGCTGTGGGAGGCAGTGAACGCTCTCTGCGATAACGAGAAGGAAGCGGGAGAGATCTACTTCCGCCGCGCAGAGCTCCTTCGCAGAAGCCTTGCGGACAGCAGAGTCGTACCCACCGACGAATATGTTGCCTACTCCCAGCTGCTCAGCCAGGCCAGCTATGTATGGCACAAGGCCAAGCTCGCCAGCGACTGGGCATCCTTTGAACCCATCGTCGAGAAGCTGGTAGAGACACAGAAGCACTTCGCAGAGCTGGCCCACCCCGGCGAAGATCCTTTCGACGTGGCTCTGGACAAATACGAGGAAGGCACATCCAGAGAATACTATGACGCTTACTTCAGCGAGCTCAAGGAGACACTTATCCCGCTGATCGCCAAGGTCCGCGCCGCAGAGCAGCCTGATGATTCCTGGCTGCATGTCCCCTATCCGATCGAGCAGCAGAAGAAGCTCTCCCAGATACTGATGGACGCCTTCTGCCTGGACCGCAACCACTGCGCGATCGGTGAGACTGAACATCCCTTCACAGGCGGAACATCCTCCAAGGACGTGAGGATCACCACACACTATTATGAGGACATGCCTCTGGCATCCGTATACAGCGTCATCCATGAAGGCGGCCATGCCAACTACGAGCTCCATGTCGACCCTGCTTACGACTACACCGTTCTCGCCGGCGGATGCTCCATGGCAGTCCATGAGAGCCAGAGCCGCTTCTGGGAGAACTACGTGGGACGCTCCAGAGAATTCACTGACTGGCTCTGGCCGAGATTCAGGGAACTGTTCCCGGAACAGACGGCAGGCAAGACCGCGGACGATTTCTACCGCTGCGTCAACAAGGCACAGCCGTCCCTCATCCGCACCGAGGCCGACGAGCTCACCTACTCAATGCATGTCATCATCCGCTATGAGATTGAGAAGATGCTCTTCGCGGGAGAGATCACCGTAAAGCAGCTTCCCGAGACCTGGAACCGCCTCTACAAGGAATATCTCGGCATCGACGTTCCTAATGACAGACAGGGCGTCCTTCAGGATTCACACTGGAGCGGCGGCAGCTTCGGCTACTTCCCGACTTACTCTCTGGGCACCGCCTACAGCGCTCAGATCCTGCAGACCATGAAGAAAGATCTTGATTTCAGCGCTCTGGTCGCAGCCGATGACATGAAGCCCATCCTTGACTGGCTGACTGAGAGGATCTACCGCCACGGACACTTCATCAAGCCCGGCGACGTAGTCCCGTCCATCTGCGGCGAGCCTTTCTCTGCAAAATACTACGCAGAATACCTTACGGATAAGTTCAGCAAATTATACAATCTGTAATATCAGATACCTTATAACAGAAAAAGCCCGTACCTCGTGGAGGATCTCTCCTGCAGGTACGGGCTTATGTTCTTTCAGAATATCAGAACTGTTCTGTATTCACTTCGAAATAGCTCTGTGGGTGTGCGCATACCGGGCAGACCTCAGGAGCTGCCGTACCGACAACGATGTGTCCGCAGTTGCGGCATTCCCAGACCTTGACCTCGCTCTTTGCGAACACTGCAGCGGTCTCTACGTCCTTAAGCAGTGCGCGATAGCGTTCCTCATGATGCTTCTCGATAGCGCCGACCATACGGAACTTCGCGGCGACTGCCGGGAATCCCTCGGCTTCTGCTGTCTTGGCGAATCCTTCATACATGTCGGTCCACTCGAAGTTCTCGCCGTCTGCTGCAGCTGCCAGGTTGTCAGCAGTGCTTCCGATGCCGTTCAGCTCCTTGAACCACATTTTGGCATGTTCCTTCTCGTTATCAGCGGTCTTGAGGAAGATAGCCGCTATCTGCTCGAAGCCTTCTGCCTTTGCTTTTGAGGCAAAATAGGTGTACTTGTTCCTCGCCTGGGATTCACCTGCAAAAGCAGCCTCCAGGTTCTTTTCCGTCTGCGTTCCGGCATAGGGATTCTTCTTGGGCTCTGCCGGCACTTCCGGCTCCACCTTTACGAATACCGATGCGGGCTGTTTGCAGCGCGGGCATACGAAATCGTCGGTCATGGGTCCCTCATGGACATAACCGCATACTGAGCATTTCCAGACTTCCATTTTGTTCTCCTTTTTATCTTCTGTTTTTTCATTGAATTCTATAGTGTCGAGCAGGAACCGCACATCCTCTGCCGGGAAGCCCGGTACTGAGGCATATTCCTCAGCCAGACCCTTCAGCAGGCTGTTCGCGTTTCCGCTCTGGGGCAGCATGTATCCGGCTTCCCTCAGTATATCCTCTCTCATTATCCTTGAGGATCTCTCCACCGCTTTGGCCAAAGGCCCGGGGAGCGCTGCTGCCATCTGCTCCTGCTCCGCTTTGGATGAGGCAAGCTTTCTCTGCGCCGCGATTACGGCGTCTGCCTTCTTCTGCTGTACAGGGAATACCCTGGGCACCATGCTGATGGCTTTTGCGGGGCATGCGTCAGCACAGGCTCCGCAGCCGATGCATTTCTCTGTGTCGATAACGCTGTTCTCGGTATCTGTAGCTCCGGTAGGGCATACGAACAGGCACAGGCAGTCTTTCTCACAGAACTTTACGTTTCTCACTGCGTATCTGTCACTCATATCCTCACCCTCCCATCTTCTCGAACTTGCTGTTGGGCACTTTGCAGACAGGGCAGACATCCGGCAGGCTGTCTCCTACATAGACGAATCCGCAGACGGTGCAGACATAGACGCCGGTCCCTTCCTTAAGCTCTTCTTTTCCGTCACCGAATCTGGTGAGCAGGGACTTCAGCATCATAGTCACCTTCTCGCTCCACGTGAGGCTCCTGAGAGCTCCGCGGTCTCCGGCTCCTGCTGAAGCAGCTTTCGCTGCAGGATAGTTGACGGAGAGATCCTCCTCCACCTTCTCAAGGATCTTGCCGAAGGAAGGATCCGGAGCTTTTCCCGATCTCTCTTTCAGCCACTGCGCGATCCTTCTGAAGGCGTCAGCCTGATCCTGTCTGTACTGTTTCTCGCATCCCTTGGCGAGGCTGGAACACACAGCGCTGAGCTCAGCTGCTGAAAGAGGCCTCATCTCTTCCTGAACCGCCGGAGCAGGCGTCACTGGTTTCGGTCCCTCTGCAGATTCAGGACGGAAATCCGCTTTTGCAGCTCCGCACAGAGGACATTTCCAGTCATCCGGGAGCTCGTTCCATGCGGGACCTGCGGAATCATCATAGACATATCCGCAGATCGGGCATACGTATTTCATGGTGAGTTACCTCCTTTCACCATCTGGCCGTCGCCGGCCGTAGCTTCTTCCTTATCCCGCGGTCTCATTCCGCAGTCTGAAGGAAGTTCTGATCGATCCTATATAAACAGCTGGTTGTCGGTGCTGAACACCGGCATGCCGTCTTTGAACTCAAGTCTCATCACATAGGTGTGACGGTTCGGGTCATAGAGCGGGTCTCCCTCTATCTCATCATAGTTCCTGGCATGATATGCCATATAGGCATTGCCTTCCGGGTCACGGAAGAAGCTGTTGTGTCCGGGTCCGAGCAGTCCCCTCTCCCTGTCTGTCCCGAAGACCGGGGCATTCATCTTGTGCCATGCGGAGATATCCATGAGATCCGCATCCGCGTCTGCCCAGAGCATTCCCATACAGTATGCGGGACTGGTATCGCTGGCGGAATATGTCAGATACACTCTGTCTCCTTCTCTTATGAACGCAGGTCCTTCATTGACCCAGAAACCGTGTCTCTCCCAGTCATAGGTCGGAGCAGTCAGAAGCATCTGCGGAGTGCTGAGAGTCAGCGCATCCTCCATCTTTGCGATATACAGGTTGCTGATCTTCCTTCCGACGCTCACCTTCTCTGCCCACACGCAGTATCTGACTCCGTTGTTGACGAACGTGGTCATATCTAGAGAGAAATCGGTGAAGCTGAATTCGTCATCATCTACTCTTTTAAGGTTTCCGCATTCAGTCCAGGGTCCTTCCAGAGGATCGTCTCCTTCGCAGCGGATCACCCAGGGACGGATGTTCCAGATGTCCTCCTTCTCGCCTCCGGCAAAGTAGACGTACCATCTGCCGTCTATGTGATGCAGCTCCGGCGCCCATATATGCTTGCTCATGATGCCGCTCTCGTGGCAGTGCCAGATCTCGGTCTCAGGGGCGTCCTTGAGTCCTTCCAGCGAGTCCGCTCTCCTGAGGACGATGCAGTCATAAGCAGGCACCGAAGCGGTGAAATAATACTTTCCGCCCTCCTGCATGATGTAGGGGTCAGCTCTCTGAGCGATGAACGGGACATTATACTTAGTCTTTTTGTAGTTCGTCTGATTCATATTTCGAAGGCTCCTGTCGCATAGATTTCTGATTCTATATTAGCACAAATAAAGTCAAATAATGCGGGGTTCCGGATACTCTTCCGAAACTCCGCATTCGATCCTGCATTGATACTTTTCTTATAACTCTGCGATCTTTCTCAGGGTATTCGCAGTCCTTATCGTGAGAACTTCTCCGATCCCGCGGCTGGCCGTGCTCTTCCACCAGTTCGCCTTCTGGTAGCGTTTCCTGTCAAAGGACCAGAATATGGCGTTGTCCCTGCTGATCTCTATCCTCTCCAGTTCTTCCGTCGGCGTTCCGATCCTTCCGCTGACCCAGTATGCGTCAGCGGGAGGCATAACGAATATCAGATTGTCATATATATCCTTGTCATCCGTCCCCCACCACTCAGGTGCGGAATCCAGTATCTCCCGAAGTGCGGTCTGCTTTATCACGAACACCGGCACATCCAGTCCGAAATTCTGCGTGATCAGGTTCTTTATCTCCTCAGCGAGTTCCTGTTCATCTCTGTCTTCCATCGAAAAGACTATGTTTCCGCTGTTGAGATAGGTGACGACTCCGTCATATCCGAGCTCTGTACAATACTGCTTCAGCTCAGGCATCGGAACCTTGTTCTTCCCGCTTATGTTTACTCCTCTGAGCAGCGCTATATATCTCGTCATCTCCGTCCTCCTGTGCAGTCGCTCCTTTCTCTTCTCATCCAATCACTGCTGAAACAGCCAGCAAACCGAGAGGAAGCGTTATCATGCTCAGCAGCGTAGTGATGCATACCTCCTCCGCAGATACAGCTACATCATCAGGCCTGTATAGTCTGGAATATACGGGAAGGTTCATGCCTATCGGGCAGGACAGGCTTATCCACACCGCCGTCTTCTCATCCAGTGTCCCTACGGGAAGCAGCCTGAACAGAAGAAGTATCAGAGCAGGTATCAGCACCAGTCTCATCAGAGTCACCTGCCACACTCTGCCCTTGCGCAGAGCGCCTATCAGGTCGCTTTTGGCAAGAAACGCTCCGGACAGCAGCAGAGCTATCGGGGTGTTGAGCTGATTCACTGTCCCCAGAAGGTCGCTCACGATCTCCGGCTTGGGGACTCTAAGGAAGAACAGCACCGTGCCGCACACCAGTGATATCAGAGCAGGATTCAGCAGCACGCTGCGCAGCTTAACATACTGTGTGCTGCCGCTGAGCCACATCACCAGCAGTGTAGACATCAGGAGGTTCGCGGTCCCGACTGTCGGCGCCACGAAGAACACAGCTGCGCTTCCCATGGCAGCCGTGACCACCGGGATACCGAAGAACCCGACGTTTGAGAAGGCGCTGCAGCCTCTGTGAGCAGCGTCCTCATCTTTATGAAAGACCAGCCATGAGATGCCGATCGCTGCTGCCTGAGCCGCAAGCCCCAGGACCAGGCACCTGATCAGCGACTGCTGCCTTTCAGGAGTATAATCCGTCCACATCTGGCTGAACACCACAGACGGCAGCACCACCTGGATGAGCACTCTTCCGAGATCTTCCGTCGTGCGGTCGGATATCACTTCTTTCTTATACAATACTGCTCCGATCCCCATGATCATGAACATATTGAGGATCTTACGGAACAGCAGGATTGCCAGTTCCACTTTGTATCTTCTCCTTATTATCTGATCGGAAGCTTAACCTTATCATAGACCGTCATGTTCACTCCCGTGTCCATCACGAGTATAGTGTCCGGCATCCCGGACACTCTGTATACGACATACAGATCTCCGGCAGCTCCGCCTACGTTCATTATCTGAAGGAACCAGATCACCCATGACCACTGCGGCAGCAACGCCTGCAGCACAGCGAAGACGATCCCCCATATGATGACAGGAGCCAGAGCTATGCATATATACTTCCCCTTTGGGAAATAGTCGCGGCTGCTTCCCGCATAGGCATACATCCCCGTAAACCCGTATCTGACCTCTTTCCCTCCGAAACACTTCATGGCGAGCCCATGGGTGAACTCGTGAAGGATCACATAGACTAATGTGCACACGAGCACTGCGATCCCCGCTGCAGTCAGCCGGCCTTCCGCTGCGGTCTTTCCCATCCAGATCAGAAAAGGCTCGATGCGGTCTCTGATGAGATACATGACGATCGCTATGACTGATGACAGTATGTTCACAGCGAGAGCTTCCTTCTTGTTCTTCTGAAGGTCTATGACCGCGATCTGATCATATTCCCAAGGCAGAGACTGTACAGTTTCCATCGTCTTCCTCCTTCATTCACATATTAGGTCCACTCTACTATTGTACAGAATCTGCATAATGTTTACAGTATTGCTGATATTCTTTTTTATATTTGCATTCTGCGCTGTATAATATACAATAACCTTATTCGTTTCACAGCCTCTCCAGCGGGAGATGCAGCCGGAAAAGCCGGTTCCTGCAGGACCGCAGCGATCTGTATATCAGGCTCCGCAGCAGTCCTGAAGGCCTCATGATAAACGAAAAGACCAAACAAAAACAAGGAGCGTAGACAATGTACAAGACCGAGAAATTCGATGCCGCTACCTTTGAGCCCAAGAGGTTCGAGAGCGACCACACCATCACCCTCAGGGGCAAGGAGATCGAATATCACACCGTGTGCGAGGACAACGTTTTCTATGACAACGCCGGAAAGCCCATCGCCACCCTGTTCTCCTACTCCTATTTCAACAAGAGCGATCCGAATCCCAACCGTCCTGTTATTTTCGGATACAACGGCGGCCCGGGCAGCTGCTCGATGTATGTTCATGCAGGTTTCTTCGGGACCAAGCGCGTGAAATATGAGGATCCCGTTGACCGTCCCACATCCCTCGGACCCTATGAAGTCATCGACAACCCCGACTGCCTGCTGGACGTCGCTGACCTGGTCATGATCGACCCCGTCGGGACCGGCTACGGAGTTCTTCTTGACGAAGAGCATGCCAAGGACTTCTACGGCATCGAGGAAGACGCCGAATCCATCCTGACATTCATCGAGAGCTGGTGCCACAGATATGACCGCTGGCTGTCACCCAAATACCTCATCGGCGAGTCCTACGGCTGCACAAGAAGCGCGACCGCTGCAGGCATCGCCTCCGGCATGGGCTATGACAGAGGCTACGGCGTCAAGTTCGACGGTATCGTCATGATCGGAAACACCGTCACCATCGGCAAGTACTTCAACAGGGAAGTCCAGGTCGAGGAATCCGTCCTCTACTTCCCCACCTTCGCGGCTATCAACCACTATCACAACCATCCTTCCGACCAGAGCGTCGAGGAGTTCGTCAAGGAAGCCAAGGCTTTCGCTGATCACGACTACCTGCTGGCACTGTACAAGGGCGAAGCCCTCGTCGGCGAGGAGCGCGAAGAGATCATAAAGAAGATCACCTACTACACCGGCGTTTCCAAGGAGTTCCTGGAAGCCAGAGCCCTCAAGATCGACGAATCCGGATTCCGTTCAGAAGTCATCAAACACAAAGGCCTCGCCTGCTCCAGGTATGACGGCCGTCTCACCCGCCCGCTTCTCGTACCCGGAAAGGTCGAAGAGAAGGTCGGCCCCGGAGACGACGCCACAGGCGACCGCTATGATTCCTTCTTCTATTCCGCACTCAACGGAGTCATCCTCCCCTATCTCAACGTCAAGCTCGACCGCCAGTATCTGACTTACATGATGCACCGCACCAAGGAAGGCAAATACGGCTGGAACATCGAGACCAAGGGCGGCACCACTGCCGAGAGACTGCGCTCCGCCATGACCACCACGTTCGGCATGAGGACATTCTTTGCCAACGGCTGGTATGATGACTGCACCGAGATCGGTATGGTCTATTACACCATGGATCACGCAGGCCTTCCCAAGGACCGCGTATACGTCAAGGGATACAAGTCCGGCCACATGATCTACATCAGCGAGGAGAACACAAAGGAACTGGCGGAGGACATCAGGACCTTCGTGCTGGGCGGAGATCCCACAGTTTCCTGAGCGTACGCTGAATATTATTCAATACAGTGAAGGGAGCTCCGGCTCCCTTCTTTCTGTTTAACTCTGCTTTAAAGCGCGAAAACATTTCATTGTATTGTATTCATGCTGAGAGTATAATTATGTCAAATTCTCTAGAGAGGTGTAATTTTATGGACAAAAACCGCGCATGGAGACTGCTTGAGGAGATGAGTTTCGTCCGCATAGCCGGATCAAAAGAAGACCTCAAGACAGCCAATATACTTAAAGCCCACTGCGATGAAGCCGGTGTCCCCGCCGTCATCGAGGACTTTGAAGTCGAGAACGCAGTCATCACCGAAGCGACCTTTGAGGTCCTCGAGCCCGAATACTGCAGCTATCCCGTCATCGGCATCGGCAAGACGCCCAACACCAAGAAGGACGGAGCAGTAGGCGGCTTCAAATACATCGAGAACGCTCTCGACGCCAACCTCACCGATATCAAGGACAAGATCGTCCTGGTCCAGGGCATGGTCAGGCCCGATACAATGAAGAAGCTCGCCGACAAAGGCGCTCTCGGTTATGTCATGATCGCCGGTGACTTCTATGAGGAAGACAGCATCAAGCACGAACTGAGACCCACCAACGCGTTCGGAGACAATCCTCCCCTTCCCGGACTCAAGATCCACATCGACGACGCCGAGAAGCTGGTCCGCAGCAACCCGACAAAGGTCAGGATGGTACTCAAGGGCAGGAAGAAGAAGGAGACCGCTCACAACGTGGTAGCCACCATTGAAGGCAGCGACCTCAAGGACGAAGTCATCGTCTGGTCCGCTCACTGCGACTCCGTTCCCTATTCAAAGGGAAGCTGGGACAATGCTACCGGTTCCGTAACGGTCATGGAGCTCATGCATTACTTCAATAAGCACAGGCCGAGAAGGACCATGAAGTTCCTGTGGTGCGGTGCTGAGGAGATCGGCCTCGTCGGATCCAGAAAATACTGCGAGACCCACAAGGACGAGCTTGAGAAGGTCATCTTCAACATCAACTTCGATATGACCGGCGTCACGCTCGGATACGAGCATGTCTGCTGCTCCTGCAGCGAAGACACCATGCACGCCATCCAGTATCTGGCAGCCATGGAGAACTATCCGGTGGATATCGAAGTCGGAATGTATTCCTCCGACTCCAGCAGCTTCGCAGCTGCCGGCGTTCCTGCCTGCACCTTCGCAAGGCTCAATCCCCGCGGCGGTGCCCAGATCCACAACCACCACGACACCATGGATCACCTCGATCCCGATTCCTTCATGATCACAGCCAACTTCGTCGCGAAGTTCGGTGAGCAGATCGGCAATGCTCCGGTCAACCCGATACCGAGAAAGTTCGCTGAAAAGGTAACGAAGGCCCTTGAGGAGCGCAAGAGGTTCATGGGAGCCGGCGAGAAGAAGGACGACAAGAAGGCTGACAAGAAAGACGACAAGAAGGAAGAGAAGCCTGCCAAGAAGGAAGAAAAGAAGGCAGAGAAGAAATAAACTCCTTCCGATGATCTGAAATGACAAAAGTCCGCAGCATGCTGCGGGCTTTTCGTTTTCCGTTCTTCTTTCAGTCACTGAACCCGATTGACAGTATCCCTGAGCCGAAGATATCATGGATTCAGAAAACAGACAGGAGAAAGATAAAAATGATCTTCTATAAAAACATTGAAGATGTCCCTCTCGCCAGAGTCATTGAACCCGGCAGAGTAGACTGGGAAAAAGAGGGACTGAGGTATTGGGAGCACGTACCCTACAGCGATCAGAGCCCGAGACAGTATATGGACATCTGGGCTCCGGAAGGCGCCAAGGATCTTCCCGCAGTCATCTGGATCCACGGCGGCGGCTGGAACGATGAGAATCTGACAGAGAAATACCGTCCTGAGCCTGAGATGGCGAAACTCAGCAAGCTCGGATTCGTGTGTGCCTCAATAGAATACCGCCTCGCGAAACATGCTCCGTTCCCCGCGCAGATCGAGGACTGCAAATGTGCTGTCAGGTTCCTGAGAGCTAATGCGGATTGCTTCGGGATCGATCCTTCTAAGATCGGCGCCTGGGGAGAAAGTGCCGGCGGACATCTGACTGCACTGCTGGCAGTCACCGGAAACGTACCAGAGCTGGAAGGCGACGGAGGCTGGAACGATCAGTCCAGTGCAATACAGGCTGCTGTTCCATGGTATGCCCCTTTTGACATGCTGAAACCCGCCCTTGAAGCCGGAGATAACAACGAACTGTACAGTCTGCTCTTTGGAGGAAGTCCGAAGGATACCAAGGATCTGATATGGACAGCCAGCCCCATGAAATATGTCGGTAACGATCTGCCTCCGATGCTGTGCATGCACGGCGATATGGACCGTCTCGTTCCGACATGGCAGACTCTGGACTTCTACCGCGCCGCGAGAGACAGGGGCAATCCTGTTGAGCTCGTCATCGTTCCGGGACAGGGTCACGGTTTCTTTGACGGCGACATCTACTACGAAGCGATAGAACTGTTCTTCCGCAGGACTCTCAAAGACGAATTCTGATACTGTCACCTCTATATAACAGACTCCCTTCCCTCCGGATCCATGATCCTGTCCGTGAGGAAGGGAGCTTTTATTTACTGCCATTCGGAATCCTGCAGCATATTTTCACGCTGAGGATCGTTCCTTCAAAAAGCTGAGATCTCCTTATCTGTTCTTCTCGACATCCTGCCAATTCTTGTTCGCCAGGATCTCAGCATCTTCTCCGAGGAATACGGTCCCCGCTTCCTCATTTCCCGTCAGCTGGTACAGCATCCACGCAGTCATATATCCGTCTGAGCGCATCAGCATTTGTTCATGCTCCGCCCCGACAGCTCTTGCCCGGACCTTCTGTACTTCATCAGAGATGCTGTTGTAATTTGCAATTTGCGAGGAAAGCGGTGATACACCTCCGTATCCTTTTTCCGGATCACCGCCTGAATCGTCAGACTTGCCGGTGCCCGCCGCCATGAAATACGGAATCCTTATCTTAGCAGGATCGTACTCCCAGCCCATGTTTTTTGCAAGCGTCCGGTATGCAGCACTTCCGGTGAATATGGCTTTGTAACGGGTACCGTTTTCGAAATTTGTCACAGCGCAGATAGCACCGGCGCCTCCCTGGGAATAACCGATAATGCCCATGCTGTCATAATCGATTTTCCCTGAAAGCACGCTGTCAGCGGGAATGCTGAGCATGAAATCCAAGGTGAGAGAGGCCGTTTTACCGTTTCCGGTCTGGCCATCCTCATTGCCGACTACGATAAAGCCCCATGAGGCCAAACGCGGGAAGAAGGGCTCGTAAGAGGCGGCAGGTGTGCCGCTTGCGTTGACCACCATGATCATCGGCCATGTCTTTTCACCGTTTTCCAATTCCTTAGGATACCAGACACGGACTTTCCCGATGGATGCATTATCAGAAGGTAACTCTGTATAAGCAGTATCAAAAGTGCCGAGCTGGGAGTACTTCATTTCCAGCGGGGCATCCGATTGGAAATTCTTGTAATAGCCCTCTACGATATCGTTATTTCCATCGCCATTAGGCATCATGGACTTGATGTATTGGAACACAGCGATACCCAGCACGAAGAGTATCACCGCCAAGATCAATACGATCTTCACCACTTTCTTCATTTGTACCTCGTCATTTCTTATTTTTCGAGCAACGCTAAACCATGACTCTTTACATTACCGTTTACAGCGGCATAGATCCAATCCGCAACGCTGACGCCGTCCTTATTCATATAGTTTTATTTACTGTAATGATCTGAAAAGCTTAATGTCAGCCCTTTTCTCATGCTTATGATCCTTTGGCTGTTCAGACTTCTACATAACCGCAGATGAACTCTCCTTTTGTGTCGGCATAAAGGATGGACCTGGACCTGCTGAAAACTATCAGTTCATGATTCCCTTCGCAGATCCCGGATCTGCCATGATCTCTTTCCTTCCTGATAGATCCCGATTCAGCACTATCTCGACAAACTGCGAATTTGGCAGCGATAAGTTGCCTTACATGAGTCCCTTGAAATACGCATGCAGTAATTCCTTTGTCACAGGTAGACTGTATCCTTCAAGTTCCTTGTATACTAAATCTGTCAGATTCATAAGCCTTTCCCATAATTCCGAAGGGTTTTCATTGGTGATAA
>JAFRAJ010000038.1 GCA_017405465.1 Oscillospiraceae bacterium
ATCTCCTGCAGGGCGGCCTGGCCGTAGCCCTTGCCCTGCTCGCTTTTGTCGATCATAAAGCGCCAGAGCCAGTAGCGGTCGTCTTCGTCTTCCTCTTCCGGGTTGAATACGAACATACAAAAGCCCACCAGCTTCTCGTCCGCATAGATGGCAAAGGGCCGGGCCACACCGGGCTGCTCCGCGTTAGCCTCATCCGCCTGCCACAGTGAAACTTCATTCGTTGCGACGAAGGGCTGATCTTCCCGCACGGAAAGGGCAAGAACAGCATCTCTGTTGCTGTCATTTATAGGTTCCAGTCTAATTATCATGATTAATTTTCTCCGTAATAGTTTTCATAGCCGGGACTGGGTCTTTCAGTCGCCGGCTATGTGCGAATCTAAATCTGTTTTGCGTATGATCCAGCATTATTTCTTTTCATTCCTCTGCAGCTTCGGCAGATCTCAGCTTTCGCAGGATCCTTTGAATGCTTTTTTCGGACAGAGAAAATGTACGGGAGAGCTCTTTTGTGCTTATACCGTTCTGATAAGCTTCGTAGATCCTTTCATTCCGTTCGCGGAAGAACTCTTTAGAGGATGTTCCGCTTCCCCAGGACCGTTTCTCTTTCTTTGGGATATAAATGATCTCTCCGTCTACATACTGCTGAATCGCTTCTAATAATTCTCTGGGTAGGATTCTGTCCGCCCGGATATAGCTCATGTGCTCCTCCTAATGATCATCAGGATTCGTCTGAGCTTACGATTCAATTATCAGGATTTAAGCTCAGACTACTGAGCGATCACATACTTCCTGGTCATAAAAACAATGCTCCTTCCTTTAGAATAAGGTGCAGACCTGAGATTCATTATACAGTACGGAACGGTCTGCTTCACCCTCAAGTATTTTTATAATTATTTGTGCGTCAGATCAGTTTATAGTACGAAATCTCCGTGTTCCATGACGGGGATCTCACGACCGTCATGTGTAATGCCGGTGATCATGAAATCGTCCGTTCCGATCATGATATCGTTATGGCTCACGGAATGGTTGACTCCCAGTTCTATGAGCTGTTCGCGGGTCATCTCGGTGCCGCCCTTGACACAGTCAGGGAAGGACGTGCCGAATGCTATGTGGCAGGCGGCGTTCTCGTCGATAAGACCGTTATAGAATATGCGGCCGGTTTTCTTGATGGGTGACTGCTTGGATACCAGTGCAATCTCCCCCAGCTGTCTGGTGGTCTCGTCGCGGAAAAGTGCTTCTCTGAGAGCGTCAGCGCCTTCATCAGCGCCGCAGTCGACTGCCTTGCCGTTCTCGAATCTCATCCAGAGACCTTTTACGAGCTTGCCGCTCATGTTGATCGGGAAGGACGCATAAACGATTCCGTTCACAGAATGGAAATCAGGATCGGTGAATACTTCCTCGCTGGGCATGTTCGCTACATAGGGGGAGCTCACATTGCCTGCTCCCATCTCTCCTGCGGAGACCCAGATATGACCTTCCACCAGATCCATCGTGAGGTCGGTGCCGAGCTCGCTGGTTATATGCAGAGTCTTGAAGTTGTATTCGTTGAGCTTTCGTGAGCGTTCGGACAGTTCCGCAAGGTGCCTGTGCCAGTTCTCTACGGGATCGCTGTCCCTGTCGACTCTCATCATCATGCATAACGCATCTTCCAGCATGGTGTATGCGGTCTCCTCATCGTATTCAGGGAAGACTTTCTTTGCCCAGTCAACTGTCGGATATACGGTGCCGGTCCATTTGAGAACTGCCTTATGTATATACTTTCTTATAACATTGCGCAGGTCATTGCCGGAGAGTGCATTTGCCCTGCGGTTCTCATCGGGAACATCAAGATTGAGGGTCGGGTATGTTCCGTGAACGCTGATGAGAACGCCTTTTCCGTCGGAGAAGACGCTGTCCAGACCGTCCTGTTTCCACTGAGGGGCTTCGCGCAGCACTTCAGGACTGGCGTTCATGACTCTAGTGTGTTCCGTTTCTGGATCGCTCCACATCACTTCAACGTCTCTCGCGCCTTTGGCAAATGCTGCTTTTACTATCTCCCTTGAAAGATCTGCAGCATTGGTGTCTGCCTGCAGCAGGAGCTTCTCTCCCGGGAGGATGTTTACTCCGACCTCGACAAGAGCCCGGGCGTATTTTTCAGCTTTCCATTTTTCCATTTTTACACCTCGATATCTATTCTGATCATAATAATAACACTCTTTCACATGCGTCAGGATAACGATTTATTAAACGAGAAAACGGAACAAAATGATTATTTTTGTTCAGAATCTTTTTTCAAAAGGCTTCACATATCTACAAGTGCGTGCTAGAATGTTGAAGACAAAACTGAATACAGATATCGGATACGGTTTGAAAAGTTGTTAGCTGAGTAGATTAATAGAAAGATTCGGTTCAAATCCGAAACAACCACCATTACTGTATTTGAGCTCAGGAGGTTCTGCTATAAGTATGCGGATCTAACTGTGTTTATTTTGGGCAGAAGCTGCTGGTTCATGAGTCAGTTAACTGCCGTATCCGCTGGCTGACATATCTTTGGTGTGAAGAATGCAACCGCTTGTCTCATACGTGTACTGCGTATATGAGACTTGAGTTGTATTCTTTTTTATTTTGTCTAAAAACGAACAATCCCGAAAAGGGATAATTTTTAGGAGGAATCAATGAAAACAGCAAAGAGTCTATTAAGTATCCTGCTTATCCTCTGTCTGGCCTTCTGCCTTGTCGCGTGCGGCAAGAAGGAAGAACCGGCTCCGGAACCGGAAGCAAAGAGCGATCAGGAACTGGCCGATGAGGTCGCGGCACTGATCGATGCGATCTATGTACAGGAAAGGACAGACAAGACCGATGAGCAGTGCGCAGCCGCCAAAGCGGCCTGGGATGCTCTGACAGATGCTCAGAAAGAGCTGGTCGAAGGCGAGGAAGCCGACCCGGATTATTTCGGAAGGAATACCGGCGACGCCTCCAAGGATGATTCCAGAAATACAGACAGCATCGGCAAGAATGAGCTTCTCGTTGTAAGTTTCGGAACATCCTTCAACGACAGCAGAGCCACTGACATCAAGGGAATAGAAGATGCTCTTCAGGCAGCTTTCCCTGATTGGTCAGTCAGAAGAGCTTTCACAGCTCAGATCATCATCAACCATGTACAGGCCCGCGACGGTGAGAAGATCGACAACATGGATCAGGCACTTGAGCGCGCAGTCAAGAACGGCGTAGAGAATCTGGTCGTTCAGCCCACACACCTTATGCATGGCGCAGAGTATGACGAGCTCACAGAAGCTCTCAGCAAATACAGCGACAAATTCAAGACTGTCATAGTTGCCGAGCCTCTTCTCGGAGAAGT
The DNA here is from genome assembly GCA_017405465.1 of Oscillospiraceae bacterium. Lineage (GTDB taxonomy): Bacteria > Bacillota > Clostridia > Oscillospirales > Ruminococcaceae > RUG11783. Next base: position 3,335 of record JAFRAJ010000038.1, read on the forward strand.
CGGTTCCGACGCATCAGTCATCAATGATGACAAGAAAGCAGTCGCAGTAGCAGTTACGGCCGCAGCAGTCAAAGATGCAGGCTTTGCAGATCTCAGTGCTGCAGATGCAGCAGGAACAGCATTCGTGTTCATGGGACACGGCACATCCCACAACGCGAAAGTGACCTACTCCCAGATGCAGTCCCAGATGGATGCTCTTGGATACAAGAACGTCTTCATCGGAACCGTTGAGGGCGAACCGGAAGTGACAGCGTGTGAGAACGTGATCGAAGCAGTGAAAGCTGCAGGATACAAGAACGTAGTTCTCCGTCCTCTCATGGTAGTTGCAGGCGACCATGCCAATAACGATATGGCTGATCCGGAAGACGAAGAATCCTGGTACAGCATGTTCACAGCTTCCGGCAATTTCGAGAACGTCACCTGCCAGATCGCCGGACTCGGAAGACTTGCCGATGTTCAGGCTCTCTATGTTGCTCATACACGTGCAGTCATCGAGGCCAACTGAGTTACTGATGAGTATGAATAAACGTCTGATACTGATGTTATGCGTGTTCATGGCTGCCGGACTTCTTCTCGTGTCCTGCGGGAAGAAGGAGGAAGAACCGGAACCTGTTCCGGAATGTCCTCTGGAAGACGGCGTCTATTTCGCAAGATTCGACACCGACAGCACCATGTTTCACGTAAATGAAGCATATAAGGACAGAGGCGTCCTCACCGTTAAGAACGGAAGGATGACCATACATGTCACTCTCGTTTCAAAAAGCATACTGAACCTTTATCCCGGGACCGCGGAGGACGCACAGAAGAACGGTGCAGTACTCCTGCAGCCTACAACGGATTCCGTCACGTATGATGACGGCTATACTGAAGAGGCTTACGGATTCGATATTCCCGTTCCGTATCTGGATGGGGAGTTTGACTGCGCGCTCATCGGTTCAAAGGGTAAATGGTACGACCACAAGGTAAGTGTGAGCGATCCCGTACCTTATATCGAGGACGGTGAATACACAGCGGATGTCACTCTCACAGGGGGATCCGGCAAAGCGTCTGTCTCCTCTCCCGCAAACGTTTATGTAAAGAACGGGCAGCTTACAGCTGAGATAGTCTGGAGCAGTTCCCATTACGAATACATGACCGTTGATGGAGTCAGATACGACTTGGTGAATGCAGAAGGCAATTCCACATTTATTATACCCATTACTCTTGATGATGATATCGATGTCAGCGCTCTTACTACTGCGATGAGCGAACCGCACCTTATTGATTACACGCTGCATTTTGACAGCGCATCACTTAGTAGGAAATGAGTAGAAGGAGTCGGCGTTTCTTCACGCTCATGATCCTGATCCTGGCACTGTGTCTTACAGGATGCAGTGCCGGGAGCGAGGAAAAGAGCGGGGAACTGACAGTTACCGGAAGCCTTGAGCTCAAATATGCCACGCAGTTCTCTGTTGATTACTGCGATGGCGGGTACAAACTGATCTCACTGGCTGACGGAAGCCGGTTCGTCATCATTCCGGAAGGGGCGAAAGCTCCCAAGGAACTGGATCCCGGCATCATACGACTGAACCAGCCTGTCAAGAATATATACCTGGCTGCTACCTCCGCCATGTGTTTATTCGATTCTCTGGACAGGCTGGACGCGATACGCTTGTCCAGTATCACAGAGGAAAACTGGTACATTCCTTCTGCAAGGCAGGCGATGAGAGAGGGGAAGATACTCTTCGCGGGGAAATACAGCGCTCCCGACTTTGAGCTGATCACCGCGGAGAGGTGTCCTCTCGCTGTTGAATCCATGATGATAGGTCATGCTTCCGATATAAAGCAGCAGCTTGAACAGCTTGGTATACCGGTATTTATGGATCAGTCCAGCAACGAGGAACATCCTCTTGGACGTGTAGAGTGGATAAAGCTCTACGGCGAGATTCTCGGAGAAGAGGAGAAGGCGGACGAGTTCTTCCAGCAGCAGCTGGATTATCTTGAGAGCGTTTCGAAGGAAGAAGCATCTGGAAAGACGGTGGCATTCTTCTACGTGAGTACGACAGGCAGGGTGATCACAAGAAAGACCGGCGACTACGTGAGCCGGATGATTGAGCTGGCCGGAGGACAGTATGTCTTCACCGATCTTGAAGACGACGGCTCGATGACATCATCAGTCACACTGGATCCCGAGTTTTTCTATGCAAATGCAAGGGACGCGGATGTGATCATCTACAACACGGCGATCGCAGGTGAGGTGTCGGACATAGAAAGTCTTATCGCCAAGTGCGAGCTGCTGGCTGATTTCAAGGCCGTTAAAAGCGGAGATGTCTGGTGCACTGAGAAGAACATGTATCAGGAAATGACTGCATCCGGAGAGATGATCAAGGAGATACATGACATCCTCAGCGGCAAGTATGACGACGGGGACGGAACAGGGTATTTCAGACGTCTCAGATAAATTAATAAGGCGGATCTTTGATCGCGGAGCGGGTTTTCCGATCCGCTTTTTGCCTTATTATGAATACGTATGATAAATTGACCTGAAAGGAGTTCCGTACCGGAATGTCAGCAGGAAGGAACAACACTAACAGCAGGAATGCTATGCGTACAGGCATGGTGTTCCTGTCTTTTGTTCTGCTTCTTATCGTTGCCGGAATATGGAATCTGAGAAGCGGGAGTGTACGCATACCGCTGGGTGAGATAGCAGATATACTGTCTGGACGCGGAGAGCCGGACAGCACCGCGTACAGTGTTATCTGGAAGATAAGACTTCCGAGGATACTCCTCAGCGCGGTCCTCGGAGGAGCACTGTCACTGTCCGGATTCCTGATCCAGACATTCTTCCGCAATCCGATAGCCGGACCTTTTGTGCTTGGTATCTCGTCCGGAGCAAAGATGTTCCTGGCATTCACCACCATAGCTGTAAGCGGCCTTTTCTCGGATATGCCTGTCTCCGCCACTGTCGCGGCGTCATTCGCCGGGTCGGTGCTGTCGCTTCTGATAGTCATCCTTTTCACAGGCAGGGTGAGGAACATGTCATCTCTGCTGGTCATAGGAATGATGATCAGTTATATATGCTCGGCAGTGACCGACCTGCTCATCAATTTTGCCAACGACTCTGACATCATAAATCTGACTCACTGGTCAATGGGAAGTTTCTCTGCGGCGTCATGGCAGAGCGTAAGGATATCGGTTCTTATAGTGATACCGGCATTTTTTGCCGTTCTGGCATTCTCAAAGCAGATGGAAGCCTACTCTCTCGGCGAAGGCTATGCCATGAGCCTCGGAGTCGACATCAAAGCGCTGAGGGTCCTGCTGGTGCTCCTTACCGGAGTGCTGTCCGCCTCCGTAGCGGCGTTCGCAGGACCGATATCGTTCGTTGGCATCGCGGTGCCCCACATCTGCCGTATGCTTCTCAAAACTGAGAAACCTATATTAATGATCCCTGCATCGTTCCTTTGCGGCGCAGTGTTCTGCATGATGTGCGATCTTGCTGCAAGGATGCTCTTCTCACCGACGGAGCTGTCGATAAGCACCGTCACCAGTGCAATAGGAGCTCCGATAGTCATCTGGCTCATGCTGACAAGGAGGAACAGGAATGGCGGATAACAGGAACGATACTCTCCCCATGATCAGCACAGATGGCCTGAGCGTAGGTTACGGCAGTGTTCCGCTGATCCGTGACATTGCGCTCTCTGCAGGTAAAGGAGAGATCATCACGCTGATAGGACCGAACGGATCCGGAAAGACTACTATACTAAGGACCATCGCAAGACAGCTTTCTGTGCTAGCAGGGACAATATATATAGAAGATAAAGACATAAAGACTCTCAGCGGCAGCGAAATAGCTAAGAAGATGGCTGTCGTTCTGACCGAGAGGATACGTCCTGATCTTATGACAGCGTACGAATTCGTATCCGCCGGCAGATATCCGTATACCGGGAGGTTCGGACTGCTGACTGACAGAGACAGGGAAGCGGTGGAGAATGCTCTCCAGATGGTCAACGCCTCAGAGATCTCTGACAAATATGTCTCTGAGATCAGTGACGGGCAGTATCAGCGCATCCTCATAGCGAGAGCCGTCTGTCAGGAGCCGGAGATAATAGTACTGGATGAACCGACGTCCTTCCTGGATATAAAGCATAAAAAGGAACTGCTGGAGATACTCTCTGCGATGACCAAGGACAGAGGGGTCTCCGTTCTGATGAGTCTGCATGAGATCGATCTTGCAGAACGGATATCCGACCGCATCATCTGCGTGAAAGGCGACAGGATAGCGGCCTACGGGACTCCTGATGAGATATTCTCCGGAAACACCATATCCGAACTCTACGGCATAGATCCGCGTTCATATGACACTCTCCTGGGGAAACTGGAGCTCTCAGCTCCGGAAGGAGAGATACGCTGCTTCGTGATAGGCGGAAACGGTACAGGCATTCCCTTCTACCGCGAACTGCAGAAAAAGAACGTGGCTTTTGCGGCGGGCATCCTAATGCCCAACGATATCGATGTATCGGTAGCTTCATCACTGGCTTCCAGGGTGGTGTGCTCGGAACCTTTCATGCCGGTGACAAATGAACAGATAGAGAAAGCCAGAAAGCTTATAGATCTTTCGGAGACTGTCGTCATCTGCGGCTGTCAGAAAGGCGAATACAACGAGGCAAACAGCGAACTGGAAGAGTACGCTGTAAGCAAAGGAAAGACTGTCGTGAGGTCGCTAAGCGGTCTCAGGGAGGTATTATGAGTCATCCCAGAGTGATATTTGCAGGGACTTCCAGCGGAAGCGGCAAGACCGCAGCGGTATGTGCAGTGCTGTCTCTTCTCAAAAGAAGAGGAACTGACGTCAGATCCTGCAAATGCGGCCCCGATTATATAGATCCCATGTTCCACCGGGCAGTTCTCGGAATAGGAAGCTCGAACCTTGATCCGTTCTTCTGTGACGGAGATCTTCTGAGATATCTGGTCTCAGACTGTCCGCAGGATATGCTGACAGTCATCGAGGGAGTGATGGGATACTACGACGGAACGGGAGAGGACGGTACCGATAACAGCACGTATACGGTAGCTGCGGCCACAGACTCTCCGGTCATCCTGATAGTCAACGCGAGAGGCGCTGCCGTTTCGCTGGTCGCGATGGTGGAGGGATTCCTGAGATTCCGTCCTGACAGCAGGATCAGAGGTGTCCTTTTCAGCAGGATGTCGGCTATGAACTATAAGAATGTTGCTTCTCTCATGAAGAAGCGTTTCGGCGATGAGATCGTTCCCGTAGGCTATATACCTCAGCTGCCGGAAGAGTGTCTGATACCTTCCAGGCATCTTGGCCTGATAACCGCAGCGGAGATAGAAGATCTGACGGAGAGACTGAATAAGGCTGCTGACCTCTGCGAAGACACCATAGATCTTGACGCGGTCCTGAGAATAGCGTCAGAGGCGGAGGAACCTCAGTATAAAGCTCCTCACATACCGGCGCTGCCTCCTGTCAGGCTGGCAATGGCGAGAGACGACGCTTTCTGTTTCAGTTATGACGATACTGAGAGGCTCTTCAGGAAGATGGGAGCCGAGATAGAATATTTCTCACCTCTCGCCGGGGAAGCAGTGCCTGCTGACGCAGACGGGCTTCTGCTGCCGGGCGGGTATCCCGAACTGCACGCGGAGGAACTTGAGAACAGCTCGTCCTCCAGAGAGAGCGTAAGGAAAGCGGTGGAAGGCGGGATGCCGACCATAGCTGAGTGCGGCGGATTCCAGTATTTGGGAGAGGAACTGGCAGGCAGAAAGATGTGCGGGGTGCTTCCTCACAGCAGTTACGATACAGGAAAACTGGTGCGCTTCGGATACGTGACCATAACCGCGCGGCATGACGGACTGCTGGGACAGGAAGGAACCCAGCTCAGGACTCATGAGTTCCATTACTGGGACAGCACTGAGAACGGAGACGCATTCCGCGCGGTAAAGCCCAACGGAAGGAGCTGGGACTGCTGCGTCATGACGGATACTCTATATGCCGGATACCCGCATCTGTATCTAATGTCATGCATGCCTGCAGCGGAATCATTCTACAGAAAATGTCTTGTATATAAAAACGAAAGGGAAAGAACATGATCATCACCGACCCCAGAGAGATAGAGAAGAGGAGCCTCGAGATAATCGAGAGCGAACTAACGGTAGATATACCGCAGGAGAACCTCGCGGTAGTAAAACGCGTGATACATACCACCGCGGATTTTGACTATGCGGTGAACCTCACATTCTCGGACGGAGCTGTGGCAAAAGCGCTGGAAGCCCTGAGATCCGGGTGCGACATAGTCACTGATACTCAGATGGCAAAGTCAGGGATCAACAAGGCTGCGGCTGAGAAGCTGGGGATCAACATACACTGCTTCATGAGCGATCCAGACGTGGCTGCGGAAGCCAAAGAGAGAGGCTGCACCCGCGCCAGTGTATCCATGGAGAAAGCGGCGAGAGTCGCAGGCTCCGGCATATTTGCAATAGGCAATGCGCCGACGGCTCTGATAATGCTGCGCGAGATGATAGAAGAAGGCAGGATCTCCCCGAAACTGGTAGTCGGAGTGCCTGTCGGTTTTGTCAACGTAGTGGAATCCAAGGAAGAGATAATGCAGACCGGCGTTCCGTATATCGTCGCAAGAGGACGCAAAGGCGGATCGACTGTAGCAGCAGCGATAATCAACGCCCTTATGTATCAGATAACGAGATGATGCAGAGTTTCATAACAAAAGACGGAAAGAGGATGCGCCGCGGTTACACCACGGGGTCCTGCGCTGCCGCTGCCGCAAAATCTGCAGCACTCATGCTGCTGGAAGACAGAGACATCGGGACCATCCATCTTACGACTCCCGGCGGAGCGGAACTTGATCTTGCCGTTACGGAGACGGTCCGCGGCGACGGTTTCGTTTACTGCGGAATAGTCAAGGACAGCGGGGACGACCCGGACGTGACAAACGGGATCACTGTCTACGCAAGGGTAGAGAAGACAGACGAGCCTCATGAGATACTGATCGATGGAGGAGAAGGCATAGGAAGGGTCACGAAGCGAGGGCTCGACCAGCCTGTAGGAAACGCCGCCATCAATTCGGTGCCGCGGAGGATGATCACCCAGGAGCTCCTGCAGGTCTGCGATGACTGCGGATACAAGGGCGGGCTCAGCGTCGTGATCTCAGCTCCTGCAGGAACGGAGATAGCCAAGAAGACGTTCAACCCAAGGCTCGGTATCGTGGGAGGGATATCGATACTCGGCACTACCGGCATAGTTGAGCCTATGAGCGACGACGCCGTAGTCGAGACCATACGCACAGAACTGTCCATGCGCGCAGCGGAAGGAAAAAAGTCGGTACTCCTTATAATAGGCAATTACGGTTCGGACTTTATCCGTGACAGCCTCAGAATAGATCCCGAGATCGCGGTGACTACCTCGAATTTCATAGGTGACGCGTTCAGGCTGGCTTCCGAGGCGGGGTTCAGCGACGCTCTTCTGATAGGGCATATAGGCAAGACCGTGAAGCTGGCCGGCGGACTGTTCAATACTCATTCAAAATGGGGTGACTGCAGAGCGGAGATATTCGCGTCTCACGCCGGAATGTGCGGAGCGGACCGAGGGACTGTGGCGCGTCTCATGGATTCAGCCATGACCGACGACATGCTGTCAATACTCGATGAGAGCGGCCTGAGGGAGAAAGTCATGGAGAGCATCATGGAAAAGACCGATTATCTGCTGCAGCACAGACCTCTGGGCAGCATGAACACAGCGGTCGTCTCCTTCTCAAAGGAATACGGAATACTGGGAATGACGGCGAAAGCCGAGGACATAATGGAAAAGATCAGAAAGGAATACTGATAATGGTACATATAGTCGGAGCGGGCTGCGGAGCCCCCGATCTCATCACTCTCAGAGGGATGAGACAGCTGGAGGAAGCTGACGTCATCATCTACGCCGGTTCACTGGTAAATACAGAACTTCTTAAGTATGCACACGAAGGCTGTGAACTTCATGACAGCGCGAAGATGACTCTGGAAGAGATAATCGATGTGATAAGTGAAGCGGAGAAGGCCGGGAAGACTACAGTCAGACTGCATACCGGAGACCCGTCGCTGTACGGCGCCATAGGCGAGCAGATGAGCGAACTGGACAGGCTGGGGATAGACTATGACATCACTCCCGGCGTCAGTTCATTTGCCGGAGCTGCTGCTGCCCTCAAAGCCGAATACACGGTCCCGGATGTCTCGCAGACCGTGATCATAACAAGAGCTGCAGGCAGGACGCCGGTCCCGGAGAAGGAGGATCTCAGATCACTCGCTTCCCACAGAGCGACGATGGTGCTGTTCCTCAGTACCGGTCTGCTGGATAAAGCAACAGCTGAACTGACGGCAGGCGGCTACAGCCCTGACACACCGGCTGCCATCGTGTACAAGGCCTCATGGGAGGACGAGAAGGTCTGCCGCTGCACACTGGCAACGCTCAGGGAGACCGCTGAGAAGAACGGTATAACCAAGACTGCGCTCATCGTCGTCGGGAAGTTTTTGGAGGAGAGCAATACAAGATCGCTGCTCTACGATCCTGGTTTCTCCACGGAATTCAGGGAGGCATCCAAATGACATACAGCATCTTCTGCTTTTCAGATGCGGGAGCCTCTCTGGCTCTGAAGCTCTGCGAGATGCTGAGAGTGGACAGGCTGAACGTCCATTCCACACCGAAATATGCCGGAAAGCACGGATTCACTGAACATGAGACCATATCTTCTGCTACGGGGGATCTTTTCAGGGAAAGCGATGCGCTGATCTTCATAGGAGCTGCGGGAATAGCGGTGAGGTCGATCGCTCCGCATGTCGTAAGCAAGGTCTCCGATCCGGCTGTGCTGGTGATCGATGACCGCGGCAGGTTCGTCATATCTCTTCTTTCAGGACATATCGGAGGAGCGAACGGACTTGCCCGCAGCATTGCGGGACTGATCGGCGCGGAACCTGTCATTACGACGGCTACGGACGGTGCGGGGAAGTTCTCCTGCGACGCGTGGGCCGTGACACATGACTGTGCGATCTCGTCCATGGCAGCGGCAAAAGACGTATCTGCTGCAATACTCACCGGCGACATTCCCGTAGCTGCGGAATATCCGCTGCCGGAAGAGCTCCCGTCTGGACTCAGAAGAGCGGAAGAAGGAGAGCTTGGGATATATATAGGCATTCATAAGAATGATCCTTTTGATACTACCCTGAGACTGATACCTAGGACAGTAACGCTGGGGATCGGCTGCAGGAAGGATATTTCGCTGGAGAGCGTTATGGCTGCAGTCCGGTCAGTGCTGGACGAAGCAAATATCGAGCTGAGGGCAGTCGGAAGGATAGCCTCCATAGTCAACAAGAAAGATGAGAAAGGGCTGCTGGAGGCGGCGCGGGTGATCGGGGCGGAAACAGTTTTCTTCACTGCTGACGAGCTCAATGCCGTGCCGGGTGAATTTGAGGAATCGGAATTCGTAAGGAAGACGGTGGGGACGGGCAACGTGTGCGAGCGCGCAGCCGTTCTAGCCGGCGGAGAACTGATAATAAAAAAGACCGCTGTCAACGGTGTCACCGTAGCAGCGTCAGTACAGGAGCGGAGGATAGAATTTTGAAAAAGCTTATTGTTGCGGGTATCGGAGCGGGAAGTTACGACGGGCTCACCGTCGCTGCAGTGAAGGCGCTGGAAGGCGCCGACCTCATAGTAGGTTACACGGTCTACTGTGACCTCATCAAACCGTATTTTCCCGATAAGGAATTCGTATCCACTCCCATGATGAAGGAGATAGAGCGCTGCAGGATCGCCCTGGAGCACGCAGCTTCCGGCAAACTGACCGTCATGATATGCAGCGGAGACGCAGGCATCTACGGAATGGCTTCTCCTATACTTGAACTGGCAGGTGAATACGGAGTCGAGGTGGAGGTGATACCGGGAGTCACCGCAGCGACATCAGGAGCCGCTCTGCTTGGATCACCCATCACATGCGATTTTGCGGTGATCAGCCTGTCTGACCTGCTGACTCCGATGGAACGCATTGAAAAGAGACTTGAAGGTGCTGCCATGGCTGATCTGTGCATCGTGCTGTACAATCCGTCCAGCCGCAAACGCGCAGACTATCTGATGCGCGCCTGCGATATAGTCCTGAAATACCGCAGTCCGGAGACAGTATGCGGCATCGCCAGGAACATAGGAAGGGAAGGCGAGAGCTGCACGGTCATGACACTTGCCGAGCTCAGAGAGACCGCGACTGACATGTTCACCACGGTGTTCATCGGCAACTCCGAGACGAAGGAGATCGACGGTCATATGGTGACTCCCAGAGGATACAGGAATGAGTGAGAAGATCTGTATATTTGCCGGTACGACGGAAGGCAGGAAACTTGCTGAGACCCTTAAGGACAGTGCGGAACTGACTGTATGCGTCGCGACGGAATACGGAGAAGTGATGCTGGAGGGGATAGAAGGAATAACGGTCCGTACGGGAAGGCTGGACGAGCAGGAGATGGAACAGCTCTTCCGTGAAGGCGGATTCAGCCGCATCATCGATGCCACGCATCCTTACGCTGATATAGTCACACAGAACATAGCTTCTGCAGCGGAGAAGGCAGGTGTTCCTGTCATCAGGATACTCCGCGGCGGAGAGAAGCATATTGAGAGCGCAGTTTACGTCTCGTCTGCGGATGAGGCGGCGCAGTATCTTGCAGGACATGACGGAAATATCCTGCTCACTACCGGAGCGAAAGAACTTGCCTGCTATTCCGGCCTTGATATGTCAAGAGTGTGGGCGAGAGTGCTGCCTTCTGCCTCATCACTTGACGCGTGCCTGCAGGCGGGCGTGCCGACAGCGCATATCATAGCTGCACAGGGACCTTTCTCCCGTGAGATGAATGCAGCGCAGCTGAGGATGATAGGCGCGGATTATATGGTGACCAAGGCTTCAGGCAGGAACGGAGGCTTCGACGAGAAGATAGAAGCAGCTGAGGAGACCGGGGCAATCCCGGTGATAATCGGACAGCCGCCGCAGGTCAGAGGTATGACCCTCGACGAGGCTGTGACCGAGCTCGGCAGGGAACTGGTCCTGCCGAGAAGAAAAGTCTATGTCGTAGGCATCGGCCCCGGAAGCCACGATCTGCTGACAGCAGGAGCGAGGGCAGCGCTCGAGGAATGCGACGCAGTCATCGGCGCGACTTCAGTAGCGGAGATGACCGGGACCAGAAAGCCCGTGTTCAGGGAGTTCCTCCCTGCAGGGATACGCAGAGTCCTGGACGAGAATCCTTCGCTGCGCAGCTGTACAGTCGTCATGAGAGGCGATACAGGCTTCTTCAGCGGAGCAAAAAGACTTGCGGAACAGCTTTCAGGTTATGATGTCACAGTGATCCCGGGTATCTCATCGGTATCACTGCTGGCTGCACGTCTGTCAGCCAGCTGGGATGATGCCGCACTCATCAGCATGCACGGCAGGGATCAGAATATAGCTGTGCTCGCAGGCAGAAACAGAAAGATGTTCGTCCTCTGCGGAGGTGACAATACTCCTGACGCGGTTTGCCGGAGACTCTCATGTTACGGTTTCGGTGAGCTGGAGGCAGCAGTGGGAGAGAAGCTCTCATATCCGGAAGAAAAGATAACAAGAGGAAAGGTGTCTGAACTGGCAGAACTTCAGTTTGATCCTCTTTCCGTGCTATATATCGAGAATCCTGATGCTTCTCAGCGGGTCAGGACAGGAATACCGGACAGTGAGTTCACACGTTCGGACGTTCCGATGACGAAGTCTGAGGTCAGAGCGGTATCGATATCAAAACTTCAGCTTGACAGCGAGTCTGTCGTCTGGGATGTTGGATCCGGAAGCGGATCGGTATCCGTGGAATGCGCTCTTGCGGCATACAACGGGAATGTCTGGGCAGTGGAAAAGGAAGAGGACGCGGCTGAGCTTACAGAGAAGAATGCCGTTCTTTTCGGAGCGGACAATATTGAGGTCATCCGCGGGACTGCTCCTGAAGCCCTGAAGCAGCTTCCTGCTCCGACGCACGTGTTCATCGGAGGAAGCGGCGGAGGGCTTGAGCAGATCATCGCCGAATGTCTGGACAAGAATCCCGGTGTCAGAATAGTCGTCAATACGGTAACGATGGAGACGCAGACCGAAGTGCTCGAATGCGTCAGGAAGTTCGGCTTCGATATCTTCGAAGCGGTGTCCGTCAACATATCGCGTTCAAGGAAAGTCGGGAGATACAATATGATGAACGCTCAGAACCCCGTATTCGTTTTTACGATGCAGAAAGGCAGAAAAGATGACTGAACGCTTTTTGATACAGACTGCAGCCATCCTTACAGGATTCGTGCTGGACTGGTTCATCGGAGACCCCTATTCTCTGCCTCACCCGATAGTGGCTATAGGAAAGCTGATCGCGTTTCTTGACCGCAAGCTGCGCCGCGGAGGCGACGATAAGAGGGACATACTGCGCGGAGCCCTGACAGCAGTTATTGTCGTAACAGTCTCTACGGGCTTTCCTGCTCTTGTGCTGGAACTCATGTGGAGGGTCCATCCGGCTGCGTTCTTCGTGGTAAACAGCATCATGTGTTTCCAGATGCTTGCCGCAAGACAGCTGGTGATAGAAGCGGAGAAGGTTCGCGCTGCCCTTGGATCCGGTGATGTCGAAAAGGCGAGGACTGCTGTATCGTTTATCGTAGGACGCGATACGGATGTCCTTGATGACAAGGGAATATGCCGTGCTGCAGTCGAGACTGTCGCGGAGAACGGATCCGACGGTGTGATAGCTCCGCTGTTCTGGATGTTCCTCTTCGGAGCTGCCGGCGGATTTTTCTACAAATCGATCAATACCATGGATTCCATGCTGGGATACAAGAACGAGAAGTATCTGTATTTCGGAAGAGTGCCTGCCAGGACGGATGACGTCGTGAACTACATTCCTGCAAGGCTCTCTGCTCTGCTGATGATAGCAGCATGTCCGTTCCTTCATCTGGATACGAAGAACGCATGGAAGATATTCCTGCGTGACAGGTACAAACATGCGAGCCCAAACTCTGCCCAGACCGAATCGGTGTGTGCAGGAGCTCTCGATATAAGGCTTGCCGGCGACGCGGTCTACGGCGGTATCGTCAAGAAGAAGGAATACATCGGAGATCCCATCAGGGAGATCGAACCCTACGATATAAAAAGAGCGGGTGACCAGATGTATCTGGCCTCCGCGTTCATGCTGATCATAGGCATTCTTATCAGGATCGGAGTTTATTTCCTATGTACATAAAGCAGAAGAATCCTCACGGCGGGGATATATACTTCCGCGACATAGTCCTGGATATCTCATCCAACATCAATCCCGCAGGCATGCCGGAAAAGGTAAAGCAGGCGATAAGGGATGCCGCTGATGACTGCGAGAGGTATCCTGATGCATACTGCAGGCAGCTCAGGAAAAGCATCTCGGCAGCGGAAGAGGTTCCAGAAGACTGCATCATCTGCGGGAACGGGGCTGCTGAGATGATATATGCCTACGCATACTCTCTCGGAACAGAACGCCCGGCGCTGATCGTCTCGCCGACGTTCAGCGACTATCAGGAGGCACTGGAATCTGCCGGCGTCGAAACGGAGCATTATCTGCTCAGAAAAGAAGACGGACTGCGGCTCACCGATGACATACTTGAGAGAGATCTGTGCTCCTACAGCGCTGTATTCATATGTACCCCTAACAACCCGACAGGTATAGCGGTGGAACCGGAGCTGCTGAGGCGGATAGCAGATACAGGTGCCCGTCTGTTCATTGACATGTGTTTCCTGGATCTTACAGATCAGCCGGACAGATACAGCATACCGGATCTTCTTGTGCAGTATCCCGGGGTAACTGTTCTAAGAGCCTTTACCAAGAGCTATGCGATGGCAGGAGTGAGGCTTGGATACGCGATGAGTTCCGACAGTGAGCTGCTGGAAAGGATGTCTTCAAAGACACAGTGCTGGAACGTTTCATCCATCGCTCAGCAGGCAGGAATAGCTGCTCTGGAGTGCGCTGACTGGCTAAAAGAGTCAGTCAGGGAGATCAGCAGAGAGAGGAAACGCCTTACAGAAGAACTGCAGTCTTTGGGCGTTGAAGTCTGGCCTGGAGAAGCTAATTATCTCCTGCTCAGGACGGACATCGATCTGTATGAAGAGATGCTCAGTCGAAGGATACTCGTACGCGACTGCTCCAACTACAGAGTTCTCGATAAAGGATATTACCGCATCGCTGTGCGGGCTGAGGAAGAGAACGATCTTTTCCTGAATACTATAAGGGAGGTCTTGAAATGGGCAAGGCAAAACCGTTGATGATACAGGGCACGATGTCCAATGCCGGAAAGAGCCTGCTGTGCGCAGCGCTCTGCCGGATCTTTCTGCAGGACGGATATAAGGTAGCCCCGTTCAAATCACAGAACATGGCCCTCAATTCCTTCATCACCGACGAGGGACTTGAGATGGGAAGAGCTCAGGTCGTGCAGGCGGAAGCTGCAGGAATAAAGCCATCAGTGCTTATGAATCCCATACTCCTCAAGCCTACGACCGACGTCGGTTCTCAGGTCATAGTCAACGGAGAAGTGCTGGGCAATATGCCGGCTTCCGATTATTTCAAATACAAGAAGAAACTCGTGCCTGACATAATGAAGGCATACAATACACTTGCAGACGAATATGACATCATCGTGATAGAAGGTGCCGGCAGTCCTGCAGAGATAAATCTCAAGAGCGACGATATCGTGAACATGGGCATGGCCAAGATGGTGAACGCTCCTGTCCTTCTCGTCGGAGATATCGACAGGGGAGGCGTTTTCGCGCAGCTGTACGGGACTGTTGAGCTTCTTGAACCGGATGAGAGAAAAATGGTAAAGGCGACAGTCATCAACAAATTCCGCGGTGATGTATCGATACTCGATCCCGGTCTTGATATGCTCTATGATCTGGTAAAAGTACCATGCGCCGGAGTCGTACCATATGTATATCTTGACATAGATGATGAAGACAGCCTCAGCGAAAGACTGCTGGCAGGCGAGCGCAAGGAGATAGACATCGCCGTTATCTCGCTGCCTAGGATCTCGAACTTCACTGACTTCTCACCGTTCTCCCGCTTCTCGGGAATATCAGTCCGATATGTAAGAAAGGTATTTGAACTGGGCTCTCCTGACATGATAATCATCCCAGGCACCAAGTCCACGATCTCTGATCTCAAGTGGCTGCGCCAGACAGGACTGGAAGCAGAGATACTCAAGCAGGCGTCCCGCGGAACACCGGTATTCGGAATATGCGGAGGCCTGCAGATGCTCGGAAAGAGCATCTCCGACCCGTACGGGACAGAAGGCGGCGGGGATATTGCCGGAATGGGACTGCTTGACATCGATACTGTTTTCGCGCAGACCAAGACGCGCACCCAGACAGAAGGAACATTCGAAGAGATCGGAGGTATTTTCTCCGGACTTAACGGACTGCGCTACAGAGGATATGAGATCCATATGGGACAGAGCGGCGACAGCTCCGCCGTGCTCAGGAACGGAAATGTCTACGGGAGCTATATACACGGCATCTTCGATGAGAACGGCATAGCGGAAGCGATAGCCAGAGCTCTGTATGAAGCAAGAGGACTGGAATTCGATTCAGAGAGCGTCTTCGATCTGCATGCCTACAAGGAATCGCAGTACGACCAGCTCGCCGATACTGTCAGGAAGGCGCTCGATATGGATCTCGTCTATAAGATCCTGGAGGAAGGGGTATGATACATCTCTATCACGGACACGGAAAAGGAAAGACCACAGCGGCTGTAGGCCTGGCAGTCAGGGCTGCCGGAGCAGGAATGCACGTGCTTTTCGTGCAGTTCTTCAAAAACGGAAGCTCTTCTGAAGTGAAGATACTCTCATCACTGCCGGGCGTGGATGTACTGATACCGGAAGTCTGGCACGGAAGATACAAAAAAATGTCAGAAGAGCAACAGGAAGAGACTAAGAAGTGTTACACTGAACTCATGCGTGTTGTAGCTGACCGCGCGGACGGATACGGCCTTATAGTTCTGGACGAATCTGTATCGGCATACAATTACGGAATGTTCGACCGTGAGAGCTTCCTCGAAATGCTCAGATCCTGGAAGAATGTCAGGGAAGCAGTACTGACCGGACGCGACCCTGCTCCGGAGCTCAGGGAGATCGCCGATTACGTGACGGAGATGAAGAAGGAAAAGCATCCTTTTGATCTTGGCGTCAACGCGCGCAAAGGAATCGAATTCTAGAGAGGACCTGTAATGGATTATTCAGAGAAGCGTCTCAAGGACATCATTAACGGGGTGTCCGGCCCTGACGAAGCTGCTATGGAGGCGGCAAAGGAACTGCAGTCTAGACTGGCAAAGCCTCCGGGAAGTCTCGGGATGCTGGAAGAACTGTCGATAAAACTCGCAGGAATGACCGGTATTGTCAAGAATGATCTCAATGAAAGATATCTCCTTGTGTTCTGCGCTGATAACGGAGTGGTCAAACAGGGCGTTGCAAGTTCTCCTCAGTCGGTGACGCTTGCTCAGACGATCAATCTGACGAAAGGAAAGACAGGGGCTGCCGTTCTGGCAAAACGCTTTGGCGTCAGGATGAGAGTGTGTGATGTCGGAGTGAACGCAGTGATAAGAGATCCTGATGTGATCAGCAGAAAGATCGCGTTCGGAACAGGCGATATCTCGGAAGGACCTGCTATGACGCGTGAGCAGGCTGTGAGAGCCATATTGACAGGCGCCGATCTGGCAATAGAGACTGCCGAGAACGGAGCTCAGGTGCTCGGGATCGGCGAGATGGGGGTCGGAAATACGACTACGTCTTCTTCGGTCCTTGCGGTCCTGACGGGACTGGACATAAGAAAGCTCACCGGCCGCGGTGCAGGACTGACCGATGAGGCCTATGAAAAGAAGATAGATGTGATCAGAAGAGCCATCTCCGTGAACCGGCCTGATCCTGACGATATCATAGATACAGTCTCCAAGGTAGGAGGCCTCGATATCGCTGCCATGGCAGGCGCGTTCATCGGTGCTGCTTATAAAAGAGTCCCTGTAGTGATAGACGGATTCATTTCCATAGTTGCTGCGCTGTGTGCTTACAGACTTTGTCCTGAAGCGGTGAATTATATGATCGCGTCGCATGCTTCATACGAGATAGGATACATGGCGGCAGCGGATGAATTGGGACTGAGGCCTTTGTTTGACCTCGGCATGAGACTCGGAGAAGGAAGCGGATGCCCGATCGCGATGATGATGCTGGACGCGGCGTGCGATATCATTAACCACATGGCAACATTCGAACAGGCTGAGATCGACGATTCTTATCTTGATGAGATCAGGGACATCGATGCTTTCGGAATAAAGGAAGAAACACAGATATGACTATTTTGCTATCAGGCGGGAACAAGAACGGCAAATCCGGATATGGACAGGATTTCGCCGTCAAGCTGGCTGCAGGCGGTAAGCTTTACTATGTAGCCACCATGATCCCGTATGACGATGAAGACCGAGCCAGAGTCGCCCGCCACATCGAGAACAGGGCTGGAATGGGTTTCGAGACCATAGAGGCCGGAAGGAATATACAGAATGTCTTCGAGACTGCTGATGAGAACGGAACTTTCCTCATTGACAGCACTACAGCTCTTCTGCTGAATGAGATGTATCCGGATTCGCATTTTGAGGAAGCAGACAGTGAAGCGGCCGCGCGCTGCATCAGCGGACTTCTCGAGATCGCCCGCAGAGCTGGAAATGCGATCTTCGTATCCGACTATATATATTCCGATGCTGCAAGATATGACGAGTTCACAGAGACATACCGCAGTTCTCTGGCATCTATAGACCGGGCACTGGCACAGGAATGCGACACTGTCATAGAGGTCTGTGCCGGAAATCTGATCGTTCATAAAGGAAGATTGCCATGAAGAAGTATTTCCGCGCTTTCATGATGAGCATGACCATGTTCTGTACGATACCTATACCTTTCCACATGTGGAATGAGGAGAGCAGGCCGCTTATGACCCTGTTCCTTCCGTTCGTCGGAACAGTGATTGGCGCGCTGTGGACACTGGCCGCATATGTTCTCAGAATTCTCGGCATACCTGTGATCCTCAGGGCAGCGCTGCTGTGCGCATACCCGATCATCATCACAGGCGGGATGCATATGGACGGATTCCTGGATGTCACAGATGCAGTGAGATCCTGGAGAGATGTAGAAGAGAGAAAAAGAATACTCAAGGATCCTCACGTCGGTTCCTTCGCAGTCATCGATACGGTGCTTCTTGTGATGACGCAGTTTGCTGCGTTCTGCTGTCTGAAAGACACTGAAAACATCTTTGCGCTGATACTGATACCCACCATCTCGAGGTGTATTGCAGCCTTCTGTGTCACTGCGCTGCGGCCTTTATCTACAAGCGAATATTCAGGAGACTACAGAAAAAGGATCAAAAAGTCGCATCTCGTATTTCTGATCGTAGTTACGGCACTGGCCGGTGTGCTCGGATTTGTTTTTCTCGGCAAATACGGTTATACAGCAGTCGCTGTCGCTGCAGGGTATCTGCTGTACATGTTCAGAGGATACCGTTCACTTGGAGGTATGTCGGGTGATATCTCCGGATACGCCCTGACATTCGGTGAACTGTGCGGCATCATTGCATTCGTTCTGATCTGAAGGGAGATAAAAATGGATCTTATTATAGGCGGAGCATATCAGGGAAAACTTGAATATGCCAAAACTAAATATGACCTTAAAGAAAGTGACATCTTCACCTGTTCAGAGAGTGAAGGTATCAGATTCGGTGTCCGCTGCCTGGATAAGGCCGGAGAATTCGCGCTCTGGTGCGTACGAAACGGAAAGGATGCCGTTGAGTTCCTGCAGCAGCATAAAGAAGAATGGAAGGACAGCATCTTCATCTGTGAGGATATCTTCTGCGGAGTTGTCCCTCTCGGAGCCGATATGCGCGCCTGGAGAGAGATGTCGGGAAGGATGTGCTCTTATCTCTCATCTGAAGCTGAAAGCGTTACCAGGATCTTCTGCGGATTGCCGCAGGTAATTAAATGAGACTGATACTTATAAGACACGGCAGGACGGAAGCGAATGAGAAGCATCTGTACTGCGGCAGCACCGATATAGGACTTTCCGACAGAGGCAGAACG
This sequence comes from Oscillospiraceae bacterium, assembly GCA_017405465.1. Lineage (GTDB taxonomy): Bacteria > Bacillota > Clostridia > Oscillospirales > Ruminococcaceae > RUG11783. Next base: position 22,478 of record JAFRAJ010000038.1, read on the forward strand.
GAACTTGAAGATATAAAGAAACGCCCGGAGTATCCGGACGTTTCCGGAATGAGGGTCATCACGAGCGGGAAGAAGAGATGTGAGGAGACGCTGCATCTGCTGTTCGGAGATATTCCGCACGAGACTGATACTGATTTTTGCGAGATGGATTTTGGTATCTTCGAGATGAGATCCTATGAAGAGATGAAGGATGACCCGGTCTACATAGAATGGATCAGCGGAGACAATGAGTCCAATATTGCTCCGGGAGGCGAGAGCGGCAATATAATGACAGAGAGAGTCATCCGCGGGCTGAACCGTCTTCTGGATGACGGGAGAGACGCTCTTGTTGTGACTCACGGTGGAGTGATCGCTGCGGTGATGGCATATCTCTTTTCAGAAGAGAACAAGAACCGCTACGAATGGCAGCCGTCATATGGAGGCGGGTATGTCATAGACACTTCCGGTCATATATACAATGCATTCTAGGATATAAAAAGTGCCGGTTCCGTAAGGAACCGGCATATCTGTATGTTCTGAGCATTATCGACGCTTTGCGTCAGGTTGTTATTACAATCTTTCGGATTTCTCAATGTCGAGGAAGTATTTGTATGTGTCGACTGTGAGTTCTCCGCAGGCGGCTTCATCGCAGGCGATGATCGCGCCGTTGTGCATCTGCAGTGCAGAGCAGGTCCATTTCTGGGATACTCCGCCTTCTACTGTGGCAGCAAGAGCCCTGGCCTTGTTATGACCGTTGATGAGAATGAGGACTTCCTTGGAGTCAGTGACTGTTCCTACACCGACTGAAAGAGCCTGAGAAGGAACCTTCTCTGGATCGTTTCCGAAGAAACGGGAGTTGACGATCCTGGTATCTGTAGTCAGGTTCCTGACACCTGTCCTGGAGCTGAGCGAAGTGTAGGGCTCGTTGAATGCGACATGTCCGTCTACTCCGATGCCGCCCATGAAGAGATCGATCCCGCCGTAGGAAGCGATCTTCTCTTCGTATCTGGCGCATTCGCCTTCCGGATCATCTGTCATGCCGTTCAAGATGTTGATGTTCTCGGGCTTCATGTCGACGAGATGGTCGAAGAAGTTGTCATGCATGAAATACCAGTAGCTCTGGTCATGCTCATGAGGAAGACCGAGATACTCGTCCATGTTGAAAGTGACGACATTGGCAAAGGAGAGTTCTCCTGCCTGGTTCATCCTGACGAGTTCCTTGTAGACGCCGATGGGGGAGGAGCCTGTGGGAAGACCGAGCACGAATGGTCTTTCTTCCTTGTGGTTCCTTATCTTTGCTGCGATATAATCAGCAGCCCATTTGCACATCTTGTCATAGTTTTCCTGAATTACGACTCTCATGTAAAACCTCCTGAGGTCAATATAAAAATCAAACACGAAAGATATTTTACTACATCTATATCTCACTGCAATTCGCAGATTTCACAAACGTTGCAATGCGTGAAAAACAGGATTTCGTTATTATAACGTGAACGTCCTGATGTCAGAAAAAAGCAGCGGCATCCTTAGGTCAATGAGATATTGGGCACACGTTCGATGCAGTATTGTTGTATAATTCATATTAACGAAAAACAAGGAGACAGCATCATGTATTGTCATAAATGCGGATCAAAACTGGTAGACGGCGCTCTGTTCTGCTCAGTGTGCGGGACAAAGGTCGTGCTTCCGGATCTCGGAACTGCAGAAGGATCAAAAGAAGCCGTGCCGGCTGTCCAGGAAGTACCTGCTCCTCCTGCAGAGGTGTTTGAGGAACCGGCAGTTATGGATGAGGAAACGGTTGCAGAAGATTTATTATCTGTTCCGGAAGAGAATATGCCTTGTCCGGAGGAGACAGAAACGTGTCAGGAGATCCCTGAAGATGATCCAAACGGTGAAACTGAGGAGCCTGTGAACGAATCATATGGGGAAGACCAGCTAAGCTGCGAGACAGCTCCCGCTGAGAAAGAATCCGAAGAACTGACCGAGCCAGAGCCGCAGCCTGAGCCTGCACCCGAGCCGCAGCCTGAGCCTGCACCAGTACCGGTGCCGCTGCCCGGATCGGTAGCAGCAGTGAACAATGGAAATGAAGTGAAAGATCCTTTTACAGGAATAGGAAATGAACCGCATATGCTTGATTTTGGACAGGTGCTCACCGGAAATGAAGCTCCGACCAGGTTGCCTGAGACTTCAGCTCCTGCTGCTGTTCCGAAGCAGACAGAAGAACTGACACTGGATATTTACGCTACACAGCTTCAAGTAAGCAACGGAGAAGCTTTGATAATCAGCGATCCGAGACTTCCTTTACGCGTCCAGGTCAGACTGACTCCCCAGATGAAGGACGGTATGAGATTCAGACTGAATCTGCCTGCAGGGACTGCCGGACCGTCTTCCGTTATTGCTGTGCTTCATGTGACAGCGCCGCCTGCAAGTTATTTCGTGCCGACGCCGGAACCAGCTCCCCAGCCTCAGACACCGCAGCAGGCAGGACAGCCTGAACCGCTGAACACATCGGCAGTCTTCCAGAGCGGAACTGTGAGAGGTCAGATGCAGATATGCGTCGAAAGCGAACTCAACAGGAACAGGATGGGACGCAAGTACGAGGACTCCAACGTGGATTTCTTCAGTGACAGAATGGAAGTGTACAGAAAGAATTCTTTCATGTCCGGGGCATTGGGCGTGATAGGCAGCGCAGCGGAAGGCAAGGGAAAGTATTTCGCCCGCATAATGAGAAATCAGATAGTAAGACATGAAAATATCGTCGATATGAACGGAAGAAGGATAGGGTACCGTATGTACCTGGAGGACGGCAGGCTGTTCCTCTTCAACCCGTCAGGATCCGCTTCAGTAAAGAGGGCTTCTTTTGACACTGTCGACAGTTTCCTCAGACAAAGATAGGAGATGAAAAAAATGGAAGAGAACAGACTGCTTAAGCGCAGTGAAGTCCCGCAGGAGAATACCTGGAAACTGGAGGATATATTTGCCTCCGATGATGAGTGGTTCAAGGAATATGAGAGCCTTAAGGAACTCCCGGGACGCGCTGCGGAATTTGCCGGAAAGATATCCAAGGATCCGGCATGCCTGCTGGAGTACATGAAACTTCAGGATGAGATAGGTATCAGGCTAGGGTCCCTCTACACCTATGCCAGCTGCAGAAGTGATGAGGATACTGCCAACAACTATTATCAGGACATGTCCGGCAAAGCCAGGAGCGTAATGGTAGGCATAATGGGAGCGGCTGCGTTCTCGGGCCCTGAGATAATGTCTATCCCCGATGACGTGATGGAGAACTTCTACAAGGAACAGCCTGAACTCGAGACATACCGCAGATCAATTTACGGCATCCGCCGCATGAAGGAACACATGCTCTCTCCGGAGACTGAGAGAGTGCTTGCGCTGTCAGGCGAGATGTCCGGAGCCGCGGGTAATATCAGCGGTGTGCTCCGTGATGCAGAGATGAAATTCCCTGACCTCACAGACGCGGAAGGCAATACCAGACAGCTTACGGAGGACAACCTGCCCTTCCTGCTGGAGGATCCGGATGTCAACTTCCGCAGAGAGGCTTTCCAGACATATTACAAAAGATTCTCTGAGTTCAAGAACACATTCGCGGCAACGCTGGACGCACAGTTCAAGCAGCTCCTTTTCTATTCTAGGGTAAGGAATTATGAAGATACGCTTTCTGCAGCCCTTGACGAAAACGAAGTGCCTACAGACGTGTATCTCAATCTGATAGAAGCGGTCCACGGGAATCTGGACAAGATGTACCGTTATGTAAGACTGCGTAAAAAGATGCTTGGTCTGGATGAACTGCACATGCACGACGTCTATGTGCCTATCGTGGGAGACGTCGCCGTAAAAGTCCCGTACGAAGAAGCCAAGAAGACAGTTCTGGAAGCTCTTGCCGTTCTGGGTGAAGATTATACGGATCTTCTTAAGAAAGGGTTCGATGAGCGCTGGATCGATGTATATCCTAACGAAGGAAAGCGCGGAGGCGCATATTCCAGCGGATCGGGACGTCCCCATCCTTACGTCCTTCTGAACCAGAAGGACAATCTCGACAGCATGTTCACGCTGGCTCATGAGATGGGACATTCGCTGCACAGCTGGTACAGCACCAAGAATCAGCCTGTGTCCACAGCAGATTACGTCATCTTCGTTGCTGAAGTGGCATCCACCTGCAACGAGATACTCCTGGTAAGACATCTGCTGAAGACCACGGCTGACAAGAGGGAAAGGATGTACCTGATCAACCACTTCCTGGATTCCTTCAAGGGAACGCTTTACCGCCAGACCATGCTGGCTGAATTTGAGCTGATGATGGGAAGAATGGCTGAAGCAGGAGAGACGCTCACTGCCGACGCACTCTGTGAGAAGTACAGGAAGCTTAACGAACTCTACTTCGGACCTGACATGATCTCTGACGAGGAGATAGGCCTGGAGTGGGCAAGGATACCTCATTTCTTCTATGACTACTACATGTTCCAGTACGCTACCGGATTCTCGGCTGCGGTAGCTATCGCCAACCGCATACTGGAAGAAGGTGCTCCTGCGGTCGAGGATTACAAGAAGTTCCTCTCATCCGGGAGCAGCAGCGATCCGATATCGCTCCTTAAAATAGCCGGAGTGGATATGAGCACTCCAGCCCCTGTGAACTCCGCTCTCGAGCTCTTCGGAGAACTGGTGGAGGAACTGGAGAAACTCGCTGACTGACAGTCACAGAAACCAAGAACAAAAGCAGAACGCAGATAACGCTCTCGTAGCAGTTATCTGCGTTCTATTAATATATGGAGGTTTCCTAAATGGATCTGCTTATATAACGTGCGATGACCTCAGTTTCGGTAACAAGCACGGATTACTGCCGAAAGAATGAAAAAAGCATTAGTCATCTGACAGCCTACTTGCTGTCATCTTTCCTTATCAGGTCGCTGATGTGTTTTCCGAAGAAGAAGTCATGTGTAAGTTTGTCATATTCAGCCCAGAGAGGGAGAGTCTCGCATTCTTCAGCTCTGGGACATGGTACAGCACCGTCCGCCAGACATGCTACGGTAGCGAGAGGTCCTTCCATCAGTTCGATTACTTCACCGACGGAGTATTCCTCCGGCTTCCTTACGAGCCTGTAACCGCCGCCTTTGCCGCTGGCTCCGATCAGAAGTCCGCCGGCGACCATGTCCTTGACGATTATCTCAAGATATTTTTTGGATATGCCTTGCCTTGCTGCAACGTCCTTGAGGGGGATATAGCTGCCTGTGTCATTCTCAGCAAGATCGAGCATGACTCTGATAGCGTAGCGTCCTTTAGTGGATATCATTTTTATGGCCTCCCTCAATTATTTCCCCAATTATACAGTAGGTTAATAGGTAAATACAAGATTCACGAACAAAAACCTATTGACATAGTAGGTAAATAGATTTAAAATCATCATGAAGACAAAAGACAGGAGCGAAATGCCATGATATATGCTGACAACGCCGCGACCACGCGCATGAGTGAAACGGCTATCGAGACTATGACCTCGGTCATGAGGAATGAGTGGGGAAACCCTTCCAGCCTCTACAGCCGCGGGCAGACAGCCAAGGAGATAATCGAAAAGGCCCGTGAAGACATAGCTGCTGTGATCGGTGCAGAACCGCGTGAGATCTATTTCACATCAGGCGGCAGCGAAGCTGACAATCAGGCGATAATCTCTGCAGCGGAGCTTGGGCGGAAGAAGGGAAAGATGCATATCATCTCCTCTGCATTCGAACACCATGCAGTTCTCCATACTCTGAACAAGCTGGAGAAGGAAGGCTTCGAGATAACGCTTCTGGACGTGCATGAAAACGGAGTCATAGTAGCATCCGAAGTCGAACAGGCTATAAGAGATGACACATGCCTCGTAACTATAATGTACGCCAACAATGAGATCGGCACCATCCAGCCTATACGCGAGATCGGAGAGATCTGCAGACGGAAGGGAGTGCTTTTCCATACCGACGCAGTACAGGCAATGGCGCATATCCCGGTGAACGTGGCACTAGATAATATCGACATGCTCTCATCCTCTGCACACAAGTATCATGGCCCCAAGGGAGTCGGATTCCTCTACGCAAAGAAGAACATCGTTCTGACAAATGTGATCGAGGGCGGAGCGCAGGAGAGAGGAAAGCGTGCAGGAACAGAGAACGTAGCCGGTATCGCAGCTATGGCAGCCGCTCTCAAAGAAGGCATCGACAGGATGCCGGAGAACGCTGCGCACATGACTGCGATGAGAGACAGGCTGATAGCAGGCCTCAGGGAGATACCGCATTCTGCACTTAACGGGTGCAGCAGACGCAGACTTCCCGGAAATGTGAATTTCTGCTTCGAAGGTATAGAAGGTGAATCACTGCTGCTGCTTCTGGACGATAAAGGCATAGAAGCATCTTCGGGCAGCGCCTGCACATCAGGCTCACTGGACCCGAGCCATGTGCTCCTGGCGATAGGCAGAGTACATGATGTAGCTCACGGCTCACTGAGACTCAGCATAGGAGAGGACATCACCGAAGAGGAAGTCGATTATATCATCTCTTCCGTAAAGGAAGTCGTGGAATACCTGAGAGGATTCTCCCCGATATGGAGAGATCTTATGCAGGGCAAGAGAGAATTCATTCTGTGAGGAGGCACTCATAATGGCACTATACAGCGAGAAGGTAATGGATCATTTCCGCAATCCGCGGAATGTCGGAGTGATAGAAGACGCGAATGCCATAGGCGAGGTCGGCAATGCGAAATGCGGCGATATTATGAAGATGTATCTCAAGATCGAGAACGATATCGTCACTGACGTCAAGTTCGAGACGTTCGGATGCGGAAGCGCTATCGCTTCAAGCTCAATGGCGACAGAACTGATCAAGGGACAGCCGCTGAGCGAGGTTAGGAAACTGACGAACAGGGCTGTATCCGAAGCCCTCGACGGCCTGCCGGATTACAAGATGCACTGTTCCGTTCTGGCGGAAGAGGCGATCCAGGCAGCGCTTGAGGATTATGAAAAGAGGACCGGCGTAACTGTCTGAGATACCGGCAAACGATCGGAGGACCATACTGAGATGTCAGCTGCTGCAGCAAAAATGATGTGCATGTGTTGTTGGACGGATGAGACCCGGCCTGTTTACGGTGCGGGGCGTCCGGTACATTCATGCGCTCTGCAGCGCTGAACAGTCCGGAAAGCCTAGGTACAGAACCGGCCGGGATCGAACCCGGCCGATTTTTTATAAAAAGATGATAATTCTAAAAAGTGAAAAATGAGAGGAGATCGACCATGTCGAACATCTACAAAGGAACACTGGGGCTCATAGGAAACACGCCTCTTGTGGAGATCGTCAACATCGAAAAGGAACTGGGACTTGAAGCTACAGTCCTGGTAAAACTGGAGTACTTCAACCCGGCCGGAAGCGTCAAGGATCGTATCGCAAAAGCGATGATAGAAGACGCAGAGGAGAAGGGGCTGCTCAAAAAAGGTTCAGTCATTATCGAACCTACTTCCGGCAATACGGGAATAGGACTTGCAGCCATCGCTGCCGCCAAAGGGTACAAGATAATCCTGACTATGCCGGAGACCATGAGCGTAGAGAGAAGGAACATCCTGAAGGCTTACGGGGCGGAGATAGTCCTTACAGAAGGAGCCAAAGGCATGTCCGGAGCTATTGCCAAGGCGGATGAGCTGGCAAAGGAGATACCGGACAGCTTCATTCCGGGGCAGTTCGTGAACCCGGTAAACCCCGCAGTCCACAAGGCGACCACAGGGCCGGAGATCTGGAGAGACACAGACGGAAAGGTCGACATATTCATTGCGGGAGTAGGCACCGGCGGAACTGTCACCGGTACCGGTGAGTACCTTAAAGAGCAGAATCCTGATATCAGGATAGTAGCTCTTGAACCTGCCGATTCTCCGGTTCTCTCGGAAGGCAGGAGCGGCGCACACAAGATACAGGGTATCGGAGCGGGGTTCGTCCCTGATGTTCTGAACACTGCTGTTTATGATGAGGTCTTCAAGGCAGAAGCCGCTGATGCGTTTGCCGCAGCCAAACTGCTGGCGAGAAAAGAGGGAATATCAGTGGGGATCTCTTCCGGTGCTGCACTGCACGCCGCTCTCACTCTCGCAAAACTTCCCGAGAATAAAGGAAAGGTGATAGTCGCGCTGCTTCCCGACAGCGGAGACAGATATTACTCAACACCTCTCTTCACGGAATAAAGATCTGCAGAAAAAAACGCCGACCCGGCGTTTTTTCGTGTATATGATTATTTTTCGTTGAAAAATTCGATCTCCTCACCGATCGGACCGACACAGAAGGCGATCCTTGCCGGAAGCGGAGGGTCGGAAGGAAGGGCGATGTCAGTGGGCTCTCTTGTCACTGTATAACCTGCAGCTTTGACTTTCTCTACAAGACCATCGACATCATCGACGGCAAGAGCGTAATGTCTTACGATACCGGCCTGACGGGGGTTCTCGCCGCCTGTATTTATCTCCAGAACGGAATCACCGCCGGTATCTATCATGACGGCTCCCGGCCATTCTCTCTTGACGGTAAGTCCGAGAACATTCAGATAGAAATCTTTGACTTTTTCGAATTCCTCAGGGTCGTTGCATCTCATTGAGATGTGATGAATGCCTTTGATCATTTTTTGTTACCTCGCTAATATATGCAGATGTTTACGAACAAATTATAAGTGCTTAACCGTGCTGCTGCCGAAGGTCTCAAAACGGCATAAGCGGTGACAGCAGGATCGAAAGGATGAGACCGGAAATAACGGTGATCACTGTACGCTTCAGATCCTTATGCAGGATCAGCACTGTTCCCAGAAAGAACAGTATATTTAAGAAGCCGTTTGGATAGATATAGAACCATCCCGTGCTGAAACAGGAACGGGCCATCACAGTGAGTATGAGCGAGCAGATCGCTGCCGCCACGATACCGCTGCTTTTGGCATACCAGCATATCACAGCCAGTACAGGAGAGAGCAGAGTGATGCCGTACCAGATGATCATATAGGAAAGCGGATCGAATCCCCCGAAGACTACGGTGTAGAGATGATACGCAGCACACATTCCGGCAAAAAACAGGAACGTGTTGACCGCAGCCCTCTTAGGACTTCTGCTGAAGACTGCGACTGCAGCTGCGATCATGAACCATACAGAAAACTCAGAGAATACATTGCCGAGATCGAGCGACTCTACGATGCGGTGCCACCAGATACTGCTGTCCAAAGAAAGCTCATCCAGCCATTTTGAGAAGATGCCTAGAGCCGCGCCTGAGAGCAATATCAGCGCCGAGTTCAACACAGCAGAACGTAGGCCTGCTGTTCCTGCAGGAGTGCGGACGCTGTCCAGAAGACCGCTCAGGCTCTTCTGATCCGTCTCACTCATCAGCTTCAGTGTCCTCCTCCTGCTGATCTCTCGGAAGGATGTCCTCTTCTGTTACAGTAATGATATCCTCATCTGACAGAGCGCTCATATCCTCGGAAGAAGCGATCCTGGCTGACTGTCTCTCTATGACGCGGTCGCAGAGATTGCGGACTCCGCGCCCGTTGCCGAAATCCGGCCGCTGCATCTCATCTCCGATCCATTCTGTCAGCAGCTCGTCGCCTGCCTGCAGGATATAGCCGCGCTTTTTCATATTGTAGCGGAACATAGCGGTGAGCTCGTCCAAGGTATAGTCAGGGAATTCCATCTTTTTCGGGAACCTGCTGTTCAGACCGGGGTTGGTCGCGAGGAATTCCTCCATCTCATCGGTGTATCCGGCGAGGATAACTGCCAGATTGTCTCTGTGATTCTCGATCTCTGCTACCAGTGTGGCTACAGCTTCCTTTCCGTAACTGTCCTGATCGTCACTGACAAGAGCGTAGGCTTCGTCAATGAACAGAATGCCTCCCAGAGCGCTCTGGACTTTTTCACGGACTCGCTGAGCCGTCTCACCCATGTGTTCGCCTATTAGGTCAGCTCTGGTGCACTCCACGAAGGTGTCGGCACGTTTAAGCAGACCTATATGATAGTAGATCTCACCTATGAGCCTCGCTACAGTCGTCTTGCCTGTGCCGGGATTTCCGGTGAACACGAGGTTCATGGTATTGCCCTGATCTGCAGTTGAGAGACCTCTCTTGCGGCTCTCGTTCCATACTGTCATGAGATCCGTCATGACGCGGACTTCCTTCTTTATTGAATCGAGACCGATCAGTGCATCAAGCTTGTCCAGACTGTCTTGCAGCGTCTCTTCATCAATGGCAAGAGTCCCGAAATCCGAACTCTTCAGCATCCAGAGATCCTCGTCCTTTATGGATTCAATATCCTTTGAAAGCCTCTCAGCCTGACGCTCTATAGCCTTGTCAAGAAGTCTTCTGGCACAGCGTCCGTTATCGAACCTGTCGTCGACTTTCTGCTTTCCGAACTCTCTGAGAATGACTTCTCTGGCTGATTCCTCTATGTAAAAGCTCTGCTTCGTTGCCATGGAAACGAGGATGTTGAGCAGATCCTCAAGGCTGTAGTCTGCTATATTCAGCCTGTAATCAAAACGGCTGGTGAGTCCCTGGTTGGCTTTCTGAAGCATATTGTCCATGGGCCCTTTATAACCGGCGAAGATCACGCAGTATTCGCCTCTGTGATCCTCCATGTCCTTGACGAGAGTGTCAAGGGCGATATGACCGAAATCTATCGGAGCGTCTTCCTCGAAAAGCTCATATGCCTCGTCAACGAAAAGGGTGCCGCCTGCGGCTGCGTCCAGGATCTTGCGGACATTCTCCTCTGTCTGTCCGACATGAGCTCCGACCAGCCCTGAACGGTCAGTCTCTATGAATGTGTCTTTCGGCAGTATGCCGGTCTGATAGAGCATGCGGCCGATGATCCTTGCAACAGTGCTCTTGCCTGTGCCGGGATTGCCGCAGATGATGAAGTTGACTCCTCTGGCGCCTGACTCGAGTCCCAGACGCTCCTTCCTGAGAGCATCGACCTTGAACCGCTTGAAGATGCTGTCAAGCGTCTGTTTGACCTCGTGCATGCCTATCATGCCCTGAAACAGCTCCTGTATCTCAGGAGAGTATTCATCGTCACGATCATCATGGGGGACCTTGAGCACTCCCTCTTCGGGAGCTTCTATTGTGACTGCGGGCTTTTCAGGCTCTTCAGCTGGTTTCGCTTCCTGCTTCAGGGCCTCTTCTGCCAGATGTTCGGTCCTCGGTGCAGGGACGTATGTCTCTCCGGTGCCGCCGGACGATGCCATAACGGCTTCTTCCGGAGCATTGCCCATGGACAGAACTCTGATCAGCATATTGTGATTGTATTCTGCAGTGACGACTCTGCCGTCTTTGAACTTGACCTTATAGACGCCGGTACGTGAAAAACCGTCCCAGTATCCTTCGTAACGGGTCCCTTTGGCATCTGTCAGCACTCCCTTTCCGCAGGGGCGCCAACCGCCTTCTTCGGTTATGTCTCCTTCATACTCGACGCCGTCAGGGCATCTTATGATGCCGCTCCCGCCGTCGAATCTGTTGTCCTTCCAGTTCGCGATGATACGGTTTCCGTCCCGCAGTTCCACGGTCTGCATTCCGTTCATACGGTCACCTATGTAGTTTCCTGTGATCGTGCCCTGACCGTCGGGGAATACCAGTTTTCCGTAGATCCTCTGGTCATTCTCCCAGGTGCCTGTGAACAGAAAACCGTTCTCATAATGCATGGTGCCCTCACCGGAACGCACAGTGCCTTCCAGCCGGCCTTCATAATATGCCTTGTCGTTATATCTGAGTACGGCGTCTCCCTTGATCTCACCGTTCTCCCAGAGGCCTTCCAGAGTGCGGCCGTTAGTGAAAGTCTTTTTTCCCAGACCTTCCGGCTCTCCCCGGGAGTTGGTAGCCCCTTCATAATAGGAACCGTCTCTGAACGTGATCTTTTCAGCCATGATTCTTCTCCCCGTAATAGAAAGATCTTCAATAATCATTATACATCCGGAATGACTCCTGGCGAAGAAGCAAGAGCATTGCGAACGGACCTGGTATGGAGTACACTAAACAAAAAAAGATCCCCGCAGGCGGGGACAGACGTGGAGATGGAGCATGGATAACGGCGGATTTGAGAGACTGTGGGCTGAATATGTAACGAGAGTATTCCCGAACTGGCTCAGAGATATAAAGGAACTGTCAGCAGAAACTGCCCGTGAAGGCGATTTCAGTGTAGAGGTCATCTATGACGAGATGGATGGAATGAGATTCTTCTCGCTGTTCGATTATCCGGGGAATCAGATAGCTGATGATATGGGGGGCAGCGGCAAGGTCGCCGTGATGAGCGCTGAAAAGCTCATGTCGATCTATCGCAGACAGATGGCGGAGCATCAGCCGGCTTTCCTCTTCTACCGCACGGCAGCCAGTGTGTGCACCAAACTTAAGATGCCTCACGTCAGGATATCTTCAGCAAGACCCGAGAGATTCGGGGCCGACCGTGAAGCATTCGCTGACGGGGATACTAATACTATCTACTTTCGCGGGGATGCGATATATTCCAGGGAGACGTTCTTCCTGCTATGTGTGCTCATAAGGAGTCTCTGGCAGCTCAGAAAAGGGAAGACAGACACTGTGCTGGATGCCGATCCCAAGAGATTCTTCGGAAGGGAAGGCTGGGATGACAACGCTGTCGATGCTTATGCTTTCGGCGTGCTGATGATGGATGTCCTCTTCCAGATCGGTATGGAATTCGGAGCATGCCCTGCGGAAGTGAACGACAGGATAATGGCAAGATACAAAGAGCTTGCGGAAGAACTGTACTGAAATAGGATATAAAAAACAGGACCTGCTGAATTCAGCAGGTCCTGTGTGTTTCTCAGGAAGAGATTACTTTACGTCGTAGAAATACGGTGCAAAGGGGGTGTCTCTCTCATCCGGTACGTCGGCATAGATTCCAACGTAACGGCAGAACTCTTTGAGTCTTCTGGTGACGTGGGGGCCGCCTTCCATCTCAACCATGTGATGGACATATGGTCCGTAAACTGTCGCCTGCTCGAACTTCTGCCAATCCTTGAACTCGCCCCAGATGTAGTGCTGCTTGGTGAAGGGGCCATCAACGGCCTTGAATTCGCCGATCAGCATGGAGTACTTGCCGTTCATTGTGTCGAAGCGGGCGATGGAGTAATCACCCTTCTTGACTTCCAGACCGGTCTGGGCGCCCCAGCCGCTGTTGATGATGTAGGGCTCGAAGTTGTCGTTACCGGCAATGGCGGGCGGATATACCGCGGTGTGCCAGATGAGCTCTGCGTTGGGGTTGGTCGGATGGTTTGCGGTGAACTCGCCGAAGAACGGGAGCTTCTCACCGAACACTGCGCTGGAGAGAAGGACCTCGGTGATTCCACCGTGCATGTCGCCTTCGAACATGACGAACTTGTTCTCGTTGGCGAGCATCATGATGTCAGCTGTGGAGCTCGGTCCGATTGCTCTTGAGAAGCTCATGTCGCATGCGATAGCGGATGCGCCTGTTGTCTCAAACAGTTCCTTATAGAACAGATAGCAGGCTGCGGAGTTTCTGAGTGCCTCAGACGTCCTGGCTTCCTCGATGTCACCAGCCTTGAAATAGGTCAGGAACTTGTCGACGATGCCCTGGAGCTCATCAGCGCGTCTCTCTTTGACTTCCAGAAGCCTTCTGGTGGCTTCGGGTCCGGAGAGCGGGAATACTTCGATTCCGAACTTCTCGAGAAGTTCGTCTTCGTTGAACATCATGGATGTGAATGCGAGAGGACGGTTGCCCAGCTGCATCAGACGCATGTTCTTCCAGTTCTTGAGCATGCAGGTGACAGCGCTGAAGTCCTCGAGACCGGTCTTGAACACTTCATCGGTGACCTTGCAGGTCGGGATGTGTGTGAACTTGACGCCATATCTCTGGAGGATCTTGGAAACTGCGAACATACCGCACTGAGCATCCAGCAGACGGCCGCCGTTGGCTTCATCATGAAGATCGGTGGCGTCGGGATCTCCGAAGTACGTGTCCTGAACTGCCCACAGAAGTGTGGGGAGATCCATGAGCTTCGCGAGTCTTCCGGCGACTTCTTCGCTTCCGAAGTTCAGGTTGATGATGAACAGAGCATCGGGTTTCTGAGCCTTCAGATATTCAGCGATGGAATCAGCCTGGGAATAGTCATACATCATGCCGTCCTCATCCCAACCATCAAGAGTGATGAATTCGACATGCTCATTTGCGAAATGCTCAAAGATATAGGGGAGGACTTCGTTCTTGACATCAAGAGCGGCCTCTCTGCCCCACATCATGCGCCTTCTGGGCGCCTGACCGTTTCTGCCGGGCATCATTCCGGGCATGTTACGGCGGCAAGGGGCAATAGCGATTTTGACTTTGTAGCTTACCATTTACGATTGCGGACTCCTTTCTTTTCGTACATTGTTAATTACACCGCAAAAACGTACATATTTCAAGACCAATTTGGTGCGGATAGACCGTACAACTTCCGTGACGGGCACCTAAAACTACACTTTTCGGATAATGCCGGATTAAATCAATACAAAATGCTCTTCGATCCTCAAAGGTTGTACGTAAAACGGGAAATTTCATGGTGAAATTGACTAATTTACAGGCACAATTTTGTACAGCCGACAATGTGCATGGAAGACCACAAAAAGCATACAATATATCTAGTGAAAAAGCGAAAATCAGCGGAGGTGTGTAGTCATGTATTATATCGGAATAGACGTCGGCACATCCGCCACGAAGCTCCTTTTAGTGGACGAAGACGGAAAGATACTGAGACAGGTCACCCGTGAGTATCCGCTCTATATGCCGCTGCCCGGCTGGAGCGAACAGGATCCCATGGACTGGTGGAGCGCGTGCCTTATCGGCACTGAGGAACTGATGAGAGGTTTCGACCGCTCCCAGGTAGCGGGTATCGGCTGCGGGGGACAGATGCACGGTCTGGTCGTACTGGACAGCGACGACAATATCATCCGCAACTGCATCCTATGGAACGACGGGAGGACTGCGGACGAAGTAGATTATCTTAATGAGACGATCGGCAGGGAGAAGATATCAGGACTGACTGCGAACATTGCGTTCGCTGGATTTACTGCGCCGAAACTTCTCTGGATGAAAAAGAACGAACCGGAGAATTTCGCCAGGATCAGCAAGATCATGCTCCCCAAGGACTATATCAACTATAAACTCACCGGAGTGCACTCCTGCGACTATTCTGACGCTTCCGGAATGCTTCTTCTTGACGTCAAGAACAAGAAATGGTCGAAGGAGATGCTGGACATATGCTCCGTGACCGAAGAACAGATGCCGAAGCTTTTTGAGAGCTACGAAGTCATCGGGACACTGCGTCCGGAGATCGCTACTGCGCTGAACCTGCCGCAGAGCGTAAAGGTGGTTGCAGGCGCAGGCGACAACGCTGCTTCTGCAGTCGGAACAGGCACAGTCGGCCCCGGAAACTGCAACATCTCCATCGGAACGTCGGGAACGGTGTTCGTATCATCCGACAAGTTCCATTACGCGGAGGGAAATGCCCTTCACTCATTCGCGCATGCCGACGGCGGCTATCATCTCATGGGATGCATGCTCTCTGCAGCTTCATGCAATAAATGGTTCTGCGATGAGATACTGCACGAGACGGATTATGATGCGGTTCAGCGTGAGATAGATACGTCAGCGCTGGGCGAGAATCCGGTATTCTTCCTGCCGTACCTGATGGGTGAGCGCAGTCCGATAAACGACACTGATGCCAGAGGCGTGTTCCTCGGCATGAGCATGAACACGACAAGGGCTGAGATGGTACAGGCCGTACTGGAAGGCGTGGCATTTGCGATCAAGGACAATCTGGAAGCTGCGAAGATCGCGGGAGAGAAGATCGAACGCTCCAAGATATGCGGAGGCGGCACCAGATCCAAGATATGGCGGACGATATTCTCTGCGGTGCTCAATATACCGCTCGATATTCCCGTGACGGAAGAAGGTCCGTCATACGGCGGCGCGATGCTCGCCATGGTAGGTACTGGACTCTTCCCGGACGTCAGGACATGCGCTTCGGCGCTGACCAGAGTAAAGGAGACCATACTTCCCGATCCTGCGCTGGCTGAGAAATATGCAGAGAGATATAAGGAATATAAAACTCTTTATCCTTCACTCAGAGATGTGTTCAGAAGGATGAGAAGACAGTGAAAATATCCGGTGAAACCGGGTAATAATATAAGCACAAACAAAAATGCATAAAGGAGATCTTACAATGCAGAATATCCCTGTAGTAAAACTCGGAATCGTTGCGGTCAGCCGTGACTGTTTCCCAATCGGACTCTCCATCGCGAGGCGCGAAGCCATCATGAAGGCCTATAAGGGCGAACTCTATGAGTGCCCCGTGACAGTCGAGAACGAACTCGATATGCTCAAGGCCGTGGAAGATGTCAACAAGGCCGGATGCAATGCTCTGGTAGTCTTCCTCGGAAACTTCGGACCTGAGACCCCCGAGACCCTCATCGCCAAGAACTTTGACGGACCCTGCATGTTCGTGTCCGCGGCGGAAGGCGACGGAGACCTCATCAACGGAAGAGGCGACGCATACTGCGGAATGCTCAACTGCTCATACAACCTGGGTATGAGACATCTCACCGGATACATCCCGGAGTATCCCGTAGGCACCAGCGATGACATCGCTGCGATGATCGCCGATTTCGTACCGATCGCAAGAGCTGTCATAGGTGTCAAGAACCTCAAGATCATATCCTTCGGTCCCCGTCCGCAGGACTTCTTCGCGTGCAACGCACCCATCAAGGGACTTTATGAGCTGGGCGTGGAGATCGAAGAGAACTCCGAGCTCGACCTGCTGGTAAGCTACAAGGCACACGCCGGCGACAAGAGGATCCCCGAAGTCTGCGAAGACATGGCAAAAGAGATGGGCGAAGGCCGTTATTATCCCGAACTCCTTGAGAGGATGGCGCAGTTCGAACTGACGCTCCTCGACTGGGCAGAGCAGCACAAGGGAGCCAGAAAGTATGTCGCATTCGCCGACAAATGCTGGCCCGCATTCCCGGAGCAGTTCGGATTTGAACCCTGCTTCGTCAACTCCAGACTTGCCACCCGCGGCATCCCGGTTTCCTGCGAAGTCGACATCTACGGCGTTCTTTCCGAGTACATCGGCGCCTGCGTCAGCGCTGACGCAGTGACCCTGCTCGACATCAACAACTCCGTACCGAAGTCCATGTGGGAAGAGAGCATCAAGGGCAAATATGACTATGTTCTCACCGATACATTCATGGGATTCCACTGCGGCAACACCCCCAGCTGCAAGATGTGCGCTGACAGAGCCATCAAGTATCAGCTCATTCAGCACAGACTTCTTGAGCCGGAAGGATCCGAGCCTGACTTCACCAGAGGAACTCTGGAAGGCGACATCGCCCCCGGCGACATCACCTTCTTCCGTCTGCAGTGTGACAGCGAAGGTGTTCTCCGCTCCTACATCGCAGAAGGCGAAGTCCTGCCTGTGGCCACCGGAAGTTTCGGCGGCATCGGCGTGTTCGCCATCCCTGAGATGGGCCGCTTCTACAGGCACGTTCTCATCGAGAAGAGATATCCTCACCACGGCGCCGTGGCGTTCGGCCATCACGGAAAAGCTCTCTTCGAGGTCTTCAAGTTCCTCGGAGTCGGCGATATCCAGTACAACAGACCGAAGAGCCTGCCGTATCCCACAGAGAATCCTTTTGCATAAAAACAACTGTGGCATGACCATATAGACAGCCGCCCCGTTCTTTCTGAACGGGGCGGCTTGCCCGAAGCGGTATATTATAGGAAGGAAAGCGGGATGCAGTTCCCGCAGCAGAACTGATGGAAAGGATCGAACTGGACGGCAGGATCGGACTGACGCTGCCGGACGGATTCCATGTGATGCAGGAAGATGAGAAGAGGAAGCTCAGACTGGTAGCAGAAGGAGAATATGCAGCGTTTGCTGATCCTGCAAGGCATATCACTGCGACAGTGGGCTGGAGAGATATCGGTCTTGTATCGGCGCTTCTCGTAAGTTCTTCCGATGCTGCTCAGTCAGCGCAGAAGCAGATCGCAGCAGCCATGAGGGAATACAGGTACGAGCTGTCCGGCTTCCTGCAGAGGGATATCCTCGGCGGAAAAGCAGGAGGCTTCAGATACACATACGAGGCCGGAGGTTCCGGTATGAGCGGCGAGACGTTTGCTTTGAAATACGGGAAAAGGATGTACTACTTTAACGTATATTACAGGACCGTTCTTGCCAGTGAGAGCCGGAAGACCTGGGAGGAAATACTGGATTCGGTTTCTGATCTGAAGTGAAGATCAGAACAGGAGGGATAAATGCAGTCATTCACAGACAGAGAGTTTACAGATCTCAGATACAGCGCTGGAGACACTGTGTCGGATATGTCTTTCGACAACTGCTCGTTCAGGGAATGCGTGTTCGATGCGTGTACTTTCGAAAGGTGCGTATTCCACAACTGCAGCTTCACGAGCTGTTCTTTTGTAAGTCCGGTGCCCAGAAGCACTGATATGAGATTCTGCAGTTTCAAAAGATGCAGTTTCATTGCAGTCGGCTTCATGAGCTTCGTAGATGACGAGTATATACGCGAACCGGTAAGCTCTCTGCAGGACTGCAGGATCAAATACTGCCGTTTCAACGATATGTCTTTCTCGGGATATGATTTCAGCAGCAACGAATTTTCTAAGTGCGAGTTCAGTGAGTGCAATCTGAGCAAGGCAGTATTTGCAAGGTGCAGACTTGAGGAGACCAGCTTCTCAAATTCCGACTTGAGAGGAGCTGACTTCCGCCGTGCTGACGGTTATGTCATAGACATACACAACAACAAGCTTAAGGGAGCTAAGTTCTCGTCGCCGGAAGCGCTGGATCTGCTCGCGTCTCTGCAGATAGAGATCGAGTAAACTGATAGTCAGCTGATATTACAGAAGCCCTGCCGTCAGGCAGGGCTTTCAACATTATTCTGCACGGGTGCGCAGGACTTTTTCCATCGCCCTGCCTTTTGCCAGTTCATCGACAAGTTTGTCCAGCCTGCGTATGTTCTGCATAAGCGGATCCTCTATATCTTCTACACGGACTCCGCAGATCTTTCCCGTTATTAGTTCTGCGTTGGGGTTGATGCACGGAGCGCTGCGGAAGAAATCACCGTATGTCATCTCCATGTCTATCTTTGACATATCGTGCCCTGTGAGCCACTCAGTCACCCGGTCGACTTCTTCCTTTGACCTTCCTTTCTTCTCAGCTTTTGCAACGAGAAGAGGGTAGACCTTTGAAAGCTTCATATCAAATATACTTGCACGCGGCATGTTATCCCTCCGGAATTTTAGACATGGTATTATCTTAGAATTTGCTCTCCGTTTTTTCTCCGCCGGTCAGCAGGGCTATCAGCTTGTCTGATTTTTCGAGTATGGCCAGATCCTCAGTGAACCAGGGAAGCTGCTTCAGCAGGTCAGCCAGCTCGTCTTTCCATTCAGGCAGAGGTTCGCCAAGAGTGCAGAAATGATGCTCGATGCAGTTCAGTATACGTATGACCATCTCGTCTTCTTCGCAGAAGAGTATCTCGTCGATAAGACTCGGACCATCCTGAAAAGCGATCTCTTCGATCTCTCCGAATGGAGCGGAAAAGTGTCCGTAAGGACCATCAACGTCTTCCAGACTCTCAACACTTACGATTATGCTCTTCCAAACAAGGACCGCAGGAAACTGCAGGGCCTCTTCACTCACGCCGAACTCGTGTTCATCGTAGTCTATGCTGTTATGTGAGCATATCCCTTCATAGACGGTCCCGAACTTATCGGTCACCCTGACAGGCTTGCCTTCAAATCTGCTGATGTCCATGCTGTGCCTCCGGCATCTGATGATATCTTTAGGATAACTCATACGGATATCCCATTCAATGCAGTTTGAGAACATATCCAATGGGTGGTATAATGCTAACTGTGCTTGGCTTTCTGTCAGCACAGTAATATTTTTTAAGGAAGGAAATCCGAATGATACCGATCATATACAGGACTTACAAGTACTCACCTCTGGCAACTTTTTTCTCAGCAGGCAGTTTTCTTCTGGCGTTCATGTTCATAATCGGCGCTGCAGCATCGTTTCATGACAGCATCGTCGGGGCTGTGATCCTGGGGATACTGGGACTTGCGTGCGCCTACGAGTGTTTTGCACATAAACTTGCTGACAAGATCGCAGAAAAGAACGGCAGGAAGAATATCGAGACCAAGGCAAGATACGGATTCAGATATCTGCAGGAGCATCCGGAAGCATACGATTACATCGTTTCTGTAAATGAAGCTTTCAACAAGAAATATCAGCGACTGGATGACGGTCAGATAGCAAAAAGATAATAATCATATCCCCCGGAAAGATATTGACAACTGTCTTTGAGGGGGATATTCTTTATCATAGTAAATCGGTAAACCGCTGATAAAGAGTAGTACCCTGACAGGACGGGGATACAGAGAGCTTCCGGCTGGTGGAAAGGAAGCATCCGCGTGCAGGCGAATGGACTTTTGAGGGCCGCTTCGATTCAAGGTAGAGGCGGACGGGAACCACGCCCGTTATCAATGTGGCGCGTATGATGGTACGCGAAGCGAGCGGACATTCGATGAGAATGTCAATTTGGGTGGTATCGCAGAAGTTTTTCAGGCTTTTGTCCCATTGGGGATGAAAGCCTTTTTTATTTACTTTCCATCTGCCGCCGAAAACATTTCACATTTTAAGGAGAAAGAACAATGAAAAAGCTAATCAGACTCATCTCGGCGGCGATGATCATCGCAATGGCGTTCTGCCTGGTATCCTGCGGCTCTTCCAAGGAGGAAGAACCGGAAACGAAGACTGTAAAAGCGGTCATAGTGAAACAGCTTGATCACGCATCTCTTGACGAGATCGCTGCAGCGATAGAAGCGCAGCTCAAAGCGGAAGCGGCAGCTGCAGGTGTCGTCATAGACATTGAAACGATATCCGGACAGAATGACCCGACAGCCATCAAACAGCTGGCAGAACAGGCTATAGCCAAGAATGCCGACGTCATCATCCCGATCGCTACGATGGCGGCTCAGATATGTGCTTCAAGCGCAGACGGAACCGGCATCCCTGTCATATATGCCGCTATCTCGGATCCGTACGGCGCAGGTCTTACCGGACTGGACAAGGTGTACGGCACCAGTGACGCTCTCAATACCGACACTATACTGCGCATGGTATTTGCTGCTGACTCCTCCGTCAGTAAGGTCGGATTGCTCTATTCACTGTCTGAGACGAACTCAGAGGTCCCGATCGCCGATGCCAAGGCAATACTTGACAGCAAAGGCATCGCATATACAGAAGCTACCGCAGAGTCTCCTGATGAGGTCAGAGCCGCAGTTTCGCTGCTGATATCCGAGAATGTTGACGCCATATTCACGCCAACTGACAACGTGATCATGGCTGCAGAGCTTGCGATCTATGAAGATCTTAAGGAAGCCGGAATACCCCACTATGCAGGAGCTGACTCCTTCGTGCGCAACGGCGCGTTTGCCACATGCGGAGTGAACTACACCGATCTCGGCAAGAAGACCGGAGAACTCGCATTCAAGGCTGCACTGGATCCCGACGTTTCTTTCGGCAGTGATTTCTATCTCATGGACGGAGGTATCGTCACCGTCAATACTGAAACAGCGGAAGCGCTGGGGATCGATTACTCATCCTTCTCCGAGATAGGTGAAGTGATCGAAGTGATTACTACAGAAGACTGAGAGGATATTTAATGGAACGGATCATCAGGACTGCTCTTGAACTGGGGTTTGGATATGCGCCGGTAGCGCTGGCGCTCTTCCTGAGCTTCAGGGTCCTTGATATCGCTGATCTTGCAACTGACGGCTGCTTCGTGCTCGGAGCGGCCGTCTCGGTCAGGATGGCTGCGGCCGGGCATCCAGTGCTGGGCATGCTTCTGGCCATACCTGCAGGAATGCTGGTGGGCATAGTGAGCGCTGAACTTCAGACGAGGCTGGGGATCCCGTCGATACTCGCGGGGATCATCGTGAATACAGCGCTCTATTCCGTGAACCTGATGGTCATGGGCTGGAGATCAAACGTCAACCTTATAAAAGAGGACAGTGTGTTTACTCTTTTCAAAAAAGTATTTCACAGCCCGTGGTCGGATCTCGTGATGCTGGCGGTCTTCCCGCTGTTTATAGCTCTGTTTCTCAGAGCATTCATGTCCACCAGGCTGGGGCTGTCCGTAAGAGCTACGGGAGATAATCCTGTCATGGTCAGGGCTTCTTCGATAGATACTTCTGCCATGATCAGGACAGGGCTGCTCATGTCTTCCGCGATGACTGCGCTTTCAGGTGCAGCAATAGGACAGTATCAGAAGACCGTCGATATCAACAGCGGTACCGGCGTGGTAGTCATAGCGCTGGCGTGTCTGATCATAGGAGAGACGGTGCTGGGAAGAAGGAGCGTCGGAAAGGGCATAGCTGGAGCAGTGATCGGTTCCATCATATACAGATTCATATACGCTTTTGTCTTCTATACTCAGCTGGTGCCCGTGCAGTGCCTGAAACTGCTGACATCAGCGATCGTCGCGGCTGCGATAGCAATTCCGCATCTGCGTGAGGAACGCGCATCTGCTGCGGTAACGGATGTTGAGGAGGAAGAAGATGCTTGAAGTCAGAAAGATATCAAAGACGTTCCTCCCGGGTACGGTAAACGAGAAAAAGGCTCTTGACCGTGTATCATTTTCAGCTCATGACGGGGAATTCATTACGGTCATAGGGTCGAACGGCGCAGGGAAGTCCACTCTTTTCGGAGCGATCGCCGGCTCGTTCCCGGTAGACAGCGGTAAGATAATGCTGGACGGTGATGACATAACCCGCATGCCGGAATATAATAGGAGCAGATTCTTCGGAAGGCTGTTCCAGGATCCGATGGCGGGAACTGCCCCGGGTCTCACCATAGAAGAGAATCTCTCGCTCGTCCTTCTGCAGGGAAGGAAAGGCGCTTCCGCTTTCTCTCGCATTGGAAGGGGAGACCGGGAGATGTTCCGGGAGAAACTTGCTGAACTGGGAATGGGTCTCGAGGATCGGCTGAAGCAGCCTGTCGGCCTGCTGTCGGGAGGACAGCGCCAGGCTCTGACGCTCCTTCTTGCTACGCTGTATCCGCCTAAACTTCTCATGCTGGATGAACACACCGCTGCGCTGGATCCTGAATCTGCTTCGAGGATCATGAAACTCACAGAAAGCATCGTCAGAGACAGCGGAATCACGTGTATAATGATCACCCACAACATGCAGCAGGCTGTGGATACCGGTGACAGGACGTTCATAATGAGCGGAGGAAGGATTATCGCCGACATTTCCGGAGAAGAGAGAAGGAATATGGGAGTAGCGGAACTGACAGAACTGTTCCGCCGGTCCGCCGGAGGAGATTACGCCAACGACAGGATGCTGCTGGCTGAGGAGCTTTGAATGGAGATAAAGGTTTTCACATATCTTCCTGAAGATGCTGCGGATATACGCCGTGAAGTTTTCATGGAAGAGCAGGGATTCAGGGACGAGTTCGATGATACGGACGGCATCTGTGAGCATTATGTGCTGTACCTGGAAGACGGCACGCCTGCAGCAGTGTGCAGGACCTACGATTCGGATGAAGAAGGGTGCAGCGTCATCGGAAGAGTCGCAGTGAGAAAACCGTACCGGAGAGAGGGCCTCGGCAGGAAGATGATAGCCTTTGCAGAAGAGCATCTCAGACAGAAAGGCATCAGACGCACCGTGCTGCACGCACAGACAGCAGCCTGCACATTCTACTCACCGATGGGATATTCTCCGTTTGGTGAGGAAGATGACGATGAAGGCGTCCCTCATATCTGGATGGAGAAGATGCTTTAGTTTGCTGTGTGCCGCATATTTGGATTAAGTGTTTGTGACAGGACTGTATATCTGCAGTCCTGTTTTTCTTTTTTGGACCAGAAACGGTATTGCAATAGTGCTGCCCTGCTGTATAATAAAAGTGGACACAGTGTCCACGATAGCGCGGAAAGGACATTCATATGAGAACGAAAGACACCGAACTGATGGAAAAGATCAGTGACTATATCGGAGAGTATTACAGGCACAATCACTGTTCGCCTGCAGTAAGGACGGTGGCTTCTGCAGTTGGCCTGTCAAAATCGGCAGTGCACAACTATCTTGTAGATATGGCAGAGAAGGGGATCCTTACATATTCAGGTGGTGAAGTCGGAGGACTTCCTAAGATCCGGAAGAGCGCAGGGGGCTATTTCTCAGCCCCGCTGGTAGGCAGTATCCGGTGCGGCGATCCGGAAAGGGAGGAGGAACAGGTCGAACTGTATGTCAGTCTGCCTGAAGCTCTGTTCGGCAAAGGCGAGTATTATCTGCTGAGAGCTGAAGGCGATTCCATGGAAGACGCGGGGATATCGGAAGGCGATCTTGTGCTCATAAGAAGACAGACTTCCTGCGAAGAAGGCGACATTGTCGTTGCTCTGGACGGAAACGGTGAGAATACCCTCAAGATATATGCAGGCACGGACGGATCCGGCAGCGGAGCAGTGCTGAAGTATGCCAATGAGAAGGCGTATCCGGGCAAAACGATCCTGGTGGACAGACTGGTGATCCAGGGCGTCGCGCGCAACGTGATCAGGGAACTGAGACGCAGTTGAGCGGAAAAGTCTATATATGCGTCGACCTCAAATCCTTCTACGCTTCTGTGGAATGCGTGAGAAGGAAACTGGATCCCCTTAAGGCGGATCTGCTGGTGGCCGACGAATCACGCACCGACCAGACGATATGTCTGGCGGTGTCTCCTTCTCTGAAGGAGAAAGGCGTTCCTGCCAGACCCAGGCTCTTCGAAGCGAAACAGAAGATACGGGAGTACGAGAAGAGGACCGGCAGGAAACTGGATTACATAATCGCCAGACCGAGGATGGCCGATTATGAGAGAGTGTCCGCGCGTGTTTACGAGATCTATCTCAGATACGTGTCTGCGGAGGATGTGCACGTGTATTCCATCGACGAGTGCTTCATAGACTGCACCGGATACCTGCACCTCTACGAAGAGGAGGCGGAGAGGACGGGAACGAACTCTGCGAGAGTGATGGCAACGACGATGATCAGAGACGTGCTTGCCGATACGGGGATCACTGCGACTGTAGGGATCGGTACGAACCTGTATCTTGCCAAGGTCGCCATGGATATAGTCGCTAAGAAAGCTCCTCCTGACAGGGACGGAGTCAGGATCGCGGAACTGAATGAGGATTCCTACAAGTATCTGCTCTGGGATCACCGTCCGCTGACTGATTTCTGGCAGATAGGTGTCGGAAAGCAGAGAAGACTCAACAGGGCGTTCATGTATACCATGGCTGACATCGCGGAGAGATCCCAGCGCGATGAGGAGTATTTCTACAGAACCTTCGGGGTGGACGGAGAGATAATCATAGATCATGCGTGGGGGATAGAACCGGTCACCATGAAGGACATCAAGGCATACCGCAGCTCGGGACACAGCCTGTCCAACGGACAGGTGCTGCCGAGACCGTATGCTTACAGCGAAGCCAGGGTCGTGTTTCGCGAGATGATAGAAACTCTTTGTGCTGACATGTTCGCAAAGCATCTTGTCACCTCACGCTGTACCTGGTGGGTGGTATATGACTATAAGAGTCTGGAGAAGGTCCCGGATTACAGCGGACCGCTGAGCATGGACTTCTACGGCAGGATACACCCTTCTCACAGTGTAGGGACCGTCAGGCTTCCTTCTGACTCCAGCAGCATGGGCATCATAGCGGACCCGATGCTGAAACAGTTCGATGAGAAGACAGACCACAGGCTGCTCTACCGCAGGCTCGGAGTGAGCGCAGATGATGTGAGGGAGGACGCCGGGTACTTTCAGACTGACCTGTTCACGGACCAGGAAGCGGTCAGGAGGGAAAGACTGGTGCAGGGAGCCATGCTGGAAGTGAGGAACAGATACGGCCTCAACGCCCTTTTCCGCGGAATGAACATGCTGCAGGGAGCGACAGGACTTGAGAGAAACATGCAGATAGGGGGGCACAGGGCAGAGTGAGAGCCTCCCTGACGAAAGGAGGCAGATCATGAGCCCGATAGGTTATATGCGGATGCCTGATGATTTCAGGTACAGGGAAATAGCGGTCAGAGGCAGACCGCAGCACAGAAGATTCGATGATTTTTCCATCAAACATCCTAGAATGGATACCGAACACAGGGCAAAGATATTCGCTCCTTTCGATGCACTGACCGGGTTCTCCGACGCGGTGGCGTCCAAGAGGACGGTATACAGTGAACGCGTGATGCAGGGCCCGGAAGAGATACTTGAAACAGACAGGAGACTTGCTGTCCTCTCCGGCCTCGTCAGGAACAGCAGAGAAGCAGCTGCGAACAGGGTGGAGATCAGTGTCACATACTTCAGAATATGCGATAATGAGAATGATCTTGCCTTCGGAATAAAGGGAAGATACCTGACGGCCAGAGGCATATGCCGCAGGATAGACAGGGAGACAGGACAGTATATACAGGTGGACGACAGGAAGATACCGCTGGACGATGTCATCGGAATAGAATCGGAAAGCGGCATATTCGGGAACGCGGGAGAAGAGCTATGTGTACCAGATTCTATATAGAACCACGCTCGGAAGAACTGGATGAGATCATGGAAGCGGCAATGAAGACCGGCCTTGCCAGGAAGTTCCTTATTGCAGGCAGTGCAGTTCTTACTTCCGGTGAGATAAGACCGACAAATGTGGTACCTGTTATAGCCCCAAACAAGGACGGGAAAAGAACAGTATTCCCGATGAGATGGGGTTTCCGCATACCCGGTCGCTCGCTTGTGGTCAATGCCAGAACCGAGACGGCAGCAGTGAGACCGACGTTCCGGGACTCATGGAGACAGCACAGGTGTGTGATACCGGCATCATGGTACTTTGAATGGGAACATCTGGATGCACCTGGAGGAAAGACTAAGACCGGAGATAAGTTTGCCATACAGCCTAACGGACAATCAGTGACCTGGTTGTGCGGCCTTTACAGGATCGAGGACGGATTTCCCGCATTTACTGTTCTGACTCGAGAGCCTTCTGATGACGTGAGAAGAATACATGACAGGATGCCGCTTATTCTTCCGGAAGAAATGACTGATGCATGGATAAGTCCTGAACAGAAGCCTGAGGATATCATCGGGTATGCAGTAACAGATCTTGTAATGGAACGTGTATCTGCAGAGGAATAGCGATATGAGACTCTTCATAGCCATCGATCTTGATGATCTGATCAAGAAAAAACTGAAGGATTATCAGAATACACTGAGAAACTGCGGTGTCACGGGAAACTATTCTCCGGAACAGAATCTGCATCTGACTCTTGCATTCATAGGGGAATACGGAGATCCGGATGCAGTGCTCAGTGCAATGGAAGAGCTGCCGTTCAAAGGTTTTTGTCTTGAGACAGAAGGAACAGGTTTCTTCTCCGATACATTGTGGGCCGGCACCGTTAAGAACGGAGAACTGGACAGACTGGTCAGAGATCTCAGAAGAGCTCTTTCGGATGCAGATGTTCCGTTCGACAGAAAGAGATTCAGACCGCACATCACGCTGGTCAGAAGGATGGCTGTTCCGGAAGGAAAAGCTGCCGCGATACCTCAGCTGCAGCGGATGTCCATGAATGTGGAACGCATATCACTCTTCCGTTCGGACAGAGGCAGGCACGGCATGGTGTACACAGAGATAGGCTATGTCTCAGCGATCAGATAAAATGATGAGGATTCAAAAGCATATAGTAAGCACCTGCGGGATTTTGCAAGTCCTGCAGGTGCTATAATATTTCTATAATATTGAACAATGACTGACAGAAAGGAGAAGCACGTTTACATGGTCGTAATGAAACTGAATTTCCATTCGCTGCTGCTTGGAATTCACACCAAAGTCAATGTCATCCTTCCGACAGGCAGGCCGGTCTTCTATCAGGAGAAGCCAAAGGAACTGTATCAGGTACTGTGGCTCCTGCACGGAGGGACAGACGATTGCAATGATTTTATACAGAATACGAATATCTGCCGTTATGCGGAGGAAAACAAGATCGCCGTGATCCTGCCGGAGGACAACGACGCCTTCTTCACGGACGGATATATCCAGAACGGAGGTCTTTACTTCTCCTACGTTACAGAAGAGCTGGTAAAGATGTGCCGCAGCATACTCCCGATCTCTGACAAGAGAGAGGACAACTTCGTGGCAGGAAACTCAATGGGTTCCGGCGGAGCCATGAAGTGCGCCGTACTCCATCCCGAGCTCTACGGAGCAGCCCTGATGCTCAGCGGATCAGGAATCCGTATGCACCGCGCTGAGGATACATGGGTCGCTGGATTCCTTGAGAAGGTCGTCAAAGGAGAAGACGTTTCCGATTATCCCGCAGTGGAAGATCCCAAACGTGACGTTCAGATGGCGATCCCGATCTACAACATCCTGAGCGATCCTGAAAAGAAGGCAGCTCTGCCGAAACTGTTCTTTACATGCGGCGGGGATGACAGGATACTGGCCGACGTAAAGAAAGCCATGGCGTTCTATGACAAGATGGGACTTGAGTATTTCTGGGAAGAGATACCCGGATATGCTCATGAGTGGGATTTCTGGGACATGCAGCTGCGCAAGGCGCTGGTGGAATGGCTTCCGCTCAAACATGCTGCGATCATCCCGGGAAAGGAGGAGGAATAAGATGGCTGTTATCAGTATGAATCTCTCATCCGGATGTCTCAGGATGAAGACAGACGTAATGGTGATCCTTCCGTTCTATTCGCCCTATGACATAGCGGACGGCAAGAGAGATGAGATATTCCCCATAGGCAAAAAGTATCAGGTGCTCTGGCTCTTGAACGGCGGAAACGGAAACGACTGGGATTACGTGACATATTCCAATATCGTTAGATACGCATATGAACACATGCTCGCGGTAGTGATGCCGTCCGGGTACAACATGAACTATGACGACTTCGATCCCGGCATGAAGATGTGCAAATATATCGGAGAGGAACTTCCGAACATCCTTCGGAACATCTTCCCTTTCTCAGATAGGAGAGAAGACAATTTCATCGGAGGGCTCTCGATGGGATCGAATGGAGCGCAGAAGATAGCGATCCGCTATCCTGAGAATTACGCCGCAGTGCTGGCGATGTCAGCCGGGTCATTCTACGTGAGACCAAAGGATGAAGTACCGAGAGTGAGGATCAACACTGGTATGCCGATGCCTCCTCACAAACCGGATGAGATGGAGGAGAACTGCGAGATCCTCAAAAAAGATATTGCAGAAGGAAAGAAGCTCCCGAAATTCTTCATGATATGGGGAGAGAAGGATATCGCCAGAGAGGGGTCCATCCGCTCGGTGGCCTTCCTTAAGGAACAGGGCTGCGATGTCTATGAGGAAGAGGTGCCCGGAGTCGGACACTGGTGGGATCTGTGGGATCCGACCTTAAAGAAGGCTCTGGACGAGTTGCTTCCAATTAAACACGATCTGCTGGATGCAGATGAATGATCATATTTGACCGGAGGAAACGATGAGCGCTGGTAAGGTCATCCTTATAGCGGTAGCAGTGCTGGCTGTCATAGCCGCACTGCTCTTTTTCCTGCTTTACGGAAGGCATATACTGTTCAGATACTCGGGAAGCAAAGGAGGCCAGAAGATAAACATGAGTTCATTTACAGGCTTTCATCTGAGCGACTCCGACGGCAGTTATATGAATGCCGGGTACTCCTATGACGCTGAACTAGAGGACGGAAAAGTGCTGGTGACTGTCAGACTGGACGGGATGCCTCAGGAAGAAGCTGATGAGAGGAAGATAGAGACCGATATCTCCTTCATGAAGAAGCTTGAGGAGCTCTCTGAGAGTTACGGCATAAAGAAATGGAACGGCTTCAGCCGTTCAGACCAGAACGTGCTGGACGGATACGGATTCGGCCTCACTGTAATCATGGATAACGGGGAGATCCTTTCCGCACACGGCTATATGGCATGGCCGGATAACTACAGAGAATACAGCAGCGAGGTCAGAGCGCACTTCATGCAGCTGTATGAATCGGTGTATCCTGACAGACGCAAAGCGCTGGAAACATACTTCAGCGAAGTGCTGGTTCCGGAACACGGACTTGCTGCCAGAAGTGCAGATGTCGAATATCCGTATCTCTGCGCAGGAGAAGGAAGATTCACGTACGGAGCGCCGGATCTGCCTCTCGGTATCGTTGGTCATGTCACCGGAAACTTCACAGAAGAAGAGAGCGCATATTCAGAAGATACAGACATGCTCGTAGCGTATCTGCGCAGAGGTGACACCGACGATTACGGTTATGCAAGAACACAGCTGGAGATAGAGCTTTATTCGGCTGACAGAAATGCCAATGTCACCCTCGTGTTCAGGGATATGGCTGATGAAGAGATGTTCTTCAATGACGGGATAATGTCATGGCTGTTCAGCACCTATGCGGACGGCAGAAGGTACATAGGGTACTATTCCGCTAAATCGGATTCAGTCAGCAGCGGAACCAGGGAGCGCTGCCTAAAGATCTACGGCATGCAGGACGGTTCTTTCGTCAAGGTCGCCGATGTGAGCACAGGGGGTCCTGCAAAAGGAGAATGGCCCGCAGAGGCTACTGAGGCGATCATGGATACTGCCGGAATGTACGGCCTTGGCGGGACGGTGACAAAATGGCAGAAGGATCCGTCAGATGTAGCCATCAGTACATTTGACATAAATGAGATAGTATCCGTCTCCACCTACACATCCGCTGACAGTCTCTTCAGCGAAAGAATCGCGGAGACGAAGAACGGAGAAAAGATAGGGGATTACAGGGTAAAAGGCAGTTTAACCGGAAACAACAGGTGAAGTCATGGAACAGGAAAAGATCAAAGAACTCTTTGAAAGATATTGTAAAAAGCTGAGGATCACGCCGCAGTGGGATGTACAGCTGCAGCTGATCGATGACCCCTGGTGGAACAAGACCGGGGATTTCAAGATCGACTGCGATGACAGAAAAGCGATCCTGATGATCAATATCCTCAACCCGAAGAATCAGAATCTTGAGGAAGTGATCATACACGAACTGATGCATATCAAGCTTTATCCTTTGGATCAGGTGACCGAATCACTGATCATCTCCAATTTTGAGGAAGGGACCCCGGGATATGATTTTGCCTACACCCAATTCATGTCATCCCTGGAACAGACAGTCGAGGAACTGGCTAAGTGTTTTCTTTTTGAGTTCGGAGAAGACAGGGAACTCTCGTTCGGAAGGACCAGTACAGTGAAGTCCTTCAATGACTTGTATGACGGACTAAAAAGCATAGAATAATTGAGGCATCAAAATGAAACTTATCAATGAACCTATTAAAATCAACGGTCTTACCGTGAGAAACAGGATAGTCAAGGCCCCGTGCGATACTGCCGGAGCCGTTAACGGAGCGCCTGATGACAATATGGTCGAGCACTACAGGCTCAGGGCAAGAGGTACCGGAGCGGTGATAGTCGAACATGAGAGAGTGCTCCCAGACGGGATGGCTCATGCAAAACAGCTTGCAATGGATGACGACTGTCTCATAGAACCTTACAGAAAGCTGACTGACGCTGTTCATGGGGAAGGCGCGGTCATATTTGCCCAGCTGAGCCACGCAGGATCCAGAACCAGGGATTCCGGACTTGTGATAATCGCTCCCAGCGAGATCACCGACAGGCCGGATGATCACCCCAAGGCTATGGATAAGGATGATATAGCCCGTGTGATAAAAGGGTTTGCCGATGCCGCGGTTCGGGCGAAAAAGGCGGGGTTCGACGGTGTCCAGATCCATGGAGCCCACGGCTATCTGCTCAACCAGTTCTATTCTCCGCTTTCTAACCACAGGACGGATGAATACGGCGGGGGCACGATGGAGGGACGCACCAGGCTGCACTGCGAGGTCCTGAGGGCTGTGAGAGAAGCGGTAGGAAAAGACTACCCGGTCACCATCAGGTTCGGCGCATGCGATTTTCTGGAAGGCGGCAGCACGATCGATGAGATCCCTCAGGCTGCGCGTCTCTTTGAAGAGGCAGGAGCAGATGCCATAGATATCTCCGGAGGACTTAAGGGATTCATGAGACCCGGAGTCACCGGTCCCGGTTATTTCAAGGATATGAGTATGGCAGCCAGATCAGCAGTATCAGTGCCGGTGGTGCTCACAGGTGGCGTCACGTCAGGAGAGGAACTGGAACAGCTTCTCGAAGAGAATGCCGCGGATATGATCGGTATCGGCCGCGCGCTTCTGAACGACCCTGACTGGTCTGTTAAGGCATTGGAATCAGTGAAATGAAAGTATCGGTTCTCGGCTACGGCACAGTAGGAAAAGGCGTATGTGACATGATAGAGAGGACCCCGGGTCTGGAACTGGGGCCTGTTCTGGTGCTTCATTCTGAGAGAAGCGAGAGTTTCATGATCACGGACATAGATGAGATACTGAAGGACAGCACGGTCGGCGCTGTCGTAGAAGCCATAGGCGGAGAGAGCCCCGCGGGGTCATTCGCCGAAAGGACTCTCAAGGCGGGAAAGCATTTTGTGACCTCCAACAAGGCGATGGTGGCTGACAGGGGGATAGAGCTTTCCGCACTTGCCCGGAGCACCGGAAAGGCGTTCCTGTTCAGCGCGGCATGCGGAGGGGGAATACCGTTTCTGCACAATCTTTCGGTCGCCAGGAAGAGTGACGATATCCTCAGCATGAGCGGCATACTCAACGGAACTACCAACTATGTCCTGGATATGATGCAGTCGAAAGGAGTCCCATTGGATACGGCTCTCAGTCAGGCCCGCCGGCTGGGATACGCAGAAGCTGATCCGTCGGCTGATATATCAGGCCTGGATTCCTACAGGAAGATAATCCTCGCGTGCGCAGTCGCGTACGGCATCCAGCCGGAAGGATATAAGGACATAGAGGGAATAGCCGGATTCACACAGCAGGATGCAGAGGTCATCAGCCGCAGAGGAGCGGAGGTAAGACTCATCGCGAGCGGAGGCCTGAACGGGGACGGATCCGTATATGCGTTCGTAGAACCAAGAGTGTTTTTCGACGGTATGGAGAGAGCTGTCAGAAAGAACTTCAACAGTGTGTCCTACACAGGAAGGAATTCAGGGCTCATCACTTATTCCGGACAGGGTGCTGGAAGATATCCGACTGCTTCAGCTGTGCTGAGGGATCTGACCGGCATAGAAGAAGGAACACTGTACATGCTCCCTGCGGAGTGCGTGAGGAGACCTGCGGTCAACGACATGGAAGAGAGATACCTGGTGCGCTGCGAAGCTTCTCAGAAGGACCGTTTCATCACAGAAGAAGTCTGGTCAGAAGAAGGCGGGACAGCAGTATTCGTTACAGGACCGATGGAGGTGAGCAGGATGCATTCGCTGGCTGCGGAGCTCAGGAACAGCGGTCAGGGGATCTTTTTCGCGTCCCTCGGCGATTAGATACGATAAAAAAGAAACCGCGTGATGCGGCCTCATATGAGGCGCGTCACGCGGTTATTTGTGTTTGGATAGTGCCGTGATTATCTTACATATTCACGGAAGCCCATTTTACCGAGCGGTACACGCAGGCGTCTGAGCGCTTTGGCTTCGATCTGTCTGATGCGTTCGCGTGTGACTTTGAGTTCCTTTCCGACCTGTTCAAGTGTCTTGGGGTTGCCGTCGTCAAGACCGAAACGCATGCGGATGACCTTTTCCTCACGCTCCGAGAGGATCGAGAGAGCCTCTGAGAGCTGCTCTCGGAGGAGAGTCTGATCGACTGAGTCAGTCAGTGTGACGTCTCTGTCGTCCGCGACGAAATCGAACATCGTGCTGTCTTCTTCTTCGCCTACAGGAGAGTCAAGTGACACGGTGTCCTGTGCGGCTTTGATGATGTCCTTGAGTTTTTCCGGTGTGATGCCGAGGGCTTCTACGAGCTCTTCTTCAGATGGTTCGCTGCCTGTCTCGGCGGTGAGCCTGGCATACGCTTTCTTATACTTGTTGATGGATTCGACCATGTGTACGGGAACGCGGATCGTCTTCCCGCTGTCGGCGATCGCTCTTGTGACTGCCTGCCTGATCCACCATGTTGCATAGGTGGAGAAGCGGAAGCCTTTGGTGTAGTCGAATTTCTCGATCGCCTTGATGAGGCCTATGTTTCCTTCCTGGATCAGGTCGGAGAACTGCAGTCCTCTTCCGATGTATCTTTTTGCGATGGAGACGACGAGTCTGAGGTTGCACTCCGCCAGGATGTGCTTTGCCTTCTCATCGCCTTCATTGGCGCGGATAGCCAGAGCAGTCTCTTCTTCCTGTGTAAGAAGACGGTACTGGCCCATTTCCTTGAAATACATCTTCACGCTGTCATCGGAGTAGATAGAGGGATCGGTAACGCCGTTCTTGTCCTCTTCTTCCTCTTCTTCTTCGATCTCCTCGGCTTCTGCCTTGGCGGCATAGTCTTCGACGATCTCGATGGACTGCTTGTCCAGTGTCTCGTAGAGCTTGTCTATCTCTTCCTCCTGGAAGTCCAGCTCTTCAAGAGCATTGGTGATGTCAGAAGAATTGAGTTTTCCTTCTGCCTTTCCCTTTTCGATAAGAGTTCTGATAAGATCTCTCTTTTCGCTCACTTCTGTGTGATCCTCCAAATCATTCAAAAAGTTCAGTTTTTCCCTGACAAATAATAATACGCTGATAATTGAGAAATGTCTTTTTTATTTTTATAAGTTTTTTAATTTTTTTTCCGGCGTTCCGGTTATCCGGGAATATACCCCATAAGTATCATGCGGACATGGTTGATGATGCCGACGCCATGTTCAGGCATGCTTGATTCCGTGTCGATCGTGATCCATTCACCGTCGAGAAGGAAATTGCAGGAGCCGTAGTATCCGTCCAGCGGATCAGATGGATACAGTTCGTGCCATTTGTCCATTTCTTCTCCGAGGATATATTCCATCGCCTCTTCAAGACACCGTTCCGGAACGGTGTACTCCTTGGTGTCCAGATCTTTCGAAGTACCGGTTTCCCAGCGCAGAAGAAGCGAACCGTCAGGTTCACGGAAGAGCTTTGCCAGTTCGTGCGGCCTCTCTACCGGGGTGCCGGTTACCTGACTGTAGCATTCTATCAGCAGGGTCTCCCTGACTTCGTCCGGCTGCGGTTCAACAGAGATGTTGATGCTGACGCACTCCGCCCTGACATCGTGGGCCGGCATCGTGAAAGTGTAGACATGCCAATCGTCATTGCTGTCCGGGCCGGGGACCAGTTTTTCGCCGTCGATATAGACATCCGTGATCTCATCCATGACGGTATGGACGCGCAGAGTGACCTTCTCACCCTCGCGGTAGGAGGTCTTCTCGGTTTCTATTCCCGGTCCGCAGGAAAGAGAATACTTCTGTTTCCTGCCGCATCCGAACAGACTCAACAGACTGATCGCCATAAGAATCACCACCTGTTTCTTTAATAACAGTTTCATGACTATTTTCCCTGAATCTTCAGTAAATGATGCTGGAAGGAACGAGGAAGAGGTACGGTGCAGTGCACACCGCCATGGTCAATGCTGACTTTTTTGCTTTCTCATGATCGAGTCCCGCTTTGCATAAGATGCTCCGGTCCAATAGGAATATCAGTATCCCGGATATCAGTACTGCTAGGAGCACGATAAGGATACCGGGGAGGCTTGTGAAGGGATTCCAGCCTAACGCATTCTCCATTGCCTGCTCAGAGGGCAGGTTCAGTTTATCGATGAGTAGATATACTGCGAGGAGAAACAGCGATCCCGCAAGGTCAGCCGCAAATCCGGCTATGCAGGCTTTCCATGTGTTCTTTCTGACGAGTTCTTTCCGGGAATCCTCGTTTCTGAGACTCCAGGATAACACCAGGCGGTCAATAAGATAGTTGGCCGGTATCAGAAACAGCCATAGATATGAAGGTATCCAGATCAGCAGCCAGATCGGAAACAGTATGTTGTACAGTCTGATCTCTTTTGAGCTCTGAGTCTTCAATATTATTTCCTCCTCCGATGAGGTCATCTGATGAACTTCACCTTGTTCTCGTCGTATCTGTCTTCCACAGTGCGCTCTTCAGCAGGATAGCCAAACTGTACTGTTGCAACGGTGCGGAAATCCTCAGGCATGCCGAGCAGCTCTGCAGTCTTCACTCCGTTTTCAGAACCGGGCATGAGGGCACACCATACGGAGCCTATTCCCATGCTCTTAGCCTGAAGGAGCATGTTCTGGATCGCTGCGCCGCAGTCCACCTGAGCGAACCTGTCGTTGACGCCTTCCTGATATCCTACTATCACAGAGAATGCGGCTCCGGCAGTCATGCCGGCATTAGGGTTGATCTCTGCCAGTTTCTTAAGAGTCTCGCGGTCCTCGACGACTGCGAATCTCCACTCCTGTCTGTTGACTGCGGTGGGAGCCCAGAAAGCGGCTTCAAGGATCTCGCGGATCTGATCCTCGGAGACCTTCTGATCAGTGTACTTGCGAATACTTCTGCGTTCTTTGATTACATCCAGCAGCATAGTTCGATTCCTCCGTTTTTTCTTAATTATAGCATCGTACTTACAAAACAGAGCCCATGAAATCATTTCGGAAGTGTTAACAGTAAAGGTGGTCTGAGCGGCGGATCAGGATGACGGTCCGGCAGTTTTTTTCTGCAGCGCAGTTCACAGCGTAACGGCGTTACTTTATAATAAAAGATAAGCAAAAACGTGCCTTTGTCTGGCACAGGGAAAGTGAGAGGCAGCCGCAGAGCTGCAGAATAATATGGAGAAGAAATATACGTGGGTCGATGTCTTTAAGATCGCGGTTCCGATCTTTGTCGAGCAGATACTGAGATCCCTTATGGGAACGGTAAACACGTTCATGCTCAGCCGTGTCTCCGACAGCGCTTCCGCCGCAGTCGGTGTGGCGAGCCAGGTGCTCAACGTGGTGATCATCGCATCGTTCATGATGTCTTCCGGTACTGCTATCATAGAGAATCAGCTGCTGGGCGCCGGAAAGAACAGGGAAGCGGGAAAGGTGATGATGAACACCTATTCCGTAACTGCTGTCCTGGGAATAGTCATCAGCATATTCACTGTGACCTTCGCTGAGAACCTCATCAATTTCATGGGGCTTTCGCCTGAACTTACGCCTGACGGAACGGCATATCTCAAGATCCTCGGATCCACATGCCTGTTCCAGTTCATTTCTTCCATGACATCAAC
The DNA here is from genome assembly GCA_017405465.1 of Oscillospiraceae bacterium. Taxonomy (GTDB): domain Bacteria; phylum Bacillota; class Clostridia; order Oscillospirales; family Ruminococcaceae; genus RUG11783. The sequence goes on from JAFRAJ010000038.1 coordinate 59,652, forward strand.
GCACTTCCGCTGTCACGGAAGTTCCACGATCCCGATGATCATAGTCATCCTGACCAACATCATCAACCTGGCGGGATCCTGGCTAGTGGTCACCGGCAAGGCTCCTGTGGAAGGCGTCAGGGGCATAGCATACGTCAGAATGATCGCTGAGACAGTAGGCCTTATAGTGATCCTCGTGATGTTTGCAAGACAGAAATGGGACCAGGAGACTAAGGATCTCACCGATATAGACTGGAAGACGGTCTATGAGATCTTCAAGACAGGCGTCATGTGCAGCATGGAGGGAATATGCTACATGCTGGCTCAGATGGTCACGACCAAGTTCGTCACCCAGTTCTCGACTGAAGTGCTTTCTGCAAAGATCTACACGCAGACCATCAACAACTACCCGTATATTGCGGGCATCTGCATAGGACAAGCTGCCCAGATCATTTCCGGACATTACATCGGAGCGCGCAAACTGGAAGAGGCTCATGCCTTCATCCGAAGAGCGTTCTTTGCCGTGCTGACATTCAACCTGGTCGGAGGTATCACCTGCAGACTGTTCTGCGATCAGCTCATGGGCATATTCACACAGTCTGAAGAGATCAAGGCTATAGCGAGACCTCTGTTCACCATCGACATAATCACGTGCATCGCCAGAAGCATGAACCACTCATATGTGTTCGGGCTCAGAGGAGCCGGATATGTTTTCTGGCCTATGGTTATAGCTGCAGCAGGAATATGGATACTGGATGTAGGCCTGGGTTATCTCTGCATCACTGCTCTCGGAATGGGCGTCGTGGGGCTGTGGGTCGGACAGGCAGCTGACGAGTGGTTCAGGGGACTGCTCGGAATGTGGGCCTGGGAAAAGAAGAAGTGGTACAATACACTGCCGGATATCGACAGCATCAAAGAATAAATAATCTAATACATATAAAGGAGACACAAAATGAACAAAGAATGGTCGCTTGACGTCCTTTACAAGGGCTATGACGATCCTAAGTTCGCCGCGGATGAGGCGAAACTGGATTCACTGATCGCAGAGTACTCTGCTTTCTCAAAAGATCTCTCAGGAGATCCCGCAGAAGTGCTCAAAAGGCTGATAAAGCTTGAGCAGGATCTTGAGATCACGATGTTTGATCTTATGGCTTTCGCTGGGCTCAAGATGAGCACCAACAGCTCAGACGTCCAGTCCAAGGCAGCCATGGGCAGGATATCTCAGAAGAGATCAGCTCTCGCAGGACCGCGCACCGCGTTTACACGCTACATCGCCGGTATCGAGGATATCGACGCTGTGATCGGAGACGATGAACTGCTCAAGGAACACGAGTTCTATCTAAAGAGCATAGCTGACGACGCGAAGTACACCCTTTCTCCCGAAGTGGAGGAAGTGATGAGCATCTACTCCATCACCGGAGCATCCGCGTGGGGAGATCTGCATGGATTCCTCACATCCACAGTACCTGTGGAATACGAAGGAAGGATCACAAACCTCTCTGAAGTCCGCAACCTTGCATACGATCCGGATCCGGAAGTCAGGAAGAAGGCTTTTGAGGCGGAGATCAAGTGCTACGACAGGATCAAGGACGGAAGCGCGTACTCCCTCAACTCCATCAAGCTGGAAGTCATCAACCGCTGCAAACTGCGCGGATTCGCTTCTCCGCTGGATGAGACACTGCATCAGTCTCACATGAAGAGAGAGACTCTCGATGCGCTGCTCGGCGCTATCGAGGAGTATCTGCCGAAATTCTGGGAGTATCTGAGAGCAAAGGCGAGGCTGCTGGGGCACGAGAACGGCCTGCCGTTCTATGATCTCTTTGCTCCGCTGGAAGGCAGCCACGGCACATATACGACAGAAGACGCAAAGGATTATCTGGTACATCTGTTCTCAACTTTCGACAAGGAAGAAGCTGACCTCATAGCCAGAGCCTTTGACGAAGCCTGGATCGACTTCTATCCTCATGAGGGCAAGGGTGGCGGAGCTTTCTGCGAGCCTCTGCACGCACATCAGCAGAGCCGTATAGGTACGAACTTCGGTGGAATGCTGGGTGATGTCATCACTCTCGCTCATGAGCTGGGACATGCTTTCCACAACTACTGCCTGAGAGAGAACTCCATCCTCAATATCGATGTATCGATGCCTGTTGCTGAAACTGCCTCCACATTCAACGAGGTGGTCGCCATGAATGCCGCGATCGCACAGGAGACTGATCCTGTTGCCAAGAGAGCTCTCATAGAGAACCAGCTCCAGGATGCGACTCAGGTGGTCGTAGATATCTACTCCCGCTATCTGTTCGAGAAGTCTGTATTTGACAACAGAGAGAGCGGATTCATGTTCGCTGACAGACTCTGCGAACTGATGGAGGATGCTCAGAAGAAAGCCTACGGAGAAGGACTCGATCCTGACTGCCTGCATCCGTACATGTGGGTGAGCAAAGGACACTATTACGGCGGCGGACTCAGCTACTACAACTGGCCGTATGCCTTCGGCGGACTGTTCTCCAGAGGACTCTATGCAAAGTATCTTGAGCAGGGTGAGGAGTTCGTACCCCTCTACAAGAAACTCCTCAAAGCCACCGGAACCACTACTGTGGAAGGTGCGGCTGAAGTAGCAGGAATCGATCTCACCGATAAGAACTTCTGGCGCGCATCGCTGCAGGTACTGGCTGATGAGATCGACCAGTTCATTGAGCTTTGCAAATAATACGAAAAAACAGTTTGAGATGCCGCGGAATCGTCTGCGGCATCTTTTTCGGTCTGATATCTTCAAATAAGCGTCCATCAATGAGATACTTTGTAAAAAGAGGCTGCGTACAGCTGAACATCATCAATGCAATCCGGAGGGACATATGAGATATCTGTTTCTGATCCTGTTCGCGTTGTTCTCGCTTGTGCATCTTTACTATTGTTTCATAAATGACCGCAAGGGAAGAGTCAGGACCAAACCGCTCCTGATCATCACGCTTCTGATTTTCTATCTTCTGTCGTCTGACACGGTATCTTATCTTCTGCTGTCGGCTCTTGCGGCAAGCTGGATAGGAGACATACTTCTTATTGGTAACGGTGAGAAGTGGCTGGTTGCCGGAGGCGGTTTCTTCATCTCGGCACATATCTGTCTCATGCTGTTATTCTTCAAAGAAGTCAGGGTGGCAGGTCAGCCGTGGGTGCTGCTGTCTTTATTGATGATCGTATATATCTCTGCTGCTTATCTGATCATCAGAAGTATAAAAGACGAAGCTCCTAAGATGATCTCTCTCGGACTGTTTCTGTATCTTCTCATAAACGCAGTGATGAATCTGTTCGCAGTCATGAGGATGATAACACTTGGCACTTTTGGCGCAGCACTCGTGTTCACAGGAGCAGTAATGTTCTTTCTTTCAGACTGCGCTCTTTTCCTGCTTCTGTACCATAAGAGACCGCGGATCGTTTACAAAAGGAACTTCACGGTCATGGTGACATACCTTCTGGCAGAATTCCTGATAGTTATCGGCACCCTGGTGCGCTGACAGAATAATTCACTTTAAATAACAGAAAATATATAACTGCCCCGGATCTTTTGATCCGGGGCAGTGCATTATGACGACTGATCTCAGTCTTTTCTGATATGGAACGCGGATGCTTCGAAATTGGCCTTGACCTCAACGATGAGTTTTCCGTCTGTCAGCGCATAGCTGTTGTCTTCTGAGGTCACAGCATCTATGATCTTGCCGGGCCCTGTGTCGACAGTAACAGCTTTCGGGAGGTCTCCCCCGAACGTGTGCACGGTAACCAGGATCTCATTATCATTCTCTCTGACTACAGTCTGCCAGCCTTTGAGATCCGAATAAGAAGTGACACCTGCCTGTATCACTCTTGAATCGCCGCGGGCTATGAGATGTCTGATGCTGTGGTAGAATTCGATATCCCGGTCCACCACAGCCCACTGTTCGGATGACAGAGAAGTGACGTCTCCTGAGAGGCACATAGCGCCTAAGAAAGCGCTGACCATGGAATAATGCAGACGGCGAAGACTGTCTTCTTTGCGTAGCACTGCCCATATCTGTGACTGCATGGGGAGGATAAGTCGGTGCAGGTTTGCTGCTATGACCGGTATCGTGACGCATTCATGGGCATCAGAGAAGGAAGCCATGTCAAACAGAGACATCAGTGAAGGCTCCAGACGGTGGCCGCCGGAAGCGCAGTTCTCCATGATTATTCCGGGAACGCCTTCCCGAAGTCTGCGGAAGAAAGCCTTGCTGCACTCGACGGATTGTCTGAGTCCTTCTCCAAGGGATTCAGCTCCGTCAACACCGGTTCCGATGGATTCGTTATAGTCGTTCTTTATGTAGCCGAAGCCGTAATCCCTGAGCTGGCCTATGACTTTTTCGTCAAGGTAGTCGTTGACGTCCTTTCTGCGCATGTCGAGGAATCTGCGGCTGCCGGTGTCGATAACATATCCGTTTCTGTGATGCAGCATCTCTTCTCTGTCATGCATGAGAGAGTTGGGACCGCATGTTTCCGATTCGAACCAGAGACCGGGGATCATTCCGGCTTCTCTAATCATGTCGGATGTGGCTTTGAAACCGTACGGGAACAGGAGTTTTTCTGCCGGTACCCAGTCTCCGCCTGTGCGCGACCAGTCGTATTTCTCGTTTTTGTACCAGCCTGCGTCTATGACGAAATATTCCATTCCTTTTCCGCGCAGAGTTTCGAGTATGGCTGAGATGTTCTCGTGGCTGGGTACGCCCCATGTAGTGCAGTATTCGTTGAACATTACCGGAGGAAGAGACAGGTTCTTGGGACGGTGTTCTTCCTGGATATCAAGGAGCCTCTGGGAAGCTTTCTCAGCGTCTCCGCGGACTGCTGTCATGTACATATGAGGAGTCGTGAAGCTCTCACCTGGAGAGATGGTCTTCGCCCAGTGACCGAAATCGTAATCGGCTATACCGCCGGTGACTGAAAGACCGTAATCCTTTCTTCTGACTTCGATCTGCCAGGAAGAGGAAGCCTCCAGCTGAACTGCCCAGGTGATATCTCTCAGCTTATCCCGGACAGCAACGAATGGGAAATTGTTCCGGATCGGCAGGGAACCGCGCTGGCCTATCTTTTTAAGGCGGTATCCCTGAACAGCCCAGCTCGGTTCGAGACAGAGCTGCTCGACGGTCTCGGTGACCATGGCGCCTTCTGCACTCCAGTTCCCGGTCATCGTCGTGACCTCCATGCTGTCCGGAGCTTCTCCCTCATCGAATGGAGTGAGCCCTCCAATATTGCCGCTGGACAGCATCTCCAGTGTGAAAGGTTCGTCTCCGGTATTCTCCACCGATGAGTAAGTCTCCACTGCTCTGAGGTCATCACAGAAGATGAGAGTGTGTGTGATCTTTCTGTTTCTGTCGGAAAACCGGGTAATGATGCTGTCACCGGCAGTTTCCTGAGATTCAAACACAAGTGAAAAGACAGATCCGGATCCGCACATCGTGTTGCCGGCAGCGTAGTCAGCAGGAAGTACATCTCCTCTGACATACAGTTCTGTAAGTGGAGCAGAAGCACACTTTTCCTTTTCCTTGAGAAGCGGTTCTGCGGAAGCAGGGATGAGAGTGAGACCTATCATTCCTTTCTCATCCTGCTCATAACGCAGGAGCATGTCGCTGCGGCGGAATTCGCTGATCGTTTTCTTACTCATATGAATCCTCCAAGTAAAGAAAAGAACAGGATCAGTTCAGATCCTGTTCTTGAGAATATCTGTAGCCAGTTCCAGCATGCGGAAAGCTTGATCACGTATCTCAGTGATCTGATCGTATACTAGATCTTCTGAGAGCACGCCTGCTTTCAGATCGGAAGGAAGCTCCTCCTGTCTGTCGTCATACCACTCGTTGCTTCCGTAATATGAGAACAGTTCCGACATGGAATCGAGAACTTCCTCAAGTCTGTCAAGCTGCGCAGAAAGACCGGAAACGGTCTTTGTGCATTCGTCCAGATGGCCTTCCATCTCGGTGATGCGTCTGATAGTTATTTCATCAGCTGCCATGATTTGTTATTTCCTTTCAGAATTTAAGAACCTGAGATGCAATGTGTCAATGTGCAAGATCTTTGCACATTTCTTCAAAAGATATAAGATCACCGTATGTAGGGAATGAAAACTCCTGATACTTTGACTTGTCACCCTTCCAGTACAGATAGAGCCATGGACCTGAATATCCGGTATCCAGAGACTCTTCTCTGGCTTTTACGGTTCCGTTATTCACTGAATCGAGAAACCGGTTCCACTGATCTTCAGTAAGTGTCACTGTCCCGGAAGCAGTGATGTCCTTTTCTGTCTGCGGCCATCCGCCGCCTTCACGGGTCTCGTGATAAAACATGTATTTACCGTCTTCAGTGTAGAAGCGGTACCTCTGATAATGCGGAGGATCTGTTGAAGTGCTGACCGTATAGTAGAACTCTGTTATGTCTTCCAGCGGAAAATCCTTCCCGGCTGTTCTTTCCCGTTTGCCGGAGAACAGATCTGAGATGTTCATGATTCCTTTTCCTCCAATGATGTTGATAACGATAAGAGCAAGCACGGCTATCAGGATCATATTTATGACTATGTGCAATATGATGACGTGGCGCGGGCGTCTCTCCGTGTCATAGATCCGGTCTTTATCCATGTATGTTCCTCCCAGCGTTTCATGAGGTTTTAAGTAAGTCCGAGACTCTGCATCACCAGAGAAAGAGTATCTTCGATACTTCTGTTCTCATCTCTATGGATCACATTGAAGCCGGAATTCAGCAATTCATCGTATGACTCCTGTGAGCAGATCAGTTCAAGACCCTGACGGTAGTTCTCCATCGCTTTCTGAGGATCGGGCTCCTCCATGATAAGACGATACAGGAACTGCTTTTCCGGATCAGGGCGGTCAAAGAACCTGCGGACGGAAATAAGAGGGTCAGAGAGCATGACCAGAGTGTGGTCATGCGGAGCTATCTTCTGCAGAGTCTCTACAGAGATGTTTGTATCAACAAATACCGGCTTCCCCTGATCACATATCGCCGGCAGCATACGGAGCTCCAGTATCTCGCATTCTTTCTTGGTCAGGTCGATCCAGTCTTTGTATTCCTGCGGAGATCTGCGGATAAAATCGTGCCAGTCAACGAGATCCCTTGTATACGTCAGACCGGGGAATTCCTCAGGATCCAGTGTGTCGAGTAGATCGTCATGATAATTTTCGGTGCAGGCAATACCATCAAGAGCTTTGGCAAGTTCTTTGACCATTGTGGATTTTCCTGCATATGATGTGCCAATGATGAAATAGGCGTTCTCAAAATAAGGAAGTTTCTCCATCGGACAGGACCTCCTAGAAGACCGTTTGCAGACAAAATGAGTGTAAATGCAATCTTTTGCCTTCTCATATTATAACAGGAGGCGCCTTCGCATTGAAATGAAGCGGGTAATATGGAATAATAGCAGGCAGAATGGTGATGTGCTTATGCATGGCGACATGCCGGTGCGCTTGCGCACTGAGGGAATGCGACTGAGAGTGTCGAGCTATCCCAGTAACCGTGAAATGGACGAAAGGCGATGAAACCACTGCTTCTGAAGCGGGAAGGTGCCTAGTAGGATGAAGTAAAGCCGGGAGACCGATCTGCACATTTTAAACATCTTCTGAGGTAAAGATTAAAAACCATTGCATGCCAGATTGCATGGCTTTTCAAACGCTGATCTCTGAGAAGGCCGCCGCAAAAAAGGCGGGCGTTTCCATTCACTAATAATCAGAATAAGAGGTTGGAAAGCAATATGAAGAAGATCATGACCTTAGCGTCACTGACGCTGATGCTGGTCCTGATGGTATCGATGCTGACAGGCTGCGGCAAGAAGGAACCAGAGGACGTAACACCTGCTGATACGTCTATCAAGTTCACTGACATGGCCGGCAGGGAAGTTACCCTTGAGAAGCCTGCAGAGAAGATCGTGGCTCTTGAGCCTTCAGACTGCGAGATACTTTATGCTATCGGCGCAGGAGACACTCTTGTCGGCCGCGGTGAGTACTGCGATTATCCGGCAGAGGTCTTTGATATCCCGTCAGTTCAGTCAGGATATGAGACCAATATCGAAGCTGTCATCGAGCTCGGCCCTGAAGTAGTCATCATGACCATGATGGCCCAGACAGAGGACCAGATCAACGCCTTCGAGAAGGCTGGGATCAAAGTCGTCATGACTAACGCGCAGGACATCAACGGCATCTATGACTGTGTGAACATGATCGGCAAAGTCACAGGTAAAGAAGACGGAGCTGCGAATGTCGTTTCACAGATGAAGTCCGCTTTTGACGCCATCAAGAAGGAAGGCTACGGAGAAGGCAAGACTGTTTATTTCGAAGTTTCCCCGCTGCAGTGGGGCCTCTGGGCAGCCGGCAAGGACACATTCATGGATGAAGCCGCCAATATGATCGGCCTCAAGAACATCTTCGGCGATCAGTCTGGCTGGCTCGAAGTTTCCGAGGAACAGGTCATCAGCGCTGATCCGGATTATATCGTGACTATCACGATGTATTACGGCGAAGGCCCGACACCTGCTGAGGAGATCACCTCGAGACCCGGCTGGGGCAACATGAAGGCCGTTGTAAACGGAAACATAATCAACATCCAGGACAACTCTCTGTCGAGACCGAGCCCGAGACTGGTGGACGGAATCACAGCGATGAATGATTTCATCGCAGAGTCCCTCGCTCAGGATGAAGCCGCGTAACCGGGAGAAAAAAAGCATAAAAAGAACAGGACTGCCGCAATGGGAATATCTGGCATTCATTGCGGCGGTCTTCTTAACGTTTATTATCTGTGTATCCATAGGGACAGTAAGACTGCCCTGGACGGACGTCCTGCATTATCTGCAGGATCTCATCTTCGGAACACAGCATGAATATGCAGTCTCCTCAGCGCCTCAGATCATGACCGTCAGAGTCCCGAGGGTCATCTGTGTTGCACTCAGCGGTATGTCTCTGGCAATGTGCGGGTGCGCTATGCAGGGATTGCTTAAGAATCCATTGGCGGAAGGTTCTACGCTGGGAGTTTCTTCCGGGGCGGCGCTTGGAGCCATAATAGCGATCGCGTTCGACATTACAGTACCTGTCTTCACGCTTGCAGGTCCTACTGTTATGGCTATGCTGTTCGCATTCGGTTCCATCATGCTGATACTGTTCCTGGCGTATAAACTGGACTATTCACTGTCTACCAATACCATAGTGCTGCTTGGCGTCATCTATTCGATGTTCATCTCCAGCATCATCATGTTCATAACCACCTTCTCTTCAGAGAAGATAAGATCCATAACATTCTGGACTATGGGGTCACTTCAGGGCAGCACCTATACTGAAGCACTGATGCTGCTTTCGATGCTCGTGATCACTGGAACGGTGATACTGTCGAAGGCGGAGGAACTCAACGCATTCGCGATCGGTGAAGATAACGCCAGAAGCATCGGCATAGATGTCAGGAAAACGAGACTAACGATACTGATAGCAGTATCTGCTCTGATAGGGACCTGTGTTTCCATCGGAGGATCCATCGGATTTGTTGGTCTGGTAGTGCCGCACATGACCAGAATGATAGTGGGGCCGAACCATAAGAGGCTGCTGCCTGCAACTCTGTTCTCCGGAGCGGTGTTCCTGATGCTCATGGATCTCATCTCAAGAACGATCCTCAGACCGAGAGAGCTGCCGATAGGAGCAGTGACGTCACTGATCGGCGCAGTCCTGTTCGTCTTCATATTTGCAGGAACAAGGAGGAATGACAGATGAATCTCCTTGAACTGAAGAACGTTACGGTGACTTACGGTTCCAACACAGTGCTCCGTAATGTATCGCTTGATCTTGCAAGCGGAGACTGGCTGATGATAGTGGGACCGAATGGGGCAGGAAAATCCACACTCATAAGCGCTATCAGCGGTGTGGCCCCTTATACCGGTGAGATCCTTCTCAGCGGTACCGACCGAAATATCATGAAGGCAAGAGATATAGCCAGATGCACCGGTACTTTGACACAGAGTCACAGCGTCGGATACTCATTTTCCGTAAGGGAACTGGTAGGTCTTGGACGTTATCCTTACAGGAAGGGAATAATCGGCGGGAAAGGCGAAGATGACGAACGCATGGTTGATGAAGCCATCAGGGATGTCGGGCTTGCAGATCTTGCCGACCGTTCACTGCTGACGCTTTCCGGAGGTGAGCTTCAGAGAGCGTTCATAGCGCAGCTGTTTGCACAGGACCCGGGTGTGTTGATGCTGGATGAGCCAACGAACAATCTGGACCTTGTTTATCAGAAAGAGATATTTGATCTCCTTAAGGAGTGGGTGTCGCAGAAGGACAGAGCGATCCTTTCCGTGGTTCATGATCTCGGTCTTGCTAAAGCGTATGGAAACAAAGCGCTTCTTCTGGACAGGGGTACTTCTGCTGCATACGGAGGAATGGACGAGGTGTTCTCTGATGAGATGATAAGCAGCACATATGGCCTTGATATCCGCGAATGGATGAGAAAACTATACTCGCACTGGACTGTTTAAACTTAAAGTAAATAATCCAAAGAACCAGTCTCCCAAACGGAAGACTGGTTCTTTATATGCACAACTGAATTCAAGGGACGCGTACTAATCCACAGAGACCAGATCAAGCATGATTTCAAAATCAGTGCGCTGGTCGAGTTCTCCCTGAACTTTTTCCGCAAGCAATACGTCGTCTGTGATGACTGCAAAGATCCACGATTTAAGGAATTTATTCATACCGGTCTCAGTATTGACTGTCCATACGATCGCTTTCTTGCCTGAAGCCTGTATGTCCATGAGAATGTCTTGAGTAGCAGTTTCCTCCTCCATGATCAGCATATCACAGTTCAGCCTGGACACATCGCCGATTCCAAGGAAGAAAAGAAGACCTGTTTCGAATTCGGGATAATTAGTTTCGGCGTAACTGATAGTGTCATAGTTGAGCGAGATAAGGACACAGTCATCAGTGCATCCTGCCTGCCGTATCATGGCAACTACATCATCAACCATCTGCCTGTCTGCAGTGGATCCTTTAAGCTCGACGAACAGCTTTTCTTTTCCTTTTATGATCGGAAGCATCTCTTCAAATGTAGGCACAGGAAGAAGTTCTCCGCTCCCTGTCGTGTCCTTTATCCGAAGCTGCTTTATCTCCTCCAGAGTCATATCATATACGGTGCGGTTGACACCCGCGACCCTCTGGAAAGTATTGTCGTGGTTGATCACGTAATAACCGTCTTTCGTCCTTTGAACATCTATCTCGCTTCCGTAACAACCATGTTCTATAGCAAGGGCAAGCCCTTCCAGGGAGTTCTCGGAAGCCATCTTGCCTCCGGCTCTGTGGGCAATGACTTTTACAGAGTCGTGAGAAAAAGCGATGTCATCGAAAGAAAATGCGAATACCAGTGAAGCAAGGATAACGATTATAAGCACTGCTGCCATCCACAGTACTTTGTAATAGTATCTGGACCTCTTGCGCCTTGCAGGCCACAATTCAGAATCCCTTCCTGTAAATGAGAAGTAACGCCGGGTATAGCAAAGAGAGAAGTAGGATCCGCACAGCATATTAATCACGGATGTGAAATACTTGCCGCCAAGCGCGACTAAGGAAGAGAAGATCCTGTACATGAGCAGAGACAGCTCCTCATCAGATGCACCGTCCTTGAGAATGGAAAGAGCATTGATGACATAGTGCTTAGGAAGATCGACAGCCCAGTTCTCGAGAAGCGTTATAGGAATCACGCTGAATAGGAGAACGCCTATAAACGGGATGATACCTGTCACGAGCAGATCTTTGAGAATGCCTTTCACAAAAGCGCGTCTGTTCTGCTTTACAAGTATCCATGATTCCTTCCCTGCTTCTTCCGGTGACTTGTTATCAAGAAGCACTCCATGCAGCATGAAAGCAGAACGGTATCCTATCCAGGCCAGCAGGATCATAACTGTCACATATGCAATGATAAAAAGCGGATTGGCCATTACTACTTCCATAATGAAGTTCGGTATGTAAAACGAACTGCTGAGACTGATAGTGAATCCTACGCCGCACAGCGGAGCTGCAATGAAGATATAAATGATCGCAAGGATGCCTGTCCCGCTGAAGAACCGTTTCATGGATTCAGCGCCTTTTTTTATGAGATGTCGTACACGCACCTGCTCTCCACGAAGGATATTGCCGGTCATATGTATCTGAGCGAACAATTCGGTTATAACGAATATCAGGATCTCGATGATGAAAAGCGCCAGCATGGCCGGAGCCTTCCAGCTTAACAGAAAGGTTTTGATGTTCGCTGATGTAAAAGCGCTTCCTCCTGACTCAGCGATGCTCTTAATAAACCGGGAGATCAGATAAGTCGGGATAGTCAGGATCAGAGATGAGATGCTCTGGAAAGCCCACATCTCAGGAAGAGAGTCATATACGAGCCGGCGGAAACTGACAGGTTCTTTCTCCAGCATCTTCTCAGCTGCTATTTTTTTCCTTTTCTTTGACAGTTTCTCAGTAACTTTCATCGGGACAAGACTCCGTTGGCGTTTTTTTGAGGTAGCTGATGCAAATATGATAAGTCTGCAGATCTTTATTTTCAATCAATGGAGAAACAGCAGAACGCCTGCAGCGCATTTTAACGTATTGCTGTGGTATTTGCACTGCTTTTGCTGTACGATACGATCAGGACGTTTCACGACTATGGAGGATCTGTAAGCAATGATTATAAGAAAAGCAGAAGCAGAAGATGCACCGGAACTTTCCGTGATGAACACCGAATTTAACGGATGCGGGGGACCTGATCCTGAAATGATACGTGAATCACTTTGCTCAAATGCACAGGAGATAGTGTTCGTGTCGGAGAAAGACGGTAAGCTGACGGGATTCCTTTGCATGCAGCTCAAGAGATCGTTCTGCTACACTGATCTGACCGCGGAGATTACTGAGATGTATGTCAGACCGGAATACAGGAGAAACGGTACGGCTTCAGAGATAATGCTTTATGCTGAACGGTTTTGCAGAGAAGAATATCAAGTCCGCAAATTCGAACTGCTTACCGGAGACGACAATCAGCCAGCGAGGTCTTTGTACGAGAGTCGGGGATATGAATGTGATGGCGAGATACACATGTCAAAACGGTCAGTTCAGTGACATGGGGTATCGTATCTTCCGGCTTTTTAATATAATGGTTTTAGTAGAATTAAAAATGATAAGTATTACGAATTGAAAGGAGAACACGTTATGAGCGATATCAGGAAGGTCATCTACAAGAGCGGAGAACTGATCGATTTCGAGACTGTGTTTGAAGAGAACACCAGAATGAGAACTGGAGTTCCGGCACACAAGGGTACTATTGAGAGAGTCGACTACACTACTTCTGTATATGAAGACGGCAAGACATATCCCAAATACTGCTACGTATATCTTCCCTATGGTTATGACAAGGACGATAAAGACAAGAAGTACAATGTGCTGTATTTCCAGCACGGCAATACCTGTGAACCGTCCATATTCTCTATCGGCGGAAACAAGCCGATGTTCGATATGCTGTTCGACTCAGGAGAGATCGAGCCTTGCATCATTGTTTCAGTAACATATTACTTCGATCCTATGGGAGACGCAGACCAGCGCGTCCTGACCGGAATGGTGCCTGCAGGCGACGGCGGCTGGGAAGGCATTAAAGGAAATTACTATAAGGAAGTCGTAGAAGATATCATTCCTGCTGTTGAGACAAGATTCAATACATATCTGGAAGATCCCACTCCTGAAGGAATCAAGGCCAGCAGAGATCACCGTGCATTCTCCGGATACTCACGCGGAGGAGCGATGACATGGCGCATGATCCATTATGATTTCGAGTACTTCAGGTGGTTCTGCCCGATGAGCTGCAGCACCAGAGGGGACAAGAAGAGGGGAGAGGCTCTGACTCAGGAGGAAGTCATCGATTACGTAACATCCCCCATGAAAGAGCATCCTGAACTTCCTTTCTTTATCTTTGCTTCCAACGGAGGAAAAGAAGACATCGCAGAGATGACAAACCAGATGAAATATCTGACAAAACAGGATTGTTTCTCCTTCGGCAAGGATCCTGCAGTGAATAACATATACTTTGCGGTGTCTGACTTCTATCACACTGACTATCTCGTACCCTATTATTTCTGGAATTCGTTGCAGACCATATTTAAAGGAGTTTGAGCCAGCTAGTTTCTGAAACAGTAGGTAAGTCTTGCTGACCGAAGTCCGGCTTAACAAATAACAGAATGCGTCCCTGCATACCCGTGACAATAAAACGGACGCAGGGACGTTTATTAGAGAGAAACAGGTAGAAATGTCAACTACTCATGAATAAATACACGAGCTTGTACCTGCCCGGTGGTATACGGCTGTAAGCCTCCCACTTTTGTCCTGAGACTCAGGATTGTTTCTGTCGTTTTTGACAGACTGGCGGTACATCGTGGGGTGATTGACTGC
>JAFRAJ010000039.1 GCA_017405465.1 Oscillospiraceae bacterium
ACAGGCTGCTATACGCCCGATAAGGAAAAGGACAACCTATAACAAGAGAGATTATCCACTGAGAGGAGTTGCCAGATGTGCCTGCTGTCATCGAATGATTCAGTACTTCGGCAAGGTCAAAAGACCATATTTTACCTGTGAAGTGACAAAACATGATGCCAACAGCAAATGCTTTCACGGAAAGGTGTTTGAGGATGAACTCAATGAGGTAGTCTGGCAATCACTTCAGAGCATGTTTGCTCTGTCAGATGATTTGTCCGGGAAGCTGAATCAGCAGAAAAAGCTGCTCGGTAATGAAACAGAATCGATCAAGTCGGATCTCGAAAAGCTGCAGAAGGAACTGAAACAAATCGATTCTGACAAGTATTCCAACATGGACAAGTATATGTCCGGAGACCTTCCTAAAGAAAAGTTCCTGTCCAAGAAGCAGAAGCTGGATGAAGCATCATCTGCCCTCACCGCCGAGATTGCAGAACTGGGAAACAAGTTGGAAGTGATAAGGACATCTGAAGTTCCTGAGGCCGAAAAACTGGTCGGCGAGATGAAGAAGTATTCCAAAGAATCTCAGCTGACGAGTGGTATGGTGCAGACATTTATAGAATCTGTTGAGATAACAGACGACCAGCATGCACAGATCATATGGAAGTTCTCCGATATCTTTAAATGGTTCATGAAAGAACAGTAAAACTGAATGCCTATCAGAAAAGAGCTCCAGATTGCAGAATCCGGAGCTTTTCTTCTGAAAAAGTTCTATATTTTTTAGTCCTTACTTGACATACGCTGATGATTGTCAATCTGACATAAAAAGGCTGCAGACATATGAAAATAAAAGGTTAATTGCAAAGAGATACCCTATGGGCAAAGCTATTTCGCGAAATATGATGGAATAGATTATTGAATGTTATGTTATAATTCATTCGGATAAAGTGTAGGGCATATGCCTTATATAGTATGTATAGAAAAAAGGAGAATAACTATGGGTCTTATTAGTGCTGCTTTAAGCTCTGCTACAAACACGCTTTCCCAGCAGTGGAAAGAGTACTTCTACTGTGATTCTCTGCCCTATGATGTTCTTGCGGTCAGAGGCAAAAAGCGTCAGTCTGGTTTATCCAGCAATCCCGATGATAATATCATCTCCAGCGGATCAGTCATTGCTGTTGCCGACGGTCAGTGCATGCTAATCGTTGAGCAGGGAAAAGTTGTTGAACTCTGCGCTGAACCTGGTGAATATGTATATGATGCTTCAACAGAACCGTCTTTCTTTGACGGCGGTAAGTTCTTGGACAACCTCAAAGAGGTGTTCAATGCAATGGTCAAGCAGTTTACATTTGCAGGAGAGGCTCCAAAGGATCAGCGTGTTTATTATCTCAACACCAAAGAGATCATCGGAAACAAGTACGGTACACCCACAAAGGTACCGTTCCAGGTCATCGATCCCAACATCAACCTCAATCTCACAGTCTCTGTGAGCTGCTTCGGCGAGTACAGCTACAGGATCGTAAACCCCCTGGCTTTCTACACAAATGTCTGCGCCAATGTTCCCGGATTATACACCCGTGATCAGCTCGACGGACAGCTCAAGAGCGAGCTCCTCGGTGCTCTTCAGCCTGCATTTGCACGCATTTCGCAGATGGGTATCCAGTACAGCCAGCTTCCCGCTTACACGACGCAGCTCGCTGATGTCCTCAAGACAGAGCTCAGCGCGAAGTGGAGAGATCAGCGCGGAATCGAACTGGTAAACATCGGAGTATCCAGCATTAAAGCTGACGAAGCCGACGAAGCGATGATCAAGGAACTGCAGCGCAATGCAGTCTTTAAAGATCCTTCCATGGCTGCAGCTCAGTGGGTCGGTGCTTCCTCTAATGCTATCCAGAACGCTGCCAAGAACGAGAACGGTGCCGCCATCGGATTCATGGGCGTCAATATGGCTCAGCAGATGAGCGGCGTGAATCCCGCTTCTCTGTATCAGATGGGCGCCGGTCAGACTCCGGTACAGCCTCAGCACGAAGGATGGACCTGCACAAAATGCGGTGCACTCAATCACGGCAATTTCTGCACCAACTGCGGAACTGCAAAACCCGAAAACGCTCCTCAGTACAAGTGCAATAACTGCGGTTGGGTACCCTCCGATCCTAACAATCTTCCCAAATTCTGCCCGAACTGCGGCGATCCTTTCAATGAGGAAGATATCGTAAGATAACAGGTCTATTGACAGATCTTACAGGAACTGCCCTGTCAGAAGGGCAGGGCAGTTCTTTGATCCTTTATGGAGGTTTGAATAATGGGTCTTTTTGACAAGAAATACTGCAGTATCTGCGGAGAGAAGATCGGATTATTCGGCAACAGAAAACTGGAAGACGGAAATCTCTGCAAGAATTGTGCAGCCAAGCTTTCGCCGTGGTTTTCTGACAGACGCAGTTCTACTGTAGAACAGATCAGGCAGCAGCTTGAATACCGCGAGGCAAATAAGAGCAAAGTCGCAGAGTTTCATATCACAAGGACACTGGGCAAAAGATACAAGGTCCTTTTCGATGAAGATGCGAAGAGATTCATGGTCACATCGGCCAGCAGCCTTCAGAATGCTAATCCGGACGTGCTGGATTTTGCAGATGTCACAGGCTGCAGCTGCAGAGTGAACGAGAATAAGACAGAAATCAAGAGAGAGCTTCCGGATGGTAAGGAAGAAAGCTATATCCCGAAGCGTTATAAATACGATTATGATTTTTATGTCACTATTAATGTAAACAATCCTTACTTTAATGAGATCTCATTCCAGCTGAACGACGATCTTGTAGATAACAAGGACAGCATGGAATTCAGATCCTATGAGCAGATGTGCGAAGAAGTGAAGACTGTTCTGCTTCAGGTAAGACAGGAAGTCAGAGACAGTATAGAAGCGCAGAACGCACCTAAGAAACAGGTCAAGTGTCCTTACTGCGGTGCAACGACGACACCCACAGCCAACGGAACATGTGAATTCTGCGGCGGAGCGTTAAGCTGAACCATCAATAGAGCATCCGTGGCAGAGATCAGATGACCTTCTGCCACTTTTTCATAAACTAGAAAGGCGATCATATAGATGCCAACACAGGTAACAAACTACCAGTGCCCTTCATGCGGCGGACCTCTCAGGTTCTCCAGTGAAAAGCAGATGCTCGTCTGCGATTACTGCGGGACTGAGTTTACGACAAAACAGATAGAAGATTTCTATGCTGCAAAAGATGCGGCTGCTGCTCAGGCTCACAGCGCTCTTGAACAGAAACTGGATTCAAATCCGGAAGAAATCCGCACAGAATGGGAGTATACAGCAGGCGGTGAGTGGACGGAAAACATGCGTGCATACAGCTGTCCTTCCTGCGGAGCTCAGATAATCTGCGACGAAAACACAGCGGCTACAAGCTGTCCTTATTGCGGAAATCCTTCCATAGTTGCGGGTAACTTTACCGGCGGCCTTAAGCCTGACTACTGCATTCCATTTAAACTGAATAAAGAACAGGCTGTACAGGCACTAAAGGATTATTACCGCGGAAAAGTATTCCTGCCTAAAGCCTTCAGCAATAACAACCATATCGAAGAGATCAAAGGGGTATATGTTCCTTTCTGGTTATACGACGGAAACATGGATGCCGATGTAAGTTATTACGCATCCAGAAGCAGGACCTGGACCGAAGGGAATTACAGAGTGACGAGGACCGATCATTATAAACTGATCAGGTCAGGAAACGTTGCTTTCCAGAGGATACCTGTTGATGGATCTTCCAAGATGCCTGACGAGCATATGGACGCCATTGAACCTTTTGATTACAGTGAATTGAAACCCTTCTCCACGGCATATATGCCGGGATTCCTTGCTGACAGGTATGATGTCGATTCCAAGGATAGCAGACCCCGGGCCGTCGGCCGTGCTGAAAGAAGTTCACTCAATGCCATGACTGCTACGACAGGAGGGTATGACTCCGTAACTGTCGCTTCCAGCAGATTCGTTCCTCATAACGGTCAGGTCAGATACGCGCTCCTTCCTGTATGGGTGCTTAACACAAAGTGGAACGGTGAGAACTATCTGTTCACCATGAACGGACAGACAGGCAAACTGGTCGGCAACCTGCCCGTATCAACGGGAAGGTTCATCGCGATGTTCCTTGGCATAGCTGCAGCCTTGTTTGCGCTTGGCTCTGCCATGATCGCATTTATGTGAGAGGAGGGCGATGATGAAAAGACTTATCTGCATCCTTCTCACTGTAGTGCTTTTTGCAGGAGTGTTCACAGTCTCTGCAGAAAACCTCATGACCAGCAACTGCATATATGATGTTTCGGATGTTCTTACACAGTCTGACTGGGAAACACTGAACAGTGAATCAATTGAGCTGAGCAACAAGTACAGGTGCGGTGTCTATGTAGTACTTATACCCTATATCTCAGAGTATTCCACTTTTACCGAATCAGTTGAGAATGCAGCTCAGGACATCTATGTCCGGAATTGGCTTGGTTACGGGACCGGTTATGACGGTGTCGTTCTGCTGATAGAGACTTCTTCCGGTAAATGTGCCCTGGCAAGCTCAGGAGCGCGCGGAAGGTATATCTTCAATACTGATGCGCTCAAGCAGTTTGATCCTTCTATAGTCTCTGACATTAACGCAAGTAATTACAGCGGAGCGATTTCATTATTCATAGCGGAATGCAGAGAACTCTTCGAGTACGAAGAAAAGAACGGAACAGCTTATCTTTATAATGCAGCGGATCCCCAGAACGATGACTCGAATCTGTCAGGTGATATGCTGACTGACTGTGTTTATGATTATGCGGGAATCCTGACAGCAGATCAGAAGAGCATGCTGGAAAAGACGGCAAAGGATATTTCTGAGAGACACAGATTCGGAGTATATATCTATATTGTTGATGATTTTACTGATATCAACAGCAGTTACGACGTAGGTGATGCATGCGAATCTGTTTACGTAGATAACGGTTTCGGTTACGGAAGTGCAAACAGGGACGGAATAATGCTTTTCATGAGTATGGATGAACGTGATTACGCGACATACCGTACTTACGGAAAAGGTTACTATTCCTTCACTGAATACGGACTTTACGAACTGGAAGAGCGTTTTCTGAATCCTTTCAGAAGAAACGACTGGTACAGCGGATTCCAGAATTATCTGAATTACTGTGACTATCTTCTTGATCTTGCCGAGAAGGGAACTCCTCTGGATTATGGAGACGACGATGACGGAGGATATTATCCTCCGGTGACTCCTGAAAGAGAGTCCTACGGACCTCTTTACATCACCACCGGGGTGTTTTCTGTGATCATCTCACTGGTCATCTGCCTGATCCTGAGAGCCAGGATGAAGACAGCGCAGGTAAAGACTCAGGCAAATGACTATATCATCCGCAACGGCATCAGGATGCATGATACGAGAGATATATTCACACACAGCACGGAGAGCAGGACCAGGATCGATACAGAGCCCAGATCTTCCGGCGGACATTCATCCGGAGGAGGCCACTCATACAGCAGCTTCTCGGGGAGCCACGGCGGAGGTCACAGCGGCAAATTCTAAGTTTACAGACTGATATGTAAAAAACGGCATCATGCTGCAGGATGATATGTCCTTAAAGCAGATGCCGTTTTATATTGACTGCGAGTTTGAAGTTTTAACATTTCCGTGATAGTCTTATGTAAGTTTTATTCGGTTCAAGAGAGAGGAAAATGAGAAACAAATCATTGATTGCCGGACTTCTTGTTGTCACGCTTCTGGTATTCGGGGCTTTGCTCTGGATTCATCATCTCGACACAGTAAAGGAGATGGAGGAGCTTCGCAGACAGGCAGAAGAAGACGGAGGCTATATCGATATATGGGCAGAGGAACTCAGAACTGTAGAAGAAGAGCTGAGAAACCTGGATATAGATGATTATGGTGATGCAGGCAAAGGGCTTGGATCATATTTGTTTCTCGTCACTGAACCTGATTACGGTGTGATGACTGATGTGGAACCTGCCCTCACAGAGTACGGGATAACCGGACATCTTTGTGTTTCAGAGTCGAGCTTCCCCGATGATGAAGGTAACTGCAGCAGATGGCAGGCGGGCCTTCTGACAGAAGTGGATTGGGACTTCTGCATAGAGGTGACAGATGATACGGATATCAGCGATCTTCTGTACAGGATGTGGCTCATTGATCTCCCGGAGCCTGTTGCAGCATATCTTCCGGATGGCAGCTGCCTGAAGAACAAGGCACAGGAACTGCTCGATGCGGGGATCAGTATCGTAGTCATAAAAGATAATATTCCTGATGAACTGCCGGCCGGAATCACTGCTGTTCCATGTGTTGGTATATCAGCCGATAATATGAGTTCTGCAGCAAGTTCATATGCTTCCGACGGGATCTGCTTTGCTTTCACGATCGGATTTGAAGGTTCGGATGACCAGTTCAGTTATGATTCGCTGGACAGTGCTGTAGATACGGGAAACGCCATCAGTGAGAGCTATGGTGCGGGAATCGCTGATTTCACAAGAATGAAAGAACTCACAGATAAACGCAATGCTCTTGTCAGTGAAGCGATAAACAAGAACATCGAAAAGAGGGATGAGCTCATAAGAAGAAGAGAGGAACTTCAGGAACTGATCACTTCAAGAAACTGAAACCCCAATATACGATTGAACGCATATTTGGCCATCGTAAACAGTTGTTTTTACGGTGGCCTTTTTTTGCTATAATCATGTATATTGCGATATTATGCGCAGTTATACTTTTGTATTATTTGGTGAACTGATGTTTGATCTGCGGACAGGAATAAGAAGGGCTTGCGCAGCTGTTCTTTGCGTATGCCTTGTATTATTCTTGTCCTTTTCTGCTTCAGGGAGAACTGTAGGGGATACCTGGAGAAAAAGATCAGATGAACTGTTCACCACTTCTGAACTGCTCGATTCATCCGTGACGGATCTCGTTACTGCGCTGGAAGAAGGAAGGATCACATCTGTTCAGCTGGTACAGATGTATTTGGACAGGATCGAGGCATATGACAGCGAGCTGGAGCTGAACTCATTCATCACGGTGAATCCGGATGTGCTCTCTGAAGCGCAGGCAGCAGACGAGGCAAGAGCGTCCGGTGAAGGCGGAAGGCTTCTGGGCATACCGGTAGTCATAAAGGACAATATAGATGTCAAAGGGCTTCCGACAACGAACGGACTGTCCTCTAATCTCGGGCGTATCGCATCAGAAGACGCCTGGATAGTAAGCAGACTGAAGGCGGAAGGAGCAGTAATAATCGGGAAGAGCAATCTTTCACAGGAATCTGCCTCCGGTCAGACGACCAGGTCCTCTGCGGGAGGAAGAACACACAACGCCTACGACCTTTCCAGAACTCCTGCCGGATCTTCCGGAGGGTCTGCTGTAGCTGTCGCTTGCAATTTCGCAGCTTTCGGGATCGGAACTGATACGGCTTCTTCTGTCAGGAGACCTGCATCGTTCGCAGGTTTATACGGAGTAAGACCGAGCTACGGTCTTGTGAGCAGAAACGGGACCATAATCGTGAATGACGATTACGATACTCCGGGTATCCTGGCAAAGACAGCAGAAGACGCTGCGCTTGTCCTTGACATCATTTCTGGTACAGATCCTTCCGACAGCATAACATCTTCTGCTGATTCTCTAATTCCGGAGGAAGGCTATTATGAAGCTGCAATTCAGGGAAGAGCGTTCGAAGGACTAAGGATAGGATTCCTTGCAAATTCGTTCGGCTATTACTACGAAAGTTCCACTGGAGATGAACTGCGCAGGCCTACTGAACTGAGCTCTGTGATCCGTGGCATGGTGGACCGCACACTTGCTGTCTTCACTGACAACGGAGCAGAGCTAGTTGATATCTCCGGGTATATGTCGGAAGACTACATTACAAGAGTCAGAGACGGAGGAGTAGCATTCTTTAGAAGAGCGATAGACGATATCCTGGAAGATCTTGAAATAGATGCAGTCGTATATGTTTCACAGACAGATGTTCCAGAGATAGAATCTACTGCTTCCTGGAGGAGCGACAACCAGTCATACTACATCAATGTTTTCTCTCCGGTCGTAGGATTGCCGGAGATAATGATTCCGATGGGGCTGTCTGATACAGATCCGTCTAACGGAGTCTACAATGCCATGGCATTGGGACTCAGTATGTTTACTCAGTACGGAAAAGACGCTGATCTGCTTGCAATAGCTGCTGAATATGGAAGGCTTTCTGATTCGAGGACTCTGCCTCAGACGGTACCTGCACTTCCTGATAGGGCACTTGCAGATCTTGCAGCTGAAGCAGTTAAGCGTGCAGAAAATATCTTGGAGTCGTTCAGACTGTCAGAGGAGAGTCTGAATAAGATTTCTTCTGCACTGGAGGCGGTAAAAGCTGTTTCCATGGATGGGGCAGAAGAGACTGTAAAGGTTCCTGTGGCCGAGTTTCACAATGTTCTGAATGATCTTTGCCTGGAACTGGATAATGTAGAGATCATGACAGGTAATGTTCCTGTCAGAAGTATAGAGACTATCAGGTTCTTTGTTCAGCGGTACCGCAGAGCTATATCAGTTTCTTCCGTATCTGTTTTGCTGTTCAGTTTTGCGATGCTTCTGACCAGAGGAGGGAAGAAACAGAGAAAGACATATCTGGAGATCCCTCAGATCATTCCCGGCAGCGACAGGAATGAACCGGCATCTCAAAGGATGCGCAGTGCTTTGGATGCAGTCAGAGAACAGAGAAGACTGCTGAGGGAAGCAAGAAAGAATGCGAAGTCTCTGAAAGATGCTGATGTTCAGGAGATAGCAAGAAGAGCAGAAGATTTAAGATCTGCCGGCAATATAGTGCCCGGAAGAGCTGCAGATGAAACAAGTCGTGAAGGAGTGTCATCACGAATCGAGGCATCTGGAGGGATCGGAAGGAAGAAGAAGCTGCTCATCTCAGAGTTGCGGACTGCTTCAAGACAGAATGCGGAAGAAAAAGCATTACGACGGAAGGAAGCTAAAGAAGCAGCTGAGCTCGCAGCTGCAGAACGCAGAGCAGCCAAAGAAGCAGAGCGCCTGAGAAAGAAAGAAGCAGAAGAAGCAAGGAGACTTGCCTTAAAAGAGCAGGCTGCTGAGCAGAAAGCTCTAAAAGAAGCTGCACGTCTTGAAGAGAAGGCTCAGGAAGAAGCCAGAAGACACATCTCCGAAGAAAGAGCAGCAGAACGCAAAGCAGCGAAAGAAGCTGCCCGCATCGATGCCAGAGCAGAAAGAGCAAGAACGCAAGCCAAGAAAAAGGCATCCAGGGAGAAAGCAGCGGCGCTTCGCACAGAGGCAAAACTTGCCAGAAGAGAGGCGAATGCTCAGAAGAGAAGAGATGTTCTCAACGGTCTCAAAGCCTCTTTTGCGGCGTTTATCCTTAAGCTGAAAGAGACAGTAACAGAATGGCTCGAGCATAGACGCAGTGAAAAAGAAGCTGCAGCAGAACAGCGTAAACTTGACATCGCTGCTGAAGCCCTGCAAAGGAAGCAGAAGAGAGAGACTGCCATCAGGGAAGCTGCGATCAAAGAAGAAGAACGCAAGCAGGAAGAACTTCGCCGAGAGGAAGAAAAAGCCCAGAAGAAATCTCAGAAAGAGGCTCTCAAAGCAGCACAGAGAGAAGCAAAGGAGCTCGAAAAAGCAAGAGAGCAGGAAAGAAAGGTCATTGCCCAGAAAGAAAGGGCTTATGTGATACAGGAAAAGAAAAAGGCCAGAGCAGAGAAGCGCGCTGCTTCTCTTGCTTCCATCGCTGCATTCTTCAATGGGATCGGAGATCTCATTGCTCTCAGAAATGCTGACTGGGTAGCCAGAAAAGAGCAAAAACAGATCGACAAAGCTGCTAAGGAACAGCTGCGGGCAGCTGAACAGCTGAGAAAGAAACAGGAAAGCGAAGAACGCAGGCGTGTCGCCAGAGCTGCGAAGATGCAGCTTTCAGAAGAACAGAGAAGGCTCAAAGAAGAAAAGGAGATCGAACGTACTGCTGCAGCGGAATTCAAGAGACTTCAGAGGAAGCAGAAGAGAGAACTGTTCTTCAGCAGCATAAAAGACTACTTCAAGACAGCTGCAGAAACACGGCGTAAGAATCGCGAGGATCGCAGGATACGCAGGGCAGAGGAACTGTTTATCAGGAACACTGAGATCAGAGACAAGAAACGTCAGATCGAAGAACTCAAAGCGGAACGTGCCAGGATTGCTCAGGAAAATGCTGTGCGTGAGGCAGCTGAAAAAGAGAAGAAGGTGCTGGCTGAGACAGCCCGTAAGGAAGCAGAGGCTGCTTACAGAGCAATGATCGATGACAGGATCAGTCAGCAGATCGAATATCTCGAAAAACAGTCTGCTCAAAGAAGAGAAGCCGAACTTGAACGGAAACGTCAGAAGGAAGCAAGGCTTCAGGAGAGAGCTGCTCAGAGACAGGCACAGGAAGAGAGAAGAAGAGAAGAAAAACTGCGTCTTGCTCAGGAGAAAGAAGCGATGCGTCAGGCCAGGCAGAAAGCCGAGGAAGAACGCAAAGCAAGAGAGGAGCAGATCAGGGCAGAAAAGCGTGCTCAGGCTGCAAAACTCAGCTTCGAAAAGAACAAAGACAAGATCATCATCGCTCAGCGCAAAGAGGTCGAAAAACTCAGACGTCAGGAAAAGAGAAGAACAGCCCACGAAGAGGCTGTCCAGAGAAGAACAGAGCGCCGGATCATCAGAAGAAAGAAGATCAGTCTTTTCTTCCAGGATCTTCCCACGCTTATCAGAGGTATACCAGTCAGGATAAAGAATGCCGTAAAAGCAGCAGCTGCTTCATATTCAGCATGGTCGGAATCTGTACAGCAGAAGCGTAAGGAAGAAGCCGAAAGACGCATTCAGGCGAAAGCAGAGAAAGCAGTCAGACTCAGTAATGCGAAGGCCGAAAAAGAGCGGTTCAGGAAAGAGAAAGAAGCTGCAGCAGAGTCTGCGAAACACGAGAAAGCGGAAGCAAAGGCTGTATCGAACAGACTTAAAAAACAGCAGCAGGCTGAAAGAAAAGCAAAAGCGGAAAAAGAGAAACAGCGCCAGCATGATGAGCGCACAGCAAAGAAAACAGCAGCTGCTCTTGTACGGGCAGAGAGGAGAAAGAAGGTCTCTGCTGCTTTCAGCAGTGTGTTTGCTTCAGTATCCGCATGGATCAAGTCTATATTCAGTACAACTGAGAACTGGATAAAGAGGATAGCGATGATGATCGCCGGAATCTTTATGTTCATCTTCAGGATACCCAAACGTGTTCTGGAAGCTGTTCTTAAGATCCCGCAGGCGATCTCTGCGGTCAATGCAAATGCTGCTCAGAAGAGAGCACTCAGGGCTGAGCAGAGAGTGTTCAAGAATGAACAGCGACGGATAGCAGGCGAGAAACAGAAAGCTGTCGGAGTCATGAAGACTGGCAGCGCTTCGAGCGCAGTAAATACTGCAGCGGATACTCAGACCGTTATCGTCAATATGGAGAACGAAGCTCCGTTCTGGTTCACTCAGAAGAACATCAGAGATTTCATAAAGCCATACCGGACTTCAACTGCAGTCATAGCTTTGACCTATATCTTCCAGGCGCTGTGCTTTGCTTACTCATTGTCTCTGATCACTGAAGGAATCGGTGCTGTTTCGGATCTTACGATCGACAGCAGCAAGATCTCGCTGCTCATAAAGACAGCAGTGTTCATCATTTCGGGACTTATAGCAAATGCGCTCGGAAGAGGAGCGCTGTCTTCCGTACAGAAAAATATCGCAAGAGAGATGAGGCGTGTAGAGTTCAGCCTCCGCAGAGAAAATGATCAGTCTTTGTCAATGACAGATGACATCATGATGATGCAGGAACTGATAAGTACAAAATCCGCTCTGGTCTTCGACATAACTCTTCTGGCTTCATCGATAATAGCTCTGTGCGTAAGCAATCCTTTCAACGCGATCGTCCTGATAGTCAGTGTGCTGATCAATTCAGCGCTGAGAAAGAAAGAAAACAGAAAACTGAGTGAATGCAAGAGCATTGAGGAAGCAGTCACTCTGAGAGAGGCTGTCGCAGCTGACTGGGCAAGAAAGCTTAGAGTCAATAAGCTTCTTGGACGGGGAAATGACTCGTATGAGAATGTCAGGAACGCAACACTCGAAGTGAACATAAGAAAACTGTCTGTTCGTGACGTAACTACGGATTCTTCGATAGCTGTTCGCACTGTCCTGTATTCTGTCATGATCGTAATATGTGCTGTTACATGTCTGGTCCAGTTCGGAGTTCTGTCTGTACTTAAAGAATGGCTGTATCCTGGTATTCAGATATTCGTTATCGTACCGAGCATGGTAAACGCCGTCAGAAGACAGCTGGATAAGTTAAAGGATCGAAGAATGCTTTCTGCATCAGTTGAACAGAAACTGAACACAGCCGATAAGAGCGGAGGTGAATCAGATGGCACGTGATATCAGAAGACCTCTGTGCGAAGAGGGTAAGATTGCCTTCTACCGGATCATTCAAGCTGATCCTATCGTCTATAAGACTTTGAAGAGCACTGTGTTTGATGCATTTGTTGAATCTCTTTCTCTGTGTTTGGCATTAGCAGCGTTAGGAATCACTGCTGCTATGCTCGTTACTGGTTCGGAAGGAAAACTGTATTACTATGTGCTGCCGTTGGCTGCCACCCTATTTATGGGATTGTTCACTCTCTTCGGACGGAAGAGAGAAAGGGAGTTCAGCAGGTGCCTTGCAGATATCAACCAGACTCTTCGTGAAGACGTGATCGTCCAGGTGCACTCCAATCCTGTAGGCGGAATGTATGAGAACGATTCATACTGGGTGATGAGGGAGAAGGGGAGACAGACAGAAGCGTTCTGCGACAAACTATCAGAAGTAGCTGAAAACGCACTGGGACTTGTTATTTCCATCTCTGCTTCATTGTTTATGCTCATTCTGAATCCTTTTGCTGCTACTCCGATGCTGATACTGGCGTTTTTCAGACTGAACAGGCTGTTCAGATTGAGAAACAGATATGAAGAAGCACTGGATATTCTCGATGCTGAAACAGAAAAATATAATGATGCATGTGACGCTCTGATACGGTCTTCCCAGTCTCTGGAACCTGATGATGTTGCTTTGAGCAGGGCGAAAGCGGCTACACCAGTGGAGGAAGCACAGGCTGTCTGCGTAAGAATAAGCAATAAACTGTTCGCTCATTCAAGGATCGTTCCTGTGC
Source organism: Oscillospiraceae bacterium (assembly GCA_017405465.1). Lineage (GTDB taxonomy): Bacteria > Bacillota > Clostridia > Oscillospirales > Ruminococcaceae > RUG11783. The sequence continues at coordinate 13,208 of JAFRAJ010000039.1, forward strand.
TGCTCCTTCTTGCAGCCGGAATTCTGAGTATCCTGGTAAGGGCGACAGGGCAGTTCCTGTGGTATTCACCTCTTGCTATCATTCCTTCTCTGATACTGTATGCCGTAGTGCTGTACAGCACATCAGACTATTATACTTTCAACCGTGCACTCGCTGATGCTGAGTGGAACGCGATAGATCTGACAACATTACCATCAACGGAGAAATAGTGAAAATGGAAAGAAAACCAGTACTTGTGATAATGGCTGCCGGTATGGGAAGCAGATTCGGAGGACTCAAACAGATAACGCCAGTAGACCATAACGGTCATATCATAATGGATTACTCTCTATACGACGCCAGAAAAGCGGGATTTGAAAAAGTCATTTTCGTGATAAAGAAGGAAATAGAAGATGACTTCAAAGCGAGCATCGGAGACAGGATGAGCAGGTTCTTCGATGTAGAATATGTATTTCAGGATATTAACGATCTGCCTGATGGTTTTTCTGTACCGGAAGGAAGAGTAAAACCATGGGGAACCGGACATGCTGTTGCCAGCTGCCGCAATGTCATCGATGCACCGTTTGCCGTTATCAACGCAGATGATTTCTATGGAAGAAGTGCATTCGCGATGATCTACGAGTTCCTGAGTGAAGGGGATGAACCAGGCCGTTATGCAATGGTCGGATTCAGACTCAAGAATACACTTACAGAGAACGGCTCTGTTGCAAGAGGACAGTGTTTCGTTGAAGATGGCCTGCTGACAGGCGTAGTGGAAAGAACAGAGATCTATCCGTATGGTGAGGATGCAAGATACAAAGACAGCGAAGGCAATATGGTGGAGATCAGCGGCAATACAGTGGTGTCCATGAACTTTTGGGGCTTTTCATCTGATATGGCCAAAACTCTTTGGGAAAGATTTCCCGCTTATCTTTCAGAAGGAATGAAAAACAACCCTGTTAAATTCGAGTATTACCTCCCAAGCGTCGTCAATGATCAGATCGGAGACGGAACGTGTTCAGTAAAGGTCCTCACCTGTGAAGACGACTGGCATGGAGTGACATATACTGACGACCTTCCTAATGTCGTTTCTGCTATAGAGGACATGAAGAAAAACGGTAAATATCCCGATCTGCTGTGGGACGAACCGTGAAACATGTGCATATCTAAACATAAGAGGAGCAAATAGTAATGGACCGGAAGCTGTTTGTACAGGCTTTGGTAAAGTTCTTTTTAGGAGTCGTTCTCGTAGGCATCCTGATCTTTCTTCCAGCTGGAACGATGAACTTCTTCAACGGTCAGCTGTTGATGGCGCTTCTTTTCATCCCTATGTTCATGGCAGGGATTATCCTGATGATAGTGAATCCTGATCTTCTGAGGAAAAGACTGGACGCACGTGAGTCGGAAGATGAACAGAAAACTGTCGTTGCCATGAGCGGACTCATATTTATCTCAGCATTCGTCCTTGCAGGCCTGAACTACAGGTTCGGCTGGTTCATTATGCCGAGATGGACAGTGTATGCCGGAGCAGCTGTGTTTCTGATATCATACGTCCTGTACGCTGAAGTCCTAAGAGAGAATACTTATCTTTCGAGAACGATCGAGGTTCAGCAGGATCAGAAGGTCATCGACACCGGTATGTATGGTATAGTCAGACATCCGATGTATGCCGTTACGATTCTTCTTTTCCTTTCTATACCCGTCATACTCGGATCTCCGATCTCATTCCTTATCATGCTTCTTTATATTCCCGTAATAGCAAAACGCATCAGAAATGAGGAAGAAGTGCTGAAAGACGGGCTGCAGGGATATGATGAGTACATGTCCAAGGTAAGGTACAGAGTGATACCGTTTATCTGGTGAATAATACAGACAAAAGAACTGCGAATCACATCTACTGTGTTTCGCAGTTCTTTTTGTTTGTCGTTTATTTATTGTTTTTTATTTTGTCCCAGTAGGCTTTTGCCGCCTGTTCAGTCCTGTTGTCACCAGGAATATAATACTGACGGTCTGCAAGATCATTTGGCAGATACTGCTGTTTCACCCAGTGATTCTCAAATGCGTGAGGGTAGAGGTAATGCTGCCCTTTGTCTTTGACTTCAGCTGAATCATAATGAACGTTCTGCATACTCCTCGGGAAGCCTTTTCCTTTTCCGGCTTTTACATCACTGCTGGCATCGCTGTATGCGGCAACCACAGAATTGGATTTGGGAAGGGTAGCGAGATAGATAGCTGCTTCAGTCAGCGGCAGATAGGCTTCCGGTAAGCCGAGATGCTCAGCAGCCTGCACACAGGCATTAACTACAGCTATAGCCTGAGGATGAGCAAGACCTATATCTTCGCAGGCGGAGCAAAGCAGTCTTCTGGATGGAGTTATTATGTCACCGGCTTCAAGGAATCTGGCGAGATAATGTACTGCAGCATCAGGATCGCTGCCTCTGAGCGATTTCATCAGAGCAGAAGCCAGATCGAAATGCTCATCGCCCTCCTTATCATATCTTCCGTATGCCATGGAGGTGACCTGTTTTACCTGATCCAGACTTATATGTTTGACATTATCTACAGGAGTGACAGCAACAGAAAGAAAATCAAGAGCATTCAGAGCCCGTCTCACGTCACCGCCGGCACTTCTGGCAAGATGTTCCTGTGCATCAGCATCGACAGAGTACTGGACTCCTTCTGATTCACTTAGTTTTTCAATGGCTCTCTGAACTGCAGACAAGACATCTTCCCAGTCCAGCGCTTTGAACTCAAATACCGTACAGCGGGACAAGAGGGCATTATACACGTAAAAATATGGATTTTCAGTAGTGGAAGCAATCAGAGTCACATCTCCGTTTTCAACGACTTCAAGAAGAGACTGCTGCTGTTTCTTGTTGAAATACTGTATCTCATCCAGGTATATAAGGACACCGTTGATCCCGAGAAGCGTCTTGGAATCTTCAATGGCAGATTTTATGTCAGCTATGGACGAAGAAGTACCGTTGAGCCTGTAAAGCTGCATATTGCTGTTCTTTGCTATGATGTTCGCAACGGTGGTCTTTCCTACTCCTGAAGGACCGTAGAATATCATATTGGGGACTTTCCCGGATTCTATGGCTTCGCGGAATATCTGACCTCTGGCCAGCAGCTGCTGCTGACCGAATACGTCATCGAGGCTCTCCGGACGGAGGAGGGATGCAAGCGGTGATTTGTTCATCATTTAAATCCTGCAAATAAGATATGAGGTTTTGTTTTTGATATCAACAGTTTCAATTATAATATTAACAGTAACTATTATCCACGAAACAGATTGACAGGAAGAGGGAAAGAACCGATGAAGGTATTGCTTTTGAACGGAAGTCCTCACAGTGACGGAAGCATCTATACAGCACTGAATGAGATGATAAAAGTGTTTGAGAAAGAGGGCATTGAGACAGAACTGATCCACTGCGGCAACTTGGACATCAGGGGATGTATGGCGTGTCACGCCTGCGGAAAACTTGGGAAATGCGTTTATGACGATATAGTAAATGAGGTAGCTGCCAAACTTGAAAAGGCTGACGGGCTGGTGGTCGGCAGTCCGGTCTATTATGCCTCAGCAAACGCGACTGTAGTGGCGCTTCTGGACAGACTGTTCTTCAGTGCGCACTTTGACATGAGGATGAAGGTCGGGGCAGCGGTAGCGTCTGCAAGGCGTGGAGGACTTACAGCTACTTTTGATGAACTGAACAAGTACTTCACTATATCAGGAATGCCCGTAGCTTCAGGACAGTACTGGAACGGTATACACGGTAATAATGCGGAAGAAGCCGTACAGGACAGGGAAGGAATGCAGATGATGCGGACTCTTGCTGCTAATATGGCTTTTCTGATTAAGAGCATTGCTCTCGGTAAAGAAAAGTATGGGCTTCCTGAAAGAGAGGCACCGCAGATGATGAATTTCATCCATTAGGAAGGCTTTTCAGTATGGACTTGAAAGATAAAGCAAAAAGAGTTGTAGAGGCGCTGGAAAAAGAATATCCGGAAGCAAGGTGTACATTGGCATATGCTGAGCCGTGGCAGCTCATGGTGTCGGTCAGACTTGCTGCGCAATGCACGGATGCCAGAGTGGATATCGTGACCGAAAAGCTGTTCAGAGAGTATCCTACGGCAGAAAAACTAGCTTCTGCACAGTATGAAGACGTATTCGAAATAGTGAGACCCTGCGGATTAGGGGCATCAAAGACAAGGGATATCCTTGCTTCAATGAAAATGCTGTGCGAAGAGTATGGAGGAACAGTCCCTGATGATATAGATACATTGCTCAAATTCCCCGGTGTAGGGCGAAAATCCGCGAACCTGATAGTGGGCGATGTTTACGGAAAACCGGCGATAGTCTGTGACACTCACTGCATAAGGATCTCTAACTTGCTGGGTCTTGCCGACAGCTCGAAACCTGAGGTCGTTGAAAAACAGCTCCGCGCTGTTGTGGAACCTTCTAAGGGAAATGACCTGTGTCACAGATTCGTTCTGCATGGAAGAGCCTGTTGTGTAGCCAGAAGACCAAACTGCAGTGCATGCTGTCTTAATGAGCTGTGTGACCACGCTCAGAAACTGGCTGTGCAAGGACAGATGGATTGAACAGTCATTTACCACCATAATGCGTATTAAAGCACAAAGGATATGATATTATATAGATAACGCAGGGTATGTATTAAATCAGTTTTCACTTCTAGGGAATATATAGAACGAGCTGTTGGCGGCAATGATTCTGAAAGCGAAAATACACTGAAACGGAGTGGCCGTATAATGCCCTGCGAGATGGAAAACAGAGCATACAGATGATATACTTACTATGGTTATTTTGATCATTGAATGAATATGGGAGCTTAATATGGCAGACAAATCGAAAGCGTTGGAAACAGTTATTTCCCAGCTTGAAAAAAGCTACGGAAAAGGCACTATTATGAAACTCGGTGTCAATTCCACATTGAATGTTGAATCTATCTCTACAGGTTCTCTTTCTCTGGATATAGCACTAGGAGTCGGAGGACTTCCCAGGGGAAGGATAGCTGAGATATACGGACCTGAAAGCTCCGGTAAAACTACTGTTGCTCTTCATGTTGTGGCTGAAGCCCAGAAAGCCGGCGGAGAAGCAGCATATATCGACGTCGAGCATGCATTGGATCCTGCATATATGGCAAATCTCGGTATAAATCTGGACACTCTGCTTGTTTCACAGCCCGACACTGGCGAGCAGGCACTTGAGATCGCTGAAGCCCTTGCGAGAAGCGGAGCGATAGACGTTATCGTTATAGACTCTGTTGCAGCAATGACTACACAGGCAGAGATCGAAGGTGAGATGGGTGACTCCCATGTCGGAATGCAGGCAAGACTGATGTCGCAGGGACTCAGAAAGCTGACCAGCGTGATCAGCAAATCCAATTGTGTCTGCATTTTCATAAATCAGCTAAGAGAAAAGATCGGCGTCATGTACGGAAATCCTGAGACGACTCCTGGAGGCCGTGCACTGAAATACTATGCTTCGGTAAGACTTGATGTCCGCAGAACGGAAACGCTGAAAAACGGAACAGAATTCTACGGTAACAGGACTAAAGTCAGGGTGGTAAAGAATAAGGTCGCTCCTCCTTTCCGTGAAGCTGAGTTCGACATCATCTATGGAAAGGGCATCTCCAAAGTGGGAGAGATCCTTGATCTTGCAGTAAAACTCGATATCATTCAGAAATCCGGAGCCTGGTTCAACTATGGTGAACAGCGCCTCGGTCAGGGCAGGGATAACGTAAGAAGATATCTTGAAGCCAATCCTGAGTTTACAGCAGAGATCGAGAGGCAGGTCAGAGAAAACGCTGAGAAACTGGCGCCTGGTTACAAACCGACGGAAGCAGAACTGGATAAACCGGTCATTATCACAGCCGGTAAGTCTTCAAGAACAAGAAGCACAGATGCATCTTCTCTTGATGTCGATGTTGATGACTGATCATGTTCATAACAGATATTAAAAGAACAAAAAAGGGCAGATATGCCCTTTTTTGCGGTGCGGATTTTCTTTTTTCTGTAGATGAGGATGCATATGCCTCTTTCGACATTCATCCGGGAATGGAGATCGGAGAAGAAGAACTATCTGAACTGCGAAAGAAATCTGAGTATAATAAAGCCCTGAACAGAGCATTCCTGATTCTCGGAAGCAGAGATCACTCGGAATACGAGCTGTTTACAAAGCTTGGCAGATCTTTTGATGATGAAACTGCTGAAGCAGTTGTATCGAGAATCAGGGAACTTGGATATCTGGATGATGAAGCATTTGCTCAGAGATTTTCAGAGGAACTGCTGAGAAAGGGCAGAAGTTCAGCAGAAATAAGAAGCAGACTCGCTGCAAAACGTATTTCAACTGATATCGTCGATGCAGTTGTAAACAGTCTTGATACAGATGATAGAGACTCGCTAAGATCGCTGATAACTAAAAAATATCTGAGAAGGTTAAAAGAGGAAGACGGACGCAGGAAGGTCTATGCATCTCTCCTGAGAAAGGGATACAGAAGCAGTGATATAATCGCTGTTCTAAACGAAACGGATTTCGCAGAGGAATATGATGGACAATAAAGGAAGTATATACTTCATTTCGTTAGGCTGTGATAAGAACAGAGTAGATGCAGAGAAGATGAGTTATCTGCTGGAAGAGTCTGGTTATTCAATAACTCCTGAACTCTACGAGGCTGATGCGGTCATAATCAACACCTGTGGATTTATTGCCAGCGCTAAAGAAGAAGCATTGGACAATATCTACGACATGGTCAACGCCAAAAATGAAGGAATAATCAAAGCTCTGATCGTGACAGGATGTCTTTCTGAGCGTCACGGAGTGGAGATGATGGATATCATTCCTGAGATAGACGCGGTTGTAGGGATCGGACAGAATTCTGATATCGTAGGGATAGTCGACAGGGCTTTGGAAGGGAAAGAACATACGTATTCAAGGATTCCGACTGACCTCGATCTTGAAGGTGAAAGATTGCTGTCAACGCCTCAGCACTACGCATTTTTAAAAATAGCAGAGGGATGTGATAATCACTGTACATTCTGTGCTATACCGGGGATACGCGGAAGATACCGCAGCAGGAAGGAAGAAGATATCCTTACAGAGGCAAAGGAACTTGTTTCATACGGGGTCAGAGAACTAATACTCGTAGCTCAGGATACCACCTCATACGGTAAGGACCTGGTAGGAGAGCACTCTCTTGCCGCTTTGATTCATGAGATGTCCCAAATTGAAGGATTGTGGAAGATCAGAATACTGTATGCATATCCTGAGCACATCACTGATGCCTTGATCAGCGAGATCTCCCAGAACGAAAAGGTATGCAAGTATCTTGATATCCCTCTTCAGCATTCCAGTGACGCAGTCTTGAGAAGGATGGGTAGATTTGGATCAGGAGAAGAGAATCTGGAACTTATTAATAAACTGAAAAATGAAATACCGGGGATCACTATCAGATCTACATTTATTGCTGGATTTCCTGGAGAAACTGACGAACAGTTTGATGAATTATTAACATTCATAAAAAGAGCTTCCATAGACCGTGCGGGGTGTTTCGCTTATTCTGCAGAGGAAGGAACCCCGGCTGAGAGATTAAAGGATCAGCTATCTGAAGACGTTAAGCAAGAAAGAACAGAGGTTTTCTATCAGGTTCAGCAGGAGATAACCAGAGAGCTTCAGATGAAGAAGGTAGGATCAGTCACAGAGGCTATCTGCGATGGATTCGATGAAGAAAAAAAGGCGTTTATCTGCCGTTCGGAATTTGATGCCCCGGAAGACGATCTCTCGATCCTGGTACCAGTTGATTACGACCTTATTCCTGGAGAGTTATATGATCTTAAGATAACCGGCCTAGACGGAATGGATCTTACGGCCGTTGTGATTGACTGACACTCGGCATTTCCTTATTATTAATATATTCACAAAATAAAGAGGTATAAGTATGAAGGTATTCAATACCCTTACGAGAAAAACAGAAGAACTGGTTCCCCAGGAAGGCAACAAGATCAAGATCTACGCCTGCGGCCCTACAGTTTATAACTACATACATGTAGGCAACGGAAGAGCAGCATGTGTGTTTGACACTCTTCGTCGTTATCTGATCTGGAGAGGATATGACGTAACATTTGTACAGAACTTTACCGATATAGACGATAAGGTCATAAACAAGGCTAACGAAGAGGGAGTAACCTATTCAGAGATAGCAGAACGTTTTATTAAAGAGTATTTTACCGATGCGGACGGCCTCAATATCATGAGAGCGGATGTGCATCCCAGAGCTACAGAGAACATCGATATGATCCTTGAGATAATCGACGGTCTGATCCGGAAAGGACATGCTTATGTAGCAGAGAACGGGGATGTATATTTCGACGTTCATAGTGATCCCAATTACGGAAAACTTTCTCATCAGCCGATTGAAGAGCTTGAAGCAGGAGCAAGGATCGCTCCCGGCGAACTCAAGAAGGATCCCATGGACTTTGCAGTCTGGAAAGCTGCAAAACCCGGTGAACCGAGCTGGGACAGCCCTTATGGAAAAGGCAGACCAGGATGGCATATTGAATGTTCAGCAATGGTGCGCAGATATCTCGGATTGACAGCTGATATCCATTGCGGCGGTCAGGATCTTATCTTCCCGCATCATGAGAATGAGATAGCGCAAAGCGAGTGCTGCAACGATGTAGCCTTCTCCAGATACTGGATGCATAATGGCTATGTCAATGTGGATAATCGCAAGATGTCAAAATCACTTGGGAACTTCTTTACGGTCAGGGAGATAGCCACAGAATACGGATATGAACCTATCAGATATTTTGCAATAAGTGCTCAGTACAGAGCCCCGATCAACTTTTCACGTGAAGTTATGGACCAGTGCAAGGCTTCACTTGAGAGACTGCATACTTGCAGGGATAATCTTGATTTCTCCATTAAAAATGCTGCGGGAACCGATGATTCTCTGAAAGCTAAAGCAGATCTTAGAAAACAGGAATTCATCGATGCAATGGATGATGACCTGAACACTGCTAACGGACTGACAGCACTGTTCCTTCTTGTTTCAGATATAAACAGCGCTGAAGACCAGAGCAAAGAGGCGCTTGAATATGCAGCTGAAGTATTTGATGAACTTGCAGGTGTCCTCGGACTTGTGATCAAACGAGAGGAAGAAGAGATTCCTGCTGATATCATCAAGATGGCAGAAGATAGAGCTGAAGCCAGAAAAGCCAGAGATTTCAAGCTGGCAGATGAGCTTCGTGATAAGATTACAGCAGCTGGATTCGTGCTGGAGGACACCCCTCAAGGGCCGAAGATATCAAGAAAGCAATAAGACCTGGAGAAATTGATGTACTCCGACGAGCATCTGGAAAAAGAAAATATGGAAAATGTGACCTCGGGATTTGGCCTGGAGCCGGACCCCGAGAGTTTGCGTACAACAGAAAATGATTTAGGGGATATTGTTGCAGAGAACGATGAGATTCTGCTCCATGATGATACTGACATTCAGGATGATGAAAATAGAGAAAGTCCTGATACAGAATCTGTGACAGAGGAAAAGAATCCAGGAATACATACTCCCAAAACACCTAAAAAGAGTAGAAAAAAGAAAAAAGCTGCTAAGAAGCGTCAGCAGAAAGAAGAACAAAAGAAAGCTGCTGAAAAAAAGAAAGGTGAGAAAGAGAAACCGATAATACCGGTTACCGAACCGGAGCCTGCGCAGATTCCAGAACCAGCTCCCGAACCGGTGCCAGAGCCTGAACCTGAACCAGAACCGACTCCGGAACCTGAGCCGGTACCTGAACCGGTTCCCGAACCGGTGCCGGAGCCTGAACCCGAACCAGAACCAGTTCCGGAACCAGAGCCAGTACCTGAACCGACTCCTGAACCGGAGCCAGAGCCTGAACCCGAACCAGAACCAGAGCCCGAACCGACTCCGAAACCTGAAGACAGAAAAGAAAAGATAGTTGCTTTCCTGAAGAAAGCGGCCGTAGTAGTCGGATTGATCTCTGCTTTGTCAGTAGCTTCATATGGAGGCTACAGACGTTTGCTGACAGTTCAGGATCAGCGTTATATGAGATATAGAGAAGGTCTTCCTTTTGAGATCGATTCAGTTTACTCCGAAGGCAGCTTCAGTGAAGATAACAAAGTCAAGGTTACTGTAAATATCAAGGAAGATTCTTATAAAGAAGATTCACCACTGTTCTGTGTCACAGACAGAGATTATCTGCCGATGGACGATTCAGTAGTATGGTCTGAGGCTGTAAACAACACATGTGTGTTTGAGGTTGGTCCCGGCCGTTATTACTTCCATCTAAAGGATTCTAACGGAGTGGTCACTGCTGATGAGAAGAGCATGTCTAAGTTGAACATGCCTTTGGCTATAAGACTCATCGGTGACAAAGCTTACCTTGCGGTCGGAGCCCACCAATACGGCTACAGTTATGAGATGGCCGTTCTCGGAAACAAAGAACAGGAAGTCACCTGGACTGCAGACGACCCGGACATCCTTCTTGCAGAAGAAGGCGGAGCTACAGGACTTAGTTCCGGAGTGTCTGCTCTCAGAGTGTCTGCTGGAGACGTGTCCGATTCTGTCGAGATGCTTGTGACCGATCTGATCTCTGTTCCGGATCCTGATACGTACAGCAAGCCTCTCCTGGTTGGTGATGTATATTCAGTCGAACAGGAAGCACTGCTTGATGAGATTCTGGCCAGCAGGGTAGAGCAAGCGGGAGAGAAGACAAGAGGTGCAGTAGTTGCTGCTGCCAGATTCCTTACGCTTGAGTTCAAACAGAGAGTTCCGTATTTCTATGAGAACGGAAGACTGAAACCTTATGGTGGCGGCGGTGCATATGCTGACGGTGAGGGAAGATATTACCATAAAGGTCTTTATCTGACTTCTGCCAAATATGCAGAGCTCGATCCGAGAGGTATAGCATACGGGCCTGCCCATTGGGGAGCTCCTCTTATGAACTGGGAAGATAAATACGGTTATGTGAGAGGAACGAGGATGCCGAACGGCCTTGACTGCAGCAGTTTCGTGTGCTGGGTCTTAAGAAATGCCGGTTTTGATTTCGGAGATGTCGGTGCCGGTATGGTCAACGGAGCGTTCGATTTATCCGATCTCGGCGACAGACGTGAGATCACAACATCACTTCTACAGTCTGATCTGATTAAACCGGGAGATCTTATATACATCGATGGTCACATGGCTGTGATAATCGGTATCAGCCCCGAGAAGATCTACGTTGCAGAATCTCTTATCAATTGTGTGCGCGTCACCAGTTTCGAGAGAAACTATGAATCAGTGCCGCATCTTCTCTATACACATATCTCGCTTATGAGCAATGAATATGCTGAGAACGGTAACGGAGAAGGTGAATGGACATGGATGTGGGAATGGTATGAAGGCATACAGGATATCACCAGGCCCTGGAATGAAAGCTGGAGATAGAACTATTCCGGAATAAAAAATCTAGAGGTCAGTTAGAAAACTGACCTCTGTTTTTCTTCTGGTATTAGTCTGTAGCGGATTATCTGACTGCACCGATCTTTGCTAGTACGGCGTTGAGCCAGTTGGAATAATAGCGCTCTATAATACCGCTGTCACTTGCTTTAGACAGATCACTGTCTATAGGAATACGGGCAAATGTGTCGATGTTGAATCGCTCTGCGGTCTCTTCAACATGACTCTCCCCGAAAACCGCGATATGTTTTCCGCAGTCCGGACACTCAAGATAACTCATGTTCTCAACTAGTGCCATTACAGGAACATGCATAAGATCCGCCATCCTGACAGCCTTCTCGACTATCATCTCAACGAGTTCCTGCGGAGTAGTTACGATTACGATACCGTTTATCGGAAGTGACTGAAAGACAGTCAGCGGGACATCACCGGTTCCCGGAGGCATATCAACAAACATATAGTCAACGTCCCCCCAGATCACATCAGTCCAGAACTGTTTTACTGAATTGACTATGATGGGACTTCTCCATACAACAGGAGCACTGTCATTGTCCAGGAGAAGGTTAAGAGACATGACCTTGATTCCAAGACTGCTGCAGACAGGATAAAAGCCTTCTTCATCACCAGTGACTTTATCTTTAAGTCCAAAAGCCTTAGGGATGGAAGGCCCGGTGATATCAGCGTCGAGTACAGCAGTGGAGAAACCTCTGCGGGCAGTCTCAGAAGCGAGAAGAGAAGTTACAAGAGACTTTCCGACACCGCCTTTTCCACTGACTACGGCGATGACGTTTCTGATTTTTGATTTGCTGTTCTGAGGAAGCAGGAAGCTTTGTGGTTTAGTTCTGTCGGAACAATTAGAACTGCAGTTAGCGCAGTCATGATTACACTCTGCCATGTGATTCTCCTATAGATTCTTTCTTCAATTCTACTATCTGATTACAGCAAGATTCAATCCAAAAGACAACTGTGCTATACTGTAGCAGAAATATGGAAGCGCTGTTTCCGCTGGAAAGGATGCGATCTTTATGGATTTCTTTAACAAACTGATTAAAAGAAATAAAACAGAAGAGGATATCTCAGAAGTAGCTGCAGATACCGCACTTCCGCAAGTAGATTCAGATATAGCAGCTGAACCTGAGACCAAAACTGAGACTGAGGCCAGACCCAGATCAGAAGAGGTCCACTCTGTTCATGATTATTTTGAAACTCCGTCTTATGATGACCAGCCTGTAGTTTATGAGACGGAGGAAGAGCCGTACAGCCATGTAGACAAGAATGAAAGGAAGATGGCTCTGCTCGAGCCATGGAATATCGTCTGGAGCTGGGTGGTCATGAGTATTCCTGTCCTTGGATGGATCTTTGCCATTCTGTGGGCATTGGGACTCTGCATGACACGTCAGAAAAAGTTCCTCGCCAGAGCATTCATCATCATTTCTCTCTTGACGCTTATCTTATATGCGATAGCATATGCATTTTATACCCTGGTGTTCAGGCTGGAACTTAATGATCTTCCTGTAGTACTTGCATCAATATACAACTGGCTGTGGAATGCTTTAGCTTCTTTGTTCAACAAATAATTATTGAATTGATTTTGAAAGGGAGATTGATTTCTCCCTTTTTTATTTGTCTTTTTTATCAGTCAATGATCTCATGACTGATGACCTGCTTTATCTCCCTGATATCCGGAACAGAATTTATCACGCCTCTTCTCGTTGTGATAAGGTATGCCGCCGCATTTGCAAGACTGAGCATGTTTTTGAAGTCCTGTTCTATCAGGTGAGAGATATCATGCTCCAGAATATAACTGAGGACCGAAGCGCAGAATATATCTCCGGCTCCAGTAGTGTCTACAGTACCGCCAAGGAGATAGGCGGGCTCATGGACTGTAATGCCTTGGTAATATGCATAGCTGCCATCTGTACCAGCAGTGATCAGCAATAACTTTATATTCGGGAAAGAAGTCATGATAAGAGATGCTCCGATATCAGGATCAGACGAACCTGTAACGAATTCGACCTCATTATCAGAGATCTTTACGATATCGCTTACAGAAAGCCCCCACCGGATCATTTCCTTGGCTTCAGACAGATCATTCCATAGGGCAGGACGCAGATTCGGATCATAAGAAATAATGGACCCTGAATCTTTTGAGAGGCTTACAGCGTGATATGTAGCTGTCCGGCTGGGTTCATTCGTCAGTGACAGTGAACCGAAGTGAAAGATATGGCAATTTGAGAGAATCTCTGTAGGAATATCTTCCTTTCTCAACATGATATCCGCACCGGGATTCCTGTAGAAACTGAAATTCCGGTCTCCGTCTGGCTTGTTATGAACAAAAGCAAGGGTAGTGGGAACAGACTGGTCACGAAGAAGACCGGATATATCTATTCCCTTAGAGTTTAGAACATTTTCAAGGAAATCCCCGAAGCTGTCGTTTCCGACTTTACCGATAAAAGCACATTTCTTTGAGAATTGGCGCAGCATTGCCAGAACATTTGCCGGAGCACCACCCGGATTCGCTTCGAATACCGGATTACCGGCAGGACTTACATTGTTTTGAGTAAAGTCGATAAGCAGTTCACCGAGTGCAACAACATCGAAAGTCTTCTCCATCAGAATTCTCCTGATAACTATGACATGCGGCTGTGATCTCAGCCGCATGTCTGTTTGTAAAATGTTTATTCCAGTTAAAGTTGTTTTTCACAGATCGATCTTAATCGAAAGTTCCTTCAGCTGTTTTTCAGTTACTTCTGACGGAGCACCCATCATCAGATCCTGTGCATTCTTATTCATCGGGAAAGGAATGATTTCACGTATCGAATCTTCTCCTGCAAGCAGCATGACCATTCTGTCAATGCCAGGAGCAATACCTGCATGAGGAGGAGCACCGTAACAGAAAGCATTGTACATGGCAGGGAACTTGGACTTGACATCATCCTCGCCGAGGCGGACAAGTTCAAATGCCTTGATCATGATCTCAGGATCATGGTTCCTGACAGCCCCGGACGAGAGCTCAACTCCGTTGACGACAAGGTCATACTGATCCGCGGTTATGCTTAGAGGATCGATCTCTCCGCGTTCTGCTTTAAGCAGTACATCAAGACCTCCGGAAGGCATACTGAAGGGGTTATGACAGAACTCAAGTTCGCCGCTTTCTTCTCCGATCTCATACATCGGGAAGTCGACTATCCAGCAGAATTCATAACGTTCTTTATTCATGTGTCCTTCGCAGTTTGCTCCGAAGAACTTGATCATTACACCAACGGATTTTACAGCCTGATCACCGGCAGCAACTACGACGAGTGTGTTGGGACTGAGATCAAGTATCTTTCCCAGTTCTTCCTTTACGGGAATAATGAATTTAGAGATCCCGCCGACTACATCTCCGTTTTCATCGATCCTGAACCAGTATCCCTTAGAACCGGACTGAACTTCGCAGTCAGTAAGGAGCTTATCGATCTGTTTGCGAGTAAGAGTACAGTTGCTGATATCGACTGCTTTGACAGTCTGACCTCTCAGTGCTTCGAATTCACATTCAGTGAACAGGGAAGAAATATCTTTTGCAGTAAGGTCGATCCTGAGGTCAGGCTTGTCTGAACCGTACTTCTCCATAGCATCAAGATACTTGATCCTTCTGAACGGTGCAGAAGAGGAGATGTTATAAGTTCCGTATTTTTCAAAAACAGGAGGAAGAACATCTTCCAAAACGGCGAATACATCTTCCTGAGTGGCGAAAGCCATCTCCATATCAAGCTGATAGAATTCTCCGGGTGAGCGGTCGCCTCTGGCGTCTTCGTCACGGAAGCATGGGGCAATCTGGAAATATCTGTCGAATCCCGAGGTCATAAGGAGCTGCTTGAACTGCTGGGGAGCCTGAGGAAGTGCGTAGAACTTTCCAGGGTGCTTTCTGGCAGGAACGAGATAGTCTCTGGCTCCTTCAGGAGAAGAAGCGGTGAGGATTGGTGTTGTGATCTCAAGGAATCCGTGTTCCATCATGGACTGCCTGAGAGCTGCAACAACATTGCTGCGGAGGATTATGTTCTTTTTTACTTCAGGGTTCCTGAGATCGAGGAATCTGTATTTCAGTCGCTGAGTTTCATCTGCATCACGGCTGTGATTGATTTCAAAGGGCAGGCTGTTGTATATGCATTTGCCTAATACTTCGATATTGTCAGGGACTACTTCGATGTCTCCGGTATCGATCTTCGGGTTCTTGCTGGATCTTTCACGGACTACACCTTCAACTGAAATGGTTGATTCTTTGTAGAGACCGCTGATCACATTCAGAATCTCAGGAGTCTCGGCGACTATCTGGGTGGTTCCGTAGAAGTCACGCAGAATAACGAATGCTAGATTGCTTCCGACTTCTCTGACATTTTCCATCCAGCCAACGAGTTTGACTCTTTTTCCTGCATCTGTAATGCGGAGCTCGTTGCAGTTGTGAGTACGCATCTGTGTCATGATATTAGAATCCTTTCGGCATTTTTATAGTTAGAAACAGATCATCAAAGTGCGGCCGCCAGCCGCTCGGGATCAAGGTCAACGGTTACTTCTGTCCCGTCCTGCATATTCTTAAGTTTTCCTTTCATCTGATCTGCTTCATCATCACCGATGACCAGACTGAATTTGGCACCGAGTTTATCAGCATATTTCAATTGCGCTTTCAGACTCCTGAGGTTGATGTCGTAAACTGCTGAGATACCTTTATCCTGAAGGTCATATACCAGTTTGCGAGCGATGTCCTGACCGCGGGCTCCGATAAATCCGACATACAGATCCGGAGAAGCAGAAGAAGGGAACACGATTCCTTCGCTCTCAGCAACATTAATCAGACGTTCAATGCCCATTCCGAATCCGACACCTGGAGTAACAGGACCTCCCAGCATACCTACCAGTCCGTCATATCTGCCTCCGCCGCATACGACACCCTGAGCTCCGGCACTTTCATGTACGAACTCGAATACTGTCTTGGTGTAATAGTCGAGACCTCTTACAATGCGGGGATTGACGGTGAAATCGATACCGCTTTCTTTCAGGTATTTCTGTACATCTGCAAAGTGATCACGGCATTCATCGCAGAGATAGTCAAGAGCCATCGGGGCACCGGCTGCGATCTCCTGGCATTCAGGACTCTTACAGTCAATTATCCTCATAGGATTCTTTTCCAGACGCACTTTGCAAGTATCGCACAGTCCGTCCTCATGTGCCTTGAAATAGTTGTATAAAGCTTCGCGATATCTCGGCCTGCACTCGGGACATCCTATAGAGTTTATCTCCAGATGCACGTTTTTTAATCCAATCTCCCTCAGTGCGGTGGATGCTATACGGATAGTTTCCGCATCGGCATCAGCAGATTTCGCTCCGAAAAGCTCTATTCCAAGCTGATGGAATTCTCTCAGGCGTCCGGCCTGAGGTTTCTCATAACGGAAGCATGAGATCAGATAATAGGCTCTTACCGGAAGGACTCCGGCGAGTACACCGTTCTGGATAAATGAACGGACAACACCTGCAGTGCCTTCTGGTCGTAGCGTTATCGATCTGCCGCCTTTATCTTCCATGGTGTACATCTCTTTATCAACTACGTCTGTTGTATCGCCTACACCGCGCTGGAAGAGTTCAGTATGTTCAAATGTGGGGGTGCGGGTCTCGTGATAACCGAAACGTTCGCATACACTGCGGAGAAGATTCTCTACATAAAGCCATTTTGCACTGTCCTGAGGAAGTACGTCTGCTGTACCTCTTGGAGATGTTATCTGGTTTGCCATAAATAGTTCCTTTCGTGAAAAATGCCCCGTGTTACACGGAGCATCGTGTGCTGTGAAACAATCAGTTCTTGGGATTTACGATATTTCGCCAGTCAAGGCTTCCTCTTTCAAGTCCTTGGATCAGGACTTCTGCAGTAGCGATGTTCGTAGCAACGGGAATATTGTGTACGTCGCAGAGTCTGAGGAGGTTGAATTCGTTAGGCTCACGTTCTTTTACAGAAATAGGATCACGGAAGAACAGGAGAAGGTCTATCTCGTCACAGGCAATTCTTGCACCGATCTGCTGATCTCCGCCTTGCTCGCCTGACATAAATGTCTGAATATTCAATCCAGTCGCTTCATGTACAAGTCTGCCTGTAGTACCGGTGGCACAAAGATTGTGCATGGATAGGATACCGCAATAGGCGATGCAGAACTGAATCATTAGTTCTTTCTTGGAATCGTGCGCGATAAGAGCAATATTCATATTCAAACCTCCTTACTATATAACTACGAGAGGAACACTCTCGCCTTCTAGTCTTAATGCAATAGCATTGAATACTTTATATGTCTGTGAATTCTTTTTAGGAAGGATACCTCGGCTGGTACATTTGATCACGTCAGGATTCTCAGTCATGACACCGATCAAGGGCACTCCTACATTATCCATCGCAGTGTCCAGATTGGGAGTGATACCATCAGCGATGTAATCACGTCGGACGCGGTTAAACAGGACTTTAACACCGGTAATACTCATGTCGTAGAGCCTGTCGCATACAAATTTAGCATCTCTAGTACCAATATTGTCAGCAGTGGAAACTACTATGTTATTCATGGAGAAACTCGAGATAGAATCAAGAGTTTCTACGGAACAGTCTGTATCTATGATCACGTGATCGAATCGGTCGGAAACAGCTAATACAAGAGTAGAGAACTGTTCAGTATCTATACTTTTTTTCCCGTTAGCCGCAAAGATTACTGAAAGATTGTCTGAGAGGGAAGAGACTGCCATTGCCTCGTCCAATTCGCATCTGCCGTTAAGAACATCATCGAGATCAAAAACTTTGCTTTGATTTGCACCGACGTACTGGTCAAGACAACGAAGCCCTTCTTCAAACTCGACAAGAAGAACGCTGCGTCCAAGCAAAGCCAGCTGTTCTCCTATCAGTGCTGCTACAGTCGATTTTCCTACTCCGTCTTTTCCCGAGAGTATACAGGTGATTGTACTCATTAAGACCTCTGTAATTATTGATCTAAAAGCCCTGAGTCTACCAGAGTCTCATAAAGGAGATTTACCGGAAGTCCCACGACGTTGAAAAAATCGCCGTTGATTCGTTCGCAGAAACGCGCTGCGCTGTTCTGTATGCCATATGCGCCAGCCTTATCGAATGGATCGCCGCTAGAAACGTAGCTGTTTATTTCGGAAGTTGTGAGGGACTTGAACACCACTTCAGTGTCGCAGCACTTGTTTGCTATTACTTTTCCACCTAAACAGATACAAATACCAGTCAGGACGTGATGACTTCTTCCTGAAAGCATGGTAAGCATCCTTACAGCATCTCCATGGTCATGAGGCTTCCCAAGGACCTCACCGTCGACACAAACTATCGTATCAGCACCGATCACACAGCTGTCAATATGTCTAGAAGCAACATCTGTTGCCTTGAGCCTCGAAAGGGCCAAACATAATTCTTCCGGAGAAGTCCAACTAACCGAATTTTCATCTACATCTGAGACTTCAACGTCAAAATCAGGCCGTATTATCGAGAACAGTTCCCGGCGTCTGGGACTGGCAGAAGCAAGAATGAATCTGTATTCAGACGGCATATCAATTCTTACCGGTGGAACCGAAACCGCCGGAACCCCTTTCAGTACTTGTTAGTTCATCAGTAAATACTGCCTGCAGGGGTTCAGTCTTCATAACCATCAGCTGAGCTATCCTGTCACCGTTTTCAACGGTGAACGTTTCGGATGAATTATTGATAAGGCTGATTATTAGCTCACCGCGGTAGTCATAATCTATGACCCCTACAGAATTTGAAAGGGAGATTCCGTATTTTGCTCCCATGCCACTTCTTGAGTAAATAAGAGCCACACAATCCGGATCAGGCATTTCTATAGCAAGTCCGGTATGAAATGAGTGAAACTCACCTGGCTGAATAGTATAGGGTTCATCGAGAACGGTTCTGAGATCAAAGCACGCTGCATATTCAGAAGCTTTCTCCGGAAGGACAGCTCTGGGATCCAGTTTTTTTATCTTCAGGATTTTCATCATTCAATATCATCGATCCATGAAAGATTGGGAAGTTCATCATCGAGTTTTCCGCTGTTGGCATCCTCAAAGGAATTACCGGGCTGTCTCTTTTCTTCCGCTATCATCTGACCGAAGGTCTTGAAACCGTCTCCAACGCCAACTTCGCCGTCCTCATTCTCAATGGCGCCATCCTCATAATCGAAGAAACGATAATCCTTTTTGGGAATGCTTCTTTCCGGCAGCGGCTGAACGGGCTCGTTCTGTACAGGAAGATCTTCAGTAACGTCTTCTTCATAAACGTCTTCAGGTTCTTCGATCTCCAGAGATTCAGGATACTGATCATCGTAGTATTCTGGAGCATCTTCATACTCATCGATATCTTCAGTTATTGATTCGTCTATCCCTGTGCTGTCAGAGAAAGAGA
Organism: Oscillospiraceae bacterium; assembly: GCA_017405465.1. Lineage (GTDB taxonomy): Bacteria > Bacillota > Clostridia > Oscillospirales > Ruminococcaceae > RUG11783. Next base: position 33,083 of record JAFRAJ010000039.1, read on the forward strand.
AGGGGACAGGATCAGGTCTTGTAGGTTCAGAATATGATTCTTTTGTAATAGTCTCTGTTTCAGGTGTACCGGGAACAGAGTTATTTTGAACTGTTATCTTTGAAAGCAGCTCTTCGGTATTGCGACCAGCTTCTTCCAGCTTAGCAGTAAGGGATGCGATTTCGGAACGTGCGTCGTTAACGGAAGCCTCAAGAAGAACGTTCCTCTGTTTGCTCTCAGTAAGCTCGCCATTAACTCTTGTTATCTGATCGTTCAGGTTGGCTATCTCATTGTCTTTATTCTTCAGAGCATTGTTCAGTATGCTGAAATCAGAGAGGATAGAAGTGTTCTTCTCGACCTGCTCGTTAAGCTGAGTTCTGACATTATTCAGTTCGCTTCTGACTGATTCAAGCTCAGTCCTGAGCGACTGTTCTACTGCGGAACCGGCGGCACCTTCAGAAGCGAGCTTGGCGATGCGGGCTTTGAGATCGTCTATCTCAGCAGACAGATCAGCATTTTTTCTGACTTCATCGTCATACTGAAGCTTTGCATTTGAAGCATCGGACATATAATCCTTGATCTGATCGCGCATATTATTGGCGTTATTGGTTGCTTTATCATATCTGTCCAGATAATCCAGCGCACAGAGCAGAGCAGCATTCGTGACGGAAGCAGAAGGATTCTGGGTGAGGATCTGCTTCAGGTCGCTGTTGAGCATCTCATTGAGCCTTCTGACCTGTGCTTCATCTTCCTGCGTATTGATGATAAGGTTGAAACCGGCGATATTCAAAGAAATCTTGTTGGCCATAATAACACCTCAAACATATATCTTAAGTAAGACGTACATAAGTACAAAAATCGCATAATAATAACTAATATTATATAGCAAAAAAACACAATGTACAAAAGAAATCATCGGTATCCTTTGTACATCATATATAGTATTATATCAAATGAAGTTAAACTTATTTGCGTTTTGAGGCACAATTGTTTATTTGATCGTATACCGGAATAAGTGCAAATACCTAACTTTCGCAGAAAGCAGGTTTTTATAAATATGGATTTTCTGGAGATGTATTCACCAAAATACAGGACGCCCTCCGGAACAGTAAAGGAAGGACAGAACCTTCATTTCGAAATAGAACTGCAGAATGCAGATCAACTTAAACTTGTCTGCAGATCGGATGATGGAGAGGTATCCCTTGACAGAGAAATGGAACATGATGGCAGCAGATTTTTCTGTGATATCGTGTTTCAAAGCAAAGGTCTATATTATTACAGTATCTGCGACGGAAAAGGATGTTATCTTGACTATACCTCAGAAGGAGAACCTTTTCTGTCTGAACATCCTGTAAACTCCCAGCTGCTAGTAATAAGTGCTGCATACGTTCCTGCCAGAATTTATTACGGCGGAATAGCATATCAGATATTTCCTGATCGGTTTGCGATCACCGGGAAGGTAGAGAAACTACCGGGAAGGGTATATCATGATGATCTTTCCGAAATACCTGAATGGAGACCGGACAGCAAAGGCAAGATAAGAAACAATGATTTTTATGGCGGTAACCTTAAAGGTATAATTTCCAAACTCCCATATCTGAGCAGCCTTGGCGTAACTCTTATCTATCTGAATCCTATCTTTGAATCCAACTCAAATCACAGATATGACACAGCTGATTATTTCAGGATAGATCCACAGCTGGGATCTGAACAGGATTTCAGAGAACTGTGCATACATGCTAAACAATATGGGATCAGGATCATACTGGACGGAGTTTTCAGCCATACCGGCGATGACAGCATATATTTCAACAGATATGGGAACTATCCGTCGGTAGGTGCGTACCAGAGCATGCAAAGCAAGTATTACGAATGGTATGTCTTCCAGAAATGGCCTGACAGATATGATTCATGGTGGGGCATAGATACACTGCCCGAAGTCAATGAGATGAACGAGTCTTATGTCAAGTTCATCACAGGGAAGGACGGTGTTATCGAGTACTGGATGAAAGCCGGAGCATCAGGACTAAGACTTGATGTTGCAGATGAGCTTCCTGATGAGTTCATAGTCAAGATCAGGGATGCAGTAAAAAGAAATGATCCTGACAGTATCCTTATCGGAGAAGTGTGGGAAGATGCTAGTAACAAGATCAGCTACGGAAAAAGGAGAAAGTATTTCTGGGGCGATGAGCTGGATGGATGCATGAACTATCCGTTCAAGAATGCAGTACTGAATTTCATCAGAGATCCTGATGCAGCAGCGTTTGCAGCTGAAATTGAGTCTATCTGCCTGCACTACCCTCCTGAGATGCTGAATTCATGTCTGAATATGCTCTCCAGTCATGATACTGAGCGCGCAATAAATGCTCTTTCAGCGCCGATTACGTCCTCGGCCTCACGTGAAGAGAAAGCTGCGAGAAAACTGACAAAGAGCGAGTATCTCAGAGGAGTTGAGATGCTGAAACTGGCTTACGCGCTGATGTTCTTCCTTCCTGGAATTCCTATGATCTACTATGGGGATGAGATAGGCATGCAGGGATACGGAGATCCTTTCTGCAGAGGTTTCTTTCTGGAGGAAACAGCTGATGAGAATCTGAAGAGCGCCATCCAGGAGATATGCGAGATCAGACGAGGCATGGCTGAAGTTCTGTCTGATGGGAATCTCAGCTTTTTCCGAACTGACGGGAAAATCCTTGGTTTTTACAGAGCAAATGATAAAGGAAAGATAGCTTTTATGCTGAACAGAGGAGATACTCCTGCAGTTTTCAACACGGATTGCGGGTGGGAATGCGTAGAACCGTGGACATATAAAGTGGTAAGGATGGAATAGAAACAGCGGCAGTACCAAGTGGTACTGCCGCTAATTTAGCAGATTTAAAGAATAATAATAGCAACATTATCCGGAAACGGAAAACTGACCGTGACCTCGCCACGCGAATTCGCATCCGCAGAAATCCTGACGGTAAAGGCCGTACTCTTTTGCAAGCCTTGTAGAATGCAAGTAACCATCCTTTTTCTTAAAGTCAGAATGTATCCATTTTATTCTGTATTTTTCTGAGATTTCTTCACCAATAGCATTTATCACAGCAGAGTTCTTATGAGGACTCACGGTAAGGGTGGTACAGAAACAATCGAAACCGTGATCCAGGGCGAATAAAGCGGTCTTCTCCAGTCTCAGCCTGAAACAGACTGAACATCTAGCTCCGTTCTCTGGCTCTTTCTCGAGACCTTTTACGCATTCAAGATATTCACAGTGATCGTAGTCAAGATCATAATAGCTCACGTCACGGCAGAAATCTGCTTCCTGCAGGAGACGAATCTGTTCGTTCTTTCGGTGAATATATTCATCTTCCGGCCATATGTTGGGGTTATAGTAGAAGACAGACAGTTCATACTCAGGCGCAAGAACGCTGATAACATGAGATGAACATACGGAGCAGCAGCTGTGAAGCAACAGTTTTTCTTTTTTTTCAACAAAATAATCCATAGAATCCTGCTTGTTTCTTGTTATGAAAAGACAACAAAGTATTAAGTTTATGTTAAGTAGTTAATCTTTCAGTATCTCTATGATATTATATACAGGTATGACTATATGGTGAAATAGCATTCACCTATAAAAGGTTGTATTGAAAGAGAGAAGTTATGGCCAGAAAAAGCAACAAAAATGACGAAAATCTGGAAAACATGATCTTTGAAGATGCTTCAAAACCAGTAACAGATAATATGGAAACCAGAAGTGAACAAATAGGTTCCGAACCTTCAATTCCTGAAGATTTTTCTTTTGAAGAGATAGGTAATGATCCTGAACTCGGGAAGTCTGAGGAGGATACTATAGTAGGAAATCCGGACAGCGGGGAAGTCTTTATTCCTGCTGAAAAACTGTCTTCTTTTATGAGCAGTACAGAAAATGAGCTCGTTTCTGAAATGTCTGATAATGCCGGACCAGAAAGAGCAGGGTATAATCCGGTCGGTGACCCTTTCAGCAAGACAGATGCTGTTCTGGCTCAGGAGGGATCTGACCTGATAAGCGAATTAAATGAATTCAATCATGAGACTCCTGACGAAAATGAACTGCCGGAGCCTATGGATACTGCTGAATTCGATGCTGTAGTTGGCAGTGATGGAGCTATCTCGGGGATCCTGGGTGATGATCAGAATACGAATGATTCTGACAGCGACATTCCGGAGATCATCACAGCAGCATCAGAGAAGAAAGTTGACAGCCAAATGGATGAAAAAGGCAGCAAGACAAGAAGAAACAGAAATCAGAGCAACAGCTCGGTTACAGGAGAGAAGATAAACGGATCCAAGAAAAAGAAAGTCAGAAGAAGAGCTTCTTTTTTCCAGGTCCTGGTAAGACTGTTCCTCCTGTTTATGTGTGTGGCGATTCTCGGAGGCTGTGCTCTTGGTGTAGGCCTTACGATGTATCTTGCTGATGTCACGGCAGATGACTATAAACTGCTGAACATTGATAATATCAAGCTCAGTCTTGCCACTATCATAATGGTCCAGAATAAGGACACCGGAGAATGGTACGAGCATCAGAGAATATATGCCGGAGAGAACCGCGTCTGGGTAGACTATACAGAATTTCCTGATACTCTAATTGATGCGATCATTGCTTCCGAGGACCACAACTTCAGGACACATCACGGCGTTGACTGGAAGCGCACTACGTTCGCTTTTCTCAACTCGTTCCTGAGGCTGTTCAATATTGAACTTGCAGACAATGTGCAGGGCGGATCTACAATAACGCAGCAGCTGATAAAGAACATTACCGGAGAAGATGATGTCAAAGGAATTAACGGAATACTCCGAAAGATCAGAGAAATCTATCGAGCCCTGGAGATGGAGAAGAACTACTCCAAGACACAGATACTGGAGGCTTATCTTAATACCATCCGACTCAGCGGACAGGTCGCTGGTATAGAAGCTGCCGCAAAGTATTACTTCAACAAAACGACTTCAGATCTGACTATAGCTGAATCAGCGGCAATTCTCTGTATTACTAAAGCTCCAGGCGCATATAACCCTTATGAATACCCCGAAGATAATAAGATCCAGAGAGAATATGTCATACGCAGCATGAAAAATGAGGGGCTGATCACGGACACTCAGTATGACGCTGCTATGGCAGAGAGTGAAGATATGGTCTTCTATGTTGAAGACGAAGATACATCCTCTCGTTCAACTGGTATATATGACTATTTCACCGACGTTGTAATCGAGCAGGTGCTCGACGACCTTATAAAATATAAGAATCTTGATCCCAGTGATGCATATGACCTGCTGTATGAGGGAGGGTTGAGGATCTATACTACGATGGATCCCAAAGTTCAGGCTATCTGCGAGAAAACAGCTTGGGATGATGATCTCTGGCCAGATTACAAATACGACAGTGAGGGCAATAAGCTTGAGAACCAGCTGGAAGCTGCTTTCGTCGTAATGAACTATGATGGTGAGGTCGTCGGATGCGCAGGCGGAATTAGAGAAAAGACTGCTAGTTTAAGCCTTAGCCGTTGCTACAGCACAACAAGGCAGACAGGCTCCTCCATAAAGCCGATCGCTGTTTATGCTCCCGCCATAGAACTGAAGAAGATTCACTTCTCGACTCTGTTCCCGGACGTTGCCTCGCAGAGGATCAACGGCCAGCCTTGGCCTTGGAACTTCGAGAGAACTTATGGTTCTCCTGTCACTGTCTACAAGGCAGTCTGCAAATCGCTCAATACGATCGCCGTCCTCACGATGCAGCTCGTCGGAATAGATTTCTCATTCGATTTCCTGACATCATCGCTTGGTTTCACTACACTGGTAGACAGCAGATGGGACGACTACAGTGAACAGTATCTGACAGACAGAACAGCATCTCTTGCTCTGGGAGGGCTGACTGACGGTCTGACTGTTACGGAGATGTGTGCTGCATACTGCGTGTTCGGCAACAAGGGTGTTTACAAGACACCACGCTATTACACTCTCATTGAAGATTCCAACGGTGACGTTGTTTTGGATAAGAATAAATACTGCCAGACGAATCAGGCGCTGTCTCCTGAAACTGCATATATAATGAACCAGATAATGCAGGGTGTTGTAAGAGAAGGAACCGCAACAGCGCTGAGGAAAAATACGATTCAGCCTCTTGCAGCGAAGACCGGTACATCTTCTGACGATAATGACTTCTGGATCTGCGCACTGAATCCGTATTACTGCTCCGTAGGCTGGCTGGGTTATGATCTTAACGGAAGAGTAACACCGTACAGCATCCACTATGATATCCAGTACGCGGTTCGTGACGTTCTCAATGCGATATCAAATGATCTTCCTGTTATCTCTTTTGAAAGACCAAACAGCATCGTAACAGCTACGTTCTGCATGGCATCCGGCGATCTGGCAACCGGTTCCTGCACCAATAAGAGAACAGGTTACTATACGAAAGACAACATGCCGTCTTCTTCATGCATGCATCAGCTTTACAACAACGACGGAGAAGGCAAGACGGTCGAACCGACACCTGTACCTGCAACTCCTGCTGAACCGTAATAAATTGAATTATAAAAGAGGGCTGTTAGGCAGCCCTCTTTTTGTGCTTGTAAATGTAAAGCAGTGGTCAATGGTGGTTATTTTCTCCACATTTTGTCCGCGGCTTTACTGAGAAGAAGCTGAATAGCAGGACGCTCCGGTTCTTTCTGCATGAAGACGGTGTCTTCAAACATGATAGAGCGGGGATTCTCATTCGTGAACTTCTCCCATACAGGCATCGGTGTTCCGTCGGCATCGTTGCCATTAGGATCACCGGTCTTTGCGAAATTGGTCCAGTAGTTGCACATAAGTCTTGCCAGATCGTAGTGCTTTGCCTGGAACGGTCTCCAGCATTTTGCAAGTGTCTCGAATATGAACCAAAGGTCGCTGGAATGGAATGCACCGGGATTGTCCCAGCCGGGGATCTCCGGCCCGAACGAATAGAAATACTCAGTAAGACCGTGATCTGCACCGTTCATGTGGAGAAGTTCGATTCCGAAACGCTGGTTGTTGATCTTCAGTGCATCTTTGAGAGCGTCAAGATCCTTATCATCATATCCGGCGGCATCAAGTACTTCCTTTGCATCAGCTTCGCCGACCATTGATACGATCTGATCGCGGATATCTTCTTTCGTGCGAGCTCTGCCGAACATATCTCCCATATCTCCGGTAGTATGGCCGCAGATAAGAGGAACAGGCAGTCTCTTGTTATCTGCCATCATCCTGACAGGATCATCGTTAACGAATACTCCGTCAATGTTGAAGCCCCAACGCACATGTTTCTCTTCCATGAATTCAAGCATCTTATCACGGAGAGTGAAGGAATCGATCTCTTTCGCTTCTGCGAGGCTGTTCACCCCGATGAACTTGAAGAATTCGACACCGTTTGCTTCTGCTTCAGCAAGAGTGGGATATCCGTATGCTCCGCCCATGCTGATGCCGCCGCTGCTCATAGATATCGCCTTTTTGATGTGGTCGGTATCGTTGAGAGGGGAGATGAGCTGGAACAGAGTGCTGCGTCCGCCTGCAGACTGTCCGAAGATAGTGATGTTGTCAGGATCTCCGCCGAAAGCGGCGATATTGCGCTTGACCCAAAGAACTCCAAAGCGCTGGTCATAGCTTCCGAAGTTTGTATAGCATTTATCCTCAGCGGTCGCGGTGATCTCGGGATGGGCAAAGAAGCCGAAGATATTCACTCTGTAGTTTACGGATACGAGGATAACGCCTCTTCTTGCGATCCTCTCACCGTCGAATTCCATCTCGGAAGGATGTCCTTCCTGAAGTCCGCCGCCATAGAACCAGACCATTACTGGAAGTTTTTCATCGGCGGATTTAGCAGGTGTCCACACATTGAGCTGGAGGCAGTCCTCACTCATAACGAGGTCCGGATCAACGTTCCACTCTCTTGTATAGATGTTGTCAGGATCAAGTCCTGGGTATTTCTGCATAGCTATCGGTCCGAAAGTGTAGCATTCTCTGACACCTTCCCAGTCAGCAGCAGGCTGCGGGCCTTTCCATCTGAGTTCACCGACAGGAGGTGCTGCAAAAGGGATACCCTTGAAAGCAGTGACTCTCGGGTCTGCGGCTGGAATTCCTTTGACCCAGCCGTTCTCGGTTTTTACGACTTTAAGCATTGGTTTCTCCAATCTTTTTGTTACTAATTATCTGTTCTTTTTGACAAGAACTTCCATTGCCTCACTGGGTTTGTCCACACAGGGCTCGACTACGTCGTTGAACCATACTGCATTGGGCTCAGCTGTTGTGAACGGTTTCCAGAGGGGCATCGGTGTTCCGTCATTATCAGGACCGTTAGGATCGCCGCTGCGGAAGAAGTTTGCCCAGTAGTTGCACATCTGTCTCGCAAGATCCATGTGTTTGCCCTTGAAAGGTCTCCAGCATTTTGCAAGGTTCTCAAAGAAGAACCAGAGATCTACTGAGTGGAACGTTCCGGGGTTATCCCATCCGGGGATCTCAGCGTTGAACACGTAATAATATACAGGTTCTGTTACGCCGGCAGCCTCGTTCTTCTCGACGAAGGAACGTACGGCGAGTTCAATGCCGCTTACATTTGCCATCGCCTTGGCAGTTTCAAGATCATCGCCGCAGGCTTTCAGGAATTCTTCAGCATAGTCGCCGAGAGCGGCAGTGACTTTCTCCTTAAACTCATCCATCGTGTCAGCTTCGATGAAGGATCTGAACTCATCCTGTGTTCTTCCGATGATGAGCGGTACACGCAGACGTTTTCCCTCTGAGATTCTCTTAAGAGGATCTCCAAGCAGGAACTTGCCATCCGGTACAGACCCAAAACGGGCTCTGAATTCGGTCTCGAATTCAACACCTTTATCTCTCAGAGTAACAGCATCGATTGCTCTGGCTTCTGCAAGAGTCTTTACACCCATGAATTCAAAGAATTTTTCGCCCTGTGCCTGTGCTTCTTCGAAATTCTGGCGCCTGCGTTCATCATAAACACCGGCAAACATTCCGCTCATGATGACGGCTTTCTGGAACAGACCTTCATTATCGGGGCAGGAGAGCTGAGAACATACGCTTCCGCCGCCTGCGGACTGTCCGCCTATTGTAATATTGTTCGGATCTCCGCCGAAAGCATCAATGTTCCTCTTGACCCAGCGTGTACCTGCCTGCTGGTCGAGGTTTCCGAAGTTTGTAGGAGCATTGGGCTGAGTAGCTGTGAGCTCAGGGTGGGCAAGGAATCCGAATACATTCAGACGATAGTTTACGGTGACTACTACAACGCCTCTTCTGGCGATGCGCTCACCATCGAACTCCATTTCAGCAGGGTTTCCTTCTCTGAGACCGCCGCCGAAATACCATACATAGACCGGCAGCTTCTCATCCGTGCTTTTGGCTGGAGTCCAAACATTGAGATACAGGCAATCTTCATCCATCGGGATCTCAGGATCTACGTTCCATTCTCTGGTGTAGATATTGTTGGGATCAAGGCCCGGGATGTGCTGCATGGATATAGGAGCGAAATTCCAGCACTTCAGTTCACCTTCCCAAGGGATGACAGGCTGAGGAGCACGCCAGCGGTTTTCACCAACAGGAGGAGCTGCAAAGGGGATTCCTTTAAATGCAGTTACGCGGGGATCAGCTGCAGGAATACCTACGACAACGCCACCTTCGACAGTAGCTTTTCTGATCATTTGATTACTCCTTTCATTTATGCATAAGGCACAAATCTTTCAGCATATTCAACAACTGTAAGAAGTCTTTGTCTTATGTCTTTTTCTAAATGTTACCATAATTGAAGAATGATTCAAACAAAATCAGACATTAGCCTGTAATATTTGCAAAAGCTAATAGTATAAGAAAAAGACTGCCGCATCATTACTGATACGGCAGTTTCATGATTTGTTGAGAATCAGTTATTTGCTGAGATACTCGTGAATGGATTTTGCGGCAAGTTTGCCGGCACCCATTGCGGAGATAACTGTTGCAGCACCTGTTACGGCGTCTCCACCAGCATAAACACCTTCTTTGGAAGTAGCACCATTGTCGTCAACGATGATTCCGCCGTGGCTGTTTACATCGAGACCGGCTGTTGTATTCTTGATCAGCGGGTTGGGGGATGTACCGATGGCCATGACTACGGTATCTACGTCGAGGACGAATTCGCTTCCCTCTACGGGAATAGGACGACGGCGGCCTCTTTCATCAGGCTCACCGAGCTCCATGCGGATGCACTTCATACCTGTTACGAATCCGTTCTTGGGGTCACGTCTGTCATCAGGGTTGTTATAGCCGAGAATCTCAACAGGATTGTTGAGAAGCTTGAAGATGATGCCCTCTTCTTTGGCGTGTTCAACTTCTTCACGACGTGCGGGAAGTTCTTCTTCAGAACGACGATAAACAATGTAAACATTGTCAGCACCGAGTCTGAGAGCAGTTCTTGCAGCGTCCATAGCAACGTTTCCGCCGCCGACAACGGCCACATTTCCGCCCTTCATGATAGGAGTTACAGGATCATCCTCGTAAGCCTTCATGAGGTTAGAACGGGTAAGGAACTCGTTGGCACTGTAAACGCCTTTCAGAGATTCACCGGGGATTCCCATGAAGTTGGGGAGGCCGGCACCAGAACCGACATAAACAGCTTCGTAACCCTGCTCGAAGAGCTCATCAACTGTGAGGGTCTTGCCGATAACAACGTTGGTCTCGACATCGACGCCCATAGCGACGAGGTTATCGACTTCCTGCTGTACGATAGCCTTGGGAAGACGGAACTCAGGAATACCATAAACAAGAACACCGCCGGCAGTATGGAGAGCTTCGAAAACGGTGACTTTGTATCCGAGCTTGGCGAGGTCGCCTGCGCAGGTCAAACCGGAAGGACCGGATCCGACGATAGCGACTTTGTGTCCGTTGAAAGGAGCGGGAACGGGTTTCTGATCACTGTGATCTCTGTGCCAGTCAGCTACGAAACGCTCAAGACGGCCGATGCCAACAGGTTCGCCTTTGATTCCGCGGACGCACTTTGATTCGCACTGGGTTTCCTGCGGGCATACACGGCCGCAGACTGCGGGGAGAGAAGATGTCTCATGGATCACCTGATAGGCGCCTTCGAAATCTCCTTCTTTTATCTTCTCAATGAATTCAGGAATGTGAACATTAACAGGGCAGCCGGAAACGCAAGGCATATTCTTGCAGTGCAGGCAGCGCTGGGCTTCGTCAAGAGCTATCTCTTCGGTATAGCCGATAGCGACCTCATGGAAGTTATGTGCACGTACCAGAGGATCCTGTGATGGCATGGGATTCTTTACAAGACTCATGTTGGGCATATCAGTTTACCTCCTTAAAGAGATTGCAGGCTTCTTCATAAGCATGACGCTCGAAAGGAACATACATTGTTCCGCGGGACATCGCTTCATCGAAATCAACTTCGTATCCGTTGAAATCGGGGCCGTCAACGCAGGCGAACTTTGTGACTTTCTTTCCGTCCTGATTGAGAGTGAGTCTGCATCCGCCGCACATTCCGGTTCCGTCGATCATGATCGGGTTCATGGATACTGTGCAGGGGATACCAGTGGGCTGGCATGCAGCAACAACGAATTTCATCATGATCAGGGGGCCGATTGTGATGACCTGATCATATGTTTCACCATTTTCAAAGAGCTCCTTAAGAGGAACGGTAACGTTTCCTTCGCGGCCATATGAACCGTCATCTGTCATAACGATGAGCTCATCAGAACAGGCGCGGAAATCATCCTCGAGTATGAGCAGATCCTTAGTGCGGAATCCGATGATGGAAGTGACGTTTGCACCGAGCTCATGAAGCTTCTGGGCGATAGGAAGTGCGATCGCGCATCCGACGCCGCCTCCGACGATGCATACCTTCTTCAGACCGTCAAGATGTGTTGCTACTCCGAGAGGACCTACGAAGTCCTGAATGTAGTCTCCGACGTTCTTATGGTTGAGTTTTTCTGTGGTGGCACCGACGATCTGGAATATGATCTTGACGTTGCCTTTTTCGCGGTCGTAACCTGCTACCGTCAGAGGGATGCGCTCTCCCTTTTCATCAACGCGGAGGATGATGAACTGGCCGGGCTCTGCTTTGGCTGCGACCAGCGGCGCTTCGATCTGCATCATGGTAACTGTGGGGTTAAGGCTGACCTTATCCACGATTTTGTACATGTTCAGTCTCCTTTTTGCCGTTTGATTTCTTTTATAGTACTTTCGTTAGTACACACAAATACATGCGGGCAATTATAATGCCCGCATGCATTAATATAACATATCAATATATGTGCCGCAATAGACGTAAAGTCTCAAAAAGAACGTGTAAACATAGAAAATAATGTACTATTTCGCTGTTTATTTGCCAGTTGCGACAAACTGCTCTTTTTATGAGAGTCTGATGAGGTTCCAGGAAAGGGGAAGTAGCTTTGTGCTCAGGCAGTTTCCACTGACATCAGCTTTCTCAGTGACTGTATCCATTCCGCGGATCGTCATGACTTCTGCATTTTTGTATTCACTGATTCCTGTGAAATCTAGCGTGAGTTCAGCATCTTCGTTCTCATTCCTGTTGACGACAAAGACAGAGAGTGAACCATCATCACAAAGAACCACTGCGCTGTCAAGGAATGACACATCTTTATAAAGCTTGCAGTCATATGTAGGAGCATCTACTATCGGCTTTATGGATGTTCCTCTTCCGAAGTTGGAAGCATACATAAGAGGCTTATAGATCGTTCTAACATACGCTCTTCCACCGGGCTCTGTTGTGATCGGAGCGATAACATTGATCAGCTGTGCGAAGCACGAGATCTTGACCATATCAGCGTTTCTGATAAGTGCATTCATGAGAGTGCCGACTACCAGAGTATCGACATCGTCATAATCTTCCTGGTCGATCGCGCGTCCTACTACCCACTTTTCAGGAGGAGTCTGTTCTGTTGAATAATGATACCAGACGTTCCATTCGTCAAATGAGAGATAGACGTCATGATCGCCCTTCTGCTCAAGTTTGGCCTGCTTGCATATGGAGCCGATGTACTGAATCATGTTCTCCATATCGATGTTGCTTGCCAGGAATGTGGGGTTATCATGATCATCATTGCGGTAATAGCTGTGAAGTGATACATAATTGACATCCTGATAGCAGTGCTTTAGGACGGTCTTTTCCCATTCTCCATAGGTCTTCATGCTGGTGTTTGAGCTTCCGCAGGCGACCAGTTCGATGTCCGGATCGATCCATTTCATCATCTTGGCAGTCTCGTGAGCGATCCTGCCGTATTCCTCTGCAGTTTTTCCGCAGATCTGCCAGGGACCGTCCATCTCATTGCCAAGGCACCACAGTTTCACATTGTAGGGCTCTTTGTGACCGTTACGGGCCCTGAGCTGGGCATAATAGGTGGGAGTAGTTCCGTTAACATATTCCACTAGATCGGCGGCATCCTGAGGCGTTCCGGTTCCGAGGTTTACAGCCAGCATTGGCTCTACACCAAGTCTTTCGCACCAGCGAAGGAACTCATCGGTTCCGACTAGGTTCGGCTCGATCTGGAACCAAGCGAGATCCAGTCTTGCAGGACGTTCCTCTTTAGGACCGATTCCGTCTTTCCAACGGTATCCAGACAGGAAGTTTCCACCGGGGTAGCGGATGTGAGAAAGGTTGAGAGGTCTGACGAGATCCATAACATCCTTTCTGAAACCAAATTCATCTGCTGTAGGATGATCCGGTTCATAGATGCCTGTGTAGATAGCTCTTCCCATGTGTTCAACGAATGAACTGTAAATTCTGTCGTCAATCTTAGACACTATATTGTCTTTACTGACTCTGATAGAAGCCTTCAAAACTAGTATCCTCCCCAAAAAAGATATGTGGTTTCTCCGATAATGTCATTATAAACAAGGGGCGGCAGTATAGTCTACTGCCGCAAATGCATAACTAATATAGCAAAACTCAATACATATCGTCGTATGGGTCTTCTTCATCATGAGGTAAAGCTTCACTCGGAATATCTCCAAAATATTCAAGCACAGGTTCTCTTATGAACAGGGAAGGATCTGCACGGAGCATGAACCCGCAGCCTGCTTCACAGTTCCAGTCATACTGTGAAAGCTTAGGGTATGCAAGGGCTGCAAGAACAGTGCTGATCACTCCTGCGTGCGTGACGACTGCAGCATTCGTAACGCCTCTTCTCATCATGTCGTCTACGATCTGGATGATTCCCATGCGGCATCTGACATAAAAGGCTTTGGACGGCTCTACGCCGGCTGGTGCATATTCAGAACCGGGTACGATCCACTTTGCGAATTCCGGATCATCGCGCAGCTGTGCCATGGTCTTGCCTTCAAAAGGCCCAAAAGATGCCTCTCTCAGATTCTCTACAGCAGTATAATCGCAGCCAGGAAATAGGATCTCAGCTGTTTGACGGGCACGGAGCAGGGGACTTGCATACACTTCATCCACATAAGGATAATCGTACTGTTCCATCAGTTCATAAAGCTGATTGACCCCTTCTTCACAGAGGGGAGGATCAAGAGTGCCGCAGTATCTGCCGTCAAGATTGTATTCAGTCAGTCCGTGGCGGATCATATACAGTTTATATGTCTTCAATTTCAGTAACTCCTTTACAATAGTCTGTACAAAAAAATCCTTTTATTTTGGCATAAAAAACAATTTACACACGGTATTATTGAAAGTATAATCACAAATACACTTTGTAGTTTAGACGAGAAGGTATATCTCGATGTCCGGCAACACCAGTTTCAGCAGAATACTTACTCTTCTGAGGAAGGAAAGAGGCCTTACTCAGAAGGAGGCCGCAGCCAGTCTAGGAATCTCCCAGGCATTGCTTTCCCATTACGAGAAAGGAATTCGTGAGTGCGGCCTTGATTTTGTAGTTAAAGCTGCTGAATTCTATGGTGTTTCTTGTGACTATCTTCTCGGCAGATCGCCTGACAGGAGCGGTTTGACACTCTCGGTGGAAGATATTCCGGAAGACATCAATGACCCTGATGATTCAAGATACCGCGGTAGTCTTCTTCCGGTGCTCAGCAAGAAGCTGCTCATCAACTCTCTCAGCATATTATATGATATGCTGCTCAGAGAACCGGATAAAGATCTCGTGTCAGAGATAACTAACTATCTAAATGCTTCTGTATATAAAATGTTCAGAATGGTGTATTCCAGCTGTGCACGTAACCAGGATAAACTGTTCTCTATACCAGAAAAACTGTACACAGGATATATGGATGCTTCAATGAGCAAAAGCGAGGCAGAACTGAGAGATATACTCTCACAGCAGCCTGTCAAGCATGAAGCTGTCGATACTAACGAATTCCAGACTTCCAGCGAAAAGCTTTCTAACGAGTATCCGCAGCTGGCATCATCTCTTTTCAATCTCATTCAGCAGAGTGAGAAGAAAGCCAATGACTGATCTTCCATAAAGATTAATATACGCCCGGGGCAAAGCCCCGGGCTTTTGTTATCTTATTTTGAAACGTTTCTTCCGTGACAGTTCTTATATTTTTTGCCGCTTCCGCACGGACAAGGATCATTCCTTCCGATTTTTTTCTTTTTAACTGTAGTGGAGGAAGGACCCCCGGCCTGAGCTGCATCTTCGATGTTTTCTTCGACCTGTTTCTTGGGAACGATGGTTGTCGTAAGCACTTTTCTTGCAGTTTGTTCACGTATGGCTTCTACCATCTCATCAAACATGGCATAACCTTCACGTCTGTATTCTATGACAGGGTCATGCTGGGCATAAGAACGCAGATGAATCGATTTTCTCAGCTCATCCATATTGTCGATATGTTCCATCCAGTTCTGGTCAACAGAACTCAGCAGAGAGAACCTCTCAAGGAGCCTCATCATATCGCTTCCGATCTCAGCTTCTTTTTTCTCGAGAATGGCTTGTGCCTTACTGTTGAGAACATCTACGACATCGTCTCTGGTCATACCGGAAAGCTGATCCTGTGAGAACCTGAGGTCGGTAGGATCGGTGAGCCAGCCAAGATAATGATCTCTCAGCCCGGAAATATTCCAGTTATGTTCGGTATCATTCTCAAACGGGAGATACAGATATACATTTTCTCTGATGGAATCGAGGATCATCGTGTCTATATTCTTCCTGACATTCTCTCCTCTGAGTACTACATCTCTTTCTGAATAGATCGTTTCGCGCTGCTGATTCATGACGTCATCATAGCTGAGAACGCTCTTTCTTATGGCAAAGTTCCTGCCTTCAACTCTCTTCTGAGCGGATTCTATGACGGACGTCAGTATTTTATTTTCGATCGGGATATCATCTTCGACATTCAGCGTTTCCATAAGGGCATTGATCCGTTCGCCTCCGAAGAGCCTCATAAGATCATCATCAAGAGCCAGATAGAATCTGCTTTCGCCGGGGTCACCCTGGCGGCCGCTTCTTCCTCTGAGCTGGTCGTCTATCCTGCGGCTCTCATGTCTTTCAGTGCCTATGATGAACAACCCTCCGGCTTCACGGACTGCGTCTGCTTCCGGAGCGATCTTTCCTGCATAATCCACGAGAAGGCTTCTGTATCTCTCTCTGTTGGCAAGCACAGCCTCATCATCAGTGTAGTAATAGGAAGTCGCAGCAAGTATCTCTTCGTCAGTAAGGCCGTCTTTAGCCATATGGTCCTTCGCCATGTACTCGGCATTTCCTCCGAGCATGATATCCGTGCCTCGGCCGGCCATGTTTGTAGCTATGGTAACAGCCCCGAGCTTTCCTGCCTGAGCTATGATGAAAGCTTCCTGTTCATGGTTCTTTGCATTGAGCACATTGTGTTTGATACCGCGTCTCGACAGGAGGTTGCTTAGTCTTTCTGATTTGTCGATGCTGACGGTGCCGACAAGTACGGGCTGTCCTTTTTTATTGCATTCTATGATCTGGTCAATTACAGCCTTGTATTTGGCGTTGAGATTCTTGTATACGACATCATCCCAGTCTTTGCGTATAACAGGAGCATTAGTAGGAATGGCTACTACATCAAGATTGTAGATCTCCTGGAATTCATCTTTTTCTGTCATGGCTGTACCGGTCATTCCGGACAGTTTTTTGTACATCCTGAAGTAGTTCTGGAAGGTGATAGTCGCAAGTGTGCGGTTCTCACGAGCGACGTGTACTCTTTCTTTTGCTTCAATAGCCTGATGAAGACCGTTGCTGTAACGGCGTCCTATCATGAGACGTCCTGTGAATTCATCAACGATGATGACTTCACCGTCTTTAACGACATAATCCACATCTCTTTTCATTATTCCGTGTGCACGTATCGCCTGATCGATGTGGTGAGCAAGAGTCATATTCTCTGGATCGGAGAGATTGCTTATCTGAAAATGCCTCTGGGCTTTCTCAATACCTCGCTGCGTCAGAGAGCAGCTGTGCGCTTTCTCATCTACGATGTAGTCAGCCGTAGAGGATTCCATCTCAGTCTTGTCATCGTGCTCGGTAACGACCTCTTTCACAAGAGTGCGTGCAAAGTCATCTGCCTTTCTGTAAAGGTCAGTCGATTTGTCTCCGCGGCCTGAGATTATAAGAGGAGTACGCGCTTCATCTATGAGGATCGAGTCTACCTCGTCAACGATCGCGTATACATGTCCTCTCTGAACTTTGCTCCTTATGTCGGCGACCATATTGTCACGGAGATAGTCGAAACCCATCTCGTTATTGGTGCCGTAAGTGATGTCTGCGTTGTAAGCTATCTGCCTGTCTTCCGGAGACATACCTGGTAGAATCAGACCGACTGTAAGACCGAGATAGTTATATATCTTTCCCATCCATTCGCTGTCACGCTTGGCCAGGTAATCATTCACGGTGACTATATGTACGCCTTCTCCAGTAAGAGCGTTTAGATACGCAGGAAGCGTCTCAACAAGCGTTTTTCCCTCACCGGTCTTCATCTCGGCAATCATGCCTTTGTGAAGAACGATACCGCCTAGTATCTGAACAGGGAAATGACGCATCTCCAGCACTCTCCAGGATGCCTCACGGCATGCGGCAAAGGCATCAGGGAGGATATCATCGAGAGTCTCGCCGGCGGCAAGTCTTCCTTTGAGAAGCTCTGTCACACCTCTTAATTCCTGCTCAGACATTGCCTCATATTTAGCCTGAAGGCTGAGGACCTTCTGCTGTATCGGTGTGATCTTCTTCAGGGTGCGGTCACTTGAGTTTCCGAATAATTTATCTAGAAAAGACATTATATTACCTCAATCTTTTTGCTCTCAGGAGATTATAACATACGAGATATTAACAAACAGTTATGAGATACTACACGTATATCTGTCCAGAACGTGATTAAGATCGGGAAATGAAGTGTTACAAGTCATGCAGCAGATGCCTCAGGGCTACTTTGTTCACTTGAAATAAGAGTATCTTGCAAGTATACTTTATACGGATTTTCACGCAATATCGCGGAAGGAGTAACATAATGACTTATTCTAACGAAGTAGAACGCATGTGTGTGGTCGCCAAGGGACCGAAACACGGCCCGGCTCCTATTCCTGAAGAGGGGAAATGGGTCCAGGCAAAAGAGATCTCCGACATCTCTGCATATACACACGGCGTAGGCTGGTGCGCACCTCAGCAGGGTGCATGCAAGCTCTCCCTGAATGTTAAAAACGGAATCATCGAAGAGGCTCTGGTAGAGACGATCGGTTGCTCCGGAATGACACACTCTGCAGCTATGGCAGCAGAGATCCTTCCCGGAAAGACCATTCTTGAAGCTCTCAATACAGACCTTGTCTGCGACGCTATCAATACTGCAATGCGTGAGCTCTTCCTGCAGATTGTCTACGGAAGAAGCCAGTCGGCTTTCTCCGATGACGGCCTTGTAATCGGCGCTGGAATGGAAGATCTCGGAAAAGGTGCCCGTTCAATGGTAGGTACCATGTACGGCACAAAAGCAAAAGGCGTAAGATATCTCGAGATGACAGAGGGATACTGCACAAGGATGGCTCTTGACGAGAACAATGAAGTGTGCGGATATGAATTCGTATCTCTCGGAAAGATGACCGATTTCATTAAGCAGGGACTCAGCCCCAATGAAGCTTATGAGAAATCACTCGGCCATTATGGCAGGTTCAGCGAAGAAGATGGTGCGGTCAAGTACATTGATCCGCGCAAGGAATAAGGAGGTACGTAATTATGGCACAGTTTGAAGGTTATGAAAGACGCGAGAGCAAGATCCTCGGCGTTCTTGCAAATTATGGAATCTCCTCCATCGATGAATGCAAAGAGATATGTGATAAGTACGGTGTTGATGCTTATACAATAGTACAGGAAACACAGCCGATCTGCTTTGAGAATGCTAAATGGGCTTACACAGTAGGATGCGCCATCGCGCTCAAAGAAGCTGAAAGGACAGGAGACAAGTCTGCTGCTACCGCTGCTGCAAATATCGGCATCGGTCTGCAGTCGTTCTGCATTCCTGGATCAGTTGCTGAGAACCGTAAAGTCGGTCTCGGACACGGTAACCTCGGAAAGATGCTCCTCTCCGAGGATACGAGCTGCTTCTGCTTCCTGGCTGGCCATGAGTCATTTGCTGCTGCAGAAGGCGCTATCAAGATCGCTCTTAACGCCAACAAAGTCCGCAAGAATCCCCTTCAGGTTATCCTGAACGGACTCGGAAAGGATGCCGCATGGATCATTTCCAGGATCAACGGATTCACATATGTTGAGACAGAATTTGATCCCTACACGGAAGAAGTCAAGGAAGTCAACCGCGTTGCTTATTCAAAGGGACCCCGTGCTGATGTCCGCTGCTACGGTGCAGACAATGTTCCGGAAGGCGTTGCCATCATGAAGAAGGAGAAGGTCGGCGTTTCTATCACAGGAAACTCCACCAACCCCACAAGGTTCCAGCATCCGGTGGCCGGCACTTATAAAAAATGGTGCACAGAGAACGGCATCAGCTACTTCTCAGTAGCTTCCGGCGGTGGCACGGGACGTACACTGCATCCTGACAACATGGCTGCTGGTCCCTCTTCCTACGGTATGACAGACACCATGGGACGTATGCACAGCGACGCTCAGTTCGCCGGTTCTTCTTCAGTTCCTGCTCATGTCGAGATGATGGGTCTGATCGGAATGGGTAATAACCCGATGGTCGGCGCTACAGTTGCATGCGCAGTTGCAGTTTCTGAAGGCCTCAAATAATCCAGTGTAATACTAGCTTATACAGGACGGTATTCATGATACCGTCCTGTATTTTCGAAAGGAGACAAAAATGAAGATAGCAGTGCTTGACGCTTCCACATTGGGAGATGATCTGGATCTTTCTGTACTGACAGCGGCAGGAGATGTGTCGGTGTTTGATTCTACTTCATCTGCCGAGATAGCTGATCATGTTTCGGATTCAGAAGTGGTGATAATCAATAAGGTAAAACTGGGAGAGTACGAACTGCTGCAGTGCCCGAACCTGAAACTCGTATGTGTGGCGGCTACAGGGTATGACAATGTCGATATCTCTTTCTGCAGAGAAAAGGGAATTGCTGTTTGCAATGTTGTAGGCTACTCTACATCCAGCGTCGCGCAGCTTGCTGTTTCGATGGTGCTGTATCTTGCAAATCATCTGGAAGAATATACGTCGAAAGTGCGAAGCGGTGAGTATTCACACGGAGGCGTGGCCAATATTCTGAAGCCTGTGTATCATGAATTAGACGGTAAAGTTTGGGGAATAGCAGGATACGGAAATATAGGAAGAAAAGTAGGAAAGATCGCTGAAGCGCTGGGCTGTAGAGTATTGGTATTCAAGCGTGACCCTGTTGATGATGCCGAGTGTGTTGATCTTGAGACACTTTGTAAGCAGTCAGACATTTTGACCGTGCATCTTCCGCTTAGTGAGACTACAAGAGGAATATTCTCGTCGGATCTGATCTCACAACTCAAGGAAGACTGCATTTTTGTAAATGTAGCCAGAGGAGCTGTTACTGATGAAAGCGCTCTTGCAGATGCTGTAAGGAACGGAAAGATAGCCGGACTTGGAGTGGACGTTTACAGCAGAGAACCTTTTTCGGAAGATCATCCGTTCTGGCAGATAAAAGATCGTAAAAACGTATGCCTTACCCCTCATATGGCATGGGGAGCCTATGAAGCCAGAAAACGCTGTATAGAAGAGATCATAAAGAACATTGAGTCCTTCAGAAGAGGAGACAGAAGGAACAGAATAGTATAAGAAGTGTCACAACTAGTGATATTATGTAGCTAGTAGAAAAAACGCTTTTCCTTTTTTATCGAACAGAGGTTATTATGAAGCTCCTTTTCAGGCTTTCCAGAGAAGCCGTGCGTTATCGTTTATTTTATGTTGTTGCAATTACATCTACTCTTCTTCTCACAGCAGTGAATCTCACTGCTCCCAGAGTGCTGTCAGCTCTTACTGGGCTCGTCAGCAAAGGAGTCACTCAGTCTGATCTTGCAACTATCAGGAATCTCACTATCAGGATATTTTCTCTTTACCTGCTGAGAGTTATTTTCAGATTTCTGAGCAATTACATGGCACACAGAGCTGCCTGGTATCTTGTCGGCGATGTGAGAAAAAAGGTCTATGACAAAATGGAGAGACTTGATCTGTCTTTCTTTCATGACAAACAGACCGGAGACCTGATGAGCCGTATCATCAGTGACACCAGGGATTTTGAGCTGCTTTACGCTCATATCATCCCAGATATCATGACAAACCTTGTAACGTTTACAGGAGTCCTTGTCATTCTGCTCTCCATCAATGCAAGGCTTGCTCTTTTCACTTGTTTCCCGATCCCGCTGGTGCTCATAAGCGGATTGCTTTTCTCCAAGAAAGTTCAGCCATTGTTCAGAACTTCAAGGAAGAAGGAAGGCGAGCTCAGCGGAAAACTTCAGGACAATCTCTCCGGAGTGCATGAGATTCAGTCATTCGGGAAAGAAGATTATGAAACAGAGCGCTTCAATGAAAAGAACTTCCAGCAGGTCAATGCGATGCTTGCTGCCCTTAGGAGCAGTGCGATCTTCCATCCAACAGTTGAATTCATTTCCTCACTCGGAACAGTTCTTGTTGTCAGCATCGGTGGTTATATGGCTTACCTAGGCCGTACAAATGTAGAAGACATAGTATCATTCCTGCTCTATCTTGGCCTCTTCTATCAGCCTGTCGCAGGACTTGCTTCTCTTCTGGAGAACATGCAGCAGGCTATGGCTGGTGCTGAAAGAGTGTTCGTGATACTTGACACCGAACCGGAGATCAGAGACCGGGAAGGAGCAGAGGAGATAGGAATCGCTGAAGGCAGGATAGAGTTTGAACATGTCGATTTTGCTTATGAGACTGGAGAGAAGGTATTGGATGACATTTCCTTTACTGCTGAACCGGGTATGATGGTAGCTCTCGTCGGTCCGACCGGTGTTGGGAAGACCACACTGACTCAGCTGGTGTCCAGATTCTATGAGCCGCAGAAGGGAAGGATACTTCTTGATGGAAAGGATATACAGGAGATCACAGTTGCAAGCCTCAGAAGAAATATCTCTCCTGTTCTACAGGATACTTTTCTGTTTAACGGCACTATAAGCGAAAATATTGCTTATGCAGACCCGACAGCTTCTGAAGAACAGATTATCGCAGCAGCTAAAGCAGCATATATCCATGATGACATCATGCTAATGTCAGAGGGATATGAAACACAGGTAGGCGAGAGAGGTGTAAAGCTCTCCGGAGGACAAAAGCAGAGGATCGCTATCGCAAGGGCAATACTCAGAAGATCACCTATAATCATTCTGGATGAAGCGACTGCATCTGTAGACGTCGAAACTGAGCGCAAGATACAGCAGGCTATCGCAAATATGGCAGGCAGCAGGACTATCCTTGCAGTAGCGCACAGACTGTCCACTATCCGGAACTCGGATCTCATCCTTGTCATTGAGGACGGAAAGATCGCAGAGCGCGGAACACATAGTGAACTGGTAGCATTAGACGGTATATATGCAAAGATGAACCGCATACAGAGCGATTCACAGCAATAAAAGGGGATAAAACACATGAGGGAAAGACTTCTAGGCAAGAAAGCAGCCGTGACCGGAGCTTCCAGCGGAATCGGCAGAGCCAGTGCACTAAATCTTGCTAGAGAAGGTGCAGATGTTGCTCTTATAGCCAGAAATCGCGAACGTCTGGAAGAAACTGCTGAAATGGTCAGAAAACTGGGAAGAAAAGCGGTAGTGATCGAGGCGGACATTACTGACGCAGAAGCTGTTAAGAAAGCAGTGGAGACTTCAATCGATGAGCTTGGCGGATTGGATATATTCCACTGCAATGCAGGAATATATTTGAGATGTCCGGTCAAGGATCTCAGGATGGATCAGATCAGAAAACTGATGGAAGTGGATTTCTTTGGCTGTCTCAACTGCGTTTACGCTGTGTTGCCGTATTTCCTCGAAAAGGGCAGCGGTCACATTGTCACTACATGTTCGATGGATGGAAAGAAAGGTGTTCCTCCTGATGCAGCCTATGTCAGTGCTAAGTTTGCGATGAACGGATTCTTCCAGGTAATGAGACAGGAACTGAGAGGGACGGGAGTGAATGTTTCCGTGATATATCCAAGCAGAATGGATACTCCTCAGATTAAGCATATCGATTGCCCTGGCATAACACCTAAAGGAAATCCTGATATGGTTGGAAAGGCTGTAGTAAAAGCCGTCGTGAAAAAGAAGGGTGAGATGATGGTCCCGTGGTTTTCATGTAAACTACTGGTTCTGGCTGAGGCTATCAGTTATCGTTTCAGTGAATGGCTGATCAGAGTCAACAGGCTTGAAGGAGTGGAAAACGGTAAAGAAGGTATTAACGAGGCAAAATAGCTGAATACGCCTTAAATAAAAGAGAAAATGTACTGTAAAGATAAATGACTTTACAGTACATTTTTGAAAGAAAAACTGTGTTGCGGAAGAAATTTAATGAAATACGATTCGATTATTACAGAACATTTGCCGATGCCTCAGCGAAACAATGATTCCAATAAAGGAGATTACGGCAGGATTGGTATCATCGCCGGCAGCAGAGGAATGGCCGGTGCAGGAGAACTGTGTACGAAAGCGTGTCTAAGATCTGGAGCAGGTCTCGTAACGGTCGCAGCAGCTGATTGCCTGACGGAAGTATATGAGATCAAATTCACTGAAGCCATGGTTTATCCTCTTGCATGCAAGGACGGGCACATAGCAGCAGAGGCGCTCGACTCGATACTTGAATTCATAAGTACGAAGGACTGCGTCGCGATAGGTCCTGGTCTTGGAAGAAGTGATGATATCGCAGCGATACTAGAAGGAATCCTTGATGTATTCTCTGGTGCTTTGGTCATAGATGCTGACGGTCTGTTCGCTCTTTCTTCATTAAAGGAAAAACTGAAAGAGACAAGAGCAAGAGTGCTCATAACTCCGCATATTGGGGAGATGTCCAGGCTTTGCGGAACATCTATTCCTGAGATAAAGAAAGACAGAGAAGGGACTGCACTTCGTTTTGCTCAGGAGTACCGAGTCACTGTCCTCCTGAAGGACAATGTTTCTGCGATAGCATCTCCTGACGGAAGAGTCAAACTGAATACAGCAGGCAATCCCGGTATGGCAAGGGGCGGCAGCGGTGATGTGCTTGCTGGTGTATGTGCTGCATTCATGTGCAGGTTCACTGATCCCTTTGATGCAGCATGCGAAGCGGCGTTGACATGCGGGATAGCCGGTGATCTTGCAGCGTGGAAGTACGGTATGGAGAGCATGCTTCCTTCTGACACTGTCTCATTTATCGGACAGGCACTTATGGAACCCGCATCCAATCATATTAAACAGCTTGAGGACTGATAACACGTCAATAAAAAAAGGCACTTCTGCTCATTTGAGAGAAGTGCCTTTGAAATGAAAAAGATTACGGATTTCTTCTGGGCATGTTGATCCTGGGATCTGATCCGTCAAAATCGATGTTCGCGGCGATAGCATCATCGATCTTCTTGATCTGTTCATCTGTGAGCATCCAGTCGAATGCTGCGCAGTTCATCTCAGCTTCTTTGCGGTTCCTTACGCCGACCATTGCTGTGGATACATAATCTTTCTGTGTCTGCCAGTTGATGGCTACGTGAACTGTGGGTTTGCCGACTTCCTTGGCGATCTCATCAAGTACGTCGACGACCTTCATGACCTTGCTGAAGTGAGGCTCCTTGAAGAAGGGATAGAAATAGTTTCTGGGGTCTCTCTGTTCGAAGGTAGGTTCTGTACGGAAAGCACCGGAGAGGATACCGCCTCCAATTGAACCGTAAGTAAATGTGTTGAGCCTGCTTGCGGCAGCCCACTTAAGAAGTTCTTCGTCTCTTCTGACGACCATGGAATAAGGGGGCTGGATCGCATCTATCTGGCATACTATCTGGCACTCGATGATCTGGTTTTTCTGGAAGTTGCTGAGGCCAACGAATCTGATCTTCCCCTGTTTCTTAAGCGTCTTCATGGCTTCCATCGTCTCAGAAAACGGCGTGTCGAGATCCGGCCAGTGTACAAAGTAGAAGTCTATATAATCTGTACCCAGCCTTCTCAGAGACTGTTCGCATTCATACAGAACGTTCTCATACCTGCCGTCACGGGCATAAAACGCTTCGGTACGTACTGCCTTAAGAGTCGTCCTTGCAGCTCCGACTTTCGTGGCTACGAAGATTTTGCTGCGGTCAAGCTCTTTGAGAGCTTTTCCAACAACCTGTTCAGAATAGCCTGCGCCGTAGTCAGGAGCAGTATCAAGGATGTTGACTCCGTTATCTACCATGGCATGGATTGCGTCGATACTGTCTTCCAGAGTGATCTCTCCGTAAGTCGCACCCATAGGCCATGTTCCGATACACATCGCGGAAATGTCTGCATTTGCAGAATTGAAATGTTTGTATCTCATGTCAGCCTCCAGTCAAATGATGTTTTTGTCTATAACATATAGTATTCGTTCTGAAGATGGTTTGCAAAGGAAACAGGGGGGCATCGCACTTATCATTATTTGTCTTTCAGCATTCCCATGTTTCTCGCATAATGGAAGATATACTGCTGGGCGATACCGGCATATTCAGAAGCACATTCCGGAAGTCCTTCAGGAAACAGTGAAGCCATAGCACGCTTGATCCATACATCTTTTGGGAAGGCTTCCAGCCTGTAAAGACCGAAGAGCAGAGTGCAGTCTGCAACTTTCGGCCCGACACCCTTGACTTTAAGAAGGATATTTCTGGATTCTTCAAGGGGAAGCGTTCGAAGGCTTGTTTCGTCGAGAACGCCTTCAAGGTATTTCTGAGCTGCATCGATAAGATATGGGGATCTGTATCCGCATCGAAGATCAGAAAGATCATCGGGAGTGAGAGAAGCTACGACATCCGGAGAAGGAAAGGCGTGAAACTCACCCATATCCCTACCGAATTTCTCGCAGAATCTTTCTATGATGCCCTGTATCCTCGGGATATTGTTATTCTGAGAGATGATGAAGCTTTCCAGCGTTTCCCAGAAAGGCTGCTTCATTATCCTTATGCATCCGCAGCTGCTGATGATCTCTGAGAGAGTACTGTCCTGTGACAGTATTCTGTTTATGGATTCATAATCTTCGTCCAGACCGAGATAACTGTTTACCCATGACAGGTCGTTTTCATAAGAAGATTCAGCCAGCACTTTGGAACCCGATTGAGACAGTTTGATCCTTCTGTCTTCCACTGTAACAGTAAATGATCCGTCTGTGTTCTCGTGGAATCTGAAAAACTGTCCGCATTTCAGAGTGTCTGAAAGAGAGAAGCCGTTTACATTAAATATCTTTTCCACTGAATTTCTCCTGTTTTTTCTCTGAAGTACTTGACGTCTGTGAAGAATTACGCTTTGTTATCTTGTGAATCCAATAAAAAATGCATAATTTACAGATTATTCACTGTTTCATTAAGTAAAGCGGGCCTAAATGAGGCAGTTTTCAACATCTTCAACAGGGTTTTCAACAAGAGACTGATGAATAATGAAGAATACAGCGAGTAATCGTGCCTTTATAACAAAGAACGATAACGTTTTTTCCATTATATTACAGCTGCAAATCGTTCTTTTCATTATTAATATAACATTCATATGATATAATCTTCGGTATGGAAAACAACGATAAAAGACAACATGAAGAGAGAACTGAAGAGGACGGACTGCTCTATGGCAGGAACGTCGTAACAGAATATCTCAAAAGCGGAAAACGTGCAGATACGCTGTATGTAAGCACAGAAGAAGATGCTAAAACGGTATCTTATTTTAAGGCACTTGCTTCAGACAGCGGAGCTGTGATCAAGATAACTCCGCCTGCAAAGCTGAACAGGATGTGCGGAAGCGACAGGCATCAGGGAATAGCACTGAGCGCGCCGTTTTGTGAGTATGTTTCAATAAAGGATATCCTGAATAAGGCAGCGGAAAAATCTGAAGCTCCTTTCATTGTGATTGCTGATGGTATCGAGGATCCGCACAATCTTGGCGCTGTGCTGAGAACTGCAGAATGCGCAGGAGTACATGGTGTGATTATTCCAAAAAGGGGCGGTGTCAGTGTGAACTCCACTGTTCACAGGACATCTGCGGGAGCCTGCAGTCACATACCGATAGCCAGAGTATCAAATATCGCTTCTGCTGTCAGAGAACTAAAAAAAGCAGGAGTATTCTGCTACTGTGCTGATATGGATGGCACCAACTGTTTTACGACGGATCTGACAGGAGCAGTTGCACTGGTCATCGGTTCCGAAGGTTTTGGAGTGTCGAGACTGGTCAGAGATCTCTGTGACGGCGCTGTTTCTCTTCCGATGTTTGGTAAAGTTAATTCACTCAACGCATCTGCTGCGGCAAGTGCCCTTATATACGAGATTGTCAGACAACGTACTATTTGACGGAGGTCGTTATTTTGGCTGAAAACAAATATGATCTTGAGTCACTGCTTGCAGAAATTAGAAAAAAGAAAGCAGAGATAGAGAAAGATGATACGACTGTAGCGCCTGTTTCCGAGAAGGAAGAGGCGGATGTTTCTGTTACCAGTATTCTTGAATCACTTGATAAAGAGAACAGGGAAGATGAGTCTGTCTCTGACATAGATACTGGAGCAGACGGCGAGACACATATATACGAAACTCCGGAAGATACATCTCCGGAGGCTGTTGACAGCGATAATGAGAATGCTCCTCTGCAGGCTTCAGAAGAAACAGCTCCTGTTGCAGAAGAGGCTGATCCTGTTTCGCCGAAAGAGGAGAAAGCCAGAAAAAGGAGAGGATTAAGATCTATAAGCAGACAGCTTACAGGAAGTTTTGATGCGATTCCGGGAGATTTCACCGGCGACTTTTTTATTGGTCATCCTGTAGAAAAGGAAGATACAGAGAATATCGTAGAGATCGACTTTTCGCGTCCCGGTGCTGAAGAACATCCTGTTTTTGCTGAAAAGACTGCATCTTTCAATGTCATTCCTCCGATAGATGACGAAGATATTCAGGAGTATGAGCAACCGGAGGAAGAGATAACTGAAAAAGGAGAGCTGCGTATCGACGCCGAGGATAAGCTCAGTGTCACGCAAGGGATACTGAATATCAAAGACAGTCTGGACGATAACTTCCGTGAGCTCTTTGGCGATACGGTCATCGTGGAGCATGGAGACAGGAAGGACCGCGGCAGCAGACGCAGAGAGAGAAGACGCTCAAGACTCGACGAGCTGGAGTCCCTTGAAATGACAGAGCCCGGTGAAGAGATGGAAGAGGAGCCTGATACGATATTCGAGATACTGAATAAACGTTCCAATCAGGCTGTAGTGAAGACCATAGTGACTGGACTTGGTGCATTGATCCTGGGAGTATTTACATATTTCTGCGTCATAAGAGGCAGTGGATTCGGGAGAACACCTACGCTGGTTACAGCTGCAATCATGGCTGTGTGCGTCGCATTTAACTGGAAAGAAGTATTTCTGGGGACTCTTGACCTATTCAGATTCAGAGCAAGTCTCTCATCTCTTGCTGGTTTTTCAGCTCTGCTTTCACTTTTAGAACCTCTCGCATATCTGGCAGTCTCTGCAGAACCGGATAAAGGATACACGGCATGTGTTTCTGCTCTCACATTGCTCATTTGTGATATCGGAGACATGCTAAAAGCTACACGTGATCTTCAGAGTTTCAGAACTGTTTCCGAGAACCCGCAGAAATACGCATCTTCAGTTCTTAAGGATCAGAATTTCACACAGATCCTTACAAATGATTTCTCCACGCCTTTCACCGGTGTGCTTATGAGCAGAAGGACCAACTATACTGATAGGTTCCTTGACTACTGTGATTCTGATAATATCGATTTCAACAGACCAAGAAAGGCCAGCTCATTCATTGGTATAGGAATCATTCTTGTCGGCGTTATTTCCATGGTGATAAACCGCCTGACACTTCCTGAAGCACTGAAGGCTGCTTCTTTGGCTGCTGCGCTCAGCGCTCCGTTTATGTCTTCTCTGATGATGGAACTGCCTATTCACAGGCTTCAGAGACGGCTCAACAGACTTGGAGCCGTAATTCCCGGATATGGCGCAGCTGAAGACGTTGCTAGTGCAAACTGTGTTGTCATTGAGGGCAGAGAGATATTCCCGAGAGAAAAGGTGCTTCTTCACGGAATAAAGACTTTTGAGAAAGAAAGAATAGATCAGGCTATTCTTTATGCTGCTTCAGTGCTCATCCATTCCTGTGATACGATGTCGCACATGTTCCTTAAGGTTATCCAGGGAAAGACAGACATGCTCTTCGAAACTGACAGTGTAGTATACGAAGAAGGCTTGGGGTTCAGTTTCTGGGTGGATCAGAATCGTATTCTTGTTGGCAGAAGAGAACTGCTCGAGTCTCACGAGATTGAAGTTCCTTCCAGGGATTACGAGAACAGATACACAAAGGCGTCTACCCGCGATGCTATATATCTTGCTGTAGCCGGAAAACTTTATGCCATGTTCGTGATCGGTTATTCTCCGGATGAGGAAATGACAGAACTGCTTCATGGCCTTGAGAGAAACAACATCAACATAATCGTAAGGACCAGGGATTTCATCGTTTCTCCTGAGAAGATATCGAAGATGTATGACATACCTCAATCCATGATCTCCATGGTCAGAGACAGTTCAATGCAGGAACTGGCAAAGAAGACGGAATATACAAGGCACTGCACTTCATCACTGACTCACGTTGGCTCAGTTGGTGCATTCCTTGGTGGGATGATAGGCTCAAACAACCTCATTACAAACGCAGGCATTTCTGCGGTAATCGGCTTTGCTGGAATGATCGTGGGAATCTTGCTTTCAGCAGTCCTTGCGCTGATGGGAGGCCTCGATACAGTTAAACTGACTTCGGTATTGCTTTTCCAGATCGTTTGGAGTGTAATCCATCTCGCCGCCATTTATCTCAGAAGAGTATAAGAAACGGATCCTGCTTTGATTCAGCATGTATAACAGGAACTGTGCCAAGGAAAAATTTGTTTGATTTGTCTTTGGCATATGTTATTATGTATAAGTTGTAAATTAGCCTAATTGGGTACATTAATACGTAGGGGGACTATTTTTTATGGGATACGCACCGGAAAAAATCCGTAATATCCTTCTTGCCGGACACAGCTCTGCCGGCAAAACATCTTTTGCAGAAGCTCTTCTGTTCCTCACCAAGTCTTCTGACCGTTTCGGCTCTGTAGCCAACGGAACCACAGTCATGGACTTTGAAGATGAAGAGATCCGCCGTAAAGCATCCATCTCTCTCGCTGTTGCTCCTCTTGAGTACAACGGAGTTAAGATGAATCTTCTTGATGCTCCCGGTCTTTTCGACTTCGAACTTGGTATGTATGAAGGAATTCAGGCAGCAGAAGGAGTCGCTGTCGTTCTTTCCGCAAGAAGCGGAGTCAGCGTAGGAACTGAAAAAGCATTCAAGCTCGCAAAGAACAACAAGCGTTCGATCATGTTCTATGTAGGAAGTACCAGTGTAGAGAACGCTGATTTCAGAAAAACTTTCAGCGATATGGAAGAGCGTTTCGGTTCTGGTGTCTGCCCGGTCGTTTTCCCTGTCATTCAGGAAGGCAAGCCCACAGTGTTCGTGGATCTGCTGGAGAACAAGGCATATACATATCAGAATGGAAAAGCAACTGAAGTTGATGTTCCTGATACTGACGGATACATCGATGAGCTGCTGAATGATATCAATGAAGCGGTAGCTGAAGTTGATGATGAGCTCATGGAGAAGTTCTTCATGGACGAGCCATTCACTCACGAGGAACTGGTAGAAGGCATCAAGAAGGGAACAAAGGCAGGAACCCTTTATCCCGTTATTGCCGGTGACAGCATCACTCTCGAGGGAATAGATCTTGCTCTTAAATATTTCTCCGCTCTCATGCCTGCTCCTTCTGATGAGGAAGATTATGAAGTAACTGACAAGGACGGCAATGCTGTTGAACTTAAAGTTGATCCAAACGGACCTCTTGTTGCTTATGTGTTCAGAACTGTTGCGGACCCGTTCGTCGGTAAGCTTTCATTCGTAAAAGTACTTTCCGGAAAACTCGCCGATACCAGTGCTCCTGTTGTTGCAGCGACCGGTGAGAGCGAGCGTCCAGGAAAACTTCTGGTCATCAGAGGAAAGAAACAGATCGATACCAAAGAGATCACAGCTGGTGATATCGGTGCTGTAACGAAGCTTTCATCCACGCATACCGGTGACACTCTCTGTGAGGCTGACAAGCTCTTCAACGTCAAGCAGGTCGAGTTCCCGAAGCCCACCATGTCCATGGCTATCTATGCTGCGAACAAGGGCGATGAAGGCAAGATCTCTTCCGGAATCCAGAAGCTCCTCGAAGAGGACAGAACTGTTACATATCATGTAAACAGCGAAACAAGCCAGCAGATCATCTCCGGACTCGGCGAGCAGCATCTTGAAGTTGTCGTCGGCAAGCTCAAATCCAAGTTCGGCGTTGAAGTTGGACTTCAGGCTCCCAGAATTGCATATCGTGAGACTATCCGCGGAACAGCTGAAGCAGAAGGCAAACACAAGAAACAGTCCGGTGGTGCCGGTCAGTTCGGTGTGGTTGAAATGAGATTCGAACCTCTCCCCGGAGAAGATTTCGAATTCGTCAACGCTGTCGTTGGCGGAACAGTTCCGAAGGAATTCATTCCCGCTGTTGAAAAGGGAATAAGAGAAGCAATGCTTCACGGTGTTCTCGCCGGATATCCGATGGTCGGATTCCGCGCCACACTGTACGATGGAAAATACCATCCTGTTGACTCTAAGGAAGTAGCTTTCAAGTCTGCAGCACGTCTTGCTTACAAAGCAGCTTGTGCTAATGCTAAGCCCACTCTTCTTGAGCCTATCTGCACACTTAAGGCGTATGTGCCTAACGACAACACCGGCGACATTATGAGTGAAGTCACAAAGCGTCGCGGCCGTGTTCTCGGAATGAATCCTTCTGATGACGGACTCATGCTCGTTGAGGCTGAAGTACCTGAAGCAGAGATGCAGGATTTCACCGCTTTCATGAGGTCTTCTACACAGGGACGTGGGACATTCTCCCTTGAATTCCTCCGTTATGATCCGCTGCCGAGCCATCTTGAGGCTAAAGTCATTGCGGATGCTGCCGACCTCAGAGAAGAGGAAGAAGAATAATATTCTTAAGTTTTTCAAAATGCGCCGTTATCCTGATGATAGCGGCGCATTCTTTTTAATTCGGTCATATTTTCGTGGTAATATCTTTAACACGGAGGTAAACCAATGTTCGGATATCTTGTCGCTGACCGTAAGAATCTCAGTGAAGAGGAATTTCTGCAATACAAAGCCGCATATTGCGGTATCTGCAGCTGTCTGCGAAAGAGCGGAACAATCTCCGGCAGCATTGCTTTGAGTTATGATCTGGTATTCCTTTGGTTAATACTTAGTTCAATGTATGAGCCTGAAGAGAAGCAGATATCAGAAAAATGTCCGGTTCATCCTTTTAAAGGGACTCCTTTATTGCTGAACAAGTTCAGTGATTATGCAGCAGATGTCGGAATAATGCTGGCATATTATAAAGCTGAGGATGACTGGAATGACGACAGGAATCTTGCTAAGCGGGCTGCTGCAGGGATCCTCCAAAACCGATTCGAAGCAGTTTCACGAAAGCTTCCACGACAGAGCATCACTATAAAAGAACAGATAGGAAGGATCTCTGCGCTGGAAGAATCAAAATCAGGCGATATCGATGCTCTGTGTAATTCTTTTGGCAAACTGCTCGGAGAACTGTTCGTATACAGTGAGAATGAACACTGGGCTACATATCTTAGAGAATTCGGAGAAGCAGTAGGAAGATATCTGTATCTTCTTGATGCAGTAGTAGATCTGAAAGAAGACGTAGCAAAGAACAGATACAATCCTCTCTGTCAGGCTGAGAAGATCTCTAGAGAATGGCAGGAAGAGGCTGTAGAGATGTATCTGGGAGAAATATCCCAGACTTACGAATATCTTCCTGTAGTTAAGTATTCGCCTATTATCAACAGCATTGTATATTCCGGAATGACTGAGAAATTGGACATTATTCGGAATAAAGGAGACATCATCAATAATGAACCGTGATCCATATGAAATACTCGGAGTACCCAGAAATGCATCTGATGATGAGATAAAGAAAGCATATAGGGAACTCGCCCAAAAATACCATCCGGACCTTAATCAGGGTGATCCGGATGCGGAGAAGAGAATGAACGAGATAAATGCAGCTTATGATGAGATAAAGAATCCGTCATCTGCTTATAATTCTTACGGTTCATACTCTGGAAGCAGCTCCTCGAATAAGGGATATCAAAACTCTAACAGTTACGGAAGACAAGGATACGGATCATTTCAGTTCGGTCCCTTTGGTTTCAGCTATTATCGTACTTATCAGTCACCAAGAGATTATCCTTTCGGTGACGGAACGCCTATGGATTATGCATATCAGAGCCTCAGGTCCGGGAATTACACTTCTGCGCAGCAGTGGCTTGGCAGGGTGCCTGCATCTGAAAGAAACGCAAAATGGTATTACTTCAGTGCATATGCAAACAGGGGATTGGGAAACAGGCTTGCCGCTATGGAGTATATAAAAAAGGCTTGTGAGATGGAACCGAATAATGAGGTGTTCAGAAGGACTTTAGAGGATATTAAAAGAGGAGAGGTCAGTTATCGGACAAGGTCGAGTGCTATGCCGATCTCTGGAATCGATCCAATGTGTCTGGGATTGTGTCTTCTGAACTCACTTTGTGGCGGGCGGTTCTTTCTTTGTTTCTGAGGTGTAAGAATGATTATTACTGACAGACTTGTTCTACGAAGATGGACACAGGATGATTCTGATGTATTTATAAGTCTGGCAGATGATCCAAGCATCGCGAAGTGGACAGGAAGATCAATACCCAGCTCCGAATTGTTCAATTATTACTTAAGCCTTGATACTTCTTTTGCAGTACAGTCTGACGAAAAAGTGATTGGCAATATTTCTTTCTTTAGGAACAGCACTACATCAGCACTCAATAGGCTGAATGTTTATGAAGCTGCATTCTACCTGTTACCTGAGTATCAGGGCTTCGGGTATGCTTCTGAAGCCTTTGGTGCAGCCTGTAATTACATGTTCAAGGGATTTTTAGCTGATGCCGTCATAGTTGGAATTCTGAAAGAAAATATCAGAGCGAAAGAATTTATACACAAAGCAGGAGGAAGGTTCTGTTTCGAAAGAGAGACAGGTAACAGGGAAACAGAGGACTTTTATGTCTTGATCTGAGGAATTTATCCTGTCTGAAGCTTTTTCGTGTCAAACGCTCAGTGGATCGTTGAGAGACAGCTATAGATGATCATTGGCAGGATTAAGTATCCGATTAAAGAGAACATTAGGCTGAGCTTCAGTTAAGTTGACACTGTTTTTTTATAAATCTATAATCATTAGGTATCATTTGGAAAATGTCGCTGTGGTGGAATTGGCAGACACAAGGGACTTAAAATCCCTCGCCGAAAGGCATACGGGTTCGACCCCCGTCAGCGGCACCAGTAAGAGATCCGTCCGTGACCGGAAGGGTCTCTTTTTGGTAAGACAGACCATGCCTTAACAGTGAGGAATCGATGGAGAAAAAAGTCGTAAAGGTATCTGCTGCAGTTATTGTTTCGGGATCCCGAATCCTTGCAGCTCAGAGAATGTCCGGTGAATACGCCGGGCACTGGGAATTTCCCGGAGGAAAACATGAGAAAGGTGAGACTGCCAGACAGGCTCTGAAAAGGGAGATTTCAGAAGAACTGGGCATACTGATATCAACAGGGCAGCATATCTGTACTGTCGAATATGATTATGAATCATTTCATCTTTCGATGGACTGCTTCATCTGTACGATCATGGAGGGAGTTCCCGAACCAAAAGAAGGACAGAAGATAAAATGGCTGTTTCCTCACGAGCTTTCACGTGTGAACTGGCTTCCTGCAGACAGGACGATCCTCGAAAAGATATGTCATATCACAGCGTAGACCTTGATCTGAGGCACTGGGCTTAGATCATTTATTCTTAGCTAATAACCAAAGGAGACAGCAGTCGCTGTCTCCTTTGGTTATTAGCCTTATGTATTTGAAAAGTGTATGCAAAAGAAAAAATGTTAAGGACGGATAGCTGTCATCGGTTTTATATCGTTAAGCGTAAATACACAAAGAAATCTCATAATTAGGCACTTCCCGGAAGAGATGTTCTATAATATACATAATCCGATAGAAAAGATGAATGATCTGAAACAAACTTTCATCTAAAAATATACCGTTCTTCAAGCAAATAGTATGGCAAGAAAAAGAGCAGCCTGACATATACAGTTTATCCACTGTGCGGCCCAATTGCTCCTGGCATCATCTGAGACGAAACGTTTTTTGCGGTACCACACCATCACTGCAGTCATTACTATCCAGAGAATAAAGAAAAGAACGCTGGGAACAGAAGATATAGAATTCAGGACATCTGACCAGTTTATTTTTCTGAAGTCAAGAACAAGAGAGATAAGCATCAACAGCCAACCTGAAGCCTGCATGGGTATGAAGTACTTATTCAGCCACTTTACGTCTTTATTCTTTGTACTAAGGATGAGTTTCCATGCGACTTTAAAACAGCCTGCCATAGTACTCAGCACAGCGCCTGTAATAAAGGGAAGACTGCTGAAACGTAAGGCGACAAGTATCATGCTCGCACCGAAAAAAAGAACCGGGATAGCATCCACAAGTGCCAATGATAATGTAAATCCTTCCATTTCGGTTGCTCCTTTTAAGTTCATTCATATCGGATTATAGAACAAAATCGGTCGGGAAAGCATATTGCGTTGTCGTTTTAATATCGAAACTATCTTTTTGCAATACAGATATCCAGAGAAAAACATATAAATCTGATTCAGGAGGAAGAGAGATTGAACTCTAAAGAACTTAAGGCAGAACGTGTGAAACTCTTCCGGGATGCCGAGAACTTCAGAAAGACTGACAGGGTTCCATATTTTGCGAATGTTGTTACATGGAAAGTGTTCGACGCTGGACACACACTTGACGAAGCAATGACTGATTTTAATGTCATGGAAGAATGTGTGCTTCATTTTTTGAATAAATATCCTGTGGACGCAATAATGGATGTTGGCATCCGCAATCAGTTCAATGTCACCGAGGCTTTTGGAGAGGGCAGTTATTACTATTATGATAAAGAGGTTGTAGGAGTTCACGATCACGCTCACTGTACACCGGAGACACTGCAGCAATATATGGATGATCCAATCAGATACGCATGGGAAGTTATCCTGCCAAAGAAATACGGTGAAAGCTGGGAGAAAAAAGACAAAGCTGTATGGAAGAAGACTTTTTCAGAATATATGGCTTATATCAAATTCATCCTGCATATGCAGAAGGTTATGAACAAATATGGTCTGCCGGGCCTTTCTCCAAACAACCCTATGAAGGGAGCTGTCGTACCGGCAGTAGAAACTCTCATGAGTGATCTTCTGGGGATTCAGCAGTTGTCTGTTGCAATGAGAAGAAATCCGGATCTGATAGATGCTTTCGTTCAGAGATGGGAAGAAGAACGGATGGAACCGATCTATAAAAAGATAAGAGATTCTAAAGGACCGGATTATAAATATTGTTTTGACTCGTCCATACTGATGCTTGCGCATAACGTAATGAACAAGAGTCAGTTTGAACGCTTCTATTGGCCATATCTTAAGAAACTGCTGGATGTCTATGCTGAAAAAAAGATGAATATCCGGATCTTTACAGAAGGCAGCATCCTCAGACTGGCTGATTATTTCAAAGACTATCCGAAAGGCCTGCTGACGTTCCATCTGGAACAGGATGATCCATTTGAGTTCCGTAAAGCACTGCCGAATGTAGCGATTATGGGAGGAATGACGACGGATCTGCTGTCAAAAGGAACGCCTGAGGAATGTGTTGCTTATGCAAAACGTCTATGTGATGAACTTGGAAGTGAAGGCGGCTTTATCTTCAGTGAGAACAAGATGCTCTCCTACCGGAACGATGCGAAATCAGAGAATATGCTGGCTGTGAGTGAGTTTGTTCAGAGTCACAGGATCGCTTGATCTCTTTGACCAATGAGAACAAAGAATACTGAAGGAGATAGTTATGAAGAGTAGATATACGAGTTTCCCGGAAGGATATAACAGGGTTGCAAAAGATATCATTCCCTGGTTCATGCGCCCTGTAAAGGACATGCTGATGCGGTTGCTCCTCACTATCCTTGTAGACGGCTGATCTGCAGCCTTTGAGTTATACTGGGAAATGATGCGGACGGACCGAAATGTATTTATAATAAAGAGGATTCCTTTTGACAATCTTTCTGAGGAATCAATCTTTACGTTTCATCAGTAAGAGGCTAAATAACCGGGACAAGCCCGGCATCCTTATCAGGAGGTCAATATGAGCAGAGGCAAGGTGTTTCTTTCTTCTATTCTTGCGGGAATGTGTATCGGCTTCGGAGGAGTCGTATTCCTGTCTGTGGAGAACAAAGTCATCGGAACGGTCCTCTTTACGATCGGGCTGTTCGTAATATGTACTTTTGGATTCCATCTTTTTACCGGTAAAGTGTGTTATGCGTTTCAGAACGACCGCCGTTATGCTTTAGATCTGCCGCTCATTTGGGTAGGAAATCTGTTAGGAACCGGTTGTGTGGCCGGTATTGTGAGTCTTACAAGAAATGCTGCTGCTTTGTCAGAAAAAGCTATGGCGCTCTGTAAAGCTAAACTGGATGACAGTTTTCTCAGCCTGTTCCTTTTAGGAGTATTGTGCAATATATTCATCTACATCGCTGTAGAAGGGTTCAAGGTAAATAAACACGAGCTGGGCAAATATCTGTCTCTTTTCTTCGGAGTAACAGTATTCATTCTGGCTGGAACAGAACATTGTGTGGCAGATATGTTCTACTTCTGGATGGCTGGGGCTTGGTCTGTGAGCGCTGTTCTGAGGCTAGTGATGATCACGCTTGGTAATATTGTCGGTGGATGCGGTTTCTGCTTACTCCGCGAGCTCGCTGACGGGTCCAAATCATGACGTTATCCTGAAATATATATATTGGAGGATGATTAAGTCGTGTCCGAAAGAAAGTTGCAGGGTGATCCGGTCGTACAGGTGACCGTTACCGGTTCAAAGACATTCCAGGTTGTCAGGATCACATTAAGCGATGCAGAAGAATGTAATGTCGAGATAGATGTGAGGAATCTTCTTTTTGGAGCAGATGCTAACGAAGGATCATTAAACAATATCTATTCCGCAGATGGTGTCTGCAGAATCACGGATATGTGCAGCGATCCTATCCTCTCGGAAAACATCGAGGAACCGGAGATAGAAGTGGCAGAAGAAAGCACAAACTCAATAGATCTTCGGATATTTAATAGGGGGAAAGACCTTTTTTTCAGTTACCGCAATCTTGCTTCAGCGGTACCGGAATTCGACATGATGCCAAAGGCAAAGCGAATTTATGAAATAGTATCTGAAATTCTGAGAATCGCTTCAGATCTTAGCGGAAAGAAATATTCCCTCAGTACGATGGCGTGAGTGATCACTGCTGATCCATACAGTAAAATAGTATGCAATATATAAAAATGCGGGCTGTGACTTAAATTGATCACAGCCCGTTTGCTAAAAAGGAAAAGCAAAGCAGAAGTGCTGCATAGGAATACGATGTATTGCTTACAAGAAAAAAGGACTGCATTGTTGCAGTCCCTCAATGGAGCGGGTGAAGGGACTCGAACCCTCGTGTTCAGCTTGGAAGGCTGACGTTCTA
The DNA here is from genome assembly GCA_017405465.1 of Oscillospiraceae bacterium. Classification (GTDB taxonomy): domain Bacteria; phylum Bacillota; class Clostridia; order Oscillospirales; family Ruminococcaceae; genus RUG11783. The sequence goes on from JAFRAJ010000039.1 coordinate 72,304, forward strand.
CCATTGAACTACACCCGCATTTTTATGTTGCAAAGAGAATTATAAGTACTAAATTAATGCTTGTCAATCATACATATAGAAAAAAAGGACTGAAAATGATAAAGTGAATCTAAAGAGCATCTGAGAAGTATCGGTCTGACACAGATCTTCATATTGTTAAAACCTGGTATCAGTACAGTTCAGATCAGGATTACAGCATTACAGACTATAGAGATATTCTCAATAGAACCCCTTTCTTGTTTGGAAGGGGTATATTATTGAAAAGGTATGGAGGAATTCTATGGACATAGTTGAAAAAGGAATGCTTGCTGGAGTAGATGACGAAAGGATCTCAAAGCTTCTCAAGCTCCTGTCAGCAGACGATTCTCACCAGGTCAGATTTTTCTCTGCTCCTGGAAGGGTGGAGATCGGAGGTAATCATACAGATCATCAACATGGCAGAGTGCTGGCGGCTGCCGTGGATTACTGTATGCTGGCAGCAGCTGTTGATGATAACAGTGACACTATACATATGGAATCATCCGGATTCGGATCATATGAAGTTTCTATAACAGATCTCAGTCCTGTAAAAGATCAGGAGGGTACATCTGAAGCTTTTATAAGGGGGGTGGCTGAATATCTGAAGGATAAAGGATATAAAGTCGGAGGATTCAAAGCTTCTCTGGATTCTGATGTTCCTGCTGGCGGCAGTATGTCCAGTTCAGCTTGTTTCGGAGTCCTTGTCGGTGCGGTGATAAACGGACTGTTCAATGATGGAACGATCCCTTATCAGGAGCTTGCAAAAGCAGCTAAATATGCCGAGAATGTACACTTCGGCAAACCGTGCGGTCTGATGGATCAGATGGCTTCTGCCGCGGGAGGATTCGTTTTCATAGATTTTAGAGATGAAGTCTATCCTGAAGTGGAAAAGATAGATTTCGATTTTACTCATTTAGGTTATACGATGTGCATCCTCAATTCGAAGGGAAGCCATGCATCACTTACAGAGCAGTATGCTTCCATTCCTCAGGAGATGTTCACTGTTGCAAGAGCGCTGGGACATGAATATCTCAGGGAAGTGGATCTGGATGAGTTTTATGCAAGTATTGGAAAGATCCGCGGAGAGGTAAGCGACAGGGCGCTGATGAGAGCGATGCATTTCTTTGATGATGACAAAAGAGCAGAACTCGAACGTGACGCACTTAAAGCCTCCGACATAAAGATGTTTCTGGAACTGATCAACAGATCTGGAGAATCTTCCCAGATGTCACTGGAAAATGTTTCACCGGAAGATCCTTCCAACAGAAGTTTGGCTCTGAGTATCGCCTATGCTAAACATCTGCTGAATGGAAAAGGTGCATGCAGGGTGCAGGGAGGAGGATTCGCTGGGACGGCCGAAGCATTTGTCCCCAACAGTGAAGTGGAAGAATTCACGCGAAAGTTTACAGAGCTGTTCGGAGAAAACAGCGTGTTGATAGCCGGGATCAGAAATTACGGCGCAGTTGAAGTCAAGATCTGAGTTTTGAAGAGGACAGCAATGGACAAAAGATTAAAAGAATACTACGAGAGCCTTAAAGACAAGAAAGTCTTTTTCTTGGGTGCAGGAAGAAGCCACAGAGATTTGATAAGACGTTTTGTCAAAGAAGGTGCTGCGGTAACACTGTGTGACATGAAGGAACGCAGTCAGCTTGGAGCTTTTGGAGACGAGTGTGAGAAGCTGGGGGTTGAACTGTGCCTTGGAGATGGATACCTGGGAAGCCTGAAGGATGCAGATGTCGTCTTCCGTACGCCTGGCATAGACTGGACAAAACCCGAGATACAGGAAGCCATTGCCAGCGGCGTCACAGTAACATCTGAGATGGAGAGCTTTTTTGATCTTTGTCCGTGCAGGATCATCGGAGTGACAGGAAGTGACGGGAAGACTACGACTACCACATTGATCGCAAAGACTCTTGAAGCTGCCGGATTCCATGTGCATCTTGGCGGAAATATAGGGATACCTCTTTTCCCGGTAATAGATGAAGTAGAACCAGATGATATCGCAGTAGTGGAACTGTCAAGCTTCCAGCTCATATCTATGCGAAAAAGTCCGTCCATTTCTGTAGTCACAAATGTAACTCCGAACCATCTTGATCATCACAAGGATATGGCGGAATATGTCGGAGCAAAAAAGAATGTGTATCTATGGCAGGATGGCGATTCCATCTCTGTATTCAATGCTGCGAATGACATAACGAGACAGATGGCTACAGAGGCAAAGGGAGAGATACGCTGGTTCAGCAGATTCGGAAAAGTCGGCAACGGAGCTTATGTGAGAAGAGACTCAATGCTCATCTCCGTTGAACACGGAACAGAACACGAAGTGATGGATCTCAAGAATATCAAGCTCAGGGGAGAACACAACAAAGAGAACATATCCACCGTGTACGCAGCTGTAAAAGATCTGGTACCAGATGACATCTTTGCTCAGACAGTCAGAGAGTTTACAGGTGTGGAGCATAGGATTGAATTCGTTCGTACGCTTGATGGGGTTTCATATTACAACGATTCGATAGCATCGTCTCCGACAAGAACAATCGCCGGTTTACGATCCTTCAGTGAACCGATAGTATTGATAGCCGGAGGATATGACAAAAAGATCTCTTATGCGCCGCTGGCTCCGGAGATAATCAAGAACGGAGTTAAAACACTGCTATTGTGTGGTGATACTGCTGACGCTATAGAAAACGAACTCAGGAACTGTGAAGGATATGAAGGACAGGTCACGATAGAACGTCTTCCCGACGTTCCCTCATGTGTAAGACGAGCCAGAGAGACAGCGAAAGCTGGTGACGTTGTTCTGTTCTCACCAGCATCGGCAAGTTTTGATATGTACACTGACTTCGAAGAACGCGGCAGACATTTTAAATCTCTGGTGGAGGAACTCGAATGAGTCTGTTTGAGAGATACGGTATCAGCAGTGAATTATGTGAGACTGACAAAGTCATAATGGACAGATGCCGCAAGCAGTTCGAAGATTGCGAAGCTGTAAGGGACGAGGTACAGCTGAAGATACTAAATGCATTTATAAAGAACAAAGTCGGGCTACAGCACCTTGGACAATCCACTGGCTACGGGTACGGGGATTCCGGGAGAGATACGTTTGACAGACTGTTCGCAGACTGTGTCGGTGCAGAAGATGCCCTTTGCAGACCAAGTATCCTGAGCGGTACGCACGCTCTTGCAGTCGCCCTTTTCGGCTTACTTAGAACGGGAGATACGCTTCTGGCAGCAACAGGAAGACCGTATGATACTCTTCAGCCTGTAATCGGACTCACCGGGAAAGGATACGGTTCACTGTCTGAGTTTGGTATTGGATATGATGAGGTGCCTTTGATAGATGGAGAACCTGACTTTGAAGGCATCAGGAGTAGAGCAGGGAAAGCAGATGTCGTTCATATACAGAGATCCAGGGGATATGAGCCCAGACGGGCATTCTCTGTAGAGGACATAAGAAGGATAGTGGAAGCCGTCAGAACTGTAAATCAGACCGCAGTCATTCTAGTAGATAATTGTTACGGTGAATTCACTGATCTTAATGAACCTCTTTCAGCTGGAGCAGATCTGATAGCCGGATCTCTTATTAAGAATCCCGGCGGCGCGATAGCACCAACAGGTGGATATATAGCCGGCAGAAGTGATCTTGTGGAGAGATGTGGTCACAGACTGACCGCTCCTGGAACTGGAAGAGAGCTGGGAAGCAATCCCGGAGGCATGAGAGACTTTTACCTCGGGCTCTATTTTGCTCCTCAGGTCACGTGTGAAGCAAAGAAGACATCCATTTATGCATCAGCGTTATTTGAGGAAATCGGATACAGGACTGTACCTGACTATAAAGCTCCGAGAAACGACATCATTACATCAATAGAGACAGGTGATCCCAAGGTGCTGATAGCTCTGTGTGAGGAAATCCAGGCATCTTCACCTATAGACAGTTTCGCTTCTCCTGTTCCGGATGATATGCCGGGATATGATGATAAGATAATAATGGCTGCAGGAGCCTTTACGCAGGGATCTTCTATAGAACTGTCCTGTGACGGGCCTCTGCGCGAACCGTATATCGCTTACCTTCAGGGGGGGATCAATCTTACCGGATCGAGGCTTGCTTTATTAAGGGCAGCTGAGAGGATGAGCCGGATCAAGAATGAGTAATAGCAGGAGAATAACACCGTTCATGACATCATTGGAACAACTCATGAAAAATGCTCTTGCATTTGTATATTTCCTTTGTTAAAATAATCGTCGTGACAAAAAACAGCTAAGGGAGGTGCAGCTAATGGCAAAATGTGATTTTTGCGGAAAGGAAGTCCGTTTCGGCATCAAGATTTCCCATTCCCACAGACGCTCTAATCGTACTTATAAGCCCAATGTACAGCGCGTCAAGGCGATAGTCGACGGAAAACCGACCCACGTCTACGCCTGCACCCGTTGCCTCCGCTCCGGGAAAGTTACCAGAGCTATCTGATTTTTTCAGAAAACAAGGCAGTCGATAAAGAGTGACAATACGTGATCTGCTTGTACAGCAGGTCACGTTTTTTGTTCGGAAAACACAGATGATGTGACTGCTCAGTTTGGTTGTATTTCAACTACCCTTCAAATATAATATTCACATCGGACCGGCATTCCTATTCCGGTCCATCTTAGAAAGAAAAGGTCACTTACAGTGCAGGAACTGACTTATCGGATCAGGGACTTTGAAGGCCCTCTTGATCTGCTGTTACATCTCATATCAACTCATAAGATGCGGCTTATAGATATAAAGATCTATGAGCTGATTGACCAGTATCTAGAATATATCGGAAACGTCAGTCAGGACGAGTTGGAATCAGCAAGCGAATTTGTAGAGATGGCTGCAAGACTTGTTTATATGAAATCCGTTGCACTGCTTCCACGTGAAGAAGAGAAAGAGGAACTAACAAAGGAACTAACCGGCCGTCTTATCGAATACGCTTTGTGCAAAGAAGCTGCTTCTAAGCTCAGAGACATGTCTGAAGGAATCAATTTCTTCGTCAGGACACCGATGCAGATCAAACTGAGTTCCGAATACACCAGAGAACATGAGACAACAGATATCTTGAAAGCTTATCTGACGGTGCAGGGAAGAGCGCCTAAAGCAACAGATCTGAGCCGCTTTGAACCTATCGTCTCCGCTCCTGTGGTTTCTGTCAGCAGCCGTGTCGTCAATATACTCGGAGCACTGAGAAGAAAAAATGGACGTCATATCAGTGAATTTTTCCGAAATTCCAAAGGCAGAAGCGAGACTGTAGCTACTTTCCTGGGAATACTTGAACTGATCCGCGACGGAAGGATTACCGTCGATGATGACGGAACGGTCAACACTAAGAACATAACGGAGGTCGATACCGTTGGATAATAATTACTACAGATCAGCAGTGGAAGCGGTCCTGTTTGCTGTTGCGGAACCAGTATCAGCGTACAAGATCGCAGAAGCGCTCAATACTGATACAGGAATCGTGCTGAATCTTCTTGCGGAGATCTCCCAGGATCTTGATTCACGTGATTCGGGACTGTGTCTGCTCAGATTTGAGGATCGGTATCAACTCTCTACCAGACCGAAGTTTGCTGAGTTTGTCATAAGGGCACTGGATAACAGAAGAAACACCCCTTTGTCTCAGGCAGCTATGGAAGTGCTGTCCATCATTGCTTACAATCAACCTGTTTCCAGAGCTTTCATAGATGAGATTAGAGGTGTTGACAGTTCATCTGCGCTGGGGACACTGATCTCAAAGAATCTGGTAGAGGAAGCAGGCAGGCTTGATCTGCCGGGCAGACCTGTAAGTTTTGTGACGACGGATAATTTTCTTAGGTGTTTTAATCTCGCTTCGCTTGAAGACCTTCCGCCTGTTCATGGCGAGAGCGTACTGGATAAACCAGATGATGACGAGGAAGTCTATGAGGAGCTGAGCTTCGAGTGAGTCTGCTTTTGGACATTTTTAGATGGATCTTTACTGCTGTCGGCTGGTTGTTGCTGCTGATACTCTTTCTTATGTTCTTCCCGGCAAGAGCTGATATATTGTTTGAAGACGCGTTACTTAATATTGATCTGAAGTATCTCTTCTTCAGGATCAAAGTGCTTCCGAGCAAGAAAAAGAAAAAAGAAGCTGAATATGTATCAGATAATGAAGCTGTAGCTGAGTCTTTGCCTGAAGAAGAGCAGTATATAGGCAGCAAAGATCAAAAAGAGCAGGATAAAGAAAAGCGGAAAAAGACAGCTGCGGCTTATGAAAGAGATGAGAAATCTGTAGGGGATACAATTACACGGATCGTATCTCTTATAAGGAAGATAATGCAGCCTGCATACTGGTTAGTAAGGATGCTGCTGAGGGCTGTTCATATCAAAGATGTCTCTGTGATAGTATGTGTAACAGGAGAAGATCCTGCTTCTGTAGGATTTCGCAGCGGTCTGCAATGGTCATTTATCGGAAGTTTCATGACCTTGCTGAATCAACTGTTCGGTAAGAACGTTACATACAGCGACGTAACTGTATTGCCTTGTTTCAACGGAGTCTCAGAGAAAAAAGAAAAACTGAGTTTTAGCATAAGTGCACAGCCGATCATCATCCTGATGATCACTTTAGGAGCTGCACTGGGATATGTCTTCGAACTAATAAAGGATTTGTTTTCCAGAGGAGGAAAGAAGAATGTCAACTGAACGCGGTGTTAATCTGCTTACTGAAGTAGCGCTTGATAAGATCAGAGCACTAACGGATTCTGGAGCAGTGATCGGAGAACCGATAGTACTTAATAACGGGTGTACTGCAGTTCCGGTATGCAGAGTGTCTTTTGGATTTGCTTCCGGCGGTTCGGATCTCCCGAGCAGCAAGAATGTTGATATGTTCGGCGGCGGTGTTGGCGGCGGAGTGACGATCACCCCGATCGCGTTCCTTGTCACTTCAGGTGACGGGGTGAAGATAATGCAGCTTGATACTATAGGAAGTACGGCTGACAATTTTGTCAGGACTCTTCCGGATCTGGTTGACAGGATAGCTAAGATGACTGGCAAGAAATCGGAAACTGCCGAAGAATGACAGAGAGTGTGTGAATGGAAGAAAGAATTCAGAAAGTGATGTCTTCTCAGGGGATCTGTTCCAGAAGAGAAGCTGACAGGCTCCTTGAGGAGGGAAGAGTTGCCGTAAACGGAAGGAGAGCACAGCCTGGGGATAAGATGGATCCCGCAAAAGATGTGCTGCATGTAAACGGCAAAAGAGTGTATCTGCAGAAAAAAGTTTCGAAACTGTATTATATCCTTTACAAACCCAGAGGATATGTAACGACGTTGAGGGATGAGCATGCCGATAAGACAGTAGCGGATCTCATGTCTGATGTTGAAACAAGGCTTTATCCTGTGGGAAGACTGGATAAGGATTCGGAAGGGCTGCTCATCATGACAAATGACGGTGAATTCACGAATCTGCTGACGCATCCTTCGGGAAAAGTCACCAAGAATTACAGGGTCAGCGTAGAACCTTATCCGAGTGAAGAACAGCTGATAGAGCTGGCAGCCGGAGTGAAGCTGGATGATGGATTCAAGACACAGCCGGCAAGAGTCAGAGTGACTGGGGGCGACGGCACTTTTAAGGGAACTATAGAACTCATAATCACTGAAGGACATAACAGAGAAGTCAGAAGGATGTGCGATGCAGTCGGTCTGACAGTAACAAGACTGAAGAGAACTGCTATCGGTCCTTTGCAGTTAGGAAAGATGAAGGCCGGGGAGTACAGACAGCTAAAGCCTTCCGAGATCGCAGGCCTCAGAAGAAATGCCTCCGCAGGCAAGAAATGATTGGACTAAAAAAAGAGGGATCTTTTGATCCCTCTTTTTCGTTAGCTGATCATGTAAACGGATGCTTCATAAGGCATAAGCTTCCTGGAAGGTTGACTGTAATTTGAGATCAGAGGACGACTGAGCGGCTTCAACGAACTGCGGATTTCGTTTGGTGTAAGGTTGATTATGATCAGAAATCTTTCATCGTCTGCCCGTTCATATGCCAGGATCTTCTTTGAACTTCTCAGCTTTTTGAAACTTCCGTAAACAAGAGTTTTGTGTTGCTTCCTAAGGGCAATCAGCTTTCTGTAGTAGTTAAGGATCGAATCAGTATCGAGTTCCTCGTCATGAACATTTATGGAAGTATGGTTCGGATTGACTTTTATCCAGGGAGCGGTGTCAGAGAAGCCCGCGTTTTCTGAGGAGTTCCACTGCATCGGTATCCTGGCGTGATCTCTCGAACCGGCTAATATCCGTTTCATGACATCAGAATCAGATAATCCGCTGCCAGTCATCTCCTCAAAGACATTAAGAGTTTCGATGTCTCGAAATTCGCTGATATCACTGAATTGACAGTTGGTCATACCGATCTCGCTGCCTTGATAGATATATGGAGTTCCTCTCATGGTAAATAGCATCATTGCGAGCATCTTATTGACAGCACCATGGTAATGCCCTGACGGGTCTATCTTTGAGCACATACGAGGATTGTCATGATTGTCGAAAAAAAGCGTCGGCCAGCATCTGTCAGAGTATTCGGTCTGCCACCTGACTAGCTCCGGTATCATCTTTGAAGGATCAAAATCATACAGGTCAAAACGCTTTTTCCCGGGATTATCTATATGATCGAAAGAGAAGAGCTGACTCAGTTCTTCTCTGTCATTGCCGGTGATCATTCTGGACATCATGATCCCGTTTCCCGGACATTCCCCGACTGTATATGCTCCATGCGGAGCAAGACATTCTCTGTTGAATTCTCTGAGGTATTCATCCAGATGAGGACCGTGGAAATAGTGCTCAATACCTGTAAATGAGATAAGCTTTCCGATAGTGGGGTCGCCATCCGGCAGGCCTTCTTTTTTTGAGATGAAGCTGACCACATCTAACCGGAAACCATCTGCTCCGAGATCCAGCCAGAAATTGGCTATATCATACATCTCTTTTCTTACTTGAGGATTATCCCAGTTAAGGTCGATCTGTTTGTCAGCAAAAAGATGCAAAGCGTATTTATCTGTTTCAGAGAAGTATCTCCAGGCTGATCCGGCGAAGAATGAAGTCCAGTTGTTCGGAGTGTCCTTCCACATGTAGTAATCCATATATTGAGGATCTCCGGCGAGAGCCTTCCGGAACCATTCATGTTCATCGGATGTATGATTCATGACAAGGTCAATGATCAGTTTCATTCCGCGTATATGACATTCCGAGATCAGCCTCTTTACGTCGTCTAGTGTACCAAACTCCGGCATGATCTCTCTGTAATCCCTTATGTCGTATCCGTTGTCTGCATTGGGCGAGTCGAAGAATGGGGAACACCAAATCGCGTCTACGCCGAGAGACCTGATATAATCGAGTTTTTCTATGATCCCAGGTATGTCACCTATGCCGTCTGAGTTACTGTCTTTAAAAGAACGGGGATATACCTGATAGAACACGGCTTCTTTCCACCATGTTTCATTGATTCCTTCTGATTCGCTTGCCTCTTCATCGTTTAGAGACCCAAGAAGAGCTATAAGGGCGTCAATGGATCTGTCATTCAGTTTTCCCATGCTGAGGCTTTTTAGAGAACCTATTTTCAGAAGACCAAGAGGAGTCTTTCGTATCACATCGAGATCCATACCAAGGGAATACAGAAGTCTTGCGATGATATCGTGACCTGAAGGTGTCTTAATAACATCCTTTAGTCTTGTCTTTCTGGTTATCTCCATAGAACGCCTCCATAAAAACTTTATGGGAAATTAGTTATTGTCTCTTTTTCCATCTGAAGTATAACATTGAACAGTATACGAATAGGTGTGTTTTTTTGATAAATAAACTGCGTTTTTTAATTCTTTAATGTGGTCCTGCAAACTGGTTTTGATGTTGAAAAAACAATATACGTTATTGTATGATAGAGATAATTTGGGTTTTCTGAAGAGAGCCATGAAAGAGGGGTATATTGATGGCTGAAAAGCAGCAAAAACTTGACGCCTTAAAGCGTCTTTCGCTCTTGTTCGACGATGGGACCTATGAGCTTCTTGACGGTTCCGCTGATGCAGGAGCAAGAATAGCACACGGCACAGTATACGGAACTACAGTGTTCGCGTATGCAGAAGGCGGATGCGGAGCATTCAGCACCGCAACAGCCGAGAAATTATCAAAGGTATACAGCCTTGCGGAGAAAACAGGTTCTCCGGTTGTAGCTATATATGACAGCAAGGGAGTGGATCTTAACGGAGGCGGACTGACGCTCGATGCATGCGCCAAGCTGCTCAGCCGCTGCTCCAGAGTTTCAGGAGTCGTTCCGCAGATCGCAGTCGTTGCCGGAACATGCGGCGGTTTTGAATCTGTATGTGCCTCCTTGGCAGATGTCTGCCTTATGGAGAGCAATGCGGAGTTCTTCCTGACTGCTCCTTTCAACGATACATCTGATTCTGAAGCCAGCAAGATAGCGGGAACTGCCGAATATGCCAAGAAGGCTTCTGCGGCAGCAGTTATCTGTGACGGTGAGGAAGCACTTTTTGCAAAGACAAGACAGGTAGTCGGTATCCTTCCCAGCAACAACCTCGAAGTACCGCCTTTCTGCGATTTTGCTGAGCCGGAGACAAATCCTGCAGATGATGCTGTTCTCGGTACAGTCGATGCGGGAAGCGAGATAGAACTCTTCTCGGGAAAGGGTCGCTCTTCCAGAACTTATCTTGCTACACTGATGGGCAGCCCCGTCGGAGTAGTAAATATCAACGGACGTGTCTGCCGCAATGATACTCTCAAGATCGCAAGGCTCGTTCAGTTCTGCGATGCGTTCTCACTGCCGGTAGTCACTTTCCTCAACAGCGACGGATTTGTTGTCTCTGCGGATAACGACATGAACGGCGGAATCAGGAATGCGGCTCTGCTTTCACATGTAATCACACAGGCAACCAATGTCAAAGTTGCTGTCGTGACCGGCAATGCTGTTGGTTCTCTGTTCTCAGTTCTCTGCGGCAGATATGCTGCTGCAGATCTGTGCTTCGCATGGAACAATGCCGTTATCGGAGAGATCGAGCCAAAAGCAGCGGTCTCTGTGATGTGGAATGACAGGATCGAGAAGGACAGCGACATCGAAAGACTGGCGGTCCAGTATGCTGCAGAAGAGATGTCTGCAGAAAAAGCACTGAAGGACGGGATCGTAGATAAGGTGATCACTCCTGAAACTACACGTTCTGCAGTAGCTGCTTCACTCGATATGCTTGCTTCCAAGCGCGTGAGCAATATTTCAAGAAAACACGGCAATATGCCTTACTAATATCAGAGGAGATGTAACATGAAGCGTTTCAATATAACTGTAAACGGCGTCACATATGATGTAGCAGTAGAGGAGACCGGAGCAGTTGCTCCGGCATCAGCACCCGCTGCTCCGGCTCCGGCCGCAGCACCTGCACCTGCAGCAGAACCTGCTAAGACCAGCCTGCCCGCAGAGGGAACAAAAGTCGGTGCCCCGATGCCCGGAAGTATTGTTGATGTTTGTGTCGCTGTTGGCGATCAGGTCAAGGTCGGCGACAAGCTCATCGTTCTCGAATCCATGAAGATGGAGAATGATATCGTTTCAGCACTTGACGGCACAGTGACCGGTATCGGTGTTGCCAAAGGCGACATGGTCAACGCTGGTGACACCCTTGTCGTTATCGGTTAACGGGGTGAGTGCATATGGCTAAAGTAAAGATCAATGAACTGGTCCTGCGTGACGCGCATCAGTCCCTGATAGCTACGAGAATGACTCTTGACGAGATGATGCCGATTCTTTCTACCATGGATCAGGTCGGATACAATGCCGTTGAGATGTGGGGCGGAGCCACTTTTGACACCTGCCTCCGTTTCCTGGATGAGGATCCTTGGGAGAGGCTCAGAAAGATCAAGAAAGAGATGCCCAATACCAAGATGCAGATGCTCTTCCGCGGACAGAATATGCTGGGTTACCGTCACTATGCTGATGATGTGGTCGCATATTTTGTACAGAAGGTCGTTGCGAACGGAATCGATATCATCAGGATCTTCGACGCCCTCAATGATCCCAGAAACCTTGAGGCATCCATAAATGCTGCTAAGAAGGAAGGCGCACATGTACAGGCTGCTATCTCATACACGATAAGCCCGGTTCATGACAATGAGTATTTCGCACAGTATGCGAAAGAACTTGAAAACATGGGAGCTGATTCTCTTTGTGTAAAGGACATGGCTGGACTACTTACTCCCTATGCCTGCTATGATCTGGTAAAGAAGCTCAAAGAGACTGTCAAGATTCCTGTGGATATCCATTCACATTACACTTCAGGACTTGCATCCATGTCCATACTCAAAGGCGTGGAAGCCGGTGCGGATATAATCGACACTGTTATCTCACCGCTCGCCATGGGAACGTCCCATATGGCTACTGAATCCCTTGTTGCTGCTCTTCAGGGGACAGAGTATGACACAGGACTGGATCTGCACAAACTGAATGAAGTCCGTGAATACTTTGCTACACTCAGACAAAAGTATGTTGACAACGGAATGCTCAGCCATAAGGTACTTGGCGTTGATGCCAACACACTTCTTTACCAGGTGCCCGGCGGAATGCTCTCCAATCTCCTTAACCAGCTAAAGGAAGCCGGCAAGGAAGAGCTTCTAGATGATGTGCTTGCAGAAGTGCCCCGTGTAAGAGAAGAAGCGGGATATCCTCCTCTTGTTACTCCTACTTCACAGATAGTGGGAACTCAGGCTGTTCTCAACGTTATCAACGGTGAGAGATACAAGATGGTCACAAAGGAGTTCAAGGGACTTGTCCGTGGCGAATACGGCCGTACACCCAAGGAAATAGATCCCGAATTCCGCAAAAAGATCATAGGCGATCAGGAACCGATAACCTGCCGCCCGGCTGACTTGCTGGAGCCTGAGATGGACAAGCTCAGAGAAGAGTGCAAACAGTATGCAAAATGCGATGAGGATGTCCTCAGTTATGCACAGTTCCCGCAGGTCGCGATGAAGTTCTTTGAGAAGAGACGCGATAAGGAACTAGGACTTGATGCCGATCATCTTGACAGAAACAATAAGACACTTCATATCTGATCCGAATACGTGGCGGGCTGAAAAGCCCGCCCGTTTTTAGCACACAAATCCATGTCCGGGACGCGGAAGGACGATGGAACCGCGGTTGACATGATATTTCCGTAAAAGATACAATATATGTCCAGTACGACGAAACGGAGCATAAACATATGGTTATGAGCATGACCGGCTACGGCCGCTCCATCATGCATATAGATGACGCTGATATCACTGTTGAGATCAGGTCAGTCAATAACAGGTTCGCTGATATTTCCGTCAGGATCCCCAGAAGTCTTACATATTGTGAAGATAAGATTAAGAATGAGCTTCTTAAGCAGGTAAACAGAGGGAAGATCGATGTGTTCGTCTCTTATCAGAAACCCTATGGTGAACAGATAGATATTCAGCCTAACATCTCTGCTGCACGCGGATATTATCAAGCTCTTAAGACCATCGATGAGCAGCTGGGAACACGTACAGAAGTCAATGCAGGGATGCTGTCAAGATTCTCCGATGTGTTTGTAGTGACCAGGGAAGTACCGGATGAAGAGAAGGTGTGGAGCGAGATCAGACAGGTCCTTCTTGCAGCAGCTGAAAATTTCAACGAGATGCGCAGCGCAGAAGGCAAGAGAATGGCTGACGACGTCCTTGGTAAGATCTCGAATGTTGAGGCACTTGTTGAGAACATTGAGAGGACCTCAGAGCCCAGAGTTGAAGCATATCGGGCGAAACTGTTCGAAAAACTCAGCACTATTCTCGAGAGCACTGATATAGACGAAAAACGGATCCTTGAAGAAGCTGCCATATATGCAGACAGGACTGCGGTGGACGAGGAGACAGTAAGACTCCGTTCTCATATAAAACAGTTCAGGGAGATAGTTTCCGCAGGCGGACCTATCGGAAGAAAACTTGATTTCCTTGTTCAGGAGATCAACCGTGAGATAAACACGATCGGTTCAAAAGCGTCAGATCTGGAGATAACCGGATATGTCGTAGATCTCAAGAGCGAAGTCGAGAAGATCCGTGAACAGATACAGAACATAGAATAAGAGAGATAGAATCAATGAAGCTGCTGAATATCGGATTCGGAAATGTCGTCTCGACTTCAAGGATCGTTGCGATCGTCAGTCCCGAATCTGCACCGATAAAAAGGATAATACAGGATGCCAAGGAAAAGGGCTCTCTTATCGATGCTACTTACGGCAGACGTACGCGTGCTGTCATCATCACTGATTCTGATCACGTTATTCTTTCAGCTGTCCAGCCTGAAACAGTGGCGGGGCGCTTAAATGATGAAGACGAGGAATGATGGAATGGATGAGAGAAAACTGATCGTGCTTTCAGGTCCTTCTGGATGCGGTAAGGATACTGTTCTGAGAAAGATCAGGGAACTCGATCCGTCTGTTGTTGCAAACGTTTCATTTACGACCAGGGAACCGCGACCCGGTGAAAAGGACGGAGTGAATTACCATTTCGTGACCAAAGAGCAGTTCCTGGAAAACATAGAAAACGGGATCATGCTCGAGTACAATGAGTACTCCGGGAATTACTATGGAACATCCAAGCGGGCTATTGAAGAGCTTCTTGAAGCGGGAAAAACTGTCGTGCTGACTATTGATGTCAACGGCGGGAGAAACGTTAAGACTGAATACCCTGGTGCGATGCTTCTCTTTCTGATGCCGCCTTCTGTAGTCGAACTCCGAAAAAGGATCCGAAAGAGGGGACATATGGATGCGAAAGACCTCAAAGAAAGAATGAGGATCGCAGAAGAAGAGATCCGTTATGCTGAGCATTATGACGCGGTTATCGTGAACGATGATGTCGAAGAGTGCGCCAGGAAATGTCTGGATGCAATCAAGGCTTGGAGAGAAGATCTTTCTGAAGCCTGCAATAAAGAATGAGAGAATTACCAAATCGGAGGGAATATAATGGCTAAATCTAGTATCGGACAGCTGCTGGTAGAATCTGACAGTGCGTACAGTCTTGTTATTGCAGTAGCAAAACGTGCAAGAGATATCGTCAAGGATTCAGAGCAGAGCGGTAAACCGCTGACCGAAAAACCTGTGAGCATCGCAATAGAAGAGTTCGGTGAGCACAGATATAAGGTCAAGGACTGATTTTTATTTCATTAAACGGGGAGGTGGCGTTTTGTTGACCGGCGTATTGGTTGCGGTGGACAGCGCCGCTTTTCAATTTGACAAATTGTATTCCTACAATGTACCGGAGCAGTTTACAGACACAGTAAAAGAAGGATCCAGAGTCCTCGTGCCGTTTGGCAATTCCAAGCGTATGGGAATAGTGCTCGGCAGTTGCGAACCTGATGATTCCTATAAGAGCCTGATAGATGTCGAAAGAGGAGAACCGGTCATCAATTCCGAAATGATCGATCTCATAAAGTATCTTAAAGAGACCACGTTCTGCACATATTATGATGCTGTGAGAGCAGTACTTCCCAAAAACATACGCCTCGTTCCTGACGGAGGATTTGAAAAGATCGTTCAGGAAAGCGAAGCTCATCTGGAAACAGTCTTTGAAACAGTTGATGGATTCGATGAGGCAGCTCTTACAAAAAGACAGAGAGAAGTATATGAGGCTCTCATTGCTCCGATGACTTATTCTGAACTGAACAGTATCACATCTGTTTCCAGACAGACACTGTCGAAGATGGAAGAGTCAGGTGCTGTTCGTCGTTCTGCAAGACTGAAGGTAAGTGATGCAGGCTACGAACCGACGGTAAAGGAAGAAGCACTGGTACTCACCGATGCACAGCAGGAAGCATACATAAAGATAAAGGAGCTGACGTTCTCGGATTCTACCCCTGACACCACACTGTTTTACGGAGTAACTTCCAGCGGAAAAACAGCTGTGTACTTCAAGCTTATAGAGGACATGGTGGAGACTTCACGCGGAGTGATAATGCTCGTGCCAGAGATAGCGCTTGCAACACAGATGATAGGCAGGCTAAAAAAAAGATTTGGAAGCAGAGTCGGGATAATACACAGTGCCTTATCAGATACTGAGAGGACAATCCAGTGGAAAAGGATAAGTGAGGGAGAATACGATGTCGTTATCGGAACCAGATCGGCCGTATTTGCACCTCTCCCTGATATCGGACTTATAATCATTGATGAAGAGCAGGAAGAAACATATAACTCGGATCAGGCACCAAGGTTCAGGGCTGTATCTGTTGCCATGAAGAGAGCATACACTCATTCAGCAGGACTTGTCCTCGGTTCAGCTACACCGTCTGTGGAATCATATTACAAGGCGGTAGAAGGTGCATATAATCTTGTCCGACTTGAGGAAAGGTTCAACGACATGCCTCTTCCGGAAGTAACAGTATCAGATATGCGTGAGGAACTGATAGAAGGGAATACGGCATGTATCGGAAAAGAACTGTACGAGAAGATAGAGGAGAGGCTGAGATCAGGACAGCAGTGTATTCTTCTTATGAACAGGCGCGGATACAGGACCGTATCAATCTGCAGACAGTGCGGAAAAGTGATAATGTGCGACAGCTGTTCAATGCCGATGGTCTGGCATAAGGATGATGGGACACACAGGTGCCATTACTGCAGCAGAGTGATCAAAGAAGTCACTAAATGTCCGGACTGCGGAGGGGAACTGAGGCACACCGGAATCGGAACACAAAGGGTAGAAGAAGAACTTCAACTGCTGTTTCCTGAAGCCAGAATATTGAGAATCGATGTGGACTCCATGTCCAGAAAGGGATCTCTGCAGAAGGCTCTTAAGGATTTCGAAGACGGAAAATACGATATCATGATCGGTACACAGATGATCGCTAAAGGACTTGATTTTCCGAATGTGACTCTTGCCGGAGTACTCAGCGTGGATTCTATGCTGCTTATGCCGAGCTACAGGGCATATGAGAAGACTTTTGACATGCTGACTCAGGTAGTGGGAAGAAGCGGAAGAGGCAGTTCGGCAGGAGAGGCCGTCATTCAGACTATCGATCCGCAGAACAGCATAATAAAACTTGCTGCTGGACAGGATTACAAAAGTTTCTATGACAGTGAGATAATACTTAGAAAAGCACATCTTTATCCTCCGTTCTGCTCGGTCTGTTCGGTTGTATTCGTTTCACAGAAAGAGAACGAAGCAAGGTCGGCTGCCCACAGATTTGAACGTAAACTGGCTGAGGTTTTTGCTCGAAACCCCAAAGTACCTGTTAGGATCATGAATCCAGCACCGCTCAGAGTGGTTCTTGTAAAAGGATCGTTCAGATGGAGAATTATGATCAAGAGCAGGGGAGACAGAGCTTTCAGGGATTGCCTTTCTGCATGTCTTACTGAGTACAAACAGGAAAATCCGTCTGACAGAACACGCATATATGTAGATATAAACAATGAATCTGACATCTGAACAGGAGAGTTAATAGAGAATGGCATTAAGGAACATTATCACTCTTGGAGACAAGACCTTAAGAAAAACAAGCAGACCTGTAACTGAATTCAACGACAGGCTGCATACTCTTATCGATGACATGAAGGAGACTCTTGTCGATGCTAACGGACTGGGGCTCGCAGCACCGCAGGTAGGCGTGCTCCGCAGGGTCGTCATCGTAGTAAATAATGACGGCGAGATGCTGGAACTGGTGAATCCGGTGATCACGGCTCAGTCCCAGGAAAAGGTAGGGGCTTATGAAGGATGCCTGTCAGTACCGGATAAAAGAGGATGGGTGGAGAGATCCAGAAAAGTCGTAGTGACTGCCCAGGACCGTTTTGGTGAGAAGTTCTCTCTGAATCTTGAAGATATGGCGGCAAGAGCTGCATGTCATGAGGTCGATCATCTCAACGGAACTATATTTGTGGACTTGGCAGACCAGCTATTCACGGAAGAGGAGCTGGACGAGATGCTCAGCAGTACAGAAGAAGATGAGAGTGCGGTCAATACGGAGGGAAAATGAGAGTAGTATTCATGGGAACTCCGGAGCTCGCTTCTGATATCCTGAGATCTCTTGATGAAAGATTTGAGGTCGTCGCTGCGTTCTGCCAGCCTGACAAACCTGTCGGAAGAAAACAGATACTTACTCCGCCTCCAGTAAAAGAGACCGCGGAGGAACTGGGCATTCCGGTGTACCAGCCCAAAGGGTTTAAAAACGGAAAAGCAGCTCAGCTGCTGAGAGAGATGGCGCCGGATATCATAGCTGTATGCGCATACGGACGTATCCTGCCTCAGGAAGTACTTGATATACCTGTTTACGGATGCGTGAATCTTCACGGATCACTGTTGCCTGAGTACCGTGGATCTGCGCCGGTTCAGAGAGCGATAATGGACGGCGCTGAAGTCACAGGTCTCACAGCGATAATGATGAGCGCTGAGATGGACAGTGGTGACATATTGGACAAGCTCGAGATCCCGATAGGAGAGATGGATACCGAGCTGATGATGTCAAAGATGGGAGAGGTCGGAGGACCTTTTTTCTGTGATGTTATAGAAAAGCTCTGCAGCGGACTCATCGAACCTGCTCCGCAGGACTCCGGGAAAGCAACTTATGCGCCCCCTATTGAGAAATCAGAAGGCGACTTTGACTTCAGCAGAAAAGCAAAAGACATCGTAAACCTTATAAGAGGACTGTCTATGTGGCCGATGGCCAGTTTCGAATACGAAGGGAAGAAGATAAAGGTTTGCACCGCATCATATGCAGAGACTGAAGGAGAAATCGGTGAGATCCTCTCTCTGAATCCATTGACAATAGCTGCTGCAGAAGGAAGTGTGGTCGTCGGCGATGTGATTCCTCAGGGAAGCAGAAGGATGTCGGGGACTGAATGGGCAAGAGGAAGACGCTTCAAGACCGGAGATAAGGTGTTCAGCTGATGCCTAACGCAAGAGAGACAGCAGTAGAAGTTCTGATGCGCTGTGAGCGCGGAGGGTATTCCAACCTTGTTCTTATGAACATACTGTCTGAAAACGGACTGGATGCCAGGGACAGGGCGTTCTGTACTGCACTTGTATACGGCACGCTCTCCAGGAAGATCACGATCGATGCCATACTGTCCAGATTTGTTTCAAGGGATATCTCTCGTCTGGATATGGAAGTGAGACAGATATTGAGAACTGGGGTCTATCAGATCTTCTGGATGGATTCTGTTCCATTGAGAGCTGCGATCAATGAAAGTGTGGAACTGTGCCGCAGATTCAGGAAATCTTCTGCATCAGGGTTTGTAAATGCAGTATTGAGGAAAGTCTCTTCTGAAAATATAAGCTCTGCATGGTCTGATATCGATGATGAGACAGAGAGAATGTCTGTTAAATACAGTATGTGCCAAGGACTCGTGGAACTTCTTGCAGAACAGTACGGAGATGAAGCGGAAAGCGTGATGTCTGCAATGTTCCGCAGAGAAGATACATATCTTAGAGTCAATTCCTTAAAGTGCGGAGACGAACAGGCTGCAGAAAAACTGAGATCGGAAGGGATCGAAGTTGATGAAACAGAGATACCGCACTGCCTGAGAGTGTTATCAGGCAACCCGGTCGGAACTACAGCAGCCGGAACAGGACTGGTTAGAATACAGAGTTTTCCTGCACAGTACGCCGCTTACGCAGCTTCTGCCGTAGCGGGAAACAGGGTGCTCGATATGTGTGCGGCTCCGGGCGGAAAAACTGTATGTATGGCACAGGACATGAAAGACCAGGGAGATATCATCTCTTTAGACATCAACGCAAAAAGACTGAAACTGATAGACAGGCTCGTGCAGGAACAGAATATAAGCATCGTAAAGACTTGCAAGGGTGATGCTTCCGAATATGATGATCCGGAGAGTTACGACATCGTCCTGTGCGATGTGCCATGTTCTGGATACGGAGAGATTCACTCAAAGCCCGAACTGAGATATAAAGATCCTTCCATCAGCGAAGATCTTCCTGACCTTCAGTACAGGATCCTTTGTAACGGGGCCAGACTGACCAGGCAGGGAGGAAGGGTCATATACAGCACCTGTACTATTCTGGATAGAGAAAACATTGGCATAATAAGAAGATTTCTAAAAGAGCATGACGGTTATTCATTAAGAAAGCCAGATATAGTCCCGGAAGGCGCGCTCATAATTGACGACGCAATCTCATTCACACCGGGTAGACATGGCTCGGAAGGCTTCTTTGTAGCGATGTTAATAAAAATGTGATATATGTTATTCAAAATGTGATATAAGTATGTCTATGGATATTTGTAGCCTGTATAAGGAAGAGCTGAGGGAGATCTTCTCAAAAAGAGGGGAGCCCTCCTTTAGAGCTGACCAGCTTTTTGACTGGCTGCACAGCAAACGGGTCTTGGAGTACAGTGATATGACCAATATGCCGGCATCTATCAGAAACTGGCTTGGAGATGAATATCCGATTCCCTCCGCGCAATGCATAAAGCGTCAGATATCATCAGACGGAACAGAAAAATACCTGTTTTCATTCGCTGACGGCAACTGTGTCGAGACGGTTGCTATGCAGTATGAGCATGGAATGTCAGTTTGTGTTTCGACTCAGGTAGGATGCCGGATGGGATGCAGGTTCTGCGCTTCCACACAAAACGGACTGGTAAGATCACTGACTGCAGGAGAGATGCTCGCTGAAGTCTATGAAGCTTCAAGACTGACAGAAAAGACTGCGGACAGTGTAGTGCTGATGGGAATTGGCGAGCCTCTTGATAATTTCGATCAGGTGATCAGATTCTACGATCTGATCACAGACGAAAGGGGCTACGCGATGAAAAACCGTTCCGTAACTCTTTCTACATGCGGACTTGTTCCGGAGATATACGAACTGGCCAAACTCAAGAAACAGCTCACTTTATCCATATCGCTTCATGCTGCTTTTTCTGAGAAAAGAAGCAGTATTATGCCGGTCAATCTGCGTTATCCGATGGATGATCTTATGGAAGCGTGCAGGTCATACGTAAAGACGACCGGCAGAAGAGTCTCATTTGAATATACAGTGATCCATGGATTCAACGACGGTGACGAAGACGCTGAAAAACTGGCGTCTTTAGTCAGGGGATTCCAGACACATGTGAATGTGATCCCTGTGAATGAAGCAGGCAGAGGTGATTTCTCAGCTACGAGAAAACAGGCTGAAATTTTCGCCGGAAAACTCACGTCATTAGGTGTTAACGCTACTGTCAGACGTACCCTAGGAAACGATATATCTGCTGCATGCGGGCAGCTGAGGCGCGATACAGTCGAAACAAAATAATGTTCAGGAGCTCTATCTATGAACATAACCGGATTTACGGACATAGGGCTTAAATATGAAGTCAATCAGGACTGCTATCGTGCTGGCCGTGTAAACGACAGCCTCTACTGGCTCGTTTTATGTGACGGTATGGGAGGGCTTGCATTCGGAGAGAGAGCAAGCCGAATCGTTGCAGAGACTGTCGGAAAGATCATGAGCACAGGTCTCTCTGGAATCAACAGTAGTGCCGAGCTCGGAGATTTTATAACTAGCGCTCTCAGGAAAGCAAATCAGGAGCTCCTCAAAGAACAGCGTAATTTCAGCGGAAATGTGATGATGGGGACCACTGCAGTAGTCTGCGTCGCCAGAAACAGGGATGCTGTGATCGGACACTGCGGTGACAGCAGAGCATATCTTCTTCAGAGGAAAGTTCTGACTCAGATAACGAAGGATCATTCAGTGGTTCAGGAACTCCTCGATTCTGGAAAGATCACCGAAGAGCAGGCAATGAGCCACCCGAATAAAAACATCATCACGAATGCGCTGGGGGTTGAAAGAGGGCTGAAAGTCGATATAGATCAGGTGCATTTAAGAAAAGGAGACATGATTCTTCTTTGCACAGACGGGCTTTCCAACATCCTTTCTGCCGAAGAAATCAGCGATATACTGCAGAACAGTGAATTCTTTTCATCTGCTGAAGCCCTTGTTAAAAGAGCCTTGGATGAAGGAGCGTACGACAACGTGACAGCGATGGTGTTCAAATCATGACTGACAAGACTGCCGACAAGTACATAGGGAAAAAGCTTGACGGACGCTATCAGGTTGAGGACCTGATCGGGGTCGGCGGTATGTCTTATGTATATAAAGCGACAGACCTCAAGACCGGAGATACAGTCGCTGTAAAGATACTTAAGGACGAATTCTCAAACGTAAGTGATCTTGTGCGAAGATTCCGGAATGAATCAAAGGCTGTCAGAATGCTTGACAATGACAACATCGTCAAGATACTGGATGTCAATTTCTCTGATGCTGTTCAGTATATCGTCATGGAATATCTGGAGGGCATTACTCTTAAAAGATATATAGAAAGACACGGCGCTCTGACCTGGAAACAGACTGTGTTTTTCTCCGAACAGCTGCTTCGCGCATTGCAGCATGCACATGACCGTGGTATCATCCATCGTGACATGAAGCCGCAGAATGTTATGATTACGCAGAACGGCAAACTCAAGGTCATGGACTTCGGTATAGCCAGATTCTCAAGAAGCAGTCTTCATACCATTACTGATAAAGCAATCGGTACGGTGCATTATATAAGCCCAGAACAGGCCAAAGGTGAGGAAACTGATTCAAGGGCTGATATATACAGTGTAGGTGTCATGATGTATGAGATGTGCACCGGAAAAACACCGTTCGATTCAGATAATGCAGTCTCAGTCGCTATAAAACAGATCTCGGACAAAGCTCCTAAGATTGGCACTGTAAACCCTGACGTGCCGGAAGGCCTTCAGAGTATAATTGAAAAAGCGATGGAGAAAGATCCCAACGACAGATATCAGTCTGCTGGGGCGATGCTTACAGAATTAGAGAATTTCCGGAGGAATCCGGGAAAAAGTTTTGAATATAAAACGCCTGTGGATGCAGATGCTACCTCTTATATAGATATGGTAGCCAAGAAGAGAGTAGCTGCACAGGTGCAAAACAAAGACAGGAATAATAACACTATGGCAAAAAAAGAAAGAGCTCCAAAAGTTAAAAAGGAAAAGCCACTGAGACCAAAGACGATCAATTTCCCGTTGGCACTGCTGATGGGACTGACATTTGTCTGCCTCATCGGCTCCCTTGTTCTTATGTATATGACACTTAAGAACGCGGGAAGCAGTCTGTTTACTACTCCTGAGGAGATCGAACTGCCGGAATTCGTCGGTAAACAGCTCAGGGACATCCAGGCTGATCCACTCTACTCAAAGTTCAGGTTCACAGTTGAAGAAGAATTCAGCAATGATGTGCCTCTGGGAACGGTCTTCGATCAGACACCTAAAGCTCCGAAGACAGTCAAGGAGAACGCCAGAGTCACACTTTACGTCAGCAAAGGTATAGAAGTGATTACTGTTCCGGCAATCGTAGGTGATACTTACGGAAATGCCGTAAGTATTCTTCAGAACCTGGGACTGGTGGTTTACCGTGAACTTGATGCTAACGGAGATTTTGAACCGAACCAGATCACGAAGACTGATCCGGAAGTAGGGACTTCTGTAGAAGCCGGTTCGATCATCAGGATATATGTAAACTCTCCCGCTACTACGCTGACGACCACTGTTCCGAATGTTATCGGTCAGAACGCCACAGATGCTATCGCTGCTCTTATGGCGAATGGCCTGGTTAAGGGAGAGGTCACTATCGTAAAGGGCGAACAGGAAGGACATGAAGATATAAAGCCAGGTTGTGTCGTCAGCCAGAGCATAAAGGGCGGCACTAGAGTCGGTATGCGTACGACTGTCAATCTCGTTATCAGGGAGCAGCTTTACGAAAGAGAATGGAACTTCAGGCTTGACGCACCTTTCACCGATCCGTCCGGCAATTTCGAGATGACAGCGGTGTTCTACAAAGAAGGCGAGACAGAACCCGCTTTCACAGTGGAAAATGTTGACTTCGAGACCGGTATCGCAATGAAGCTGAAAGGCAAGGAGAACGTCACTTATCTTATCAAGATCAATGGAATCGACTACCGTAAAGTCGAGCTCAATTTCCAGGAAGGCACGTCACAGGTCGTTGCAGACTTCTCCAAGACCAACAGATTCGTAATGGATGAAGCAGAGAAGTTCAGGATCACTGGAAAAGTCGCAGAGGGCGAAGGAAGCGTCACATCTGATAAGGAAGAAGTCTACAAAGGCAGATCTGCTGTTGTCACGATAATACCTGAAAGCGGATATTCCATCGCATCCGTAACTGATAACGGAAAGGATGTCACTTCACAGGTGAGCGACGGCAAGTATACGATCAATAATGTTACCGAGAATCACACTGTCACTGCAAAATTCCAGCGCAGTTCTTACACTGTCACTGTAACTGTCAACCACGGATCCGGAAGTACATCTGCAACCACCAGTTACGGCGGAACGCTCACGTTCAATGTGACTCCTGATGAGGGGTTCGTCTTCGAGAGCACTTCTGCAGGAACTTATTCGAACGGTGTGCTCACTGTATCCGGAATAACCGGAGATATGAATATTACTGTAAACTTCAAAGAAGATGGATCCGGAGACTGATATATGCTTCGAGAGCCTGGAGCCAACAGCGGATTGATATTAAGGGGAATCGGCGGTTTCTATTATGTAAAAACCGCCGACTCTGTCTTGGAATGCAATGCAAAAGGAATATTTCGTCTTCAGGGAATAACGCCTCTTGCTGGAGATTATGTGGATATCGGAGAAAGCGGAGGAGGCTATGTTGTCAGCAGGATATATGAGAGAGAAAACTACTTTAAACGTCCTCCTATAGCGAATGTTGACAATTTCTTCCTTGTGATTTCTTCTGTGGAACCTGATCCCAATATGCTTGTAATAGACAGGATGACAGTCCTTTGTGAACAGAGGGGAATAAAGCCAGTCATACTTATCACTAAAACAGACTTGAAACCTGCCGAAAGAGTGAAGGATCTCTACGGCTCCATCGGGTATGAAGTCATAGATGTAATGAACGATGAGGGTTATGCTGTAAAACGTGTGAGTGAGATCTGTGCTGACAGCATTTCTGTGTTCTCAGGAAACAGCGGAGTCGGAAAATCCACATTTTTAAATAAGATCAGCCCTGAACTCTCTCTTGCAACAAGAGAGATAAGCAGAAAACTCGGGCGAGGTAAACACACTACCAGGTCTGTCGATCTGTATCCGTTTATGGGCGGATATCTTGCAGATACTCCTGGGTTTTCAGCACTGGATTTTGAAAGGGATGAAAAAATCAGTAAAGATATTCTGGCGGATTACTTCCCGGATATAGCCAAACATACAGACGGATGTTTCTTTACTGGGTGTTCTCATACCGTAGAAAAAGGCTGCATGGTTCTAGAAGCTCTTCAGAACGGAGAGATAGATCCCAGCAGACATGAGAATTACCGTTATCTATATGAAGAAGCAGCTAGGATTGAAAAGAATAAATACAACTGATACTGCATGAGTAAGAGAAGCGCTTCAGAATGAAGGGCTTCTTTTCTTTCTGTTTCGTTAATCTGGCGTGACACTAACCGGGATTGCTTTGAGTGCATCATTATAGATGAAAAATGCAGGGAGAGAAACGATATCTGTTCATATGCTTTAGTCTACGTCGACAGAAGAACGGAGACTGCTCTGATAGAACCTGTCAGCACCAGGGATAAATACCGGCGAAAGTGCTTAGGCAGGGCTTTGATGTACGGCGCAGTCCGCCGTTGCAGAGAAAAAGGCATCAAAAAAAGTAATGTTGATTCATTCGGATCGCGAAAAGATTTCTATAATGCTGCTGGATTCTTTACAGAAGACAGCATTAGTTTCTGGTACAAGGTGCTCAGATGAGATGGTATCAGATGTCTTACTGTTTCTTTTCTGTAAACGGCTGTTGACAGGTGCAGGATCGGTCTGTATACTATGTAAAGTTGTTGCACTTTACATCACTTGGAGGCGGTCATGGCGAAGGATTTATCGATGTGCAGACTCATCGACACATACGCAGCTGTTCTCACAGAGAAACAGCGTAGTGTGCTCGTCATGTATTATGATGAGGATCTTTCTCTCGGAGAGATCGCTGAATTGGAAGGTATTACCCGCCAGGGCGTAAGAGATGCTATTAAGCGCGGGGAAAACACTCTGTTGGAATTAGAAGCGCAGCTTCATTTTGCGGACAGGTTCAGAGATTATTCCGACCTTGCTCAGAAGATACGCACTTATGCAAAGAACATCCTTGCATATGCTGACTCAAGGGGTTATACGTCTCAGATAAAAAACTCTGCTCAAGGAATAGTTGAAGCCGCAGATGAGCTTGAAAGATTTGTCGGGGAAGGCTGAAAATGGCATTTGAAAGTTTGACATCCAGACTTGGCGGAGTCTTCTCAGGGCTTAGAAAAAAAGGAAAACTCAGCGAAAAAGACATATCAGCTGCCATGAGAGAAGTCCGTATGGCTCTTCTTGAGGCAGATGTCAACTATAAGGTTGCAAAACAGTTCACGGATCAGGTCTCCCAGAAGGCTCTGGGAGAAGAAGTGATGAAGAGTCTCACTCCCGCTCAGCAGGTAGTAAAGATCGTTAATGACGAACTGATCGAGCTGATGGGAAAAGGGACGGGACAGCTTCGCCTGGAAGGTACTCCTCCAACTGTAATCCTTATGTGCGGCCTTCAGGGCGGTGGTAAGACGACGCACTGCGCGAAACTAGCCAAGATGTATAAGGATCAGGGACACAGACCGTTGCTCGTTGCGTGTGACGTGTACAGACCTGCAGCAATCGAACAGCTGAAGATCATGGGCGAAACTGCAGGAGTGCCTGTGTTTGAGATGGGACAGGGCGATCCCCACGAGATAGCGAGGAAAGGCATTTCAGAAGCCAAAGATCACGGTTACGATATAGTGATCATAGATACCGCAGGACGCCTTCAGATAGACGAGGAACTCATGCAGGAGCTTGAGAGACTGAAGAAGGATTTTGCGAATCGAACGGTTCTCGTCGTTGACTCCCTTACCGGACAGGAAGCTGTAAATGTCGCAGATGAGTATAATAAACGCATTGGAATAGACGGAGTCATACTTACAAAGCTTGATGCAGACGCCAGAGGCGGTGCAGCTCTGTCAGTCCTCTCCGTAACTGGTAAGCCTATTTTCTTCGCAGGTACCGGAGAAAAGGTTGGAGATCTGGAGGTATTCTATCCGGAACGTATGGCGAGCCGCATCCTTGGAATGGGCGACGTCATGTCCCTCATTGAGAAGGCTACGGCAAACTATGATGAGAAAGCAGCAGAGGAACTGCTGAAGAAGACCAAATCAAAGAAGGGCATGGATCTTAATGACCTCCTTGATCAGCTGAGGCAGCTCAGCAAAATGGGAAATATCAGACAGCTCGTTGCCATGATGCCCGGAGGTGCCAGCATCCCGGAAGAGGCAATAGATGAAAAGGCTCTTTCAAAAACGGAAGCTATCATCCTTTCGATGACACCGGAAGAGAGGAGAAAGCCTGAGATTCTTAACGCTTCCAGAAAGCGCAGGATTGCAGCTGGTTGCGGAATGAAAGTAGAAGATATCAATCGTCTTCTAAAGCAATACGAACAGTCCAACAAGATGATGAAACAGATGACCAAACTCGGTAAACGAGGGCGGAACATGTTCAAAGGACTTCAGTTCTGACATACCCGAACACTGTTCGGTAATAATATAAAAGCAATTATATTTGGAGGAAAAAATAATGGCAGTTAAGATCAGACTGCGCCGTATGGGCGCTAAGAAAGCACCTTTCTATCGTGTGGTGGTGGCTGACAGCCGCTCACCCCGTGATGGACGTTTCATCGAGGAACTCGGAATCTACGATCCTACGACTGAACCGACTACATTCAGAGTAGACCAGGACAAGGTGAAGCAGTGGATGGCGAACGGTGCTCAGCCCACCGAGACAGTCCGTGTGCTTCTTAAGAAAAGCGGAGTTATCGAATGAATCTTAAAGAGCTTCTGGAAGTGATGGCCAGAGGACTTGTGGAAGACAAGGATTCTGTTAACGTCACAGTTGATGAACCCAATGAGGAAGGTATCACAGTGTACCATCTCAATGTTGCAGAAGAAGATGTTGGACGCGTGATCGGCAAACAAGGCCGTATCGCCAAGGCTATCCGTACTGTAATGCGCTCTGCAGCAGTAAAGAGCGGTGCTCATGTGATGGTCGAGATCGATTGATCAATACTCGAGCGGGGCGAAAAAAAATCGCCCCGCTTTTTACAGTGTAAGGAGCTATAAATGCAGAAATATCTGGAGGTCGGCAAGATAGTGTCGACTCACGGGATAGCTGGAGAGATGAAGGTGTATCCCTGGGCAGACAGCGCATCTGCTCTTACCAAACTGAAGAGTGTGTTCTGGGATAAGGATGGCAGCAGTTCTGTAAAAGTAACCTCGGCAAGGACTCACAAAAACATGCTTCTGCTGAAACTCGAAGGAGTAGATTCCATAGAATCTGCAAGACGTTATATCGAGCGCACTGTATATGCAGACCGCGATGAGATCATCATGGAGAACGGCTCGTATTTTGTAGTGGATCTGATAGGGCTTGAAGCAGTTGACAGCAGGGACGGAAGTCACATAGGCGTACTGTCAGATGTCACTAATACCGGTGTTCAGGATATCTACCATATAAAGCTTGACAGCGGGGAAATCAGAATGGTCCCTGCAGTGCCGTTCTTTGTTAAGAATGTTGATCTACAGAAGGGTGTTGTCGAGATAGAACCGATAGAAGGATTGCTTGAAGATGCAAATTGACATAATGACATTGTTTCCGGATATGTGCGAGTCCTATCTGAGCGAGAGCATAATAGGAAGAGCCATCAGAAAAGGCGCTCTGAACGTCAGGTGCCATAATATCCGTGACTATACGCTGAACAAACAGAAACAGACTGATGATGCCCCTTTCGGAGGCGGGATGGGAATGGTGATGTACTGCCAGCCTATCTATGACTGTTTCCAGGCAATTTGTGATCAGAGAGGAAAAAGACCTCATCTCATTTATATGAGCCCTGCCGGTAAGGTATTCAATCAGGCTAAAGCAGTGGAATTATCCAAGATGGATAATATCTGTATACTTTGCGGTCATTATGAAGGAGTCGACGAACGTGTTATCGAAGAGATCGTCGATGAAGAGATCTCTATAGGTGACTATGTCGTCACCGGAGGAGAGATGCCTGCACTAATCGTAACGGATGCGGTGGCAAGACTCTGCGAAGGAGTGCTTTCAGATGAAGAATGCTACTCAGAAGAGAGTCATTACAGCGGTCTTCTTGAATATCCGCAGTACACCAGACCATATATCTGGAACGGCAGAGAAGTGCCTGAAGTCCTGAGGAGCGGGCATCATGCGAACATTGAAAAATGGAAAAAAGATCAAGCATTGAGAAGGACTAGAGAACGTCGTCCGGACATGTATGAACAGTATATTTCTGAACATCCTGAAGACAGGTTGCAGGATTAAGCAAAATATACCAATAGGTCTTTTATGGACCCTTTATTCATATGCATTTAGTAAAAAAAAATAAAAGACGGCGCAGTTTCTTGACGGAATGCACAGTTTTGTTATAATTTAGTTGCTGCTGAAAGGCAGCTAAAAAGAGAAATCATTTATTACTCATATAATGGAAACGGAGATAATTGAATTATGTGTGTACAGGACATAACAGTTGAAAACCAGGTCGGCCTTCATGCCCGTCCCGCAACATTCTTCATACAGAAAGCAAACGAATTCAAGTGCTCAATCTGGGTTGAGAAGGATGAGAGGCGTGCCAATGCGAAGAGCCTTCTCGGTGTTCTCTCACTCGGTATCGTTGGTGGAACCACTATTCGTCTTATTGCTGACGGTGTTGATGAGCAGCAGGCGATTGAGGGACTTGTTAAACTGATCGAATCCGGTTTCAACGAGTAAAGTAAAGTGTTTGAGCCGCCTCGATTTCGAGGCGGCTTTTGGTTTGTTTTAAAGCAAATGGATCTAAACGGACTTCAGAAAAAAGCTTTGTCACTTCCTCTTCTGCCTGGGGTATATATCATGAAGGACAGGAAGGGGGAGGTGATCTATGTCGGAAAAGCAAAAAGACTGAAAAACAGGGTCTCAAGTTATTTCAGGACTGGAGCTTCTCATACGCCTAAAGTGGAGAAGATGGTCTCCCATGTCAATGATTTTGACGTAATAGTCGTCGACAGTGAATTTGAGGCGCTGACTCTTGAGTGCTCCATGATAAAACAGCACAGGCCGAGATACAACATCCTGCTCATGGATGATAAAGGCTTTTCCTACATACGTGTTTCCGATGAAAAGTTTCCACGCATTACAGCGGAACTTCAGAAGAAGAATGACACGTCTGCTTATTACGGGCCATATATCAGCTCTTTCGCAGTCAAACGAATGACGGATACTGTAAATGAAGCTTTCAGGCTGCCAACATGCACATACAATTTTGAAAAGATCACCAGAAAGAGAGCCTGCCTGAATGCTCATCTGGGCCGTTGCTGCGCTCCATGTGTCGGGCAGATATCCAGAGAAGCCTATCTTGAACTTGTAGACAGTGCAGTTACAATGCTGCTCAAAGGGAGCGGTGAGATCCTTGAAATACTGCAGGAACGTATGAACCAGGCAAGTGAAGCGCTTGAGTTCGAACGTGCTGCTAGATACCGCGACAGCATCATATCGATCCGCAAACTGGAAGAGGGGCAGAAAGTAGTAAAGAATGACAGCAGCCGTGATATGGATGTGTTTGCTTTTGCGGCGAATGAAAAGATGGTATGCGCTGATGTGTTGAAGTTCAGGGACGGCATACTCGTAGATAAGGAAGAACGTCTGATATATGACACCTCAGATATCGATGAAGCAAGGGAGGAATTCGTAACACACTATTATCTGAGCGGTAACGAGATCCCGAGGGAGGTCCTGTGCGATAAAGCGCTGGAGTATCAGGAACAGTTAAGAGAATGGCTATCTGTACAAAGGCAGTCTGCGGTAACTGTGACAGTCCCGGTGAGGGGAGAACGCAGATCGATCGTTGAGATGGCTTACAGCAATGCTTCTGAGAGGATCAAGAGAGAATCCGGAAGAAGAACAAGAAATGAAGCTCTGCTGGGCGAGCTTGCCAGTATGCTTGGAATGAGCTCTTATCCTGAGAGGATAGAGCTTTATGATATTTCCAACTATGGAGATGATGCAGTAGGAGGAATAGTGGTATTCCAGAATGGAGAACCGAGAAAATCCGAATATCGCAGATTCAAGATAAAGTCGGTACAGGGTATAGACGACTATGCTTCAACTGCTGAAGTGATCTCAAGACGCATCGGCAGATATGATGAAGGATCGAAGGGGTTCGATGTCAAACCTGATCTGATATTACTGGACGGCGGCAGAGGACATCTGGATACTGTCTGCAATATCCTTGCAGGAAGTTCTTTTTCAGATGTTCCTGTTTTCGGACTCGTCAAAGATGCAAGACACAGGACAAGAGCAATCGTGTCGAAGGAAGGCGAGATAGCAGTTTCGATGCATAAGAGCATATTCAGCTTCGTATCAAAAATGCAGGATGAAGTTCACCGCTATACGATAGAATATGAGAAAAAGAGCCATAGCTCAAAGGCGCTCAGGTCATCTCTTCTGGATATTGAAGGCATCGGAGAGACAAGAGCCAAAACACTGCTAAAGCATTTTAAGACCCTCAAGGCTGTCAGCGAGGCAACAGTAGAAGAACTTACGGCAGTAAAAGGAATGAATTCCAAATCAGCAGAAGCTGTCTGGAAAACTTTCCATCAGCAATAAGGTTCTGCGATTGTTCTTATAGAACATCTTTGAATGATAGATGGTAAAATGTAACAGGTGCGGACAAATATTGACAAACCAACGGATGCCCAGGCATCCATCAGACATAGAGAAAGGGTATATATGCGAGTTAATACAGGAACAGCCCGAGGAATGATGCTCGAGACACTTCCAGGAGAGGATATTGTCAGGCCGACATCCCAAAAAGCCAAAGAAGCGATCTTTTCAGCGCTTCAGTTTCACGTGCCGGGAGCCGATATGTTGGACCTGTTCGCCGGCAGCGGCCAGATGGGCATAGAAGCTTTAAGTCGAGGAGCCAATCACTGCGTATTTGTAGATAGTTCAAGAGACGCAATAGGTGTCATCAAGAGGAATCTGAACAAAACCGGTCTATTCAAATCTGCAACTGTTGCTGAGACTGACGCTGTGAGATACATACAGCGATGCAAGACGAAGTTTGATATTATCTATGCTGATCCTCCATATCGGAATAATATCGCAGGAAGCCTTGTGGGTTATTTTTCAAAGATTCTAAACGATGGCGGATTTGCAGCTGTGGAAGCTGAAAAAGAAGCTGTTCTGCCGGACTACGGCGCAGGGATGGTACTCAGAAAGAGATATGATTACGGAAATACATCGATATGGCTGTATGTTAAAGAGGAGGAATAGACTCTATGAGAATAGCTGTTTGTCCCGGTAGTTTCGATCCCATTACAAAAGGACACCTTGATATCATAAAGCGTGCCTCGAAGCTTTTTGATAACGTCATCGTTGTCGTATTGCAGAATACTGCTAAAAAATATACTTTCTCGGTAGAAGAGCGTGTTCACTTTATCGAGGAATCGACTGCCGACATTGCTAATGTTTCTGTGGATTCATATGACGGGCTCCTGATGGATTTCTGCAAGATGAAAGGTGCCGTAGCAGTCGTCAAAGGGCTGAGAGCGGTCACCGATTTTGAGTACGAGTTCCAGATGTCACTTATCAATAAACAACTGAATCCTGAGATTGAGACGGTCTTCATAAACACAGCGCAGGAATACATGTTCTTAAGCTCAAGCGTAGTCCGGGAGGTCGCTTCGTTCGGCGGTGATGTTTCTCAGTTCGTCCCGGAACAGATCAGTACAGAGATAACAGAAAGATTCATAAAGGAAGGCTGATGCAAATGACGATCGATAAAACACTTGATAAAATGGATGACCTTCTGAACGAAGGTGTAGCGATGCCTCTTACCGGCCGCAGACTTATAGATGTGGAGAAGATGCAGGACCTTATCGATGATCTGCGAATGAATCTTCCACAGGAGATAAAAGATGCAAAGGCTGTGGTCTCGGAAAGAAACGAGATACTGGAGCAGGCGGAAGCTCAGGCGGAGGACATTATTCAGAAAGCCGAGGCCAGAGCAAGACAGATGATCAGTGAAACTGAAATATTCAAAGCAGCGAAGAGAGCATCCAATGATATGCTGACAACAGCTTCTCAGCAGAGCCGCGAGACAGAGAGACTGGCTGTAGAGTTTTCTGAGAATGCCCTTAAGAAGGCAGAAGATGCTCTTCTCGTCGTATTCAATCAGGTAAAGACGAAGAGACTTAGTATCAGAGGAAATGTCACTAAGGAAAAGTAAGTACTGCTTCGAATGATCCTTGATAACTAATCAATAGAACTGGTATATACAAAAACCTCTTTCCACGTGAAAGAGGCTTTTTTTATGCCGTGAAATCAGATGGAAGCGATTCCCCACAAGGCTAAAAGCGGTTTGTATTGCTATGAAAAATAGCCAATCATCAACAGGTGTGGAAAAGCACAGAAAAACAAGGGCGTTCTATTGACAGAATTCCCTAAAAAATGGATAATGTGGGTAAAAATACCTCAAAATTCCCTAAAAAGGTTAAAAGTGGGGAATTTTCAACAATTTCAACACACTTTTCAACCAAAAAAGGGAAGGAGGTCAGCATGCTTTACGGCGAGTTCTTTCACAACATCGACGCTAAGGGAAGAATGAACTTTCCTGCTCGTATGCGTGATGAACTCGGTGACCGTTTCTGTATAACTCTCTGGTCAGATGACTGCCTGGCAGTGTTTTCCTCACAGGAGTGGGAAAGAATCTGCGAAAGGATTAGAAATCTGCCGTTGGCTCAAGCAAGTAAGCTTCAGCACTACATTTTCCCGAATGCATGCATAGTCGAACCTGATAAACAGGGAAGAATACTTCTTCCGCAGAACCTTCGTGAAGGAGTGAATCTTGGAAAAGATGTCGCTGTCATAGGTGTTATGGACAGAGCTGAGATCTGGGATAAAGACAGATGGCTCGAGACCAAGAAAGGATATGACAGTAAATCGTTTGAGGAGAGACTTGAGGAGAACGGGATCTAATGAGCGATTTCGAACATGTTCCTGTTCTGCTGGAACAGACAATTGAAGGGCTTTGCATCAAAAATGACGGAATATATCTGGACGGGACTGTAGGAGGGGCTGGGCACTCAAGAAGGATAGCCTCGATGCTGTCTGAAAAAGGAAGACTCATCTGTCTCGATAAGGATCCTGACGCACTTGCTACAGCGAGAGAGCGTTTATCCGATTACCCGACAGTTGAAGTGATACAGGCGGATTTCCGTGATGCGTTAAGTGTGCTCCCTCAGTATGAAGGAAAGTTGAACGGAGCACTTCTTGATCTCGGTGTCTCATCACACCAACTTGATACAGCTGAACGCGGGTTCTCATACAACAAAGAAGGACATCTCGACATGAGAATGTCCGACAGCGGAACCACTGCTGCAGATATAGTGAATACCGCTTCTTTTGAAGATCTATGTAGAATACTTCGCGATTATGGTGAAGAAAGATATGCTGCGCAGATCGCGGACAAGATAATTCAAAAACGAAGTGAAGATTGGATAGATAGTACTTTGCAGCTGAGCGAGATCGTAACATCAGCATTGCCGCCGGCAGTGAGACGAAAGGAAAAACACCCCGCAAGGAAGACTTTCCAGGCGCTCAGGATAGCAGTTAATGATGAGATGAACGCTCTTGAGGAAGGACTTGAAGGAATATTTGAACTCCTTGCTCCGGGTGGAAGGCTCTGTGTGATCACCTTTCATTCGATAGAAGACAGGATAGTAAAACAATTCTTCAAGAAAAAGATGACAGGGTGTACATGCCCTCCTGATTTTCCCGTTTGTGTCTGCGGAGGAAAGCCTCAGGCAACTGCAGTAAACAAGAAACCAATCACAGCTGGTGAAGAAGAACTGAATGAAAACAGAAGATCCCGAAGCGCAAAGCTCAGGATCTTAGAAAAGATATAGGTGAGTAAAATGGCAACCAGTGCAGCTTATGATCTTAGAAAATTCGAAACAGTGCCCAGTACTCCTCGGATCCGTGTCGTGAAGACCGGAAAAGAACTCAGGGCAAGAGCCGACAGGCAGTTCGTGATCCAGTTGGTGCTGCTTGCGGTTGTTGTTGTCGTGCTTGCAGTGTATACTGTGTACAGCAGTATGATGCTGACAAAAACTAAAGCTTTGATAGAGAGGAAGAGCAACGAACTGGTCGAGATCCAGAGCGAAAATGCGTATCTCGATTATCAGATCGAGAACGTCGTTTCGACCAGGGCTGTTGAAGAATATGCGGAGAATGAATTAGGCCTTATAAAGTTTTCTTCCGCACAGATAGAGTATGTTAATCTTGAAAACAGCAACATGATCGTAACTGAAGAAAACGATTCTGTCGCAGATTTTGACATGACAACGTTTTTATCAACGATTATGGCTATTTTTGGAAACTGACTCTCCGACTATCCTTTCTGTCGCGGGAGCAATAATAAATGGCTAAAATCAATAGACGCAAGTCTCGAAGAGGCAATAGCAGGAGCAATCTTATAATCTTTGCCACAGTTATGGTGGTTGCTTTTATTGCCCTTGTCGGTAGGCTTGCGTATATTTCTTTAATAAGGCATGACTATTACAGCGAGCTTGCTACTTCACAGCAGCTCAGAGATACCATCATATCTGCTGAACGCGGGAATATTTATGATACCAACATGAATGTTCTTGCCAGAAGTGCGACTGTATGGACGGTAGCACTCGCACCAAATCTCATAGATGAAGACGAAGATGTTTATGATCAGATCTCTTCATTTCTCAGTAAGAAGCTCGATGTTCCTTATGAGACTATTTACGAGAAATGCAAAGAAGACAGTTACTACAGCATCGTAAAAAGAAAAGTAGATAAACCTATCAAGGACGAGATCGAAACATTTATCGACGAGAATGATATAAGCGGAATTACGTTTACTCAGGATACTAAAAGATATTATCCATACGGCAGTCTGGCATCACAGATACTTGGGTTCGTTGGAACTGACAACTATGGAATGTATGGATTGGAAGCTTATTATGAGGAGTATCTGTCTGGTATCTCCGGAAGAATCCTCACAGCTGTAAATGCACAGGGCGGAGATATGTATTACAGGATGGAATCCGTATCTGAGGCGCAGAACGGATACAGTCTCGTACTTACTATAGACGCCAACATACAAAGGTTTCTTGAACAGTCTCTGGAAGAGGCTATGGCTGAGCACAATGTTCATAATTATGTATGCGGCATAGTTATGGATGTAAATACAGGTGCGATATATGCCATGTCTTCAAAACCCGATTTCGATCCTAACGATCCGCTTGAGATCTACAGTGAGCTGACTCAGAAGGAACTTGCAGCTATCACTGACGAAGAGCAGTTCATAGCAGCACTCTCCAAAGCTCAGGAATTTCAATGGCGTAATAAAGCTATAAGCGATATCTATGAACCGGGATCTGTTTTTAAGGTGGTTACTGCCAGTGCTGCACTGGAGAGCGGAACGTTCACTACGGAGAGCCGCTTTCGCTGTTATGGCAGGTACAATGTGTACGGCAGCCTCTATATCGCTGATGCTAACTCAATAGCTCATGGTGATGAAGATTTTACCGATGCAACCGTCAACTCCTGTAACTCAGCTTATATGCAAATGGGACTTACGATGGGCCGTGAGATCTTCTTTAAATACTTCGATGCATTCGGACTTACAGAAAAAACAGGAATAGACCTGCCAGCTGAATCTGGCAGCAGTTACTATACTGCAGAACAGATGGGAGTTGTTGAGCTTGCAAGCTGTTCTTTCGGACAGTCGAACGCGATCACTCCGATACAGCTTCTGACAGCGATATGTGCTGCGGTAAACGGGGGATATCTGGTCGAACCATATGTTGTTAGACAGGTCCTCGATGCTGATGGAAACATCGTTAAAGAGACCGGGACAACTGTTAAACGACAGGTTATCAGCCAGGAGACATCGAAGACTATGTGTAAGGTCCTGGAGAAAGTCGTTGAATCAGGAAACGCATATCTCTCGGGATTCAGACTCGGAGGAAAGAGCGGCACTGCTGAGAAACTTAACAGTGATTCAGATGAATATGTTTCTTCGTTCGCTGCTTTCGGGCCGGCTGATAGTCCGCAGGTTGCATGTCTTATTCTTTATGATGGGCCTCACAGCTATTCGACATACGGTGGAAGCATAGTTGCACCTGTTGTCTCATCTGTTATGGCTTATACATTGCCTTATGTAGGTGTTGGTGCAGTATACAGTGATGATGAATTAGCATCAGTGGATGTATACACTCCCAATGTAATAAGATCCAGTCTCACTTATGCGAAGGCGCAGCTGCAGAAGAGAGGATTGAACTTCAAAGTCACAGGAGACGGTACAGAGGTTGTATATCAGTATCCAACAGGAGGGACATCGATTCCTAAAGGGTCAACAGTTGTTGTCGGAACAGATGAGAGCGAGCCGAAATATGTCAAGGTCCCTGATCTGAATGGATATTCTCCAAGTCAGGCAGCTGCATTGATAGAATCTTTAGGACTCAATATCAGGTCATCCGGTTCCACTTCTCATATGGCAGAAGCCAAGAGGCAGAGCATAGCTCCGGGAGAATCAGTTCCTGAGGGTTCTCTTATAGAAGTCGAATTCATACTCGCAGATATCAACGACTGATGATGTCTTTCTAAGCATAAAAACCGAAGGAAAGAAACTATGATCTACATTCTGAAGGATTACTTGAAGGCGCTGGAAAACAACGGCCTTGATCCCAAATACACTCTGTCCGATGCTGAACAGAGTAAAAAAGTGACATCTGTCACCTTTGACTCAAGAGAAGCTAAGGACGGTACTCTGTTCATATGCAAAGGAGCAAGCTTCCGCCCTCAGTATGCGAAGAGTGCTCTTGCGTCAGGAGCGATAGCCTGTGTCGGGGAGAACGCTATAGAAGGAGCAGATCCATTTATAGTTGTTAATAATATCAGGCACGCTATGGCGATACTGGCTCAGATGTTCTATGAGAATGCTCCTGCTGAACTGGTCACGATCGGAATAACAGGGACTAAAGGAAAAAGCACTACGGCTCATTTCATGAGAAGTGTATTGGACGATTATCTTCTTTCTTCCGAAAGAAAAGAGACAGGGCTTATATCCACGATCGAAACATATGATGGAGTTGAGCGTTTTGAATCTCATCTGACAACGCCTGAATCGCTTGATGTTTATAAACATTGCAGAAATGCAGTAAACAGCGGTATGGATCATATGATAATGGAGTTGTCCAGCCAGGCTTTAAAGTATGAGCGTGTAGAAGGTGTGCATTTCAATATCGGGTGTTTTCTGAATATCGGAGAAGATCATATCAGCCCAGTCGAACATGCGGATTTTGAGGATTATTTCAGCTCAAAACTTAGGATATTCGATATATCTGACTGCGTATGTGTCAATTCGTCAAGTGAACATTTTGAACGTATAAAGGCGTATGCAGATGGCAAGTGCAAAGTCGTTACATTTGGTACTGATCCGGAAGACGATATTTTCTGTACTGATATAGAAAAAAGAGACGGCAATACACATTTTAAAGTGAGGACCCCTGCATATGAATCTGAAATGATCCTGGAGATCCCGGGACTGTATAATGTCTCGAATGCACTCGGCGTTGTCGCCATGTCATATGTTCTTGGAATACCCGAGAAATATGTGCGTTCTGGACTTCAAAAAGCCAAGGTCCCCGGACGAAACGATGTTATCGAGAGCCATGATAAGAATGTAGTAGGCATCGTCAGCTATGCACACAATAAACTGAGTTTTGATGCAACTTTCCAGTCAGTTCAGGTGGAGTATCCGGGGAAAAAGATCATTGCGGTGTTCGGAGCAGCTGGCGGTAGAGCTGAGATCAGAAGAAGAGATCTTCCTATGACTGCTGAAAAATACTGCGATCTTATATTGGTAACGGAAGATGATCCGGGAACAGAGCCTCTGGAAAAGATCTGTTCTGAGATTGCAGAAAACATCTCTAAATGTCCTTTTGAAGTGATCTATGACAGAGGCGAAGCTATAAAGCGTGCAGTTCTTGATGACAGTATTGGCCCGAGAGTGATAGTAGCTACGGGAAAAGGCGACAGTTCATATATGGCCAGAGGTCTTGGCTATGTCGATTATCCGAGTGATGTTCAACTGTTCAGAGAGTACATCTCAGAATATGACAGAAGAGTCAAAGAATAATATACGAATCCCAAATTAAAAAGTTTCTGGAGAGATATATTATGAAGAGCACCAGTCTAAAAGTTCTTATGAAGGGCCTAACTGAATCAGAGGTACCGGATATTCAGGTAAACAGTTGTATAACTGATTCCAGAACAGTACACGCTGGCTCAGTTTTTGTGGCAATCAAAGGAGAAAACTTTGATGGTAATGACTACGCGGAGAGTGCTCTTAAGAATGGTGCTTCGGCAGCAGTGGTAATGCGAGGCGAAGGACCTTGTATGATCAAGGTGAAAGACACCCGCGATGCATACTGCGGAATGGCTGGAAATTACAGAGATCAGTTCTCGCCGCTTGTCGTCGGAGTTACTGGTTCAGTAGGAAAAACGACTACGAAAGAGATGGTAGCTGCGATATTCAGTTCTTTTGAGAAAAATACGCTTAAGAACCTGGAAAACAGAAATAATGAGATCGGCTTACCCGAAACCGTGTTCAAAATGGATGACAGTACTAAACTGGCTGTTTTTGAGATGGGAATGAGTGGACTCGGTGAGATAAGCAGACTTTCAAGATGCGTGAAACCTCACGCAGGTATTATCACTTATATTGGGGTATCGCATATCGAGATGCTCGGATCCCGAGAAAATATACTGAAGGCTAAGCTTGAGATTATCGACGGAATGGATAAAGACGGGTTCCTGGTCATCAATGGTGATGATCCTTATCTCCTCGGAGCCAGAAACAGCATTCCTGTCAGGACCTATACTTTCGGTACGGAAAATGAGAACTGTGATGTGACTGCAGACGACATTAAGAATCATGGATTTTCGACCAGCTTCCGTATTAAGGATAAAGAGCATGGCATATTTGAAACTGATATACCATGCAGCGGGATCCATAATGTAAAGGATGCGATCTCAGCATATAGCCTAGCGACACGTTTAGGATTTGACCCGGGAAAATGTGCAGCGGCCCTTTCAGATTATGCTCCTGCAGGTATGAGGCAGAGATTCAGGGATGTCAGAGGTATGACGGTCATAGAAGACTGCTACAATGCAGCCCCGGAATCGATGGAATCCTCGCTTAGAATCCTGTCAGATCTTGATTGCGAAGGCAAGAGGATCGCAGTGCTCGGTGACATGCTGGAGCTGGGAAAGGTATCAGTAGATTCTCATAAGAAAGTGGGATCATTGGTAGGAGAATTCGGAATAGACATTCTGCTGTGCTACGGTGAGATGTCTTCATATATTGCTGATGAAGCTGTAAAAGCAGGAGTTCCTGAGGTTCGTCATTTCGATGATAAAGCAGAGCTTGCCAGATATCTGTGCGATATAGCAAAAAAAGGAGACATCATCCTGTTCAAGGCTTCGAGGGGAATGGCTTTGGAAGATGCTATCAACATGTTCTATGGAGATGAGAAATAAATGATCTTTTCAGTTGTTTTGACTGTATTGTTGGCCTTCCTTCTTTCGTGGAGGATCGGCTTTAGACTTGTTCCTTGGCTTCGTGCATTGAAGATGGGACAGGTCATAAATGACATCGGACCAACATGGCACAAGTATAAAGAAGGAACACCGACTATGGGTGGACTGATGTTCATTATTGGAACAGTAATTGCCGCAGCGACAGGATATATTGTGCTCGGATCTATTCAAGATACATATTTCAGCTCTTTGTGGAGCGTAGAATGGAAAAGACTTATCATCAATATCCTGTGTTGTCTTGCTTTCGCTGCCATCGGATTCGACGATGACTATCACAAGATTATGAATCACCAGAACATGGGACTTACAGCGATTCAGAAAATAATGCTTCAGATACTCGTCTCAGCTGCATATCTGATCGCTATGAGATTCTGGGGAGATTGCTCTACCGTAATCTGGCTTCCTGTTTTCGGGGATGTGGAGTTCGGATTTCTATATTATCCACTTTTGATGTTTTCTATCATTGGAATCGTCAATGCAGTGAATCTTACCGACGGAGTTGATGGACTCGCAGCGTCTACTACGATGGTCACTGCTGTAGGTTTTATGGTAATTGCTTCTCTGCTCAACAATCCCGGGAACCTGATCTTCTCTGCGGCTGTTGCAGGTTCTCTTTTCGGCTTTCTGTACTGGAACTATAAGCCTGCGAAGGTGTTCATGGGCGACACCGGGTCGATGTTTCTGGGAGGAGCCGTCGTGGCGATGTCCTTCGGAAGCAAGAGGGAATTCCTTATGCTGCTTTCTGGAATATTGTTCGTTATAGAAGCGTTTTCAGATATTATTCAGGTCGGATACTTCAAGATTACTCACGGTAAGAGAATCTTTAAGATGGCTCCAATCCACCACCACTTCGAAATGTGCGGCTGGAGTGAAGAGAAGATTGTATTTGTATTCTCTTTGATAGCGCTTGCCGGCAACCTGGTTTCGATATATATCACGATGCTAAGCTGAGCTAAGGTATGTAGATGGCAAACAAACTTGGAAAAAACGGTGTACCTAAGACCGATAGAGCGATGCTTATCCTGACACTTGTTCTCGTGGTAGTCGGGCTGCTTATGATGTTCTCTGCAAGCTATGCCAATGCCTTATATTACAAAAACGATGCGTTTTATTACATCAAGAAGCAGGCAAGGTTCGCTCTGGTAGGGGTGATAATGATGATTATCATCTCATATATTCCGTATACGATCCTTCATAAATTTGCCGGTCTTATATATATCGGTTCTCTCGGAATGCTGGTAGTGACACTTACGATGCCTGCGATAAATGATGCAAAAAGATGGATTATCTTGGG
This sequence comes from Oscillospiraceae bacterium, assembly GCA_017405465.1. Lineage (GTDB taxonomy): Bacteria > Bacillota > Clostridia > Oscillospirales > Ruminococcaceae > RUG11783. The sequence continues at coordinate 114,383 of JAFRAJ010000039.1, forward strand.
AGGTTTTACTTTTCAGCCTTCAGAAGCAATGAAGGTCGCAATAATCATATTGTTTGCTCATCTTATATCTATCAGACCATCCAGTCTGAAGACGTTCAAAGGCTTTCTCGTATATATGATGTTGCTGGCGCTTCCTGTCGCTGTAATGGTCCTGCAGCCACATATATCAGGCACGATCCAGCTCGTTCTGTTCGGTACAGTGGTCTTGCTTATTGGCGGAGCTAATATAATGCACTTCGTGATCCCTGCATCAGTACTCGGCCCTACGCTAGGAATGCTTATCTGGAAAGTCCAGGCATTCGATTATGCAAAGAGACGTATTCTTGCTCTTGTTGGCGGAGAAGCTGACAGATGGCAGATCGAACAGGGAATGCTGGCGATAGGATCAGGCGGGTTTTTCGGCTTGGGGCTAGGTAACTCCAGACAGAAACAGCTTTATGTACCAGAACCGCAGAACGACTTTGTGTTTTCAATAATCTGCGAAGAGATTGGATTCATGGGAGCTTTTCTGATAATCGGACTCTTTGTTGCATTTTTCCTGAGAGGAATTCATATAGCTATGAATGCAAAGGATCGTTTCGGTATGCTTTTGGTCGCCGGCGTTACTTCACAGATAGCTATTCAGACTATACTTAATATCGCGGTAGTGACAGGATCTATTCCGAATACCGGAATAAGTCTGCCGTTTTTCAGTCAGGGCGGAACCTCTATTCTCATACTGCTTTGTTCAGTGGGCGTCATTCTTTCTGTTGCCCGCTACAGTAATAAGGATAATGATGAGGAGCTCCTTCCTGAAGAAAGTGAGGCAAACGAATGAGAGCAGTCATAGCTGCTGGAGGAACCGCAGGACATATAAATCCGGCGCTGGCAATCGCAGAGCAGATCATGCTCAATGAACCGGATTCAGAGATAGTTTTTATGGGAAGGGAAGACGGAATGGAGAACCGTCTTGTGACAGCAAAAGGGTACAGACTTGTCCCTATTGATGTCTGGGGATTCATGAGAAGCTTCAAACTTGAAGATATACTGTTTAATCTCAATTCTCTTAGACTGATTGTGAAATCAAGCATTACTGCAAGACGATTCCTGAAGAAGTTCAAACCGGATGTAGTTATAGGATGCGGCGGTTACGTCAGTGGTCCTGTGGTAAGTCAGGCATCAGGACTCGGAATAAAGACGGCAATTCATGAACAGAACTCATTTCCTGGTCTTACTACCAGGATCCTCTCCAGAAAAGTCGATCTGATTCTCGCGCCGAATGAAGATGCAATGGAGAAGATCGGCCATCCTGAAAAGACTGTGGTAGTCGGAAATCCGATCTCAGCAGCAGTTGTAAGTGCTGACAGAGATGCAGCCCGTGTTGCGCTTGGAATAGGTGAACGTACCTGTATTCTTTCATTTGGTGGTTCCCTAGGTGCTCAGGTGATAAATGACATTGCTGCAAGAATGTTCAGACAGTGCAGCGCTAGAGATGATATATTTTTTATACATGCTACAGGAGGATATGATACTGAATCATTTCCTAAGCAGCTTGAGGAATACGGAATAGACCCGGATACAATGCCCTGCAGAGTCAGCACATATATTTACGATATGCCTGACTGTCTTGCTGCTGCCGATATAGTCGTCTCAAGAAGCGGGGCAATCACGATAAGCGAGCTTGCTGCTGCTGGCAAAGCTTCGTATCTTATCCCTTCACCTAACGTCGCAGAGAATCATCAGTATTACAACGCACTTACTCTATCAAGCCGTGGTGCTGCAGTTCTTGAAGAGGAAAAAGATATGGATCCTGAAAGAACAGCGTCGAGGATCATTGAGCTTGCCTGCAACAGGGATGAGATCATTAAGATGAGCAAAGCTGCAAAAGAGATAGCGGCTCCGGATGCTGCTGCGCTTATTTATAAAAAGATTAGAACACTGCTGAAAGGCTGAGTACCGTTTTGGCAAGAAGGACAGTAAAAACGAGAAAGAAAAAAAGAAGGACCGCACCCAAATATATTATGAGAAGGGTGACGGCCATACTTTTGTTTATTGCTGTCGTTACTGGAGTAGTATTATCACTTACTATCTTTTTTAAGATCGAAGATATTCAGATTAAAGGGCTCCTTGAGATATACACTAAGCAGGAAGTATCTGCAGCTTCCGGACTGAAGAAAGGTGACAATATCCTGAGGTTCTCTGTGTATAACACCAAGAATCGAATATGCAGACAGCTGCCTTATATTTCAGACGTCGTAATCAAGCGCGTATTGCCTTCTACAGTTGTGATATCGGTTAAAGAAGAAGATACTGCCATAGTGGTAGTATCAAAAGAGGGAAGCCTTATTGTCACAAAAGATCTTAAGATACTCAGTTCCGCCGGTGCGTTTCCCGGTAAGGCATTGATGATATATGGCATTCAGCCATCTAACCGAAAACCAGGTGAGAAGGTCACTTCAGAAGATAAAGACTCAATAAAATCGCTTTCAGAAATAATAAACCAGCTGTCCTCACTGGAATTGCTTTCAGATACTTCGGCCATTAATACCGCAGATAAGCTGAATGTGGCAATGGTGATGAGAGGAAAGATACTCGTTAAGTTCGGAACTGTAGGTGATATAGAACGCAAGTGTCTTATGCTGGCGGAGATGATGAACAATCACATAGAAGAATCAGATATGGGGATCCTCGATCTGTCTGTCAGCGGTAAAGCGACATATGCTCCTAGGAATGATAAAGAGCTCGCAGAGGCGATCCAGCAGGCGATTTACAGCTAATCTATAGATATATCGTCTCAGAATTCTTGTAAGTGCCTCTTGCGGAAACACTATCGATTTTGAAAATGAAACAGTATATAATGTTTTCTAAGGCAATCTGAGATTTGATATGATAACATTCAAATAGATGTCATTTAATTGTATTTGAGGAGGGTAGCCTGAATCATGAACTTCAGACTCGATGAAGAAACTCAATATGAGACAAATATCAAAGTGATCGGAGTCGGCGGTGGCGGCGGAAATGCTGTGAACCGTATGTCCGATGCAGGAATTCAGGGTGTCGAACTCATAGCGATGAATACAGACAGCCAGATCCTGAAATACAGCAAAGCAACATATAAGCTCCAGATCGGAGATAAACTTACCCATGGACTTGGCGCAGGCGGTGATCCTGACAAAGGCAGACGCGCTGCTGAAGAGAGCAGGGAGGAGATCGCTGCAGCTCTCAAAGGAGCTAACATGGTGTTTGTAACAGCAGGAATGGGCGGCGGCACTGGAACAGGAGCAGCCCCTGTCGTAGCGGAGGTCGCAAGAGAGCAGGGAATCCTGACAGTAGCTATTGTTACCAAGCCGTTCTCTTTTGAGGGAAGACGTAAGATGCGTCTTGCAGAAGATGGCCTCAGTGAACTTCGTGAACATGTCGACTCACTAATCGTTATTCCTAACGACAGATTAAAACTCCTTGAGACTGATGAGCCTATTACACTTAAGAATGCTTTTGATATGGCAGATAATGTGCTCAGACAAGGTGTTCAGTGCATCTCTGAAGCGATCAATGTTCCGGGACTTATCAACCTAGACTTCGCAGACGTTGAATCTGTTATGAGAAATATGGGTTATGCTCATATGGGCGTTGGCAGAGCTTCCGGAAAAGACAAAGCACGTGTTGCTGCTGCTATGGCAATCGACAGTCCTCTGCTCGAAACGAAGATCGATGGCTGCAAGGGAATTATCCTGAACATTACAGCATCTCCTGATATTGATCTGGACGACGTTGAACTTGCTGCTAATATGTTCAAGGAAGCTGCTGATCCGGATGCCAATATCATCTGGGGCGTTGCATTTAATGATGATATGGATGACGAGATCGCTATAACTGCGATCGCAGCAGGTTTCGATGAGCCTATAGCAGCCCCGGCACCTGTCGTGGAAGAGAAACCTGTTGTTAAGCCGGAACCTGCACCTGCACCTGTTGCCGAACCTGTCGTAGAGCCTCAGCCGGCTCCGGTAAATCCGGAACCCAGGAGATCTCCTCAGGACGAATGGGATGTTTGGCTCAGAGATTTCAGTGCTAAGAATGAGAAGATGAGTCTCGGTACAGCCGATGTCACCAAACCAGTTACATCTACATTCGAGAAAGATATAAGTGACCTGCTCGATTTGGATAAACATCCTGAAAACTGAAAAAATAGTTACTTAAGTATCTGGAAGGAACAGAACAGCTCCTTCCAGATAGTTTTTATAGTTAGTATCAGTGACTGATTGGAAAAAAGATATGGATGCATTTGTGGATTAAAGAGACCGTTTACTCCTCAACGAAGATAAATATACATTTTCAGTGCTGTCGAGAATAATCTGCGGGGAAAACGAATTACTATTGTCAGATCATGAAAAGAACATCATCTGTTTCAGCTGTCAGCCATATCCGGTTTGGATATGGACTCCTGATGATGCTTCTGAAGATGACTGGGAGAGGGCATATATCCTTGCTAAAGAGAATGCCCTTTTAGCTGGCGATCACCGTTTTAACATGAAGTATGAGCTGGCAGAATACTTCATTAGCAGAGCTAAGAAAGAAGGATTAGCTTTTTCTGTCACAACAAATCTCTATGCGTATGACTGCTTGGCTCCCATCGCACCTGCAGTAAAAACGGATGGAAAGCTTCATCTGTGCACATCAGATGACCTTGATGAATTGGTCGACTTTTTCGAGATGTTCCGCAATGCTGTTGGGATCGATCAAGAAAGCAGAGAACAATACCGTATACAGGCTGAGGACGGAATAAGATCAGGCAGAGTGTATTTCTGGGAGAATTCATCAGGAAAGGCAGTTGCTAGCTGCAACTGGCACCCTGTAAATGACATGGCATCTATCGGACTAGTCTATACACGTGAAGAAGAACGCAGGAAACACTACGCTGAGCATCTTGTGTATGAGGTAACTATGATTGCAAAGGCAAAAGGATTCACTCCTATGCTTTATACTGATGCTGATTATGCTGCTTCAAACGCATGTTATGAAAAGATAGGATACGTATTACGTGGTAAGCTCTGTACCATTGCACAGCATGGATGATCATAATCCGAGGACAAAGCAATGATCAGTTTTTCAGAACAAGCGGATTGCAGTTCTATGTGAATGTTGTATACTAATCTCTAATAAATAAGGAACTTATCAGCATCAAATTGTGTACCTTATCAAGTGAAACCGATGAAAGGGAATAAGATGAGTGCCGCAAAAGAAAGCAATGACAGCTTTGTAAAAAGAAATGCAATGTCCAGTGAAGCGGAAGACGGAAAGAAATTCTTCCGTACTTCATTGTTCGGCTATAACAAGATAGCTGTAAATGACTATATAGACCGCCTTTATTCAGAATATTCTGAAGGTGAGAAAGCTCTCGTTGCTGAAGTTAACAAACTTCGCAAAATTAATGAAGATCTTCAGGAGAAGAACAAAGAGTATGATTCGGAGTTCCAATCTGTAAGAGAACAGGTGACTACTGAGCTTGCGTTTGTATCTCAGTACAGAGATATCGAGAAAGAGTACAGTACTACTATCGAAGATCTTCAGAAAGCCCGTGATACCCTGGAAGAAAAGGTCAAAGCAGGAGATGAACTGAATACTTCGCTTCTTTCCAGACTTGAGGAATCCATAAACAGAGCAGACGAGCTGCAGCGGACTATAGACCGTCAGAATGAGGAGCTGTCAAGATTGTCATCGGGCAAGACAGATGACAGTATCTCAATGTTTACAATAAACGAAAATGAACTCGGCGTATCTTCAGACTCAGCGCAGGATAAAGACCCGGAACCTGCAGTTTCTGCAGAGAGTGAAGAAACTATCAGGAAATTGACAGAAGATGTATCTTCTTTCGAAAGGAGACTGTCAGAAGCTGAGAGAGAACGTGACAGTGCACTATCTGCGCTGCAGGCAGCAGCTGATCAAATAAGACAGATGCGGAATGAGCTTAACAAGCGCATATCGCAGCTGATCAGCCAAAGGGATACCGATATCGCTAGAAATAATGAGAGAATGATGGCCCAATACGAGAAACGCATTAATGAACATGAGAGGCGTTACTCGGAACTCAAGAGGGAGAACAGCCGCCTCAGCGGAGAAATCTCAGAGATAATTCGGAAGCGGGACAATGCCATCGCCTCGAATAATGAAAAGATGCAGGCGCATTTTGACAAAATGCTCGGTCAGTATCAGGCGGAGGCAGCTGAACTTAAGCGTTCGAATTCCAACCTCAGTAAAGAAACAGAAGGGCTGACAAGAGATCTTCAGCAGAAGAACAGCGAACTGGAAGAAAGAATTGCAGCTCTTTCAAAAGAAAAAGAAGATGCTATCCGTCACTATAATGCTGTTCTGCAGAACGGGCAGAATCAGATTCAGAAACTCCAAAAAGAGTTTCAGAGCCGGATGCAGAACGTGCAGAATATTGTGACCAGCATGCAGACCCAGAACACAAAACTCCAGCAGTCTCTGAATGAAAAGAACAATCAGCTGAAAGAAATAATAGGCAGATACAACAGTGCCGTTGAAGTTCTCAACAAAAGACAGGGCATCATTCAGGATATGAGCAGCAAGCTGTCTGAAGAGAATCAGAAACAGATGGAGAGAGAATTCAGGATCAATTCACTTAACAGTGAGATGGTACGCAGAGATATTTCGCTGTCGCAGAAAGATAATGAGATCCTTGCGCTGAGGAATTATATCAGCGAGCTCGAAAGCAGACTCGGATACGCGGTAGGTTATCAGAACGGACACAAGAGTTCTTTTGAAGTAGCTTACAGAAACGACTCACAGAATCAGGATCAAGCTGTTGGCGACTCTTCTCAGATTGAGTAGTGATAATTTAATTCACAAATAATAAAACAGGCGACTTCCTTTAACTGGAAGTCGCCTGTCAGTTTATGGCTGAAAATCAAGTTTCCAACAGATATGTAGCTTCTAGATCACTGAGGTGCAGTTTTACCGCCAGAGGGTATTTATTGAACGCATTTCCGATGTTGAAACCTCCGGAATGAGCGCTGTCATCAAATCCGCCCATGTGCCATCTGATAGCAATGGCTTCTTCCGGAGATAGTCTCATGAACCGTTCGATGAGATAGACTGATTTTTCACCATGCCCATAAGGATACGGATCATCTATCGAATAGTATGGGACTTTTTCCCATTGTCCGGTTATGTCATTCTTCACGTTTCTGGTAGTCTCTTTGTAAAAGTTAGCCTTACAAAGATCATGAAGCAGAGATACAACAGCTATCGTTTCGTCAGAATGCGCATTATCCTGATCATTTCTTTTTTTTAGGATGTCATATACATTCAGTGAATGAATAACAAGTCCTTCACTGAATGCTCCATGATATCTAGTGCTCGCCGGAGCAGTAAAAAAATCTGTGCGGTTATCCATCCACTCAAGCAGTCTGTCAGCTCCCTGGCGTTTGATGTACTGTTCGTAAATGTTGAGAAAGCGTTCTTTATTTTCACTGTTGATCATTTCAGATTTCCATTCCGTTCAGTATCTCTTTAAGTGCTTTAAGCTCTTCCAGAGAAAGGGAAATACCTTTTCCCATCTTTTCATTGCCTGGAGCCCAGTCACGTATATCGTATTTAGGCGCGCGTCCGTTCCAGCTTATCAGATTGATCTGCCTGGACCAACCGTTGATATTTTGTGAAAGGATTCCAACCTGTTCGGTGATTTCATAAGAGAATTCAGGCATGTGTCACTCCTCCAGTGTTTTCTTTGATCTGGTTATATATAATTATACATATCAAGCTAAAAATCAAGATGAAGGCAAATGAAGGCTTTATCTGTGGTTAATTTGTTGACAAACGTTATAAAGTTGTTATAATAGTGTTCGTGTCTGGAGCGGAATTGTGTAACGGTAGCACGGCAGACTCTGACTCTGTTTGCGAGGGTTCGAATCCTTCTTCCGCTACCAAAGCCGATGATCCCTGATCATCGGCTTAATTATTCGGGGTGTGGCTCAGTTTGGTAGAGTGCTTGGTTCGGGACCAAGAGGCCGCGGGTTCGAATCCCGCCACTCCGACCACATCGATCCTCGTCTTTTGACGGGGATCTTTGTTTTTCATAATGTGTTCTTACACTGCAGCTTTATTTTCAGTAAAATAAATATAGAGACCACATTCGTTTAATTGTTTGTATTATCAACAGGAGAGATGGTAATGGAAGAAGTCAAGGCTGGTAAAGGTGGAGAAAAGTTCGTTCCATATAATGAAAGAACCGGTAATGAATCTGTTGTTTATTTTACAAAAGATCTTTCTGCAGCAGGACTTATAAAAGTTTATAAGAAAGTTTGTGAGGGCATTTGCGGCAAAGTCGCTGTCAAATTACATACAGGCGAACCTCATGGCCCCAATATCATTCCCAGACCATGGGTAAAGGAACTGTTTGAAAAATGCCTTCCCGATGCAACTATAGTCGAGACTAACACTTACTATGACGGAGATAGATATACTACTGAACTGCACCGTAAGACCATAGAGATCAATGGCTGGACTTTTGCGCCGGTCGATATCATGGATGAACACGGGACTACAGAGCTTCCGGTCAATGGAGGCAAATGGTTTACTAAGATGACAGTTGGCGGATCACTCGTTGATTATGATTCGCTTCTTGTCCTGACACATTTCAAAGGCCATACTATGGGAGGCTTCGGAGGCTCTAATAAGAACATCGGTATAGGGTGTGCTGACGGAAGAATAGGGAAGAAAGCGATTCATACTGTAGTCGGCTCTGATGATCAGTGGTCAGTCTCAGAAGAGGAATTCATGGAAAGAATGACTGAGTCTGCAAAAGCTACGGTCGATCACTTTGGTGACAAGATCACTTTCGTAAACGTCATGCGCAATATGTCGGTGTCCTGTGACTGTGAAGGAGTAGATGCAGAGCCGGTAGTCACACCCAACGTTGGTATCCTGGCGTCGGTAGACATCCTGGCGGTTGATCAGGCCTGCGTAGATATAGTTTACGCGATGAAAAAAGAAGAAAATCATGATCTGGTAGAGCGAATAGAATCACGCCATGGGCATCGCCAGCTTTCGTATATGAAGGAACTGGGGATGGGAAACAACAGGTATGTTTTGATCGACACTGATAATGGAGATGTCAGGATGACAGCAGAAGATGCAGTTGTGGATCTTGTTCCGTTCACTGAATAAACTCCAGATCCAGGTATCTGGTTTACCGGATAAGTAGTAGTTTTAAGGATGATGCAAAAAAATATTGCGTCATCCTTATCTTTATGATAAGATGTTTTGGCAATTCGCATGTGTTCTGTTTCTTATGGCTTGTGGCTTAATGCTGCCTTGAGTGAAGGGACACAGAGGAATTAACAAAAAAGGAGAAAGAAAAAAATGTCAGTAGTATCCATGAAACAGCTGCTGGAAAGTGGTTTCCATTTCGGACACCAGACCCGCCGCTGGAACCCCAAGATGGCTCCGTATATCTATACTGAGCGCAACGGTATCCACATCATTGACCTTCAGCAGACGGTCAAGCTTTTCGACAAAGCATACAATGATATCAGAGAAGCCGCTATGGACGGAGATATCCTTTTTGTCGGAACGAAGAAACAGGCTCAGGAGAGCATCATGACCGAAGCTCAGCGCTGCGGTATGCCTTACGTAAACAGCCGTTGGCTGGGCGGAACACTCACCAACTTCCGCACTATCCGTCGCAGGATTGCAAGACTGAACCAGCTCAAGACGATGCGCGAAGACGGAACTTTCGACCTTCTCACCAAGAAGGAAGTCAGCAAGTATGAAGGCGAGATCGCTAAGTTCGAGAAATTCCTTGGCGGAATAAAGGATATGGAGCGCCTTCCCGCTGCTCTGTTCGTAGTAGACACACGCAGAGAGCACATCGCTGTTTCCGAAGCACACAAGCTTGGTATCCCGATTTTTGCTATCGTTGATACAAACTGTGATCCGGATGAAGTAGATTACATCATCCCCGGAAATGATGATGCTATCCGTGCTGTAAAGCTTGTTTGCTCATCGATGGCAGATGCCATTATCGAGGCACGTCAGGGATATCAGGTCGAACCGGAAGAAGAGACAGCCACTGCAGAGACAGAAGAAACTGTCGAAGATACTGAAGAATAATCGTTTACAGTTAATTGGAGGGAATAGAATGGCTTTTACAGCTAAAGATGTACAGACTCTTCGTGAGCGTACAGGCTGCGGAATGATGGATTGCAAGAAGGCTCTTACAGAAGCTGACGGCGATATGGAAAAGGCTGTTGAGATCCTGCGTGAACGCGGACTCGCTGCTCAGACAAAGAAAGCCGGCAGAATCGCTGCCGAAGGCGTTGTTTATGCTGAATCCACTGATAATGTCGGTGTTATTCTCGAAGTCAACTCTGAAACAGACTTCGTTGCTAAGAATGATAAGTTCATGGATTTCGTCAAAGCTTGCGCTGCTGCAGTAATGAAAAATGATCCAGCAGATGTCGATGCTCTGCTTCAGTGTGATGGCGGAGAGGGCACCATCGAAGAGATGCTCCGCGACAGAATCCTCACTATCGGTGAGAATATAAAGCTCCGCAGATTTGAACGTGTAGAAGGAACTACAGTTTCCTACATCCACATGGGCGGTGTATATGCAACACTGGTAAAGTTTGAGACAACTCCTGAGATCGCTGCAAGACCCGAATTCAAGGAAATGGGACAGAATGTAGCTATGCAGGTTGCAGCTCTCAACCCCACTTATCTGAAGGAAGAAGAAGTTCCTGCTTCTGTTCTTGAGGATGAGAAGAATGTCAGAATGACTGTTGCTAAACAGGATCCTAAGAATGCTGGAAAACCCGACAACATCATTGAGAAGATCGTTACTGGTGGACTCAACAAGTTCTATAAGGAAGTCTGTCTTCTCGATCAGGCATACGTAAAGGACGACAAGAAGAGCGTAAAGCAGTATGTCGATTCTGTTGCCAAAGAACTCGGCGGAAATATCGAAGTAGTCAAGTTCGTGCGTTACGAGAAGGGTGAAGGCCTCGAGAAGAGAAACGAGGATTTCGCAGCAGAAGTTGCAGCACAGATCAATAAATAATCCAATGTTTAAAAAGACCCATGCCTTAAAGGCGTGGGTCTTTTCTCATTGCTTAATGACTGTCATTAATATAAAATAGTCTCTGGAAACAGAAAAACAGGCTGAGTTCCTGAATCTTTAATGAAGAAAGGATCAGACATATGGTACCGTATAAACGAGTGCTGCTGAAGTTATCGGGAGAAGCTCTCGCTGGTGATAAACGATTTGGGATAGATCCCGACACCATGGAAAGTTTCTGCGAAGCGATCAAACAGAGTGCAGATCTCGGCATTGAGATCGGCATCGTCGTTGGAGGAGGCAATTTCTGGCGCGGACGTGATGCTGCAGGAATGGAAAGGACCAGGGCAGACCATATCGGGATGCTGGCTACCGTTATGAACGGACTTGCTGTTGCAGAAGGCCTCGAGAAGCTTGGCTGTGATGTCAGAGTCATGACTGCTATAAGTATGCAGACAGTTGCAGAACCCTATATCAGAAACAGAGCTATCAGACATCTTGAAAAAGGCAGGATCGTCATCATGTCAGGAGGGACAGGGAACCCGTTCTTCTCGACTGATTCTGCGTCGGCTCTTCGTGCCGCTGAGATCGGTGCAGATGTGATACTCAAAGCTACGATGGTTGACGGAGTATATGACAAGGATCCTCATAAATATTCAGATGCAGTCAGATATGACAGTATCTCATTTACAAAAGTACTTGCCGATAATCTCAACGTAATAGATTCTACGGCAGCCAGTATGTGCAGAGACAATGGAATACCCGTGCTGGTATTCGATCTGCAGAGTGATCCGCAGAATCTCGTAAGAGTGCTCTCAGGCGAGAATATAGGGACTTTGATTAAGGAGGATTAATATCCATGAGTGAATATGTACAGCCCTACCAGGACAATATGAACAAGTCTATAGATCATCTTAAGAACGATCTTGCTGCGGTTCGTGCAGGACGCGCAAATCCCGCAGTTCTTGACAAGATCACAGTTGATTATTACGGGACTCCTACTAAGATCAATCAGATGGCGGCTGTTTCAGTTGCGGAAGCCAGGATACTGGTAATAACCCCCTGGGATGCCTCTACAATCAGAAATATCCAGAGAGCGATTCTTGCTTCTGATATCGGAATCAATCCTACTGACGACGGAAGAAGTCTGAGACTCGTTTTTCCGCAGCTTACAGAAGAAAGACGCCGCGAACTTGTTAAAGACATAAAAAAGATGGGCGAGGATTGCAAGGTTGCTGTCCGTAACATTAGACGTGAAGCCGTTGACAAATTCAAAGCGATGGAAAAGAAATCCGAGATCACGGAAGATGACCTTAAAGATCTTCAGGAAGAACTTCAGAAGGCAACCGACGCTTCTGTCAAGACCATAGACGAAGTCGTAAAGAATAAAGAGACCGAGATACTGGAGGTCTGATAGATGGTACCCCGGAATACCGTACTTCCCAGACATATAGGAATAATCATGGATGGGAACGGTAGATGGGCTTCCAAGAGAGGCCTTCCCAGATCTGCCGGACATGCCAAAGGCGCAGATGTATTCAGGGATATCTGCCGTTATTGCGAACAGCTGGGAATAGAAGCGCTTACAACATATGCTTTTTCAACTGAGAACTGGACTCGGTCAAAAGATGAAGTCGACTCCATAATGAACATTCTCCGCAGGTATCTGAAGGATGCTTTCGGGCTGGAAGGCGAGACGATAAGGGTTCGTTTCATCGGAAGGAGAGACAGACTTGCTCCTGACATTCTTGATCTTATGAACGAGATAGAAGAAGGAAGCAAGGATAATCCCGGTCTAATTCTCAACATCGCTGTAGATTACGGCGGAAGGGACGAGATAGTAAGTGCTGCAAAGAGAGCGGCCGTTCTTCTCAGAGACGGAGAGATCAAAGAAGAGGATATAACGGAGGAGCTTATCGATAGTTATACTTTTACGTCATGCTGTCCTCCGCTGGACCTTCTGCTCAGACCGTCCGGAGAACAAAGGATATCTAACTTTATGCTTTGGCAGTGCGCATATGCAGAATTCGTATATATGGATGTATTATGGCCGGATTTTACCCGTAAAGACCTGGATGCAGCCATTGAAGAGTTCGGCAGGCGAAACCGCAGGTTCGGCGGAAGGTGAAACTTCATCAATAATTCACGACAAAGCTGGACTCATATATGATATGTGTCCAGCTTTTTAAGAGGGTTGATATGGCAGTAAAAAAACTGTGTATTCTGGGTTCTACAGGTTCGATAGGAAAACAGGCGCTTTCGCTGGTCGACAGACTGGGAATAGAGATTACTGCGCTCAGTGCTGCTACGAATGTGAAGCTTCTGGAAGAGCAGGTGAGACGTTTCAGACCGGCTTACGCGTGTTTGTCAGACGAGAATGCAGCGAAGGATCTTGAGGTAAGGATCGCAGACACAAACACGAAGGTCTTCTCAGGTTCTGAAGGCTTGAAAGAGATCGCAGCAGTGTCTGACTGTGATACTGTCTTAAATTCTGTAGTGGGGATAGCAGGTCTTGTTCCGACTCTGTCTGCTATAGATGCCGGTAAGGATATTGCGCTTGCAAACAAGGAGACACTTGTCACCGGAGGAAAGCTCGTTACGGCGAAGATAAAGGAAAATGGCCTTAAACTCCTTCCTGTTGACAGTGAACACTCAGCGATCTTTCAGTGTCTTCAGGACAGTCACTCTGCATCAGGACTCTCACGTATCCTGCTGACTGCTTCCGGAGGACCATTCTGGGGAAGAAGCAAGGATGAGCTCAGGGATGTTACTGTTGAAGATGCGCTGAAACATCCGAACTGGAGCATGGGTAAAAAAATAACTGTAGACAGCGCTACGATGATGAATAAGGCATTTGAGCTCATCGAAGCAATGTGGCTGTTCGGCCTTGATCCCGACAGCATCGTAGTCACTGTACACAGACAGAGTATCCTTCATTCAGGAGTCGAATTTAAAGACGGAGCACTGCTGGCGCAGCTTGGCGTTCCTGACATGAGGCTGCCTATACAGTATGCGCTTACATATCCTGAACGGATGGAGTGCTCACAGGAACGGTTAACAATTGAAAAAATGGCCGAACTCACATTTGAACGGCCTGATTATGATACATTCGAATGTCTGGCAGCAGGAACGGAAGCTGCAAGAAAAGGAGGGCTTGCTCCTACAGCAGCCAATGCCGCCAATGAGATCGCAGTACAATTGTTCCTGGAGGGAAAGATAAGGTTCCTGGAAATAGGAGAGATGGTGCGTAAAGCCGTCTCAAATGCTGTGAAGGCAGATAACTTTACACTCGACGAACTGCTTGAATATGACAGTGAAGTGAGAAGAAAAAGCCTTGAAACAGCAGGAATCGCCTAATAAAACCGGAAGGTAATGATATGAGCGCGTTAATTACAGCTTTAGCTTCGATATTAGTGTTTGGATCCGTGATCTTTATTCACGAATTCGGTCATTTTATCACTGCTAAGAAATCTGGCATAAAAGTCAATGAATTCGCTATAGGGATGGGACCTCTTCTTTTTTCGAAGACTGTCGGTGAGACTCAATACAGTCTTAGGCTCCTTCCTATCGGGGGATACTGCGCCATGGAAGGAGAAGATGAAGAGAGCGACGACGAGCGATCGTTCAGCAATGCTCCTGTATGGAAAAGAATAGTTGTAGTTATTGCCGGGGCAATGATGAATCTCCTACTTGGTTTTCTGATTCTCGGAATTCTTACAGCTACAGGAGGTTCGATCGCATCCAGAACCGTTGCCAAGTTCTATGATGATGCATCTACTGAGGCCAGCGGACTCAGAGTAGATGACAAGATTATCATGGTAAATGGAAGCAGGATCTTTGTCGCAGAAGATATATTCTATGAGATGCTCTACGTTGAAGACGGTAAAGCGGATATGGTCGTCATTAGAGACGGTGAGAAGGTAATGTTGGATGACGTGACCTTCAAGACTGAGAGAGACGAAGAAAATGATGTTAATCTTATCGTTCTTGATTTCGCTGTTTATGGTGTAAAAAAGACAGTCGGCTCAGTTATAAAATCTTCTTTTCTACAGGCGATCTCAACTACTCGTCTTATCATCAAATCTGTATTGCAGATCATTACCGGAGTAGTTCCGGTCAATAGTTTATCCGGACCTGTCGGGATCGTTTCTGTCATTGGTGATGCTGCCGGTAACGGACTGAGATCACTTCTTAACATCCTTTCCTATATCTCTATAGATCTCGGAGTTATGAACCTTCTCCCGGTACCTGCTCTTGACGGAGGAAAACTCCTTCTGTTACTGATAGAAGCGATCACGAAGAAGAAACTTGACCAGAAATGGGAGATCGTGATCAATATTGCAGGTTTTGCACTTCTTATCCTTCTAATGGTCTTTGCGACATACAATGATATTGCGAGGTTGATAAGGAAATGACACGTGCTGTAAAAGTCGGTGATATCACTATCGGCGGAGGACACCCTGTATCCATCCAGTCTATGCTCAATGTTCATAACAGTGATATAGCAGGTAATGTAGAGCAGGCTGTAAGGCTGGAGAAGGCCGGTTGCGAGATTATAAGAACAGCGATCCCCAACATGGAGGCAGTTGCTCTGATCCCTGCCTTAAAGAATGCTGTAAGTTGTCCTATAGTAGCAGATATACATTTCGATCACCGGCTAGCGCTGGCATCGATAGATGCAGGTGTTGACAAAGTCAGGATCAATCCCGGGAATATAGGATCTCTGGATAAAGCAAGAGAAGTAGTTCTTGCCTGCAAACATTCTGGAGTTCCGATCCGTGTCGGAGTCAACAGCGGTTCCTGTGAAAAAGAACTGCTGGAAAAGTATGGTGGTCCCACAAAGGAAGCTCTGTTCGAGAGCGCCATGAAACATGTAAGGATCATAGAGGACTGCGAATTTTACGATATCGTCATATCCATGAAGTCTTCTGATGTAAAAACGATGATAGGAGCATACAGACTTGCAGCTCAGGCATGTGACTATCCTCTTCATCTGGGCGTCACGGAGGCAGGCACTATCGGTCAGGGCACTGTGAAATCAGCGATTGGCATAGGAAGCCTTCTCATTGACGGTATCGGCGACACCATAAGAGTTTCACTGACAGATGATCCGGTCAGGGAAGTGGATGCAGCAAAAAGCATCCTTTCTGCCAGTGGCTGCAGAACGTTTGGACCTACGATCGTTTCATGTCCTACATGCGGCAGGACGGAGATCGATCTGGTCTCTATTGCAAAAAAAGTAGAAGAAGGACTCAAAGACTGTAAACTGAATATCAAGGTCGCGGTAATGGGATGTGTAGTAAACGGACCCGGCGAAGCAAGAGAGGCAGATATAGGTATAGCGGGAGGCAAAGGTGAAGCGATCCTGTTCAAAAAAGGTGAAACCGTAAGAAAGATCAGCGGCGATATAGCTCAGGTCCTTCTTGATGAGATCAATTCGATGAGTGGAGTATAAAAGTGGCTGTCAAATTCAGCAGCATGATACCCGGCAGTTTTGCCGTGGATCCTGATGTCAGAAAAATAGAATTAAGCAAGGATGGGGGTACAGTATCGCTCGTCCTTTTTTCTGATACATTTGAACGCGGTCTGTTTACCCAGGTCAAGGATGCGCTGAATGTAAAGTTCCCGAAGAGAAAGGTTGAAGTCAGGCTGTGTTTTCCTTCAGATCAGTTCTGCCCGGAGGCTCTGCAGAGCATAATTGAGGATGTTCGTTATACTGGGAAACCGGTAAACGGATTCTTCAAGAATGCAGTGATGAGACTGGAGGAAAACAGGACCGTCATCACGCTTCCAAACAAGACCAGTGCGGTTCTGGAAGAAATGGATATGGCTGCTACCATAAGCAGAAGTATCTATTCCATGTTTGGAGTCAATACTACTGTCGAGTTTGAAGAACCGGAGAATCATAAGACGGTACCGAGAGAAGATAAGCTGACCGGTCTGTACTCCGATGCTGCTCCGCAATCGGCTCCTAAAGGGAACAGGCTCAATAAATCAGATATCGGGAATAAACTGCTTGAACTCGAAGATGATGTCTACGAGCTGGTTATGGGAAAGAAACCGTCTTTGTCTGCAGCAGTATCCATAGATGACGCTATGGAGTCGTTAGGCCGGCATACCATCTGCGGAGATGTCATAGAAACTGAAGCAAGGACTTTCAATAACGGTGCAGTGAGCAGAAGGATATTGCTCTGTGATTATAAGGATTCGATATATATAAAGACTTACGATACCACTGGCAAGTTTGAGAATCTCGAAAAGCTGAAAGCCGGTGATACCGTCGTATGCGAAGGCGAGGTTTACTACGACGACAGGGAACACTCCCAGATGTTCCAGCCTTCGAGCGTTATCAAGGTGAACCGTAAAGTACAGCACGATGAAGAAGAGGAAAAACGCATAGAACTGCATCTTCATACCAACATGAGTCAGATGGATGCGATCCCGTCTGCAGAGAGTGCTGTGATGAGAGCTGCAAAACTTGGACAACATGCAGTCGCTATAACGGATCACGGGTCTGTACAGGCATTCCCTGAGGCCAGATCTGCTTTAAAAAATGCCAGAAAACTTGTTCCGGATTTCAAGGTGATCTACGGATGTGAAGCATATTACGTCGACGACAGCGCCAATATTCTTTTGGGAAGCAGCGATGAGAATATCGGAGCTGAAGTAGTGTGTTTCGATCTTGAGACAACAGGACTTGACTGTGAGAACGAACGTATCATAGAAATAGGTGCATGTATCGTTAAAGACGGAGAAGTCACTGAGACGTTCGGTACTTTTGTGGATCCGGAGAAAGAGATCCCCGAAAAGATCACGGAGATCACCGGAATAGATGATAAGATGGTGGCCGGCGCGCCTCATGAAAAAGAAGCTCTGAGAGATTTCTTCCGTTTCGTCTCAGGCAGGATACTTGTTGCTCATAATGCTTCATTTGATATGAGCTTTCTCAAGGCTGCCTGCAGAAGAATAGGTATCACAGATGCATTCGAACTGCCATGTGTCGATACACTTGCATTATCTCAGACGCTCCTTCCGGATCTTGCCAGGCATCGTCTTGATACTCTTACTAAATATTTCAAGCTCCCTGCGTTCAATCATCACAGGGCTGTGGATGACACTGTTGCCCTAGCAAAGATATACAACAGGCTTACTGATATGCTCAGAGAACAGGGCACTACTGAATTCTCTGAGCTCAATTCCAGACAGGGCGGGAAAAACATCAGACACGGTAAGATCTTCCATATGATCCTTCTCGTCAAGGACCTTGTAGGGTTGAAGAATCTGTACACGCTTGTGTCTCTCAGCAATATCAAGTATTTCTTCGGAAGACCGAGGATACCGCTGTCTGAACTGCTGAAGCACAGGGAAGGACTTCTGATAGGTTCAGCATGCCAGGCGGGAGAGATCTATTCTGCTATTCTTGACCACAGACCGGAAGAAGAGATCGACGAGATAGCGGAGAAATATGATTTCTTCGAGATACAGCCGCGATGGAATAATGAATTCCTGGTAAGGGAGGAACGTCTGGCAAGTATGGAGGACGTTCTTGATATAAACAGGAAGATCGTGGCTTTGGCTGACCGCAAAGGAAAGCCGTGTGTTGCGACTTGCGACGTCCATTTTCTGGACGAAAAGGATGGTATCTACAGGCAGATACTTCTTCACGGAATGGGTTATTCAGACGCTGACGATCAGGCGCAGCTCTGTTTCAGAACTACCCGTGAGATGCTTGATGAGTTCTCATATCTCGGAAAAGAAAAAGCAAAGGAAGTTGTAGTTACCAATCCTGCGCGCATCGCGGAAATGATAGATGCCGATATAAAACCGATACCGGACGGTGCCTATACCCCGGATATTGAAGGCAGCGCCGAACAGATCACCGAGCGGGCGAACGAACGCATAAGACAGCTTTATGGAGACGATCCTGATGAAGTCATCGTCACCAGGACAAAGAGGGAACTTGATTCCATCTGCGGCCACAACTATGCAGTCCTTTACCTGATCGCTCAGAAACTTGTCGACAAATCAGAAAGCGACGGGTATCATGTAGGCTCACGTGGATCTGTCGGTTCATCTTATGTTGCCTTCCTGTTGGGTATATCTGAGGTGAATCCGCTTCCTGTACATTATCTCTGTCCTGATTGCAAGCATTTTGAGTTCAGTGATGCAGCAGCTGACGGATTCGATCTTCCTCCCAAGAAGTGTCCGGTCTGCGGAGCCGACCTCATAGGCGACGGGCATGATATACCTTTTGAGACCTTCCTTGGATTCGATGGGGATAAACAGCCTGATATAGACCTGAACTTCTCATCTGAATACCAGTCAAAGATATTCAAATATACGGAAGAGCTGTTCGGAAGTGAACATGTCTTCAAAGCAGGAACGATCATGGCGCTGAAGGATAAGAACGCGCTGGGATACGTCAAGAAGTATGCAGAAGACAAGGGCATACCTTTCAATAAGGCTGAACTGAGAAGACTGTCGCTCGGATGCACCGGAGTCAAAAAGTCAACAGGTCAGCACCCGGGAGGCATGGTCGTCATTCCTGACAACTATGATATAAACGATTTCACACCGGTACAGCGTCCTGCAGATAAGGCTGAGAGCGATTTCGTAACGACGCATTTCGACTTTAACTCATTGCACGATACCCTTCTAAAGCTTGATGAGCTCGGCCATGAAATACCGACGGTCTATCATTATCTGGAAGATTTCTCGGGAATGAATATATCTGAAGTACCTACCAGCGATACGGAAGTCTTCAAATTGTTCACATCACCGGAACCTCTGGGAGTGACAGCTGATCAGATCGGAAGTGCCACAGGGACGTATGGTATTCCTGAAATGGGTACTGTGACGTCCAGAAACCTGCTAACTGAAGCTAAACCTAGAGGGATCGCAGACCTTATCCAGATCTCAGGGTTATCTCACGGCACAGGAGTTTGGGCAGGCAATGCCCAGGATCTGATCAGAAACGGGACCTGTAATATTTCTGAGGTGATCGGGACCCGAGACGGAATCATGCTCAAGCTGATAGAGTACGGCGTCGACAACCTGAACGCATTCAAGATCATGGAGTTCGTCAGGAAAAATAAGCAGCACAAACCGCTTCCGGACGATATGGTCAAGACAATGACTGAGCATGGCGTTCCTGAATGGTATATCGATTCGTGCAGAAAGATCGAGTACATGTTCCCGAAAGCACACGCTGCAGCGTACGTAACTTCTGCAGTTAAAGTAGCATGGTTCAAGCTGTACAGACCAATGGATTTCTATGCAGCTTACTTTACCGTCCGAGGCTGCGGCACAGATGTCGAGTATATTCTGGCTAAACCTGACAAGATCAGGAAAAGGATCAAGGAAGTGGAAAAGATCACAGCTGATCCTTCACTCAGGACTGCTAAAGACGAAGATGAACTCGTTTCGCTGCAGATGCTGCTGGAGATGAAATGCAGAGGATTCGGGATGCTGCCGGTGGATCTTAGAAGATCTCACTGGAAGAGGTTCCAAGAAGAAAAGAACAACCTGAGGATACCGTTCTCCGTGCTTAAAGGCGTAGGTGAGAACGCAGCTAAGTCGATATACGAGGCGGTTTCCAAAGGAGGGTTCACTACTGCTGAAGATCTCCTTGCTGAAGACGGTGTAACGAAAGCTCTTCTTGATATACTGGATTCATACGATGCGCTCGGGGATCTTCCAAAAACAAGACAGATATCATTCTTCTAAATAATATGAAACGGCCGAAACGGTCAGCGACAGCTTCGGCCTGTTTTTTACTTTTAGATCATCACGATTCAAAATCAGGGAAAAGATCCCTGAACGGAAACTCTGGAATACAGAATGTTTTTCCTGACAAACCGGAAAGAGAGGGGAATTCTGTGACCGGGAATGAGATGCTGTATGAAGCCAGCAGCTGAGAATGAACATCGTAATCTGCATTCTTGCGGCGGTCTCCGTATTTGGTGTCTCCGAGAATTGGAGAATTCAGATGAGATAGATGCGCCCTTATCTGGTGAGTGCGTCCGGTATAGAGCGTGCACTCTATCAGCCACAGACTTTTGCTGTTCTGTAAAGCCCTGAACCCGGTCTTTATCTCCTGCCATCCGTCAGACGGATTGTCCTTAACGGTGACCATGTTCTTTTTCTCGTCTTTTTTCAGGTAAGCTGTATAGACACCATCTGCTGGAGGACTGAAAGCGGTAACAGCCAGATAAGTCTTTCTTATTTCTCCGTTTCTTATGAGTGAATTGACTGCATTGACTGCTTCGTGGTTCTTTCCTGCGATTACGATGCCTGAGGTATTTCTGTCCAGCCTGTTGCAGAGCGCAGGGGTGAAGACATCATCAGAGGGGTCATATTCGTTTTTTTCATACAGGTATCTGAGAAAGCGCGCGACCAGGTTGTCGTTATATTCTCCGGAAGAAGGATGGGAGTTCAGCCCGGAAGGTTTATAAAGAAGAGCAGTGTCTGCATCTTCATAGATGATCTGAAGAGTTTTTGAAGCTCTCATGAAATCGGGAAGAGTTCTGTTCTCAAAGCTCTGTTCGTCTATCCAGAGCTGCAGTACATCTCCTTCATGGAGCCTGTCGTCAGGTTTGCATCTCCTGCCGTTAAGCTTGATGCGTTTGGTCCGTATTGCTTTATAGAGTGCGCTTTTTGGCAGGGAAGGAGCAGCTTTCTCAATGAATCTTGAAAGCCTTACACCCTCGTTTTTGGAACTGACAGTAAATTCCCGCATGAATAAAATGAATATCCTTTTTGGAAGTTGATCAAAGTTTTATGAAGTACAACAGGCGTGTTAACAAAACATTTACGATGTCTGTCCAAATTGCTGTGATTTGGCTAATAGTATATAATTACTATGTATGCTCAGTAAAGACTAAAGCATGCAAACTAATTATGAATTGAGCTGTTTTCATACTTCATGTCTGGCGAAAAATTCAAACTCGTTTCAAAATTCAAGCCGACCGGAGATCAGCCTGAAGCTATACAGGCGCTCTCGGAAGGAGTGCTGCGCGGAGACAGGATGCAGACCCTTAAGGGAGTCACCGGCTCAGGAAAAACATTCACGATGGCAAACATCATCGCGAATGTAAACAGACCGACGCTGGTCTTAGCACATAATAAAACACTTGCTGCACAGCTTTGCACTGAGTTCCGGGAGTTTTTTCCGGAAAACAGGGTAGAGTACTTTGTTTCATACTATGATTACTACCAGCCTGAAGCGTATATACCCAACACAGACACTTATATAGAGAAAGACAGCGCTATCAACGACGAAATAGATAGGATGCGCCACTCAGCTACATCAGCTCTTTCTGAACGGGATGATGTACTGATCGTTGCTTCAGTGTCCTGCATCTATTCTCTGGGCAACCCGATCGATTACAGAAAATCCGTTATCTCTCTGAGACCCGGCATGCGGTATAGCCGAGATGAATTTCTGAGAAAACTTGTTGAGCTTCAATATGAACGCAACGATGTGGGATTCGAGAGAAACAGGTTCAGAGTTCGCGGTGATGTCGTCGAGGTATTTCCGGTATACAGTAATGACAAGGCTGTGAGAATAGAGTTTTTCGGCGACGAAGTTGACCGTATTTCTGAAATAAGCACTGTGACAGGAGCAAAAACGCTTACTCTGGAACATGTGGCTATATTTCCGGCATCTCATTATGTGATACCGAGAGACACTCTCCTTGAGAAACTGGATGAACTTAAGGATGAGATGGAGCAGAGGGCGGAGTGGTTCAGGTCCCAGGGCAAGCTCATCGAAGCTCAAAGGATAACACAGAGAACGATGGCAGATATGGAGATGATCGCAGAAGTCGGGACCTGTAAGGGAATAGAGAACTACTCTCCTGTTCTCTCAGGAAGAGCCCCGGGAAGCGAGCCTTCTACTCTTCTCAGTTATTTCCCCGATAATTTTCTGATGTTCATAGATGAATCACATGTGAGCCTTCCGCAGCTTCATGGAATGTACGGTGGAGACTATTCTCGAAAAAAGAACCTGATCGATTTCGGATTCAGGCTTCCATCTGCTTTTGATAACAGACCTCTTAAATTCGAAGAGGTCCTGAGACATATAAATCAGGTCATATTCACCAGTGCAACTCCGGGAGAATTCGAAAGGGAGAATTCCACTCAGGTGGTGGAACAGATCATCAGACCTACAGGACTTATAGATCCTGAAGTGATAGTGCGTCCTACAGAAGGTCAGATCGACGATCTGCTGTCCGAGATTAATACTCGGGTAGATAAGAAAGAACGCGTCCTGGTAACGACTCTTACAAAGCGCATGGCGGAAGATCTGACATCTTATCTTTCTGACAGAGGCGTCAAAGTACGGTACATGCACTATGATATCGATACCATTGAGCGTATGGAGATAATACGTGATCTAAGACTTGGAGAATTCGATGTTCTTGTAGGAATAAACCTGCTTAGAGAGGGACTTGACCTTCCGGAAGTCTCGCTGGTCGCGATACTGGACGCTGATCAGGAAGGTTTCTTGAGAAGTGAGACGTCTCTTGTACAGACTATAGGCCGTGCAGCAAGAAACGTGAATGGAAAGGTGATCATGTACGCTGATTCGGTTACTCCTTCCATGGAGAGGGCTATAATTGAGACCCAGAGACGGCGTGAGATACAGAATGAATACAACATCAGCCATGGGATCACACCTAAAAGCGTCGAGAAAGAGATACGTGACGTTCTGGAGATCAGCAGTACTGATGTCCGTGATGATAAGATCAGAAAGATGTCGAGAAAAGAACGCAGTGCTCTTATCGAACAGCTTCAGAAAGAAATGAAACACGCTGCTCAGTTGCTTGAATTTGAGTATGCTGCCGAACTCAGGGATAAGATTGAAGAACTCAGAAAGGGAAAATGATTTGCCTTCAGAATATATAACTGTTCGCGGTGCGCGCGAACATAATCTCAAGAATGTGAATGTAGATATTCCCAGAGACAAACTGGTGGTCTTTACAGGACTGTCCGGCTCCGGGAAGTCTTCACTTGCATTTGACACGATTTTCTCTGACGGTCAGAGAAGGTACATGGAGAGCCTGTCAAGTTACGCCAGACAGTTTCTGGGACAGATGGATAAACCAGATGTCGACTCGATTGACGGACTGTCTCCGGCTATCTCTATTGACCAGAAAACTACGTCCAAGAACCCCAGATCAACAGTCGGCACTGTCACAGAGGTATATGACTACCTCAGGCTGCTGTATGCAAACATAGGAATACCTCACTGTCCAATCTGCGGAAGGGAGATCAAGCAGCAGACTATAGACCAGATGGTCGATGCGGTGATGGCGCTGGAAGAAGGATCTCGTCTTCAGATACTTGCACCGATCGTACGTGGCAGAAAAGGAACCTATCAGAAGGAACTTAATTCTGCAAGGAAAGACGGCTATGCAAGAGTCAGGATCGACGGGACCGTTTACGATCTCGACGATGAGATCTCTCTGGACAAGAACCGTAAGCACAATATTGAGATCGTAGTGGACAGGATAGTCAGAAGGGATGATTCAGCTGGACGCATATCCGATTCTATGGAGACGGCACTTGCGCTGTCAGGTTCATTGGTCATAGTAACGGTGGAGGGACAGGACGATATCCTCTTCTCACAGAGCTATGCATGTCCTGAACATGGTATCAGTATAGAAGATCTCAGTCCCAGGATGTTTTCATTCAATAATCCTTTCGGGGCTTGTGAGAAATGTTCCGGACTCGGCACTTTTATGCATGTCAATCCTGACCTTGTGGTTCCGGACAGAAGCAAATCGATAAGAGAAGGTGCCATCAAGGCTTCAGGGTGGAGCTATTCAGACGGTTCCATAAGCAAGATGTATTATGACGGCCTCTCTGAACAATACGGTTTTTCTCTTGACGTGCCGTTCAGCGAACTTGATGAGAAAGCTAAGAAGGTCATTTTCTACGGAACTGACGGAAAACTCGTCCAGTTTCGCAGAGAGAATGCTTTCGGATCTTCAACGTTCAAAGCAGCTTTTGAAGGCGTGATAAATAACCTGGAAAGACGCTTCGACGAGACAAACAGTGAATGGACGAAAGAAGAGATCACTGCTCTGATGAGTGCAGAAGAATGTCCAGAGTGTCACGGTCACAGACTGAAACCGGCGAGCCTTGCTGTAACTGTAGCGGGAAGGAACATCATGGATATCTGCGACATGTCTGTGGTGAACATACTGGATTTCTTCAATAACATCCAACTGTCTGAGAGAGAGATGTACATAGCCGGAAATGTGATCAAGGAGATAAAGCAGAGGCTTTCATTCCTTGCAAGCGTAGGGCTAGGTTATCTTACTCTTTCCAGGGCAAGTATGACTCTTTCCGGAGGGGAGAGTCAGAGGATCAGGCTTGCAACGCAGATCGGTTCCTCACTTATGGGAGTCCTTTATATTCTGGATGAACCGTCGATAGGCCTGCATCAGAGGGACAATAGAAGACTGATAGATGCTCTCAAGGATCTTAGGGATCTAGGGAATACGGTCATCGTAGTTGAACATGATGAAGAGACTATACTCAGTGCCGACTATGTCGTCGATATAGGACCGCGCGCCGGCGTCAACGGCGGACAGATCCTTTATCAGGGAGATGTTGACGGGTTGCTTAAATGCAAAGAGTCTCTTACCGGGAAATATCTTTCCGGAGACATGAAGATCGAGGTGCCTTCTTCAAGAAGACCGGGAAGCGGAAAAGCGCTGACATTCAAAGGATGCAGACAGAATAACCTTAAGGATATCGACGTTGAGTTTCCGCTGGAAAAGTTCATCTGTGTAACTGGAGTATCAGGTTCAGGAAAGTCATCACTTCTGAATGATATCGTTTTCAAGAAACTGAATGTTGAACTGAACCGCGCCAGAGAAGTACCTGGGAAGTTCTCTGAAGTTGACGGTCTGGAATTCGTAGATAAGTGCATTGGAATTGACCAATCTCCTATAGGAAGGACTCCGCGTTCCAACCCTGCAACATATATAGGTCTCTTCAATCTAATAAGAGACGTCTTTGCTTCAACAGCTGAAGCCAAGCTCAGAGGGTACGGACCGGGCAGATTCTCCTTCAATGTGAAAGGCGGAAGATGTGAAGCCTGTGAAGGAGATGGAATGATCAAGATAGAGATGCATTTTCTGCCCGACGTGTTCGTCCCGTGCGAGGTCTGCAAGGGAAAAAGATATAATCGTGAGACTCTTGAGGTCAAATATAAGGGAAAGAACATATATGACGTTCTCGAGATGACAGTGGATGAAGCTGTGGGATTCTTCAAGACTCATCCTAAGATCGTGCGCAAGCTTAAGACTCTGCAGGATGTCGGTCTCGGATACATAAAACTTGGACAGTCTTCGACTACGCTGTCAGGCGGAGAAGCACAGAGAGTAAAGCTGGCAAATGAACTGTCCAGAGTCAGCACCGGGAAAACGGTATACATCCTCGACGAACCCACTACCGGCCTTCATTCAGCAGATGTGCATCTCCTTATTGATGTACTCAACAAGCTTGTTGACGCCGGAAACACCGTGATCGTGATAGAACATAATCTTGATATGATCAAATGTGCTGACTGGGTCATTGATCTCGGACCGGAAGGCGGAGATGAAGGAGGAAAGATAATTGCTGTCGGAACTCCTGAACAGGTTGCATCCGTAGACGGCTCGTATACCGGAATTTATCTTAAGAAAGTATTGAAACAATGACGAATAAAGAATTGCTGAATAAAACGCTGACTGAGCGTTTCGGGCATAGGCCGGCTCTCTTTATAAGGACTTACGGATGCCAGCAGAACGTTGCGGATTCTGAAAGAATAAAGGGATTGCTTCTCGAATGCGGATGCATCGAGTGCGAAGATCAGGAAAAAGCTGACATAATCCTGTTTAATACGTGTGCAGTCAGAGGGCATGCAGAGGACAGGGTGTTCGGTAATATAGGCAGGATGAAAGCTGTAAAAGCCGAGGATCAGAACAAGATAGTGATCATCGGCGGATGCATGGTGCAGCAGCCTCATATCGCTGACAGCATCAAAAAAAGCTATCCTTACGTTGACATCATATTCAACACTAACAATATCTCTGAGCTTCCTGGCAGGATACTTGATTATATTAGTTCAGGAAAAAGAGTGCTTGATCCGGCTTGTGAGGAATATACGCTAAATGAAGGCATACCTGCGGTAAGGGACAGTCTTAGATGCAGAGCATATCTCCCGATAATGTATGGATGCGACAACTTCTGCAGCTACTGCGTGGTTCCTCTTGTAAGAGGAAGGGAACGCAGCAGACGTCCTGAAGATATTCTCAGGGAATTCAGAGAATGTGTCGACGCCGGTTACAAGGATATAATGCTTCTCGGTCAAAACGTCAACTCTTATGGAAAGAAGGACGGAAGCGAGACGGAATTTCCTGACCTTCTCAGGATGCTGAATGATGTAGAAGGAGATTTCGTGATCAGGTTCATGACGAGCCATCCGAAGAATGCTACTAAAAAGCTCTTCGATACTATCGCTGAATGTTCAAAGGTCAGCAGGCATATTCACCTGCCGGTTCAAAGCGGTTCTGACAGGATACTTAAACTGATGAACCGTCACTATACCAGAGAGCAGTATATGGAACTGATCGATTACGCACGGAAGGTCATTCCCGGAGTATTCTTCACATCAGACATCATAGTAGGATTTCCCGGAGAGACCGAACAGGAGTATCTGGAGACCTGTTCTCTGATAGAAGAAGCACAGTTCTATGCTATCTTCAGCTTTATCTACTCCAAAAGAGAAGGAACACCTGCTGCGGTCATGCCGGACAGCACGCCTCATGAGATAAAAGCTGAGAGACTGAATGCTCTTAATGAGATACAGCGTCAGGTGACCGAGAAACTGGAACTCGGGCTTATCGGAACACGGCAGAAAGCACTCTGCACAGGTTTATTGGGAGAAGGATCGTATGAGTGCCGACTGAACAACAATGCAGAGATAACTGTTGACGGCAAGGGAGAAGTCAACCAATTCAAAGAGATAATCGTTACAGATTACAGAAATAGAAGACTGTTTGGAAAGGAATGCTGAAATGATAGAAGAAAACAGGATCATAAAACTCGCAAGAGAACTCGGCAGTGAGATACAGAAAGAAGCTGCTTATCATGAGTATCACCTCGCGCTTGAAAGGAACGATGCAGACGACGATCTTCAGGATTTGATCGCTGCATTGAATCTTGTCCAGACGAATCTCCAAAGAGCGATGGACGAACCTGAAAAAGATACCGCTAAGATCGAGAAGTATACAAATGAGCTCAACAGCACATATAACGAGATCATGTCGAACGAAAACATGTTAAGCTATGTGGAAAAGAAGAACTACATGCAGGAGCTTCTGAACTATATATACCAGATAGTCGCAGAATCGATTAACGGAAAGGATCCTTACACCATTGAGCAGTCATCCGGATGTACGGGAAACTGCAGTACATGCGGAGGTCAGTGCGGCTGATCTTCAGCCGGACAGTTATTATTCAGTAGTTAAGGAAGGTCAATGAGATGCCGTTTCCCGAAGTTACAGCTCAGCTGTCTCCGATGATGAGGCAATACATCGAAGTAAAAAGGCAGCACCCCGACAAGCTGCTAATGTACAGACTCGGAGATTTCTACGAGCTGTTCTTTGATGATGCCGTTACAGCATCAAGAGAGCTTGAACTTGTACTTACAGGAAGAGACTGCGGACTCCCTGAGAGAGCCCCTATGTGCGGTGTGCCTTATCATGCGGTCGATGGTTACGTATCCCGCCTTGTGGAGAAGGGGTACAAAGTCGTGATCTGTGAGCAGATGGAAGATCCGGCAAAAGCTAAAGGCATCGTCAGAAGAGACATAGTCAGGATAGTCACGCCCGGGACACTTACAGATACTGATGTCCTTGAAGAGTCCAAGAACAACTATGTGGCGTCAGTCTTTTTAGAAGGGGATTCTTTCGGAGCGGCTTTTGCCGATATCTCTACAGGAGAACTTCAGATCACCCAGGGAAAAGACGGATCACGGGGAGCTGTACTGGAACTGTCCAGATTCCTTCCAAAAGAGATACTGATCAATACTGAGCAGGACGGCAGGAATGAACTGTCTTCTTTCATAGAAAAGAACGGTATCTCGTTTATGAAAGCGGATAGCAGTTATTTTGAAACTGAAGCTGCTCAGGGGCAGATCACTGAGCTATTTGGTGAGAAGACACTTAAGGAACTGCGGACGGGCCGGTCCACCTACGCTGTAAGGGCTGCTGGAGCGGTGATCAGATATATAACAGAGACTCAGTTTGCGGGTGCAAAAAGACTCTGCAGGATCTCATCGTACAGAACGGCTGATTATATGATGCTTCCTGAGAGCTGCCGCAGGAACCTCGAGATCACGGAAACTATGAGATCCGGTGAGAGAAGAGGCAGTCTTCTCTGGGCGATAGACAGGACATCTACAGCCATGGGCAGAAGGATGTTGAGAACTTTTCTGGAGAAGCCTCTTGTCGATCCTGATGAGATCAATCTGAGACTGGATTCTGTAGAGGAGTTCTATAATAACTCAGTACTTTCCGGCCAGCTGACGGACAGCTTAAAAGGCGTCTCTGATATCGAGAGACTGATGACCAGGATAATGTACGGAAAATGCACTCCCAGAGATCTCATATCCCTATCTACTACATCTGTAAGACTGGGTGAAGTAAAAGCATTATCCGGCTTGTTCAGAACGAAGCTACTAAAGAAGCTCGCATCCATGCTGGATCCTCTTGAAGATCTTAAAGAAGATATCAACACTACTATTGCCGATGATCCTCCTGCTCTTATGAAGGACGGAGGATATATACGTGCAGGGAAAAACAGCGAGATAGATGAATTAAGGGAGCTGCTGCACGATTCAAAATCATATCTTGCTAAACTCGAACAGAGCACTAAAGAGAAAACTGGTATTAAAAATCTAAGAGTCGGATACAACAGAGTATTCGGATACTATTTTGAAGTCTCAAAATCCAACATCGAAGCTGTGCCTGATTACTTCATTAGAAAACAGACGCTCACTACCGGTGAGAGATATATAACAGAAGAACTCAAAGATCTCGAAAACAGGATCTTATCAGCCGGCGAGAGACTGGACCTTATGGAGAGAGAACTGTTTGATTCGCTGTGCTCCAAGATAGAAGATAACCTGCTCAGGATACAGGACACAGCCCAGGCTGTTTCATATATAGATGTTCTTTGTTCACTCGCGGAACTTGCAAGGGATAACGGATACTGCAGGCCTGAAGTCGACAGCGGAGATACTATAAGCATCACCGGCGGCAGGCATCCTGTAGTTGAACTTGTCCTGAAAGATGAGATGTTCGTCCCGAATGATACTCTGCTGGACTGCAGGCGAAATCTTGTGAATGTGATCACAGGGCCTAACATGGCAGGCAAGTCAACATATATGAGACAGGTAGCTCTTATAACCATTCTTGCACAGATGGGATCATTCGTTCCTGCATCATCGGCAAGAATAGGTGTTGTGGACTGTATATATACCAGGGTCGGAGCAAGCGATGACCTGTTTTCGGGTGATTCGACCTTTATGGTCGAGATGAAGGAAGTTGCAGAGATACTTGAAAATGCTACAGCAAAAAGCCTTGTAATACTGGATGAGATAGGAAGAGGTACCTCTACTTACGATGGAATGAGTATCGCCAGAAGCGTTATTGAGTATATCTGCAAAGACGGCGGTATCGGCTGCAAAACCATGTTCGCTACACATTATCACGAACTTACCGACATGGATGCCGATTATTCCAACATAAGGAACTACAATATTGCTGCTAAGAAAAGGGGAGATTCCATCACATTCCTCAGAAGAATCGTCGACGGTCCAGCTGATGACAGTTACGGTATAGAAGTCGCAACTCTTGCAGGAGTACCTCAGGAGGTCACGTCCAGAGCAAAGGAGATACTTGCTCAGCTGGAGGAGAGCAATCCCGACAGGATCGAGAGAAGAGTGATCACCACAAAAGAAGATTATGTAAGTGAGATCGAGGAAGAACTCAGCAGGATGCATATAGAGGCGATAACTCCGATAGAAGCTATGACGACGCTTGACAGTCTTATCAAAGCAGCAAAGAAGAAAAAGGAGCAGTAAATGGGGTTCGTTCATGTACTCGATGACAGGGTAAGGGAACTGATCTCTGCGGGAGAAGTGGTCGAAAGGCCTGCTTCTGTTGTCAAAGAACTGGTCGAGAATTCCCTGGATGCAGGAGCTACCAGGATAGATATAGAACTGAGAGATCACGGTATTTCTATGATCTCTGTGACAGATAATGGCAGTGGATTAGTCTATGACGATATCAAACTGGCTTTTATGCGTCATGCTACCAGTAAGATTAGGGATGCAGAAGATCTGGACGCTATAGGTTCCCTTGGATTCAGAGGAGAGGCACTTGCCTCTATAGCCGCTGTATCTAGGGTGAGGATGACTACCAAAACGCCCGATAATGTCACGGGATACAGGTACATTATAGAGGGAGGGAAAGAGGTATCCCTCGAAGAGTGCGGTACTCCGACCGGAACGAATGTTACGGTGGCTGATCTTTTCTACAATACGCCAGCCAGAATGAAGTTCCTGAAGAAGGATGTCGCTGAGGGAAATGCATGTGAACAGCTGATATGGCACATGGCACTTTGTTATCCTGATGTGTCATTCAGAATGATCAGAGAAGGAAAACTAGCGCTGAGGACGACCGGACAGGGATTATATTCTGCTATATTTGATCTGTTTCCTAGAGACGTCGCTGCTTCGATGAAGCAGGTCGATTACAGTTCGGAGGACGGAGTCGTAGTCTCCGGATTTATCTCTGCACCTACACAGTCTCGGGCAAGCAGAAGTCTGCAGCACATTTCTGTTAACGGTAGATATGTGCGTAACAGATCCATACAGGCTGTTGCAGAGGAAGCGTGCAAAGGATTTATCATGCAGGGGAAATTTCCGGCATTCGTGATCTCAGTAACAGTTCCCCTCGATTCAGTTGACGTGAATGTGCACCCTGCCAAGACGGAGATACGGTTCACTAACGAGAGAAGCGTTACCCGCGCTGTCTACAGGGCTGTTCGTGAATCAGTTCAGGATTCCGGCAGAACTGTGCCGGAGTTCGACGCAGCTGATACAGTAGTTTATTCTGATGAGAATCCTGTTTCTTCTGCTTCGGAGAAAACTGAAGAATACCATGCAGATAATAAAAAGGCTGCAGTAAATGAAGAACTGCAGTTTTCATTCCGTAAAGATCCTGCCAAGGATATATTTGACGATCTTGTGAGGATCGATGGGATGAGTGAAGCTGAACGTGTACAGTACTCGTCTTCATCAAGAAGTGAAACATCTCTGGATATCATGCCAGATCCTCAGGAAGAAGCCTTTGTTAAAGGATCAGCTGAACCAGAACCGCAGGTGCAGGAATATGTTCAGACCGAGATAGGCAGGGAAAATGAAGAAAAAGCTCCGACGGATCTCAGAGTCATAGGAGAACTCTTCAATACGTATATCCTGGCAGAGACCGGCGATCTGTTGGTGTTTATAGATATGCATGCAGCGCACGAGAGGATACTCTTCGAACTGCTCAATGAATCTAAAGATACAGTTGACAGTCAGCTGCTTTTGGAACCGGTTGTCGTATCTCTGTCGTTAGAGGAAAAACAGGCTCTTGTAGACAGTGCAGAAGCACTGGAGAAACTTGGCTTTTCTCTGTCTGAGATAGGAGAGAGAGAAGTTGCAGTAAGAGAGATACCCACTTATCTGAAGATCGGCTCTGCTGCCGACGCAGTTACTGAGATAGCCGTAAGTCTTCTGGATAACAGAGAAGATCTGACATTTGAAGCAAAGGAATGGCTCGTGCATTCATCAGCATGCAGAGCTGCCATAAAAGCCGGCCACAAAGCTTCTAGTGCTGAGATGATATCTTTGACTGAGAGCATTATTTGCGGCGATATACCTAAGTTCTGTCCCCATGGCCGCCCTGTATATTTCACTGTTCCTAAAAAGGAAATCGAGAAGAGATTTGGCAGGATCACATGAAGCGCTTTATTGCAATAGGCGGCCCGACAGGATCCGGGAAGAGCAGCATCGCTATGGAGCTTGCACCGCTGGTTGACGGTGAGATAGTTTCCTGCGACTCTATGCAGATCTACAGAAAACTGGATATAGGTACAGCTAAACCTTCGCTTGAGGACAGGAAACGTGTGCCTCACTGGATGATAGATATCAAGGATCCTTCCGAGAGATTCAGTGTAGCGGATTATGTCAATGAGGCCAGAGATGCCATCGAAGATATCTCTTCCAGAGGGAAGACAGCGATAGTATGCGGCGGTACAGGTCTTTATATGTCTTCTCTTCTTGCCGGCACAGTATATTCTGAGTCCGTTCCGAGAGATGACGGTCTAAGGGAAGAACTGATGCAGAGAATAAGCAGAGAAGGAACGAACGATCTGATCTCTGAGATACGTTATGCAGATCCGGAATATGCCGATAAACTGAATCCTAACGACAAGGCTAGGATCATACGTGCAGTAGAGATGATCAGAAACGGGCATACTCCTACTGATATAATAAGCGCATCCCATGGTGTAGCACCCGATGCGGTCAGAATACTGGTCAACTGTTCCGGCAGGGATATCCTTTACAGAAGGATAGAAGAGAGATGCGATATCATGCTGGAAAACGGGATCCTCGAGGAAGCAAGACTGGTATATGAAAACAGAGATATATATCAGACCGCAGCTGCTGCGATCGGCTACAAAGAGTTTTTTGGCTATTTCTCAGGCACTGATACACTGGAAGATTGTATGGCAGAACTGAAGAAAGCTTCCAGAAGATATGCAAAAAGACAGCTTACATGGTTCCGCAGAGAATCAGATTTTTCTACAGTATATTCAGATGTTCACACTGCAGAAGAAATCGCTCAGACAGTTAAGAAAATGTACATGGAGGAGTGTTAAAGTTGAAGACTTCATCAGGCTTTAAACTTGTTGTAGGACTGCTGATCGCACTTCTGGTCCTTTATGTACTGATGCAGATCTATCTTGTGACATATCCTTCATATAAGACAGAAATCGCAGTCCTCTACGAGTTATCTGATGAGATCTCAGCAGAAGGGACCGTAGTAAGGAAAGAAACAGTATCAGGTGATGACAGCGGTATCAAATACTACCTGATATCTGACGGCGATAAGGTCGCAAAAGGGGAAAAAGTTGCAGAATACTACAGTGATTCTGATTCAGCTGTCAGAAATCTTTATATACAGAGACTGAAAGAAGAACTTGAGATACTTAAAGGAGTCTCGAAAGGAAACAGGGGAGATACGAACCTGAGTTCTATCAGAAGATCTGTTTACAATCTGATGTTCGATTATTCTTCCTATTTTGCAAGAGGCGATTATTCCGATATTTCAAAACTCAGGAACGATCTCATCAGCTATCTGTCCGGATATGAAGTGTCTGCAGGAGGAGAAGTCGATCCTTCTGTTCAGATACAGAAGATCACTGAGATGATAGAGACTCTTGAACGGCTCAATTCTGACCCGATAGGTTTCGTCACTGCTGAAGAATCAGGCTTTTTCGTGTCATTTGTTGACGGATGCGAAAACATCATCACAGCAGATGATTTCGAGTCTATGACTCCGGATAAGATGAAGAGCATGATTAAGGAAGTCCATGACAGGTATTCATATAGCGACAGATACTATAAGATACTGTCGGATTACAGCTGGTATTATATCTGTACGATGCCTTTGGAAGATGCTGCCCGGCTAAAGACAGGCAACACTTATTTCACGGATTTCAGTTTCAGTGCTGCATCAGATCTTCCTGCAGTAGTTCATTCGATACTTCCCTCAGAAGACAGATCTTTTGCGATAGTGATACTTGCTTTTGACAGAATGAATCCTGCTGCAGCGGTATTAAGAAACGAGGATATCAATATCAAGTTTTCGAATTACCGTGGGATCAAAGTGAAGAAAACCTCACTGCGGTTGATAGACGGAGAATTGGGCGTTTATATCAAATACGGAAATCTTGTAAAGTTTAAAAAAGTAGATATCATCTACGAGACGGATGATTATATCCTTTCATCAGCAACAGAAGGAAGCGGATCTTATCTATCGCTGTATGATGAGATAATCACTTCAGGGAAAAACCTGTATAGAGACAGAGATCTCAACAGGAGTTGACACATCAGTCTTCAGATTATAGAATCTATTTGTTTAAAAGCGTTGAAGAAGAGGTTGATTCACAGACTGATTTAAGAGAATCACAGGTAGCTGAGAATGTGAGAATCAGGAGTGTTTCATGGTCGCTTCGGAGCTGCTTCGGTGAAATCATCAGCCGAAGCCGCATGGCAAGCGTTAATTTGCTCAAGAGTGGTCTTTTCTAGACAAATCGGGTGGTACCGCGGTTTATTATCGTCCCGGAGCGTAGGCTTCGGGACTTTTGTTATAAGGAAGGAAACTATGAAAGAACTAGCAAAACAGTACAGTCCTAAAGAAGTAGAATCAAGAATCTACAATGAATGGCTAGAAGGCGGTTATTTCTTAGCGGAAAGAGATCCCAAAAAGAAACCTTACACTATCATGATGCCTCCTCCCAACATTACGGGACAGCTTCATATGGGGCACGCCCTTGATATGACTTTACAGGATGTCATCATCAGGACCAAGCGTATGCAGGGATACAGTGCTTTATGGCTTCCGGGAACAGATCATGCTTCGATCGCTACTGAGGCCAAGATCGTGGAAGCGATGAGGGAAGAAGGTCTTACCAAAGAAGATCTTGGACGTGACGGATTCCTCGAGCGTGCCTGGAAGTGGAAGGAACAGTACGGCGGCCGTATAGTTGAACAGCTAAAGTATCTGGGATCTTCATGTGACTGGTCACGTGAACGTTTCACACTTGATGAAGGATGCTCTAAAGCTGTTCTGGAAGTCTTCTGCAAACTGTATGAAAAAGGACTCATCTACAGAGGCGAGAGGATAATCAACTGGTGTCCTCATTGCCATACTTCCATCTCTGATGCTGAAGTTGAATTTGAAGAGCAGGACGGCTCGTTCTGGCATATCAGATATCCGTTCAGCGATGGCAGCGGATACATTGAACTCGCTACGACCAGGCCGGAGACTCTGCTGGGTGATACAGCTGTAGCCGTTAATCCTTCAGACGAAAGATATAAAGACGTAATAGGCAAGACTCTGACGCTTCCTCTCGTCGGCAGGGAGATACCTGTTGTTGCAGATGATTACGTAGAAACAGATTTCGGAACTGGTGCAGTTAAGATCACACCTGCTCACGATCCTAATGACTATGAGGTCGGACTTCGTCATAATCTGGAAGTGATCAATGTACTCGATGAGAGTGGAGTAATAAATGAAAACGGAGGGAAATACTGCGGTCTGGACAGGTATGAATGCCGCAAACAGATCGTAAAGGATCTTGAGAATGGCGGTTTTCTTGTCAGCGTAGAGCCATATAAGCATAATGTCGGTACATGCTACCGCTGCGGAACTACAGTTGAACCTCGCGTAAGCAAACAGTGGTTCGTAAAGATGCAGCCTCTTGCAGAACCCGCAATTAAAGCTGTTGAAGAAGGCGAAGTTAAATTCGTCCCTGAAAGGTTTTCAAAGACGTACTTCAACTGGATGTACAATATAAAAGACTGGTGCATCAGCCGTCAGCTGTGGTGGGGACACAGGATCCCAGCGTATTATTGTGATGAATGCGGAGAACTAGTAGTTGCCAAGGAAGCGCCGGATCACTGCCCGAAGTGCGGTGGCCATATGCATCAGGATGAAGACACGCTGGATACCTGGTTCTCTTCTGCGCTGTGGCCGTTCTCTACGCTCGGCTGGCCTGAAAAGACAGAGGATCTGAAATACTTCTATCCTACGGATACTCTTGTTACCGGATATGACATTATCTTCTTCTGGGTGGCAAGAATGATATTCTCGGGTATCGAACATACCGGTGAGGTGCCCTTCAAGAACGTCTTCATGCACGGACTTGTCCGGGACGCACTGGGAAGGAAAATGTCCAAGTCTCTTGGCAATGGTGTTGATCCTGTTAACGTGATCGAGGAATACGGTGCGGACGCGCTCAGATTCATGCTTTCCAACAGCGTCAGTCCCGGAAATGATATGCGCTACTCGGATGATAAGATCGTGGCAGCGAGAAACTTCTGCAATAAGATCTGGAACGCCGGCAGATTCATTCTGATGAATGATGTGGACGATGTTGAGCCTGATTCACTCCCTGAAACGCTTGAGATAGAAGACAAGTGGATACTTACTCAACTCGAAGGAATGATCCAGGAAGTGAGTGCCAATCTTGAGAACTTCGAATTGGGTATTGCCGCCGGTAAAGTATACGATTTTGCCTGGGATGTGTTCTGTGACTGGTACGTAGAAATAGCAAAACTGCGTTTGAACGGAGATGATGAAGCCCGTAAGAATGCTTGCAAGCAGGTGCTTGTCTATACATTTACAAGGATATTGCAGGTGCTTCATCCGTTTATGCCTTTCATAACAGAAGCTATCTATCAGGCACTTCCAACATCCTGTGAAAGCATCATGATCTCAAAATGGCCTGAGTATGATCCTTCACTCGTATTTGAAGCAGATGCCGCAAGGTTTGGAAAGATCATGGATCTTATCAAGGCTGTGAGAGTCATAAGATCCGAGAAGAATGTGCCCCCTTCCAAGCAGCTCGATATATCTGTAGAAACTGCCGAGACGGAAGTATTTATTGAAGGAGCAGAATTCATCAAACGTTTGGCGAAAGCCGCATCGGTGACTGTCGGCAGCAAGATTGATATACCTGATGCAGTGCAGGCTGTAACTGATAGTGCGAGAGCACTTATACCTCTGTCAGAACTCGTAGACAGAGAGAAGGAGATAGCCAGACTTCAGAAAGAACTGAAGAGTGTCGAAAAGGATATGGCTGGACTGGAAGGCCGGCTTTCAAATCCTCAGTTCCTCAGTAAGGCTCCTGAGAATGTAGTTGCCGCTGAAAAGGAAAAGCTTGAGAAACTGTCATCTAAAAAAGAAATGATCCTTGATAGTATCAGCAAGCTTGGATAAGCAAAACAGACAGAACAGGATCCGTCCGGAATAGTTTATTCCGGACGGATCTTACAGTTGTGCGTATTATGAATAGAAAAGTAAGGGAGAATGGCGATATCAACTATGATATAATGTCTTGAAGGCGGTGAACTGAAGTGAGGATTTTAGGAATTGACCCCGGATATGCTATCGTCGGCTACGGTGTGATCGACTATTTTTCAAATAATACATTTCACGTAGCAGCATACGGAGCTATAACTACAGAACCTAACACTAAATTTGAGAACAGGCTCATGACGATCTATGACGGGATAAATACTGTTATAAACAGAACGAAACCTGAAGCGTTCGCTATTGAGAAACTGTATTTTGTCAATAACGTCACTACTGGAATAGGCGTCGGAGAAGCCAGGGGGGTAACTCTTCTGGCAGCTGCTCAAGCTGGTCTTCCGATATACGAGTATTCACCTATGGCTGTGAAGCAGGCGGTTACCGGATACGGAAAAGCAGAAAAGAAACAGGTGATGGAACTTACAAGGATGATCCTTGGCTTAGATAAGATCCCTAAACCGGATGATACTGCTGACGCCTTAGCAGTCGCTATATGTCATGCTCACTCCAGCGCCTCCGCATTAGGGGAAATATACGCAAAATACGGTAAATAACTATGATCTATTCACTAAATGGTATCCTTGAAGAAAAGATGACGGATTCTGCAGTAATAAGCTGCGGAGGTGTCGGTTATTCTGTTTCATGCTCAGTAAACACGCTCTCAATGCTTCCTCAAGTCGGTGAAAAGGTGTTTATCTTTACAGTCCTGAGTATAAAAGAGAACGGAGTCGATCTGTTCGGTTTTGCCACTCAGAAAGAGCGCGACGCCTTCAAACTTCTTTGTTCAGTGAATGGCGTCGGACCGAAACTCGCGTTATCTGTACTTTCGACTTACGATCCCGATAGGCTTGCTCTGCTGATAGCAAGCGGAGATTCTAAAGCTGTTACGGCATGTGCCGGAGTTGGACCGCGACTGGCACAGCGTATCGTACTAGAACTTAAGGACAAGATCCTGCAGCTTGATATAACTGGTATAGGCGAAGTCGTAAGCTCTTCTTCTGACGGAACTGCTACTGCAGACGCTATTGCTGCATTGCTGTCGCTTGGTTTCACTCAGTCAGAAGCAGCTGCTGCAGTCGCAGGGCTTCCTGCAGATCTTAGTACTGAGGATATGATAGCTGCTGCACTTAGATCACTGGCATCCAGGTGAATGATATGAAAGATTTTTTCGATGACAGAATAATAGAACCGGGATTTCTGGAGGAAGACGCTGATGTCGCTTTGACTCTGCGTCCTCTGACTTTGGACGAATTCGTCGGACAGCCTCAGCTGAAAGAGAATCTTGCTGTAAGTATAGAAGCTGCTAAGAAGCGCGGAGAGTCGTTAGATCATATCCTGTTTTACGGACCTCCTGGACTCGGGAAAACTACTCTGGCGCAGATTGTTGCCAGAGAGATGGGTGTAAACATTAGGGTGACTTCCGGCCCGGCTATAGAAAAACCGGGAGATCTTGCAGCGATCCTTACCGGTCTATCTCAGGGAGATATCCTTTTTATAGACGAGATACATCGCCTTTCAAGACAGGTAGAAGAGGTACTTTACCCTGCACTTGAAGACTTTTCACTGGATATCATCATTGGAAAAGGCCCTGCAGCGAGATCCATCAGGATCGACCTGAAGCCGTTTACTTTGATCGGGGCGACAACAAGATCGGGAATGATTTCATCTCCTATGAGAGACAGATTCGGAATGCTGATGAAGCTGGATATGTATTCCGCGGAAGATCTTGCAAAAATAGTTATCAGATCAGCGGGGATTCTCGGCCTGGAGATAGCAGATCAGGAAGGACCTTTGGAGATAGCAAAAAGATCCAGGGGCACTCCAAGAATCGCAAACAGACTGCTTAAAAGAGTCAGAGATTATAGTCAGGTATTAGGTGACGGCAGTGTAAATCTGGAAGCTGTGAATATGACACTGGAGAAGATGGGAATAGATGAGCTGGGACTGGATGCTCTAGACAGAAGGCTTCTAAAGGCTGTCATAACAAATTACGGCGGAGGACCAGTAGGTCTAGAAACTATCGCAGCTATGCTCGGAGAAGACGCCGGTACTCTGGAAGATGTATGCGAGCCTTATCTGATGCAGATAGGTTTCCTTAACAGGACTCCCAGAGGAAGATATGTGACTCAGGCTGCATATGAACATCTCGGGATGAAAATGCTTGATAGCAGAAACGGAAACCAGACCAGTTTGTATTGAGCAGAACAGGGTGTTTTATGAGAACTGCAGAAGATTGGAAAGACTATGAGCTTATAGATACTTCATCGGGAAATAGACTGGAACGATGGGGCAGGTATATTCTTGTTCGGCCGGATCCTCAGGTGATCTGGAAGACTGAAAAGACTGATTCGCTATGGAGTAGTGCTGATGCGGTATATCACCGTTCCAGTGCGGGAGGTGGATCCTGGGAGTACATCAGAAGGCTTCCTGAAGAATGGACAATAGAGTGGAACGGATTAAGGATGTATGTCACTCCCACGAATTTCAAACACACAGGAGTATTTCCGGAGCAGGCTGCAAACTGGAGCATTTATGAAGAGCTGATACGGAATTCGGGAAGACCGATAACGGTTCTGAATCTGTTTGGATATACTGGCATTGCTTCTCTTGCTTGTCTCAGGGCTGGTGCTTCAGTATGTCATGTTGATGCCAGCAAAGGAATGGTTTCTCAGGCGAAGAGAAATGCTCAGCTGAATGGTCTGGAGGATCGTCCGTGCAGGTGGATAGTCGATGATTGTATGAAATTCGTTCTCAGAGAAAAGAGAAGAGGACGGACATATGACGCCATCATCATGGATCCGCCAAGCTATGGACGCGGTCCATCCGGTGAAGTCTGGAGATTTGAAGAAGACATCTATGATCTGGTTAAAGCTTGTGCAGAATTGTTATCAGATGATCCGCTTTTCTTCACTGTTAACTGTTATACTACCGGAGTCTCACAGTCATCTGTAGGATATCTTCTTTCCGAAATACTAAAAAGTTATAACGGAAACGTATACAGCGATGAGATCGGTATACCGGTAACTGACAGCGGCCTCATACTCCCATGCGGGAATACATCGATTTTTATGAAGAGGGTATAGTGAGTAGCTTAATTAAATTCGACAATGTTTCATTTTCATATGGCAAGAATTCCGTTCTTCAGGACATTGATCTTTCAGTGGAGAAGGGCGAATTTCTTGCTGTATTGGGATATAACGGGTCTGGAAAATCTACAATGGCAAAACTGATCAACGGTATCCTGGTGCCGTCTTCGGGTAAGGTATATGTTGACGGGATGGATACATCAGACGAGAAGAATCTGTCGGAGATCAGGAAGAAAGCCGGAATGGTTTTTCAGAATCCAGATAACCAGATCGTCGCTACGATCGTAGAGGAAGACGTTGCTTTTGCTCCTGAGAACTTAGGACTCGATCCTAAAGAGATAAGGACTCGTGTCGATGATGCCATAAAAGCAGTTGGATTGGAAAAACATATAAAGGACGCGCCTCATAAGCTGTCAGGGGGACAGAAACAGAGAGTGGCTATTGCTGGCGTACTGGCAATGAGACCAATGTGTATAATACTTGACGAACCTACTGCTATGCTGGATCCAAAAGGCAGATCCCTGGTGATGAACGTTATTAACAGGCTTAACAGGGAAAACGGTATCACTGTAGTGCTAATAACACATTTTATGGAAGAAGCTGTTCTGGCAGACAGGATAATCGTACTTGCAAACGGAAAGATCGCTATGGAAGGAACTCCCAGGACGATCTTTTCTGAGAAAGATAAAGTTACTTCCCTTGGTCTTGAGGTTCCTCCTGTTACTGAATTGGCGATAAAATTGTCGGAAAATGGGATAAAAGTCAGTAAGGATATAATCAGACCTGAAGAACTGATTGAAGCGATCACTGCACTGAAGGAGGATATACATTGAGCGTCATCAGACTTGAAAATGTAGGATTCACCTATCAGAAAGGTATGCCTGACGAAAAAACAGCAGTATCGGAAGTCTCCCTTACTTTTAAGGAAGGCAGTTTTGTAGGTGTCATTGGCCATACCGGCAGTGGTAAATCTACACTGATACAGATGCTGAACGGCCTTATCAAACCGACTGCCGGCAGTGTCTTTATAGATGATGAGGATATCTGGAGCGATACTTCAAAGCTTCGTGACAAGAGGTTCAAAGTAGGGTTGGTCCTTCAGTATCCCGAATACCAGCTGTTTGAAGAGACAGTCAAGAAAGATATCGCATTTGGACCGAGAAATCTCGGACTCAGCGAAGAAGAGATAGAAGAGCGGATAATAGAGGCTGCCGGTTATCTGCATCTTTCTCCGGAA
Organism: Oscillospiraceae bacterium; assembly: GCA_017405465.1. GTDB lineage: Bacteria > Bacillota > Clostridia > Oscillospirales > Ruminococcaceae > RUG11783. The sequence continues at coordinate 156,971 of JAFRAJ010000039.1, forward strand.
TTACTGGAAAGGTCTCCTTTTGATCTTTCCGGAGGTGAAAAAAGAAGAGCTGCTATCGCCGGAGTTCTTGCCATGAGACCTGATGTCCTAGTCTTGGATGAACCGACCGCAGGGCTTGATCCTAAAGGAAGGAAAGACATTCTTGAGGTGATAGATAATTATCACAGGAAAGAGAACAAGACCATTATCCTGGTCTCTCATTCGATGGATGATGTGGCCAGATATGCTGATACAGTTCTTGTTATGAATTCTGGAAAAGTGATGTATTATGACACGGTAGAAGAAGTATTTAAGCATTCTTCAGAGTTGAGAGAGACTGGTCTTAATATCCCTACCGTTACGGATATACTGCTTACGCTGAATGAGCGCGGGATCGGTGTTGATACGGATATCTATACAGTAGAAAAAGCAGCTGACACAATAACAGCTGCCGTGAAGAGAGAAGTGCATATATGAGAGATATCACATTAGGACAGTATATAAACGGTGATTCACCGATACACAGGCTTGATCCAAGAGTCAGGCTTATTCTTACGCTTGTATATATAATCATACTGTTCTCATTCAAGAGCATTCTCCAGATGATTCTTGCGCTGGTGTTTATATTGATCGCCTATGCTATCGTCAAGATCCCGCTCAAGATGCTTCTTAAGAGCCTTAAGCCTATAATACCGATAGTTTTGTTTACTTCCATTCTGAATATGTTCTTCATCAGCGGAGATGTAGTCTTCTCATTCTGGAAGATCTCAGTAACAAAACAAGGATTATATTACGCAGCCCTGATGTCATTGAGGGTGATTTGTCTGCTTGCCGGATCATCATTGCTGACATATACATCTACCCCCATCGAGTTGACCGGTGCACTGGAATCGCTTTTTAAACCACTTACCAAACTGGGATTTCCAGTGAATGATCTTGCGATGATGATGACTATTGCGTTGAGGTTCATTCCTACGCTTCTTGAAGAGACCGATAAGATCATGGCCGCGCAGAAATCGCGCGGAGCGAATCTTGATACTGGAAAACTGTTTGAAAGGATCAAAGCTCTAACACCGATCCTTATACCGCTGTTCGTTTCTGCATTCAGAAGAGCTGATGAGCTGGCGCTTGCAATGGAATGCAGGTGTTATAACGGAGGAGAAGGACGCACTAGACTCAATGAACTCAGGCTGAAAAGATCCGATTTGAAGGCAACATTAGTTTTCTGCCTGTTCTGTGTGCTGCTTGTCCTTGCGGGGAAGATATAGGATGGCTTCAAATTATCTTGTTCAGATATCCTTCGTGGGCACTTCGTATCATGGTTCACAGATTCAGAAGAATGCTGTATCAGTACAATCTGTATTTCAAGATGCCGTCTGCTCGTTATTAGGCTATCTGCCGGATATGAAGTTCTGTTCACGCACTGATTCAGGCGTCCATGCCCGAAGATTTTATATCAGCTTTTTTATCGAGCATGGAATGGATTGTGAAGAGATCCGCAATGCATTGAACGCAAGGCTTCCTGCAGATATCCGCGTCAATGAGATCAGAAATGTCCCGGATGATTTTCACGCCAGATATTCTGCGAAGGGAAAGACCTATGAATATCTTATCTGGAATTCCAGAGTTATGAATCCTTTTTTACTGGACAGAGCATATCAGTTCTCTCCACAGATTGATGAGTCGGAGATGAACAGAATAGCTTCTGTTTTCTCTGGAAGGCATGATTTCTCTTCTTTTTGTTCAGTTAAAAGCTCTGTAGATAATAAAGTCAGATCTGTTTCTGATATATCGGTTTCACGCTGCGGGGAAATGGTAAAGATCAGTATCTCTGCAGACGGGTTTCTTTATAACATGGCCCGTATAATAGTCGGAGCGCTATTGCAGACAGTGCGCGGGAAGCTCTGCAGAGAAGATCTGGAGCTATATCTGAATGGCAAGCCCAGAGATAATCTGCTTATCACAGCCCCAGCTTGCGGACTCTATCTGACGGAGGTCTATTATTGAGCAGTTCTAACAACAATGAAATAGCAAGAGCCAGAAGAGCTAAATACAGAAAAGCTCGATGGAAACGCATTATGTCGGTTCTGGCTGTTATCGCCATTATCTTTGTATGTATAGTGTCGGTCTCTTTCTATTCCAGTGTATTCAGTTATGATGTCAGAGATTTTTTGAAATCGACGTTTGCTATAGGCTCATTTCCAGTAGACATAGAGGATGGAGCCGTTCAGGAAAAAGGCGTTGGTGCCAGAACTTTGTACATGCTTAACGGTGCGGTTCTTAAAAACATTTCAGGGACTGGCGCTGAATTGCTGGAATATCACCACAGTATCTCCAATCCTGGATTAGCTGTTTCTGGTAACAGAGCAGTCGTATACTCCAGGGGAGGGAAAAGCTACAAAGTATTCAACAGAACTATGATGCTTTTCAGCGGTAGCACTTCAAATCCGATCATCTCCGTTGCTGTGACTCCTTCCGGCAAAACCGCTTTCCTTACTTCCGGAGAAGTATATACAGGAGAGCTTACAGTTTTTGATCGAAAAGGTGATAAGATATTCACTTGGTATGGCTCAGAAGGTTTCCCGACCGGGGTATATGCTTCTTCTTATCGGAACAGTGCAGTGATACTGGGAGTAAAGAGTATCGATGGAGCTCTGTTTACCACGGTTTGCTGTATTGATTTGGATGCAAAAACTGAACGTGCTGTTTTTGAACTCGAAGGAATGCCGCTTAAAGCTCTTCTTGATAATGATTCTGTCATCGTTTTTCTTGACAGTAAATGTGTCAGATGCGATTTTAAAGGACAGGTTCTTGCTGAGTATAGTTATAATGGGCGATCTATTCTGGATATTAGGAGTGATTCGGGTAAGAACATAGCGATTGCATTCGGCGATAATAAAAGAAGCGAGATAAATAGTATCGTTATCCTTACGCGTAAACTGTCCGAGGTCTGCAATATAGACCACAGAGATTTCATTGAGGATATGTGGGTCAGCAATGACAGAGTTTTTGTTCTCAGCAGGGGAAAGATAGATGCATATTCTCATGCTGGGCTACTTCAGGAGATATATCATTGTGATATTTCAACATATTCGATAGTATACTTCGGCGGAGTGATCAGACTGGAACCAAGATGCCTGATCAAATCATCTAGGAACGACGTGGAGGAGATTGAATAGTAATGAATGTATCATTGTATTATGATTTGTTCTTAGCCGTTTTTCTGATTCTTTTCTTCTTTATCTTTTACAAGAAGGGATTCGTTGGCTCATTCATTAACGTGTTTGGGCTTGTCATAGCGTTTCTCGGAGGAAATTATGTCAGCAATTCGGCGTCAAAAACGATCTATGACAGATTATTAAAAGACAGGTTGACAGAATATGTCACAAAAAACATACAAAAGATACAGAGCGGGATCTCTGATACATTTTCAAATGGTCTGATAGGGAAACTGTTCAGTAATTTCATCAAAGAACAATCTCTTGACTCTGACGCCTCGGAACTTGCAGACCGGTTTATTAATCATTCTCTTGAAAGCAACTGTATCAATGTGATCAGGATGATTGTTTTTGTTTTGGTATTCATCCTGGCAATCATACTGATCAGGTTGTTGTCATCAGCTCTAGAAGGCGTAAATGAACTGCCGATAGTCGGATTTCCTAACCAGTTGCTTGGCGGTGCATTAGGACTGGTGATCGGGCTGGTTATCCTGTTCATCTTATGTTCATTAATGAGCCTTATACTCGACATATGGTCGACATCTTGGTTCAATAAAGATGTGATCGAAGGGTCGTTCCTGTTCTCAAAATTGTTTGAGTTAAACCCGTTTTATACATAATTACAGGTAGATTTATAAATGCTTTGTTCTAGATGTAAAAAGAGAACCGCCGTCATGTTTATCACGAAGATAGAAGGCGGAAATACTACAAACGAAGGACTTTGTCTGGTTTGTGCAAAAGAGCTTGGTGTAATGCCCGTGGATGACATCATGAAACATTTTGGTGTCACTGATGATGATCTTGAGGCATTCTCCGAGCATCTTTCAGCAGGCAATGAACCTGAAGAAGGTGGATTTGAAGAAGGGGGCACCCCGACTTTCCCGAATCTGTTCGGAAATCTTTTCAAAAATACTCCTATACAAAAAGATAAAGAGCAGGATAACAAGTCAAATCAGAACAATTCTCAGAACCGTCAGAGACAGGACAGAGACAAGAGACATAAATATCTTGATACGTATTGTGATAATCTGACTCAGAAAGCCAAAGATGGAAAACTGGATAATATAATCGGCAGGGACAAGGAAGTATATCGCACGATTCAGATACTGTCCCGACGTCAGAAGAACAATCCATGTCTTATAGGTGAGGCAGGAGTTGGAAAGACTGCCATTGCAGAGGGAATTGCAGAGCGGATCGTTTCAGGTGACGTTCCTGCAAAATTACAGAATAAACAGATCTATCTATTGGATTTGACTGCACTGGTTGCCGGCACACAGTTCAGAGGACAGTTTGAAAGCCGCGTCAAAGGACTCTTAAATGAAGTGACTGAAGATGGGAATATCATTCTCTTCATCGATGAAGTCCATAACCTGACAGGTGCAGGTGATGCTGACGGTGCTATGAGTGCAGCAAATATCCTCAAACCGGCATTATCTAGAGGAGAGATTCAGGTTATTGGTGCTACTACCTTCTCAGAATATCGTAAATATATAGAGAAGGATCAGGCTCTGGAAAGAAGATTTCAGCCTGTTACTGTAGAGGAACCGTCTATAGCAGATACTATTGAGATAGTAAAAGGAATCAAAGGCTATTACGAAAATTTCCACGGAATTCATATAAGTGATGAGATCTGTGAGGATATTGTTAGATTATCTGAAAGATACATTTCCGACAGATTCCTTCCTGATAAGGCTATAGATCTTCTGGACGAGGCTGCTGCATGCAGTGCATTGGAATGCAGCGAACTGGCTGAATATCAGAAACTGACATCCCGCGTTGATAGAATGCTTGAAATTGAAGCGGAAGAACAGAACAAAGATCAACCAGACTATGAAAAGATCGCGAATATCAGAAGTGAATGCATAAAAATGAACGACAGGATCCAGGAGATTCTTCCAGTTATAAACAATTTGGAAGTGACTCAGCAGGATGTCGCTAAAGTGATAGAGCTCTGGACTGGAATACCTGCAAGTTCAATAGAAAAAGACGAATATAAGAAAATTGAAGGCCTCTCTGATGCTCTCAAGAAGAAGATCATTGGACAGGATGAGGCTGTTGAAAAAGTTGTTAAGGCTATCAAGCGGACAAGAGTTGGTTTATCTGAACGGATCAGGCCTGCTTCTTTCATATTTGTCGGACCTACTGGAGTAGGGAAGACAGAACTTGCTAAAGTATTGGCTTCTGAATTATTTGATAGTGTCGATCCGCTGGTAAGGATCGACATGACGGAATATATGGAGAGGCATACTGTAAGCAGGCTTATAGGTTCACCTCCTGGATATGTTGGGTATGACGAAGCTGGTCAGCTTACAGAAAAGGTCCGCAGACGTCCGTATAGTGTTGTGCTTTTCGATGAGATCGAAAAAGCTCACCCTGATGTCATGAACATTCTTCTACAGATACTTGATGAAGGAAGAATCACTGATGCGCAGGGACGCACTGTTAATTTTGAACATACTGTCATAATAATGACAAGCAATGCGGGCTCTAACATTAAATCGAGTTTTGCCGGGTTCGGAGCATCGCTTGATGAGAGCAGCAGTGAGAAATCATTGAACGCTCTGAGAGATTTCCTCAGACCAGAATTTCTTTCCAGAGTAGATGAGATTGTTGTGTTCAAGCCTTTGACAGAAGAGTCAATGAAACGGATCGCAGCATTGATGATCGAAGAAATGAGAACACCGCTTCTCGATAAAGGAATAAAACTAACATATACGGATAAAGCTCTTACGTTGCTGGTGAAGCACGCTGAGGGAGGGAAATACGGGGCCAGGGATCTGCGCAATACAATAAGAAGAGAATGCGAAGACAAGATCGCAGAAGTACTTGTAGATACTGCTGATAATCCTCCGGCTTCTATCAGGATATCCGTGAGAAACGATAATATCGATATTGTCCCCAAAATGAAAGCTGTTCCGCTTATTCAGGAAGAAGTAACTGAATAAAACTGAAAAGAATAAGTCCCGGGATCACCTGATGCCCGGGACTTTATACTGATAATCGATAACCTTAATAGTCTAAGAATATTCTTCATGATATGATAAAAAAGAAGCCGGTTTCGACTGGATGAATTCGAAACCGGTACTTCGTTTTTGCATCAGGTAATGTGAGAACACATTTAATGCATATGGAAATGAAGGAAAAAATGAAAAAGATAAAATCGTGTTTGTAACTGTATTGTAATACATTCATTTCCTGATGTAAATACTTTTTTATCAAATTAATAAAATATTCAATAAATCGGTAGAAAAATAGAGTCAAACTGTTTAAATCTGGTTTGATTATAGACATGGAGTGTTTATGATATTTATCGAAAAACTGAAAGAAAACATTACTCTTGCATATTGTGATAACAGATACATACGTCAAAGGCTTGTTATTGAGCTCAACTGTGATCTAGAACGGGATACCATGACTGCTGTTTCATTGCTGGCCTTTGTTCTTAGTTCTGCAACAGATAAACACAGGGACATGATTTCTCTCTCCAGATATCTGGATCAGCTTTATGGTGCATCACTTTATGTTTCAGGTCATAGAGTTGGTACGAGAATGATGCTGCACTTTGATACAGACTGTGTCTCAAGCCGTTATCTTCCGGACGAGAGTGTAGGGCTCAACGCAGTAAAACTCTTGTGCGAAGTACTTGCAGAACCATATCTGCCTGATGGAGTATTCCCTGACAGTACCATTGAAATCGAAAGTGAAAAACTGAAGGAAGAGATAAGATTTCTTATTAATGATAAGGAATCGTACTGTACTAGAATGCTCATGAATGAGCTGTTCAAGGGCAGCAAAAGAAGTCTTCCGTCTCTTGGATTCGAAGAGGATATTCCAAAGATCAATAGCTTGAGTTTGCTGGAAGTTTATAAGAAGTGCCTGGAAAACTGTAATGTAAACATATTCTATTGTGGAGATCAATGTGATCTTGTGAAGCAGATATTATCGTCGATGATCGAAGAATACGGTATTGGAAGATCACCGGTTACTTATGTTAATGAACCTGTTGTCCTTCCTGCGGATCCTTTTTATATAAAAGAAGACGCTCGTACTGAGCAAGACATAATCTCTATGGTCTTTCATTCCGCGAGGATACCTGACGAAAAAGACCTTACGGTGCTAAAGATTGCAAACGCTATCTTCGGCGGGATGCCAACCTCAAGGCTGTTTCTGAACGTCAGAGAAAAACAGGGACTTTGCTACTCATGTGTCTCTAACCGAATGACAGGCGGAGGAAGCGGGATTCTGGTTGAAGCATCAACATCAAAAGAAAAATACGAAAAGAGCAGAGAAGGCATCTTAACTGAGTTTATGAGACTGAGAGATGATGGACCTTCAGTAGATGAACTCGAAAACGCTAAGCACAGTCTTATTAATTCTACGAGAAGCTTATTTGATACTGTCTCAGGGGCTTCGTCACATTATCTTGCTGCGGTGAACAGTCTCAGAAAATACATCACTCCGGAAGAGGAGATCAGACTTATCCAAAATGTCTCCGGTAAAGATGTTCAAAGCTGTCTTGATACTATGCAATTGTGTGGGTTGTACAGGTTGACCGATGAGTAATAAAAAGATCGATAAGATAATAAGTGAACTTTTAGATGGTAGATATTTTAAATACCGAACCGGAAACGGTTTGAACGTATTGGTATATGAAATGCCTGAAAAGAGCAGTGTTTCTGCTCAATTATCCATAGGATTCGGATCAGCAGATACAAAGATATACAGAAGTGGAACTCCTGATGTCCTGCCTGATGGAACAGCTCATTTTCTTGAACATAAAATGTTTGAGAATAACGGAGAGGACATTTTCTCATTATTCGCTGATATAGGTGCATCGGCTAATGCCTATACGACTTTTAACAGGACCACTTTCGTATTCCGAAGCGGAAATGATGAATATAAAAATGCTCTGAAAATACTTCTTAACACGATCTCTGAGCCACGGTTCAGCAACGAAGGCGTAGAGAAAGAAAAATCGATAATCGCTGATGAAATCAGAATGTATCTCGATGATCCGTCATGGAGAGCCTCATTCGGGCTTTTTAAAAACCTGTATCACAATATCTCGATTAATTCTGATATTGCGGGAAGTGAAAAGTCTATTAAAAAAATAAATGCTGATATTCTTATGGATTGCTTCAACTCTTTCTATCAGCCTGAGAATATGGTGCTTGCCGTATGCGGATGTGTTCAGCATGAAGAAGTCTTTTTGATTGCTGAAAACTATTTTTGTACACGTAATGCTGAAATGAAACTCAGTATCCGATCTTCTGATGAGCCTGCATCAATAATCAGAAAAAGATCAAAAACGGATATGAACGTCTCAATGCCATTGTTCTGCTTCGGATATAAAGAACGGTGTTTGGATAAGTTTGAAAGCATGAAAACGGAATTGCTTATGGACATAGTTCTGGATCTTATCGCGGGGGAAAGTACAGATCTCTTCAAGGATCTATATGAGATGAATCTTATAAACGACAGTTTTGAATCTGGATTTTATTCAGGAAATGAATATGTATGTACTTTTTTCGAGGGTGAGACCCCTTATCCATACAAGGTCAGAGATCAGATCAAAAACAGGATCCAAAAGATAAAAACAAACGGATTCAGGAAGGAACTGTTTGAGGAAAGAGCGCGGGCATCTGTCGGCGGCTATATAAGCTTGTTTGACAGTCCAGGCTCTGTAGCGGGGAGCATGGTTTCCTGTCACTTTAAAAAGGCAGACCTATACGATATAATTCAGTTCGTTAACAGAATGGATATTAGTTCTGCAAACGATCTGCTGAGATCATGTTTTCTTGATGAAAGCAGTTCAATCAGTATAGTTAATCCTATCAATACTGGAGCATAAACAAGATGAGTCATGTTACATTTCCGGGATTAGGCCTGGAGTTCGACATCAACAGAGTTGCGTTTTCTATTAACGGATTCGATATATACTGGTACGGTATCCTCATAGCATTAGGAATGTTTATAGGGGTGATCGTGGGGCAAAAAAACGCGAGACGTTTCGGTATCGACGAGGATAAGCTCTACGATATAGTGATCTGGGGAGCTATTGGGGCAGTATTCTGTGGACGAGCTTTTTATGTATTATTTGCAGATGATTATGAAGTAACATCTATTAAACAGTTTTTTAATCTTAGAGAAGGCGGGACGGCATTTTATGGAATACTAACCGGTGCGTTAGTAACTTCGCTGATTGTATGTCTAATTAATAAAACTAAATATCTTTGCTTGCTAGATGACTTGGCTTTGGGATTTCTAATCGGTCAGGGATTAGGGCGATGGGGAAACTTTTTCAATCAGGAACTGTTCGGTACCAATACAAATCTGCCGTGGGGAATGTATAGCGACACTATAGCAAGATACATCTCTAGAAATGCCGATTTTCTGTATAGAGAACATGGTATCGTCTTAAAAGACGGACCTGTACATCCAACATTTTTGTATGAAAGTATCTGGTGTTTTATAGGAGTAGCCGTAATTTTCTATTTCATAAAAAGAAGACGTTTTGACGGAGAGATAGGCCTTAGATATCTTATCTGGAATGGTATTGGCCGCGCATTCTGTGAATCACTGCGAACAGATGCATTGTTTATTGGTGGAGTGAGAATATCTCAGGCTGTTTGCATCACTTATGCAGTTGTTTCAGCAATTATTCTGTTAACTGTCAAGAGGAAGATAAAAATGTCCGAAGATCCTGATTATCTTAAACCTTACGCATTGACGGAGGATTATCTAAGAAAATCTGGTGTATTAACTGAAACGGATGAAGCAGAGCCTGAAACTCAGATTACTGAATCCAAAGATGTTCATGGTTCAGAAGAGGATGTACAATCTGATGACAGGGACGAATCAGATACAGATATTTGAATGACTATTATGAATAAGGTGTAAGAATAATGACGGAAAAAAGCAACCGAATTGATCTGGTAGAAGGACCTATATTTTCTAATCTGTTACGTTTCGCTATTCCGATACTTTTTGGAAGCATAGTAACACAATTTTATAATGTCGCTGACTCGATGATAGTCGGCAGATTTATCAATTCGGAAGCATTAGCTGCGGTTTCTGCCAGCACACCAGTCGTAAGTATCATCAATCTGTTTTCTATTGGGTTGTCTTCTGGATCAAACGTCGTTATATCCCAGAGAGTCGGATCAAGGGATCATGAAGCCCTTCAACGGGCGGTTTCGACTGTTTCGTTTCTGACACTGTTCGGATCCATGTTAATAACTCTAGTAGGCCTCATAGTAAGCAGGCCACTGCTGATATCGCTTAAGACTCCGGATGAGATACTAAACTCTGCAAGCCTTTATCTGATTATTGTTTTTTTGGGAACAACCGGAAATCTTATCTATCAGATGGGTAACGGAGCTTTACGTGGCATGGGAGATGTGAACTGGCCACTCATATTCCTTATAATTTGCAGCGGGCTTAATATCGTTTTTGATTTAATCGCTGTTTTGGTTCTCGGCTGGGGTGTACCGGGAGTCGCTGCAGCAACAGCGATTTCTCAGCTTATCTCGGGAATCGGTATCATCTACAGGCTTAATAATGGCGGATATGGTATATCGGTCGGGATAAAATATCTGACAGTGGACAGATACGAGCTTGGTGAAGTAGTTAGGATCGGACTTCCCGCCGCTATTCAGAATATAGGCAATATGCTTGCAAGTATGTTTGTGCAAGCATCTGTTAATACTTTTGGTGCTACATTTATTGCAGCTAATAGCATAGTAACCAAGGTAGATATGTTGTTATATATTCCTGTTGATGCTTTAAGTACTGCACTTTGTACATTCGTTGGTCAGAATATGGGTCGGCTACAGCTTGACAGGATAAGGAAAGGAATCAACTATTCAATTCTGACTCTAACAGTTATGGGGGTAGGTTTGTGTTCAGTCCAAATACTATTACGGCACAGTCTGCCGCGTATCTTTACTACGGATTCTGCCGTCCTTGATATTGCTGCTGACGGCTTGCTCATAATGTCATTCCAGTGCCTGTTCTACGGGATTGACAGGTGTCTTGTTAATGCAATGAGAGGTGCAGGCAAATCTGTAGTTCCTATGATCACGGCACAGTTTGGAGCATTTTCAAGGATACCTTTGTCATACTATCTAGGTGTAAAGACAGGAGACTGGCATGGGATCTTTTGGGCAATGCTGATTGCTGCATTCCTTAGAAATACAGCGATTGCTGCTTATTATTTCTGCGGCGGATGGAAAAGAGTGGTCAGGTCATATGAGGAAAAGCATCCTGAATTACTGCTCGGGAAATAAGCAATAAAAAAAGCTGTGAACTCTTCACAGCTTTCATTATGATATTACCCCAATAATTTAGACACTAAACAAATAAACCCACACAAAATAAAACTGTAAAAGAATTAGAATGTGGAAGCTGTTCGGTAGTCAAAAGGACTTGATTTAAGTCTCGATACAATACGATCCTTATTATAGTAAATGATATATTCGTGAATTGCAGATTCAAGATGTTCTAACGATTCATACGAATATTCCTGCCCGTAAAACATCTCGGTTTTCAGCCTTCCAAAGAAGTTTTCAGTAGGCGAGTTATCAATGCAATTACCTTTTCGGCTCATGCTTTGTGCAATGCCGTGTGCACGGAGAAACTTCTGGTAGTACTTCATTTGATACTGCCATCCCTGGTCAGAGTGCAATATAGATCCTTCCAGATGATCACCATGATCAAGGATC
>JAFRAJ010000040.1 GCA_017405465.1 Oscillospiraceae bacterium
GGTTGGGCTAATATCAGTTATGGGAAAATTTATCATGGCACTTTAAATTTTACCATAAAGATCGGCGTCGACCCTTCCGGGACGACGCCGTCTTTTTCTCTTATCCTAATTATTCGGGGGCGTGACTTTTGTCACACCCCCTCCTTAAATTATGTCGCTATGAACCTTTAGCAGGATCAGCTCCTGTCAGGATACATATCGTCATCATAGACGTTGTCGAGCGTTACATAGAATGTGCTGGTCTCATAGAAGTCGGTGCCGGGATCCTGTCCCAGAGCGATCTTCTTGAACATGAAGTCAACACCATAGTATGCCCACTGCCACTGCTTCTGAACGAGTGTAGCTGTGGCGAGTTTGTCCTTGACTGCGTTGATGACCTGAGGCGCGTCGTCGGAAAGGACTGAAGCGCGTTTGTGGTTTTCAGGAGCGTCGAACCAGCCGTTCTCTTCCCAGACAGCTGCTACGACGGATCCACCTGCGCTGTCGCACATCGTGGTGTTCCAGCCGGGGTTGGAGAGCATCATCTGCTCGCAGAGCGCCTGGCCGTCAGGACCGCCGGATACACCGGACTGATACTCAAGCAGTTCTGCACCCTTGCTGGCGTTCTCATTGAGAACGTCGGTGATGCCCTTGAGACGCTGGATCATTCCGAGCTGGGCGATAGCGCCGTGGTTCAGGATGACCTTGGGGCCGCCATCAACCCAGTCTACTGCGTACTGAGCAAGCTTACGGCCGAAGTTCTCGTTGTGTGTTCCGACGAATGCGATCCTCTTGGAATCCGGGCAGTCGGTGTCCATTGTGAACACGAGAACGCCTGCATCTATGGCTGCGTTGATGGAGGGAGTGAGAGCTTCAGCGTCGGACGCTGCGATCAGGATTCCGTCGTATCTCAGAGATACCAGGTTCTCCATGATCTGGATCTGGGCTGCAGACCCCATCTCTGACGGGCCGGTCAGCTCGAGATCGACTGTCCAGTCAGGATACTCTGTCTTGAGTTCTTCCACTCTTTTCGTTCCGCCGACTCCGCACATATCCCAGAAATCTCCGAGAGCTGTGTAGACAACAGCGAGCTTCATGCTCTTCTTCTCTTCGCCTTCTTCCTTCTTGCCGCCGCAGGCGACCAGTGAAAGAGCAAGGACGAAAATCAGCATGATTGATAGAAGTTTCTTCATTGCTTTTCCCTTTCTTTTTGTCTTCTCCGGAATAGAAGTGATTATCCGGAGCCGAGAGATTTAAACTCTAACCAAAATATAATATTTCCGCAAAATACCGTGCAATATGTTGCACAGTATTGTCATCATTGTGCTAATTATTTTGTAAACTATAACAATTCTGTCATGCTAACATTGTAATAGATTACTACACTAAATCGCCGGACATTAAGTCTGTTTTTCCGGAGGAGTGTCTTTTCAGGGTTAAATAAAAGCGCCGCGGAGAGATCCGCGGCGCTCATTTCATTTACAGACTATATCCTGTATCTTCAGAGATTATCCTCTGTTCGGATACATGTCGTCATCATAGACGTTCTCGAGTGTTACATAGAATGTGTTGGTCTCATAGAAGTCTGTGCCAGTTCATTCACTCGGTCATTAGCCGGATCCCTGTGCTGTCAGCTATCTTCTTTGCCCGGATGAGCACCGGAACTTCTCTTGCTGCCAACAGTCTGCCAAGCTTGCTGTCGGATCTCTTTTCGTATTCCCTTACCGCCTCCGAATACGTGACTTTAAGCGTGGTGAGATGGAAGTCTGTGATCTCCTGTTCCGTGAGTTTCCTTTCCCCGAAGGACAAGGCGCGGCACAGATAATAATGCGTGATATTGTGCCTGTGTATCAGATTATAGTAATCGCTCACCGTTCCTATGCGGCATACGATCTCCGTCTCTGCCCCGAGTTCCTCTCTCAGTTCCCGGATGAGCGCTCTCTCCAGATCCTCTCCCTCTTCTACTCCTCCGCCGGACGTTTCGATGAGGACCGACCTGCCGAATTCGTCATCCCTGTCGGCTGCGACAAAATACAAATATCCCTCATCATCGAAAACCATGGCTCTGACGACCTGTCTGTCGTGGTCAGTATATTCAAAAGGCCATTCCGTATCTTTGATCTCCAGCTTCAGTTCATCAGTCATTTTCGTTATCTCCCTTTCTGATGATCCTTGAAAGAAGCCTGTCTATGCCGCCGGAAATCGGCGCTGCAGCCTTCATCCACAGTTTCTCGACAGTGAGTTGCCTCAGAAGTTCGAGGGCTCCGCAGCAGCAGAACACCGCCGTGACGATACCGAGAGAGACAGGAAGGAACCACGGGCTCTCCTGAAACAAAGGTCCTTCGATCACGTTGTTCCAGAGATATCTTCTTATCTGCCAGTTGTCATGGATCAGGTATATCCCGAAGGTGAGAGAAGAGATCAGATTGATCACACGGCTGTTCCTGACTTTGAGTTCCTTGAATCCCAGGAAAAGGAACAGGGAGAGAAGCAGTATCAGCACATGGTTCTGATAGTTGAACAGATAATCAAGCAGCCTGAGCTTTCCGAGGCTCCTGGTATTCCAGATATCCACGGCGACGATCACGCCCATACAGAGCAGGAAAATGCCTGCCGCGCAGCCGAACCAGAACCCCGCGCCGCGGCTGTCCTTTTCATGATAGAGCCTCAGATAGCCGCCCAGACAGTAGAGGAACAGGAAGAACGCGAGATCGCTGCCCTGAAACTCGGTGACCACCATCCCGGGGATCCAGCTCAGTGTCGGAATGAGACACCACAGCACTCCCGTCAGGACAAGGAGCCTGCGGCAGGCGTCTCTGGAAAGAGCTTTCAGCATGGCGTTCATATAAGGAGCAAGAAGGTACATTACTATATATGTAGAGATGAACCATTGGACTCCGGAAGACAGGAAGAACAACTTGCCCTTCAGGGTATCCTGTACCATGCTCCCCATCCCGTTTATCTTCTTATGGAAGATCAGCCATATTCCCACTATGTAGAAGAACGCCTGTCCCCAGAGCTGGAGGACCTTTGACGTTCTTATACTCTCCGACTTCACCATGAAATACCCGGACACCATCACGAACAGGTTCACACCGGTCTTTCCGTCAAGGAACATCGACTGATAGAAGAGCCTGTTGAAGGTCAGATCTCCTGCAGGGAACCTAAAGGCGCTGAACAGGGCGTAGTGGTACGTGATTATGAGGAACATCGCGAAGATCCTCATCAGCTCGAAGTTTGAGCTTCTGTCCTTTCTCTGCATCCCTCTCTCCTTTCGACATTGCCAAAATCGCTTTCGCTTTGCACCGCATTCTGTGCAACAGCGCAGAATTCCTGAACAAATCGTTACCGAACTGTTCTGCACAGTCCGGATAGGTTATACTTGAACTGAACGACAAATCGATTATACCCAAAACACATGTGAAATGAATATAAGAACGATCTTTAACAGACTAAAATACAGACTGGGAAAACGCAGTCTCTCCCCCACGGGAGATCTGGACGACGCTATGAAGAAGCAGGGACTCGAGCCTGATGTAGTAAGATCCCTTCACCTCATGCTCGTGAGCAACCTTCTCGGCATCATCTGCGGAAACATCTGCGCCACCGGGAGCAGCCCCATGATAGGGATGGCAAACGATCTCGGAGCCGGAGACCTGGCTTTCGGAATACTCAATGCCGTACCGCAGGTCACCGTCCTGCTGCAGATCCCCTTTGCGATGCTGGTCAACTACACACACAAGCGCAAGAAATACCTCCTGACCTACGGCATCCTCTCAAGAGTGCTTTGGCTGATGGTAGGTCTCATCCCGATCCTCGTCCCCGATAAGATCGCCGACTTCAGGATGTGGGCGGTGCTCTTCCTTGTCGGTATCGCTTCTTCCCTCAGCGCGCTGATCCAGGTGAGCTGGTTTCCATGGCTCGGCGACCTGACTCCTCCCTCCATAAGGGGGCTGTGGCTGTCCACCAGGGATTCCATAAACGCCCTGGTCAGCATCCTTTCAGGACTTGCCACCGGCTTCCTGATGGACCATCTTGCCGGACAGACGAGATATCTCGTGATCTTCATAATCGGCGGGACCGCAGGGATCCTGGACATGCTGATGTACGCAGGATGCAAGGAAGTCTACGGTGCGGAACCCGTCAAGCCCAGTCTCAAGGCCATGGGATCCGGGATATTCGACAACAGGAAGTTCCTGCACTTCATGATCTTCTGGACCATGTGGTGCTTCTGCGCGAACTTCGTAGGTTCCTATCTTAACAGGTATGCCATCAACGAACTCGGCATCACATACACTCAGATGACTCTGTTCGGAAGCATCACTTCCAATATCGTCTCCATGATAGCAGTCAGGATCTGGAGCCATCTGGTCATCAGATACGGATTCAAACCCGTGCTGAGGATCGCCGCTACAGGTGCATCTCTCGTGCAGCTGCTCTTTATACTGGCAAGGCCGAAAGAAGTCTGGCCGATCATGCTCTATTACGGTGTAGGATCGATATTCTGGAGCGGGACCAACCTTGTCGCTTCCAACCTGCAGCTCTCGCTCACTACCGATGAGAACCGTGCAGGCGCTCTTGCAGTATTCGGATGCGTGACTGCCCTGGCCGGCACATTCGCAGGGATCATGCTGGGCGGCAGCCTTCTCGAGTTTCTTAACGGAAAGGCGCTTCCGTTCTCATTCAATAAATACCAGTGCGCGATCCTTTGCGCAGTCCTCATGCGCTTCACTACGGCCATGGTCATGATCCCGGGCTTTGAGAACGACAGGCATTTCACTACGGCTGGAATGATCCGAGATCTCCTGGGCATACGCAGGATCCCGGAAAGAGATACTTCGGAAAAGTGATGCATGCCGCGCGGCACAATGCTGGATACTGTATATCTAACTGACATTCAGAAAGGAAAAAATGATGTTCGAGAAGATCAAAAAATGGTTCTTCCGGAAGATGAACGAATTCATACTCTTCATTGAGTATCCTCTTGACTATATCGTTGAGTTCGGCGATGAGCTCAAGACGCTTGATACGACCGGCAAGGTCATCAAGATCGGCAAACTGCTGATCTCCGCATATCTCTGTGTCCAGATCATAATGTTCCTTCTGTTCGTGGTGCTTTTCTTCGCATTCTTCGGGGCTGGAGCCCCTGCCGGAGGCGACGCCTATACCCGCGCGCTGGAGCAGCAGCTCGCAGATACTCCGGAAGGTTCACGAGAAGCCGCTGACATCCGTCAGGAGCTTCACAACATGGGTGTGGATAAATAGAGGAGGGCAGGAATGATCGACAGGAACATAAGACAGACCCGTTCAAAGGAAGAAGCAAAGAAAGCTCACTGGCGCGCCGCAGGCACCATTCTTTGCATGATGGTGCTCTACGGGATCATCACAAAGATCCAGAGCGTCATTTTGAATGCCCTTAAGGGCATAAGCCAGCCTCTTGCAGTGCTCATGAGCATGGCTGCCGGATTCGCGCTCACCAGTGCGGCAGTATGGTTCATATACAGGCTCGTTAAAGCCTGGAGAAAGACAGACTGACCGCAGACAGCGCACAATAACAAATCAGCCCTGTTCCGATTTACCGGAGCAGGGCTTTTTTAGTCTTTGACATATTTTGAAACGGCAGAGCCGGACGGGTACCGTCCGGCTCTGTGACTTATGTTAGTCTTCGTTCTGCTGCCTGTACCTCAGCGCGAAGTACATGATCGCAGCCTCAACTGAGAAGAACAGCAGTATCAGAGCTGTAGTTCCGTCAGCCGCTGTCATCTTCCCCGAGAAATCATTCTTCATGAGGAACATAGTCAGCGATGCAGCTGCCGGCACGAGCGCAGCAGGTTCTATCAGATCCGCTGTATCTGCTTCATTTCTTCTCTTTTTCCTGAAATAGACCCAGAGGAGAACTATCGCCATCAGTATGTTGATGACCGTGAGGATGAGGCTCGTCAGTGCCCACTGGGCTTCTTCGTCTTCATCCTTCTTCCCGCCGCTTCCTTTCGGCCATTCGGGTCTTGCGCCTCTTACGGCTTTCAGCCATCCGGTATCGGTCTCTTCCTGTTCTTCCGGTCCGGAATAGTGATGAGGAGCCGTATAGATATTGTTCACGTACTGGTCTCCATACGTATTGCTGATGACCGTCCTTCCGGATACCAGCACCACGAGAGGATGCTGCTCTGTTCCGATCGAACCGAAGGATGTGAGCTCCAGATCGTCCGCCGTGATGTTGACAGGATCCTGTCCCGCAGTCGTCTTTCCGTCGATATCTATGACGACGTCCGCGCCGGTTATGTTCTCAATCTCAAGGTTCGTGATGGAGCGGATGAATATGTCTTCAGCACTTACGGAGAGCTTTGCGGTATCTGTGACCAGCGGTTCGTCCCTGGTGCCTACATCTCCGCCCGCACGTATCACTGTTTTTTCAGCTGTGATATTCGCTGTTCCGGGCTGAGTATCACCTGCAGTGATGCTTCCGCTCGCGGTGAGATCGAGCTTTCTTCCGGCACTGAGATCGTTCACTTTGAGGTCTCCCCTGTTCACGATCACTGCGTCTCCTGCTATCGATCCCTCCAGCTCGGCGACATCGAGTCTGAGCGGTCTTTCCGCCGTGCCCGCGCTGCCTTCCGAGAGCGTATTGATATCTGCTTTATCAGCTCTGATGACTGTATCGGATGAGATATCGCCGTCTGCGGTCAGGGAGACTGTGCGTCCGCTGTCCGCGTTGCCGTCAGCGTCGAGATCTGCTATCTTCAGATCTCCTGCGTTCGTTACGAACACGTTTCCGGGAGCTCCGGCATAGAGCCTGCCTTCGACGTCGAGATCGAGTGCATTGTCTTCCTTTCCGACGTCTCCGCCCGCGTGCAGAATCAGGTCTCCGGCCGTCTTTACGGAAGGATCGTTCTCCTGCGCCTTTCTGAGCAGCTCGTCAGCTTTCTGCTGAGCCGCGTCGGCTTCGATTCGCTTCTGCGAGGCATCCGCATAAGCTTCGTCCGCGGCATTCCTGGCTTCATTGGCCTCTGTCCTCGCCGCATCAGCGGTCTCTTTAAGGGCAGTGGCGGTCTCTTCCAGTTTTGCTGCCTCTGCTTCAGCTTCACCCGCCGCTTTGATCTTATCAGCAAGGCCTCGGGTCAGTTCGTCTTTCTGCTTCTCGAGTTTCTCTGTCTTCTCCGCCTTTTCCTCTTCAGTCATATCGGGATCGGCCATGGTCCTTGCGATCTCTTTCTCGATCTCAAAGATATTTCCCTCGGTTTCGGTGACTGCCTTGGCCGACTCTTTCGCTTTCTCTCTGGCTTCCTTTGCCTTCTCTGCGGCTTCTGCGGCTTTTTCCTCCGCGTCATCCGCCTTCGCTTCGAGTTCTGTGGCGTGTCCGTCAAGGATTTCGGCTCTGTCTTCCGCCCTGCTCGCGATATTGTCCGCGTCAGACGCTTCTTTCTGAGCCTTCTCGGCCTCCTCGAACTTGCTGCTGAGATCCTTGTCAGTAATATCTCCCGGAGCTGTGATGACGGCTTTTCCGCCTGTCGCGGCAACGCTGTCTATCACGAGATCTCCGCTCATCTCTTCTATGAAGGCTTCTGCTCCGGATGCTGTGAGAGATCCTTTTCCGGTATCTCCCGCCGCCGTATCCACACGCAGCGGTCTTTCTTCCGTTCCGACGGTGCCTTCGCCGTCCGCATCCGCGTCGGCTATGACCCTTACGTCGTCCCCGGATATCAAAGTGCTTCCGTTCTCTGCAAGGATGCTTCCGTCAGCCTCAACAGCTGCGGTGCCGCCTGCAGTCACATCGGTATCCTTCACATCTCCGCCTGAGATCACCAGTGCGTCGTTTTCGGCCTCGATGTCCGATCCGCCGATGTTTCCGGCTATCGTCACCTTCGCGCTGCCTCCGGCTTTGGCGTATACCGTTATGTCGCCCGTGCCGTGAGCCGCGTCCGCCGTGTTGTCGAGTACCAGATCTCCGTCTGTGCGTACCGTCACCGTGCCGTCCTGGGTGTCAGCCGTGATACTGAGATCCTCGCCGGACGTCACATGGATGTCGTCCCTAGTATCAGCGGTCATATGTCCGCCAATGTTTACTTCGATCGGATCCTCTTCTGTTCCGGCAGCTCCGTTCGGTACACTGATGACCGCGTTGTTGCCGGATATGATGTTGTCCGCTCCGGCTGATTTCTCCTCTTCTGTAAGTACGTCGGTAAGGTCACCGTCAGTCGTTATGCTGACGTTCTGCGCCGCGGATACTTTCCCGATTCCTGTGCCGCCAACTGTCTCATTGACAGTGATGCTTCCGTTGTCGGATGCTGCGTCGAGCCTCATGACCGCGTCCTCAACGTCCTTGCGCACCCAGCTGTACGCGAGCGTCACTCCGTACATCCAGTTACCGTTCTCATCCATTGAGATGATGCCGGTGCTCTTTCCGTTTTCGTCCGTGTCTTTGAGATTCACCACCACTGCCGGACCGTTGTCTCTCTGCTGCAGATCCAGTGCTTTGCTTTCAGCTCCGATGTTTCCGGAGGCCGTGAGCCTGACGTCCGCTCCGAGGATGTTCTCGGTGCCGGAGCCGGTTCCCGTGAGGCTTCCGTTCAAGACATCAATGCTGACGTCCCCGCGCTCGGATCTGATATATTCCGCGCTAAGATCGGAATCACCGGTGACTCTGATGCTTATCGCGCCGTCACTGTAGACGTTGGCACTGCCCGTCGCCTTACCGATCTCGACGCTGATCTTTTTGGGCTCTGCGTCATCATAGCCGGCTTCCGCTTCGGCGGGCATTTCCGCCTCATCCATGGATGCCTGTTTCAGTGCCGCGAGCTCTTCTTCAGTGAGCAGGCTCTCTATCAGCGCCGTGATGTCGCTGATGGCCTTGATTGCACTTCCCTCCGTGACCTGCTGTTCGAGCAGCATGGTCAGCAGAGCAGCCCTGGTCTCGTCGTTTTCCGCGGCTGTTATCGCATCCCACAGCGCGTCCGTTCCGGCATTGCCGCCGTCCTCGTCTTTCGCTGCGATGATGCTCTCTATCCTGATATTCCTCCAGGCCTCTTTCTCCTCATCGCTCTCAGGCTGATACGCGCTGACGATGCTGAGGACCTCTTCATCTGTGAGGATGTCTCCTGACTCGAGTCTCTCTTTGAGTTCCGGATGATCCTCTGTGCTGCTTATGAGCCATCCGGCAAGCGCTTTGTCTGCGCCGCTGGCAGTCTCTTCGTCTGTCCTGAGGCCTGTAAGTATTTCTGCGATCATCTCTTCGGTCACGAAGGCTGTCAGTTCGGTGTTGTTCTGCATATCCGCGAGGATCTTCTTTATCTCCTCAGCATCTATCACAGATGCCCACTCGCTGCCCTTCTTCTCGATGATGACGGCCGCAAATTCTTCTGTTGTCGTGAACGGCAGAGCCTGAGCATGGATCTCGTCGATGATGTGAGCGAGATAGTCTCCGCTTATCTCTTCACGGCTCTCTACTTCCGTTCCCGTGAATTCATTGATCTTCGGGTTGTCCGGATGGATCACACGGTCAGGTCCGAACATCGGGTCGTTCTGCGTGATCCTTATCGTCTCGAACTCGCCCCTGGAATTCTTCTTCTGAGGCATGAGCTCGAGGGATTCGAGGAACAGGTCTCCGGTCTCGGGTATCTTAAGCGTGATGCTCTCGGGGATATCCACTATGAGTGTGCAGTCTCTTTCTCCGATACTGCCTTTTCCGGTGAGGCTGATGCTGGATACGGCAGCGGTGTCATCCTCGTCTATCTGGATGAACGCGTGCTGTCCGTACTCGGAGCAGTCCATTCCTCCGTCCGCTCTCATTCCCAGGACTCCGCCCGCGCTGAGCGTGAGATCGGATCCGCGTGCTATTGCGTCGTCGAATCTCAGATCACCGCCTGCTGCGGCGCTGAAGGAGGACCTGTACGCGCGGATCTCATGGATCTCGCCTTCTGCCGCCGCGTTCACGCCGACACTGCTGTTTGACGCGTTCATTCGGACAGCGCTGAAGCTGCCGTCTCTGGACATTACGGTGACCTGCGCACCGTCGGCGTCGAGATCATTGATCGCGACATCGCCTTCCGCGTCTGCCGTAAAGGTACTGCTCGCTCCGCCGGTGCCGTACACCGAGACGTTCCTGATCAGTATCCTGCCTTCGTTTGCTGCAGCGTCATTGTCGGAAACATTGCCCTCCCTGTCGACTATCTTGTTCGTCGCAAGCTTAGCCGTTCCTCCGTTGATGACGGTCAGGTCATATTTTCCTTTCTCCGCATCGGCGCTGTCTGCGAACACGATGCTTCCGTCGAATGTCTTCACATCCCACACTACGCCGTCCACGATGATGTTCCTGTTGTAAAGGACATCTCTTTTATCGATATAGACGTGCGTTTCCGTACTCACGGTCTCCGTGTTTTTGAACTCGTGGGTGTCAATGATCTTTGCCGTGATCTCCAGCGGGTTCTTATCGGTTCCGATCTGTCCGGCGCTTGCGGATATGATCGTGACCGTTCCTTCCGGCGCGTAGATGTCGGTATCATCCTTGCCCTTGTCACCGTCAAGGATAGAGCCTTGAGGATCTGTCATCCTGATCGTGACATCGCCCTGTGCCGCAGAGATCAGTCCGATATTGAACTTCGTCCCGTCGGTGTCGGCTTTCATCTTCATGGTGGCGCTGTCTTCACTCTCCTGCTGGAGAGATCCGTCGGCTCCGACTATGACATAAGAGAGTTTTCCTGAGGTGAACACCGGTACCCTGTAATAGAGCACCTTTATGCTGCTGTTATCTTCATAGATGCTGGCGCCGTAGTACATCTCCAGATAATGTATCTTATTGCTGCCGTAGGTGTAATCAACATATCCGGTTCCCGTAGTTTTGTCCACGTGCACGTCAGCTTCGCTGATCGGCGAGGCCGACCACTGGTAGTCGCCTTCCTTGTCGATGTAGAAGTACCAGTAATTGCCGTTGACGTCGGTGGCGATATGATCCGTACGCAGCTCGCGCATCAGCGGCTGTCCCTTGAGGATCGTGATCACCGGGCTGTTTGCCCCTCCGTTCAGACTGTTCGCGGTCACTCTGTTGGAGATATAGACCTTGGAGTCATATCTGGAGGAGAACTTCTCAGCGGGGTTGATCTGGATCACCAGGGCTCCGCGCACTTTGCCTGCGGTGATATCGGAAACGTAGAGCGTATCTGTGATCCTGTAGCTCTTGTTGATGGTCTCTGTCACCTTGATGTCATAGGACTTCAGCGGCAGTGTCACCGTGTTGAGTCCGATGCCTTCGATCTTTCCGAGGAACAGCATCTTGGGAGTCTCGTCTTCACCGATCTGTGAGAACCTCAGGACGTATACGGCATTCTCCGTGCCGCCCTTTATCATGGTGCTCGTCTTCTTTGTGAAATCGATCTTTCCGTACTGAGCAAGACCGCTCCCCGTTCTGGAATACTTGATCCTGTATGTGCTCTCGGAATTCTTTACTGTGATCTCGGAGATCTTCAGGTCCTCCGCTACATCAGATGGTTCGCCGTCGTCCCAGATCACGTTGTATGTACCGGCCGTAGTGTCGCTCTCGTCGATATACGGCTTCTTCATCCTGAATCTTGTCGCGGTGAGGATACCTTCGCTGTTTCTCGTGTAGCAGGCTATGACCTCTGCTGTCCTGCTGACGAGTTTTTTGTATTCATCAGCTTTGACATAGAGGATATCCTTGCTGTCCGCATCGGCGTAGATTATCTCTTTTCCCTCTGCGGTGTTGAAATCGGAAGCCGTCAGTGTCAGTCCTTCTGCGAGCAACCATATATCGTCTTTCGGGATGTAGACTTTTCCGTCGCTGCCGAGCAGGAACTTCTCGCTGCCGTTCGTATAGACCGTCCCTGAGACCTTGCTGCTGCCTTCGGCCGCGGCATCAGTCACTTCTTCGGTCTGCCATATGTCTTTGTCTTTTTCGAAATAATAGATGTTCTCGGTGAAGTAGCCGGTCTGCATCGTAAATACGCCGTTCTGTTCCTTGAGGACGAGGCAGCTGCCGTCGCTGCTTCTTTCGTATACCCAGAGCTTGTATGAAGCGTCGTATGTCCCGACGTTGCCGTCACCGACATTAGAACCGTGGCCGGAAACGATGAACTCATAGCACTCGGTGATGCCTCTGACAGAGGCTTCCATCCGCTTGTCACTGTCGCCGCCGTCGTACCAGTTCATCATGACTATCTGGTCCGGATCGTAGCCGTATACAGTGTAGTCGGTCCATCCGGTCACCAGCACCGCGTCTCCGGGCGTGCCTTCCCACAGGATGCGCTCCTGCCTGACTGTCAGCTCACTGTCAGTCAGTTCGATATGGCTGCCCACCTCGTGCCTGACGACTTTTACGCTGAGGATCTTCCCCTTGCTGTCAGTCGTCACCTGCACCCCGTAGTCTTCCGCAGAGCCGAGGACATCCCCGTTCGCGTCCAGATACAGATAGTTGACTTCATATACAGTGGAGTTCTCCGATACAGGTATAAGATCCTTGCTCCAGCTGAACCTGAATCCGCCGGTTCCGGGGTCGGACTCGCTGAGCATGAATGCGGCCGGAGTCTCGGAATCGCTCGTCAGGCGGTAAATGCCGGTGCCGCTCACTGTCTCTGTGCGTCCGCTGATCTCCACCTTTGCTGTATGTTTGCCGTTATTGTCCTCCCATCTCTCCTCGTAACCGGTCACCTGTCCGGTCTTCTCATCCACGACTGCATAGACATGTCTTTCGTTTCCTTCGTCATCGGTCGTCAGATAGTAGGTGTCCGTCGTGAATCCCTCGCTGGTCAGAGACGCGGAGCACTCGCTGAGTTTGAGATACGTGATATTCATGTATCTGGTATCAGGATAGAAGGTCTTGGGCTGGTAATAATAGCCGTGGAACGCCCTGTGCCTGAGCATATCCATGGTATACCCGCCGTCGTTCTCGTTGGCGTCGATCTCGTCATACACCGTCTGAGGTATGCCGCCTATCAGGATGGATATGACTTTCGCACCCTTCTTGAGAGCTTCTTTCACATACTGATCGTCCCAGTAGAATCCCCACAGATCTTTATAGATACCTGTGAGTCCGTCTGCGGACTCGGTCTTGACCGTGGTCCCGAAAACGGTATCCATCACGGAAAGTGACGTATAGTTCTCAGAGGGTTTCTCACGGTATGCATATGTGGATCTGCCGCTGACATGGTTGTATGTTATCCTGATCTCCCACTTGGTGCCCAGGAAGCCGCTCACAGTAAACACAGAAGTATTGTTCGTGACACCCGTGTTGACGATAAGGACGGCGTTGTCCTCAAAGTAATTGTTGTAAGCCCAGAACGCTTCCCATTCATTCCTGTTGACGAGATAGTGGTTCCCGTTGGTCGCTACGCTCCCGCCCTCTATCTTGAGGTTCTCGAACATATCGTCGTAGGACGATGACTTCTGGTTCTGCGCAGCAGATGCATTGAAGAATCTGACGATGTTGTTCTTCTCGTCATAGGCGATGAGGAAGCAGTCTTCTTCAGGATCGAGCACTTCACCTTTCTTTGTGCCCGGAACGAGTCCGTCCAGACACCACCATTCATAGCCGCTCCATGTTCCTATGCTGGAGATCTTGTAGTCGATCTCCGTCCTGTCTTTGCCTTCTATCTTGGTGGTACGGATCACGATGCCTTTTTCATTATTGAAAAGACCGTTGGTCACGAGCCATTTCGCGCTCACCGCTTCCGAGAGGACCTCGAAGAAGACATCCTGCTCCACGGTCAGTGTTCCGCCGATGAGATCGACAGTGACACCTTCCTGCAGCGTGAGAGATACGAGTTTTCCCTTTTCGTAATTGAACTTGTAATCTCCTACTGCTGCCGCTGTTCCTCCCTCCTCGATCCTCGTCACCTTTCCTTCGCTGTCAAGGAAGAAGATAGTACCGTTGGGAAGCAGATACTTGTACAGGCCTGTGACCGGGTCATAGCCGATCATATAGTATTCGAGCATATCGATACCGTTGATCGTATAACCGTTCTCACCGGTCACTTTAACTTCATAAGTCGGTACAGTATCGGCATATTCGAGAGTTCCCGGAGTCGGGATCGTGATCGTGTCCGCGTCCGGCAGCATAAATACGTTGAATCCCGTCTCGAGAGTCAGGTCAACGGATCCAGTTCTGCTGGTCAGGTTCTCGATATCCACTGTGCCGTCCGGAACCTCAGCCGCTTTGATATGAACGTCATCAAGAGCTTCGACCGTGACCGGCTGGATCGGAGTGATGTCGAGCCAGATGTCGCCTGCGGCTTCCACGTTCACTCTGCCGCTCTCATCTCCGGCGAAGATCCATGCATAGAACGGCATTACTGTTCCGTTCTCGGTCTTTCCTACTCCCGCGGCGCCTTTGACTGTGAGTATATGAGCCCAGAGCGGCCTTACGGTCTCAGTCTTGTTCTTGCCCATCGTTATCACATTGACGTCGGCTACGGAAAGCAGCATGCCACCCGTCTTGCCTTTCCAGATGAACTCTGCCGTTCCGTTGAATGCGGGTATGAGTTTTGTGACCGTGACGTCAGCAGAGCCGGAGTTCTGCACCTTCATCAGAGGCAGCCATCTGGTATGCTCGGGCTCGACGCTCCTGCGCTTGCCGTTGATGAACAGCCTGGGATTGACGAATCCCGTGTTCCTGAAAGTTACTTCTCCCAGGATGATATCCGTCTCGGTGGAGTTCGTGATCGTGACTGTCGGGATCACCGACTGGTCATAGACGGTTATGTTGCTGATATCAGGTTTCTTCTGCCCTGTCCGGACGCTCTCAGGATCCGGCAGGAATACGCCGTCTTTGCTGCTGCCGTAGAGACTGGCATTTCCGGGCAGGAAGTTGTATATGTTGCGGAATCTGATCGCTCCGCTCTCGAAGCTCCAGATCTGTTCTTCCTTGCGTACGCCGACCTCACGGACAGCAGTTTTGCCGTTCTCCGCCTCGTAGATATCGATGAAGATCCCGCCTGCCGCGTCTCCGAGATAGAGAATCAGTCCGTCGATTTCGGATTTTCCTGTTACGTTCAGAGCGTAGGTCTTGTCGTCCTTATATTGGATCGCGAATCCTCCGGACTTCACGCCGTTCCTGACTCTGTCTCTCTCCAGAGAGTAAGTCGTAGCCAGGAAGTCATTTCCTGTATATGTGTTTCCGGACATATTCAGGACACTGCCGGCATTGATGGTCGGGTTGGATCTCGCGTATGATTTGCCTGCCGCATTGAGCTGGGTGCGGCTGAATATGTCGATGTTCCTGCTTCTGTAAGCCGGACTGGTGGACGCCGTCACCATCGCTCCGTCATGGCCTATCATGTCGGTCCCGATAACCGAAGTCTCGGCAGTGAGGCCCAGCGTCATTATGTTATTTGCAGTTATGTCGGTGGCTATGAGAGCAGATCCCTTGGAGTATGTCGAGACATTGATGCCGATCTCGCTCATAGCGGACTGGATATAGATCTTCCTTCCTTCGATCCTCACGCGCTTGTCGCTCTTGTCTTCTCCTACGGTGATCGCGGATCTGAAGTCGAGCTTCTCCATCTTGGTCGTGCCTTTGGCTTCTGTCCCGAGGCCTGAGCAGTCGACGGAGTTGTTGACGGTAAGCTGATTGACCGAGGAGTCGGTCCTGATCGTGACCGTATTGAACCTGTCGAACAGTTCGGCGCCGCTGCCGATCGTTATGTCTGCGTGAGACTCTACCGAGACGGTCACGGATACCTGTCCTGTGCTGACAGCTCCTCCGCCGCTCGTCTTTGCGGCGGTGACTATATTGTCCTTCACGCCGGTGTTTACGAGCAGGTCCAGATCTCCGAAGTCCGCATAGAGCTTCGAGTTTCCGGATACTGTCATCACAGCGTGTCTGGTGAGTATATTGCTGGCGTCGACTTCCTTGACGTCGAAGAATCCTCCTCCGACCGCCAGAGTCTTGGATGTCATCTGCGCGTCGGAATCCATCCTGGCTTCGATGCCTTTTCCTGCATAGAGTCCGGCGTCGATGTTGAGGGTGGAATCCGTAGCGACGTAGTTGCTTCCTTTGGTATCGCTGGAATTCACTCCGAAGCCGATGCTCATGGAGTCAGCTACGCTCTTCGCTGACTGGCTGTCAGTCGTGGTGATCTTTATGTCTTTTCCGGCTTTGACGACAGTTCCGCCCGTCACGGAAGAATCTGTGCTGTAGAGGGATCTCGTGGGCATCTTGGTCTTTTCGATGCTGACGCCGCTGAGTACCGTTCCGGCCTCTACATTGGCTTCTGCTTCTCCCGTATTGACTGCGCTGACGGTGACGTTTCCGTCCGCTGTCACTGATCCTCCGGTGATGCCAGCGAGGACCGTCTGCGGCTCGTACGTTTCGACTTCGTCATTCACTATGCGGTCATATCCCACATAGCTCTCTGCGATGGACTTGGAATTGTTGCCTCCGCCGATGAATCCGCCCATCTGAGCGTTCGCAGTGGATTTCGTGGTCAGACTGCCGTTTACCGTGATATCTCCGCTGAGAGTTATCACAGCATTTTCGACAGACGCTTCTGCATAATCTTTTGTTCTGGACTCAGCATCCAGTCCGCCCAGTGCCACAAGTCCTACTATGAGCTTCGTCACTGCCTGCGCGTCCGCGACAGCAGGTGCAGACGCCTCCACGCTGACGTTTCCTGAGCCTATGCCCTGCTTTCTGGTCTTTATGGTCCAGGTTCCGTTCTTGATCAGCGCGGTATTCTTCGTTGCGGAATCGGCCTTGGCGATATTGACTGTCAGATTGAAGACGTTCAGGTCGGCACCGGAAGCTGCAAGACTTCCTCCCGTGCTGCTTCCTGTGACTGACGTGCTGTTCGCTTTCGTGAGCTTTGATGTGACTGAGAGCCCTCCCGCAGCGGATTCGCCGGCAAGTTCCATGGATGCCTGGTTGTTCGCACATAGATTCGAAGTGGTGTGGTTCACAGCTACCTTGGAAGCGGAGACCGTTATTCCCTCAAGTATACCGGCATTTGCGTTCACGGATCCGCTGACGGTGATCTCTGCCTCGCCGTCCAGATCGGTTTTGCCGCTTCCGGAGACTTTTGCGATACCGTTCGTTCCGACTTTTGCTGTCGCCACGTTGATGTTGAGTTCGCCCAGAGAGACTTTGATGCCGCCGTTGGGCTGGCCTGTCTCCGCAAAGGCGTTTGCCGTATATTCCGATTTGACCGTGAGGCTCTTTCCGCCGACGGTGCCGGAGATGTTCTTCATCTCGGCGCTGAATACCGCATCGGCGGCTGCATCGACGATCATCAGACCGAATCCGAGAAGCTTCAGGTCGAGGCCGATCTTGGTGTTTTCAACCGCTGCCCTGGCCAGTGCCCTTCCCGTGCTGCTGATGATTATGTCTCCGGCCATATTGAAGGACACAGCGTCCGCCACTGCATATGACCCGATGTTCGCTCTTGCTCTGGCGGTATTGGCATGAATATCAAGCGCGTTGATTGAAAGGCTGAATCCCTTGGAACCCGGCTCGCCTCCCACCGTCTGGGTGGCATCTGCCGCCCACAATCCGTCATATCCGGCGGTATCGTTGAATTTCGAGGATACCGTCATATCCTTGCCTGCCACCTTTATTTTCTTGACAGATGCAGTCTGTGTTCCTGTGATGTCAGCCATTACGACGTTGACCGCTATCTTGATACCGTTTATCTCCGCTAACGGGGAAGCAAATCCGGCTACTGCGGTCCCGGTTCCGTTGACAGTGACAGAGACCGTTCCGTCGCTTACGAAACTGCCGTTCTTCTTAGTGCCTGCGGCTGCTTCTGAATCGCCTTCGGTTCCCTCAAGCTCTGCCTCCGCAGTCGCTGAAGCCTCAGCGAACGCCAGGTTCACGCCCAGTTTCACGGCGTTTGCGCTGACTCCCTTGGAAGCGATCGCGCTCTCCGCGTCCGCCTTCATCCTGTATTCTGTCGTTACGTATATGTTCTTTGCTTTCAGTTTCTTCTTGTCAGTCTTCAGCGATGATCTGAAATGGCCGTCCGCGAAGCTGGCTACCATCGTGAGCGAGGCTGACAAAAGATTCATCTCGCTGTCGAGCACAACTGCAGTGCAGGCTGCGGAAGTCGAATCCGTGCTGAACGTAACATCTCCCGTGATATCCAGAGACAGGCCTGTGCCTGTAGCCATGTTATCTGCCCTGAAGTCAGCGTAAGCGGCGTTTGCCTGTATCGTGAGCATGCTGAACTTCACGCCTTTTCCGGAGTATGCTCCTCCGACTTTAGCGGCTGCCCCGGCATCTTTGTCGGTGTCTTTCTTGTTGAGGTTTGATGTCACCTCCAGAGACGCTGCAGTCAGATCTACATCATTGCAGTGGATCTTCTGGCTCGTGCGGTTGAATGCGAAACTGACATTTGCAGCTATCGTGATCTCGCTGATGCTGAGCACCGGCGGTATCACCTGAGCTGTACTGTGCGAATTGCCTTCCGAAGTGACTTTCACTTCACCGGCTTCTATCGTTCCCTTGCCGCTGATGCCTCCCAGCGCCTGTGTGCTGTTGATGGCGAACGCGGTGTTGAGTCCTATATCGACTTTCGATGCGTGTACTCCTCCCGCAGCAGGTGTCACCGTGGAAGTCGCGACTGAATCATAATCATTGCTGACTGTCAGGTCACCTATGGTCCATTTGGTACCGTCATTGACCTTGGCTTCAGTGCTGAACGTTCCTGCTGCATATGAGAATCCCATCAGGACTCCTATCGTCAGCAGTCCTGCGCATACGTTGTCTATCTTGACGGCTGCGGAAGAAAGCCCTCCTCCCTGAACCGTGACATCGCCCGCGGTGACTGTCCCCGCGCTGAACAGGACCGTGTTAGAAGAATCGCACAGAGCTGTCGCAGCGCTTACATTCGCACCTGCAATGCCTGCGCCCGCGGCGAATATGTATGCATTAGCCATCGCATCGGTGAATGACACCGTGTGCGTGGCCGTCGGCTGATCCTTAAGGCCTGTATCAGAGGTGAACTTGTAGGACGTACGCTTGCCCTGCTGCTCAGTCTGCACTGACATGACAGTGATCTGCGTCGCAGTACTTCCTGCAACGGATCCGACGCCGGCAGACGCAGTCTGTGTGTTCTTAAGTCCTGCTACCGCTATGCATGCATTGACCTCAGCGCCTCCGATCGCCACGCTGTACAGCGCGACGTTCGACCTGCCCCGTCCGTACGCCTTGACCGAGATCAGATTCCTGACCACCGTTCCGCTTTCTGTCCTGGCTCTGTATCCTGTGATGCTGATCTTGCCTGTGCCGGTGACTTCTGCTGTATTCTCCGCCTTATTGAGCGCCAGTCCGACGTTCACGTTGACTGCAGCTCCTCCGGCTCCTACCGTGACAGCCAGTACCCTGGCATCACTGTTGTTAGGCGCATTTTCAGTTCCGGCATCGATCATGATGCTGCCGACAGTGATGTCATTCGCACCGAGATCCGCCTTTGCCCTGCTGATGCTTCCGGCAATGGCGACGGCCACAGTAGCTCCCACTGCGACGCCTCCGGCTGCCAGAGAGACGACCAGAGTCTCAACTTCACCCTTGTAGGATGTACCGAGAGCCAGCTGTCTGGACAGTGTGACGGGCATCCTGTTGAGCAGAGCTATATTGTTTGCATTTCCTATAGCCAGCGCTACTGCTGCGTTGACTGCCACACCGCCTGCAGATACTCCTATGCCTGTGACAGAAGTATCTCCCGCGGCTTTTCCTTCAATCGTAAGGCTTCCCGCCTGTATGCTTCCCTTGACTGCTCCTTCAGTCTTTCCGGGATCTGTACCCACAAATGACAGAGCATCAAGTTTGTTTATCGCCACTGCTGCAGTGGCTCCGACTGCGAGTGCACCGGCGGATACGGATATGATCAGGCTCTTCGCCTCGGCGGTGTAATCGTGATACACCTTTATGTCGGGATAGGTCATGCTGTCTTTGTCAGAGCCTATCCTTACATCCTGTCCAATATATGTGCGGACCGATGTCCTGTTGACTGCAAGCGCGACTGCTGCGTTGACTGCCGCCGCACCGCCTGCGATGGCGGCTGCTGCAGTCACTGCATTCGTCGTTCCTGTATTGCTGACGTCGATCTGAGATCCGACATTCCATACCCTGGTATCTCCGCTGATCCCTGCTTTGGAAGTTCCTGCGAAGTAAGCCATCGTGTACGAAGCATTCACGGCAGCGACTCCCGCCGCAACGCCGACATTGACAGCCATGACCTTACCGAAATCCATACCGGAGCTGACGCTCAGGCTTCCGGCAGAAGTGATATCTCCGGCCATCTCTGCTGTCACGTCGGAGTAGACCATGAGCACCGCGCAGGACACCGCCACTCCGGCGATGCCTCCCGCCGCTGTGACCGAGATGAGTCTTATCGTGGATGAAGTCTCATCCTTGCCTGTTCCTGCTTTCCTGTCTGCTTCACTGCTCTGCTCTGACGCGGACTTCGTATTTACCGGGTTATTTTCGCTGCTTCCCGGCAGGCTGCCTATGGCATCCTTAGTGTTCTTAGGCAGCGATCCGCTCTTCGCCTCGACTTTTATGGCTCCGCCGGCTGTCAGTGTTGCTCCGTCGTCGACTTTTGCCACCACATTGGAGCGCAGGACAGCGACCGTCACACCGACGCCGACTCCGGCTGCGCCGCTCGCAGCGGCAGTTCCGGAAATGATAAGCGCATTGATCACGTCACCCGCTGATACGGTGATGTTTCCGTCAGCGTCTATGGTCGTTCCATTTGCTACAGTAGCCGAAACGGCATCTTTGAAGGTCTTGGTGACGGGCTTTCCGTCCGTACCGGTCTTCTCTACGCTTATCTCTGCCGCGGAGAAGGATGATCTTCCGGCTTCTCCGTCTGCAGTTGAATCGAAAGCAGCTGAGCTGTACGACTCGTTTACAGCCACGTATGAATCTGTATCCTTATCGTACCTGTACTTCTGCTGTTTCTTCTCATCCTCTGTAGGTTTGCTGGGATACTTGTAGTATTCGTTCTTGCTGTTGTTGAAGATATAGAGAGTCTCGCCCGGCTTGGTGTCGTCAGTCTTTCCGCCCTGACCGTATTCAGAATAATCCGCATCGCCGGGATGCTGTCCGTCGCCTTCCAGCGCGGCTCCCATCTCATTCTTATCGGGTTCGTTCGCCTTGGCGGCGTTTCCGCCTTTCATGAACGCATAGCCGACCTGCTTCTGGGGATCCATTCCGGTGCCGGAGAGACAGTCTTCATCGACTTCTTCGCTGTAGAGGACGAATTCGTATTCCTTAGTCTCCTCATTGTAGGCATACCAGTAGTAGTCCCCTCCGCGCTCATACAGCGTGGTATCGACCTTCGAAGTCTTGTATTTATAAACGTTGTAGCTGAGGCCGTCTATGGTCTTGCTGCCGTACAGCGTGTCATGGGCATCCTGGCTCATCTTGGCTCCGGCGATGATGACCGTCACTGTGGCTCCGACTCCGGCTTCTCCTCCGACGGCTACCGTTCCGTCCGCGCTTACGAGATCCCTGTTGTTCTCAGCGGCTACCGTTACGTTCGCAGCGTCGATATCGTTGTCCTCGCCTACTGATGCTTTTACGTCACCGAGGCTGACGCTGACGAGGGCAGTCACGCCCACTCCTGCTGTGCCGCCGAGGGCTACGGTCGCCACTATGGCGATGAGTCCGTATGTATCTGTGGCGGTGATGCTGAAGTCTCCTTTGGCATCGACTTTGACCTTTGTGCCTGTCACGGCTGATGTGTGAAGCTTGGTGACGATTACATCAACGGTGCCTCCGACTCCGGCTGTACCGCCGAGAGCAGCGCCTGCTCCGTCGGCCGATACCGTCTCCTTGGACTGAGCGTATATCGTTACGTTGCCTGTGCTGTTTCCTGTCGTGAACAGCTGCGCGCTGTCATATACCTTTGCCTCGGTCGTTCCCTCGAAGTATGTCACAAGAACGACCGCACTGACGCCTGCCGTTCCTCCCGCTGCCACACCGGCGGCGACATTGACCAGCAGACTGTCTGAATCAGCTTTTACTTCTATTCCTTTACCTGCAGTGACAGTTCCTCCGAGTCCTGCCCTGACGGTGTCACTGAAGACCATGGCATTGACGTCGCCCGCTACGCCGACTGTGCCGGCTGCGCCGAATCCGATAGCCAGCAGGATGAGCTTGCTCACATCGTCGGCGTGAATGCTGACGGTGCCCCTGGCTTTCGTAGTCTTTGCCTTATTTATGGCTTCAACTGTTTTGGAGAATACGAGTACCGATACCGTTGCCCCGACTCCGACCGTGCCGGCTGCCGAGAGAGATCCGGCAAATCCGAACACGACCGATTCGTCTGAGGCTGCGACTTCGGCGTCTCCTTCCCCGTCCTCATCCTTCTCGTTGTAAGTGATGACGGTTTTTTCTCCTACCTCTGCTTTGGAAGTGTTGCTTATCACCAGCGTCACTACCGTTCCAGCGACAGCAGCAGTTCCGGTCGTTCCCGCTGCGGCGACTGCCGCCATGACTGTCGTGTCGTTTCCTGCGGCTTCGATGATGACGCCTCTTCTTGTTTTTCTGTTGTGCTTCGTGTAGATCCCGTTTCCGCCCGATCTTGCCTGAGCCGTGATGGTGACGTTCTGTCCTACGGTGGCGGACACTGTCCTTGAAAGTACCGCGACACCTATGGTCGCTCCTACGCCGACGGTCCCGGTTCCGACTGAGAGACCGCCGCCCAGTATGTAGAGCTTGTCGTCTCCGGACGAGACGACTCCGACGGAGTCTCCGGCTGTGAGCTTCGCTCCGTCCTTGACCTCAGCCGTGATCTTGGCGTCCGATACGAATACCGGTATGGTACCCGCCAGAGCATTGCCCGTCGCAGCCGCTGCCGCGAGGCCGATGATGATATTGGTGTCCTTGCCTGCGGATCCGATGAACACGTTTCCGGTATAGGCCGTCACGACGGATTTTCCGATCGTGACCGAAGCTGTCCTGTGCACCGCGTTCACTATCACGGTGGCACCGGCGCCGAGCTTCGTGCCTCCAAGGCTCACTGAGCAGGCTGCTGTTACCAGCATGCTCTCTGTGTCCGTAAGGACGTTGACGTCCTTTGCGGCTGTGATGCTGGCGCCGTTCCCGACATTGACAGAGGCATCAGTACTGGAGATCAGGACCCCCACCGTGCCTGCCACCACCGCATCGCCTGCCGGCGCAGCTGACGCTGCTGCCAGAACGTTGATGAGCTTCTCGAAGTTGACCGCCTTGACGGTCACGCTGCTGTGATCGCTGATGAGCGAGGCCTTTTCGCCGATCTCAGTCTCTGCTTTCGCTTTGTCAAGAACTACGGCTATGGTCCCGCCGACTGCTACCTTGGAGCTTCCGCCTGCAGCTGACAGGGAGATGAGCACCGTGGTGTTCTGTGTGGAGCTCTCCACAGTCAGATCTCCGCCGGTCTTTATAACAGTGCCGCTGCCGACTTCTGTGGTCACAGTGCTCTCGGAATCAACGACATTGAGCGCTCCGCCCGCAGTCAGTTTGGACTGCGCCCCGGTTGCTATGGACGCCGCTACCGTGAGCACCATCGTGTTGGTCTTCGCACCGGCATGCTGCAGGAATCCGCCCTTGGAGACCTTGACGTCAGAACTGCTGCCGATGCCCGTCTCAACGGTATCGCCGTTGTCCAGCCAGGCCACGGTGAGTCCCACGCCGAACTTGGATGGTGCTACCGAGAGGGATCCGGATATGATCCTGATGTTCGCCTCGTCGTCTGCACGCAGCATCATGCCGCGGTCAGAAGTCCTGTCCGTAGCAGTTCCGTTGATTATGGCCATGGTCACGTCGGATCTCTGTTTCTTGCCGTCGACCATTTCCCATACTCGGTTCCTGTATACGTAGAAGGTCCTGCTGCCTGCGACATAGACGTCGTACATGGCGCCTTCTATCTCTTTCTGTTCATCTTCCTTCTTCGCTCCGAACGTGGCTGCGGAGAATCCTTCCTTCTGCAGCGTTCCGTTCTCGGCCTCGGAATATACTGTATCGTCCAGGACATAGTAGAGTTTTCCTTCGGAATCCTCGTAGATCCTGTATGTGCATCCGGCTGCGCGGATCAGGGCATTCTCGCCTACAGTAGCGCTCACCTTGTTGCGGAACACTACCACCGCTGCAGAACCGGCGATGTTGAGTTTGCTCTGATCTGCGCCCGAACCGGTTCCCATGATGGAACCGGCGATCGCTTCCGCGTAGTAGTTCTGGCTCGAGAGCACGTTCAGCGCATCTACGAGTCCCAGAGCATTCTCTGTGGTCACATTGATATCGACTGTATATGACGCGTTCGGGTCATTTTTGTCCTTGTCCAGGTTGATGAATCCCTTCTGCGCCTTATCCTTGTCAGCAGGATCGAGATCCGACGTATCGGTGATGAACGTCGTCAGATCTATCGCACTCTCAAAGTCCGAGAAGTCGACTCTGCTCTTCTCCGCGTTGATCACGATGCTGGTTCCGGTGATCTGTGCGTAGTCTCCGATGCTGATATCGATGATGTCGTTCGCGTAGATCATCGCGAATGCCACGCCTACGCCGACGTTGGAGCCTTTGGACACGCTGATACCGCCGGCCCTGATAGCCAGCTTCGTCTTGTCCTTGGCTTCGATCGTGATCCTGCCGCCTTCTATTACAGAAGGAGCAGCCTTGCCGGAGACGATCTCCACCTTTGTCTTTGCATCATCCACGACCACCGAGACGCTTCCGGCTATGGAGACCTTTCCCTGTCCGGAAACGGCGCCTGCCAGCGACTGTGCAGCCAGGAGGCCCTTATACTTGCCGTCCATGTTCTGCGTCATATTCGCTGTGATATCGATGTCGCCTCTTTTTCCGTCCTTGTCGGCCTTGGAGATGACGCTGCCGGTGATCTTTACCGTAGCTTCGTTCTTGTCAACACTTACGGAGACTCCGGCTGCGATGGAGTTCGAGTTCTGCGCGAGGCTCATCGCGATGCCGGTGCCCTTTGTCAGGAAGTTGCCGCGGTTCTCAGAAGCGATCGTGATGTTTCCGCCCGCTTTAAGAGATCCCGTGAGTTCGGTGTTCGCAATGTGCTTCGTGATGTTCAGTCCGACAGCCGCAGCGACCTGGAAGCTCTGGCTCTGCTTGGAGTCAGTCTGGGACATCTGCTGGTTCTCGGGACTGTTATTGTTATTGTTGTCGCTGCCGCCTGCGCGGGTCTTGGCCCCGCTGCCGCTGGAACCTTTGTTTTTGTTTGCCTCGTCGATACCGAGGTTGGCGGTATCCGCAGCCTTGTCAGTGGACTCTCCCTTGACTGCCTGAGTTCTCAGGGCATTGGATGAGAGGTTCGCCTTCTTGTCCGGATCAGTCGAACTGTCGTCGCCGTTCTTATTCTCGCTGAGGGTATCCATGATCCTCTGCTGGGTGTCGTTCGGCTTCTTGTCGTCTTTCTGTTCGTCCTTGCCGTCCCTGGTTCCGGCTCCCTTCTTGCCGTCGCTCTGATTGTTATTGCCTCCGGAACTGCCGAAGAATTCTCCGGACAGCAGCTGTTTCGCTGTATCCTCGGTCGTCTGCACTCCGCTGGCAAACTTGTTCATATATCTGTCGAGATCTGCGCCCATCGCGGTGGCGAGGGCTTCGGAATCGTCGCGGTTATGTGTCGCAGCGCTGAGATTCGCACTGCCTGCGGTATCGACGGTTCCTTCAAGGATCGCCTGGACATTGGAGGACGTGATGTTCACTGTTACCGCAGCGCCTACCGCTGTGGATTTACCTGCTGCGAAGGAGCTCGCCTTGGTGACGGCGTTGCCTTCCTGGTAAGCGGACTGGTTAAAGCTGACGAAATCGGTGTGCGGATCTTCCGGATCCACCGCGACAAGGTTCTCTCCCGTAACGGTCACCTTGGCGTTCTTTCCGATGATAGTTTTTACCGTGTCATTGATAACAGTCACTGCCACGCTGGCATCGAGCGATACGTCCTTCTTTGTCTGGCTCTGCACGCCATTGGATGCAGTCGCGAGCGGATCTGTGCCGGCTACGCCCGCAGTCTGTGTGGAGTGGATGGAATCCGCGCGGATGTCAGCGGTTCCCGCCGTGACGGTCCTGTTCTCGCCTATCATCGAAATGACATCGAGATCGGTATATGTCATCGCGAAGCCCGCGCCGGCGCCTATCGTCTTGCCGCTCTGGTTCTTTGCCTGAGTCTCCTGCTGCGGAGCCGGGTTCGGATCCGCCTCGAAGAACACGAAGATCTCCGTGCTGGCTTCCGGCAGATAGAAGAGGTATGTCGTGCCGCCGTCCGGGTCGATCATGGAACTGTCGGTGGTGACGATATCCTGTGTCTGATCTGCGCCGTTGACCTTGTATTTGAAATAGATCTTTGACAGTTTGTACCCTGCCGCGGGATTGACCACGACAGCGATCCTGTCCTCATAGACAGCCCTTGGTTCCGCTCCGTCCTTTGCCGCAGTGACGTTGAGGAGCTTTACGGTTCCCTTGACTATCTTTTTCTGGCTTTCAGTGACTGCATCCTCATAAGTTACAGTCCAGCTCTTGTCGGAATTCTGTTCCTTCTTGACGATGTCGAGCTGCTCGGTCTTGTCGACCCTTCCGGATTTTCTGGTCGTCTTTACCGTCAGAGTGAGCTTGCTTATGAACGTGAGCTGCGCCGTGACGACGCTGCCGTCCTTTATCTCGACCTCTTTCTTGCCCCTGTTGATGTAAAGAGTGGATTTCCAGCTGCCGTCGTCCTGCTTCTTGCGCATGATGCTGAACTGGTATCCGTTCTCGCTGAGCAGATCCTTGGTGAACCAGTCGGCTGTCGCGCTCTTTCCGTCAGCTCCGATATAGGTGAACAGGACCATAGAGTCTTCCAGCTCGAATCCGGTCCCGGGCTTTGCCTTGAGATAGTAGAACTGTTCGGTCATTCCGTCGGAGACACTGCCCTGCGGGTTGCCCGCGGTCAGTTCCCCTGTTCCTTCTCCTTCCGTCACGAGGTCTACATCCTTGACCGTCTTGACGTCTTCGCTGACGAAGATGACCCTGTATTCCAGTGTGGAACCGGCTTTGACCTTGACGGCTCTGCCGGCCAGCGTGATCGTGACTTCGGTGCCTTCAGAGTCTATCTGGGGCACGGTGAACTTGTTGTCCGAGAATATCGGGACTTCAACCGTCGTCTTGACGCCGTCCTTGTTCTCGTAGGTCACCGTGACCTTGCGCAGCTTCATGCCCTGGTCAGGCACGAGGGTCACCTCGCGCTCCTCGACCTCGGCCTTTCCGCCTGCAGATATCGTGATGTTCGCGTTGGATATCTCGGAGGGCTTTATCACGGACGGAGGTGTTGCCGCCTCACCGTTCGCTCCTGCGACTCCGGTTCCCTGTCCCGCGTTGAGGTTTGCGTTCGCCTTGCCTTTGGAATCCTCGGCTGCGGACGCTGTCGTCTTTTCTATCTGATTGCCTTCCGCCTTGACGGAGAGATCTCCGCTAACCATCACAAAGCGGGTGCTTGATGCGTTCGTTCCGGCTATCGCCGCGGAGACGGTGCCGTGTATGACGGCGATCGCCACCGATCCGGCGACTGCTGCCTGCGCTCCGCCGGCTCCGGCTATCGCGTCAGTCGTGAACGTATGGGAATCCGGCACGTCCTCGACCGCTACCTTGACTCCGAGGAGTCCGGTGAGTTCGTCGATAGCTGCATTGGTGAGTGCTTTTCCGGCTTTCTTGAGCGCTTCGAGGAGGTTCTCCTTGAGTTTGGCGGGGATATCGCCGGACTTAAGGAAATTCTTGAATGTGTTGATGTCGCAGATGCCGCTGGTCAGCGTGCCTCCGACCTTGAGAGCGATGTTCTTCAGGGAATCGGTGACAGCTTTTTTGATGGCTTCGGCACTCATCTCTTCCCTTCCGGGAACGGTGATGCCGTATTCCTTGGCGACCTCGTTGATCTTGGCGATCAGGTCGTCGACTATCTTGTTCCTTGCGGCGATGAGAATCCCATTCTCGCCGATGAACGCTTCCTTCAGACGCTGACCCAGCTGACTGTCCTCAGGGATATCCTGTCCGGGAGCTGTCGGGTTGAGGAACTCGCCGAGCATTGGCCTTACGACCTGAACGATGTTGGCGAGGATCGCGTCCTGAACGACTGGCCAGGCTTCTGTCTTGAGGTAGCTGAGGAGGACATTCTTGATCCTCGTCTGCACGTCGGGGCCGGGCTCTCCGAGCAGGCTGTCCACAGTAGACTTGAGCTTGTCGGGTATGCTCAGGAACATATTGACGAAGTTCTTGAGGTTCTCTTTGACCTTCTCGTAGGGATTGCTCTCGAGCAGCTGCTCGAATCCCGTTCCCTTGAGCAGAGCGTCCTTAGCCTGATCCACCGCTTCGGTGATCATACCGGCGATGACCTTCTGAGCTTCGGCTCCGAATATGTCTGCGAACCCGACGGCGTTTGCGATCTCGCTCACGAGATCCTGAACCGCCTTGTACAGCAGGTCCATGAGCCATCCGTACTGGGTGTCGGGAGCGCTGCTGTCGCCGGAATCTTCTCCCTTGTCAGCCTTGATCATTCCTGCTTCAACGATAAGGGTGACGCAGTCGACTGCGGAATCTCCGATGACCGCTATATTCTCATAATTGACTATGTTGATGGAAACAGCTACGCCTACTCCGATCTTGCCGTTGCTGGCGCTGCCGTTTGCGGTTATAAGTGCCTCGTTCTTGGCAAGAGACTGGACCTTTACTTCACCTCCGTCGCCGTCGCTTCCGGCCTTCGCGGTGATGCCGAGACCCGGCTCGATCTCAGCCTTGACGTCTGTGTTCTGGATATTGAGCGTGAACGCCGCGGCAACATCTATGCTGCCTTCCGATGTCGACGCTCCCTGCCTTCCGTTCGCGCTGCCGCGTACGGATGACGGATCCGTGCCTCCGGCATTGACGTGCGACGAGAGCTTTCCGGCTCCTCCGAGCATGCCGTCAGCCTGCTTGTCTGCTCCTGACTTCTGTTTACCGTCAGGGTCAGGGTCAGATGACCCCGAGTCTGAAGATGATCCGGAGGAAGCAGCGCCGTTTGCGCTTGCTTTGGAATTTGAAGTCGTGCGGTTACGCGCTTTTGTCATCACACAGAGGTTGCCTGTTTTTACGCTGTTTGAGAGCTTCGCATTGGTGATATCCTTCAGCACTGATATGGCAAAGGATCCGCCTACAGCAACGCTTCCGCCTGAGGCCGACGCGTCCGCAGTGAGAGATCTTGTGATGTCGCTGGATGCCGCGATATTGATGTCTCCGGTGCAGTCGATGATGCTGCCGATCTTTCCGATGTGTGCCCTGGTCTCAGTGCCGGTGACCAGCAATGAGAGCACAGGAGTTATCGAGATGCCGCCCGCTGAACCCGCAGCGGCAGAAACTGTCTGGTTATCTTTAGAGGAAGCTGAGAAGTCGACAGAAGTCAGAGGACCGCTCAGAGTTACCTTAGTCCCGTCTTCGATCTCAGCTATCGTCTCAACACCTGTTACCTGTACGGCGATGCCTGCGCCGACTCCGGCGCTCTTCGACGTCTCCTTGCCCTGTGCGTCGCCCTTTGTGGCGAATTTCGTCTCAGACGAAGCAGACGCGCCGAGAGCTCCTCCGGACAGTTCAAGAGTAGCTGTATCGCAGATCTTCGCGTATGTCTTTGCCTTGCCGACATTGACCGCTACGGCTCCGCCTATTCCTATGTCTCCGCTGCTGTATCCTGCCAGCGCATCGACAGTTCCTGTCGTCTCAGAAGATGCGCTGACCGTAATTCCGCCTGCTTTGACCAGTGCATTCTCGACCGAAGCGTTGATGGTGTTCTTGACTACACCGACCGCAACGGAAACGCCCGCCGAAACGGTGCTTCTGCCGCCTGCTCCGGAACCTGCGCCGGGCTGAACTCCCGGTGTGAAGGAAGCCCTTACCTCCGCTGTTGAACCCGCGGCAAGACCTGCCGGAAGTTTCGCCGTAAAGGCAGTTCCAGTTCCTGTCGCTTTTACTATCTGTGTGCTGGCTTCGCTCGTTATGGCCACTTCCACACTGCCGTTCTTTATCTTGTATCCGGATTTCGGAGTTATCGTAAAGGAGACCGTCTCACCGGAATCCGCTCTTTCGGAGACCAGCGCGATCTGTCCGTTTGCATATGTCGCTGCCTTTACAGTCACCGCTTTCTGCGTGACTGTCGGTTTGAACGAGAACTTGTACGGTGTCGTATCGAACTTATACTGCGTATCCTGATAGAGATATCTGCGCTCGATCCTGAAGCTGACTGTACCGTCTGCTCCAGGCATGATCGAGACAGGCGTCGTGAACACGTCGCCTCCCTCGTCGTTGACAAGCATCAGCTCAGCGCCGGTGATCTTGTATCCTGCAGCCGTTCCCTCAGCTGTCAGCGACAGAGTGACTGTCTCTCCCGCGGACGCCTTGGTGTGGGAGATCTTTACATTGCCCGCGACACCTTCCGAAGTCTCATCGAGTACGATGGTCTGTATCTGGTTGAAGAAGTCGACACTGATCTCGACGTCGGCGTCCGGCATCTCGAAAGAATACCACTCTGCCGCATCTTCCTTCTCCAGCGTCTTGACTGTCTCCTTTCCGTCTGCCGTGTATCTGACGGATACGTTGATGAGCTGTCCGCTCACTGAATTGTCTGCATTGAACTTGAACTGTACTGTCTCCGCTTCTATGGCACTCGCAGGAGCCGTCTCAGTCGGCATCTGCGAGACCGTTTCAGGCTTGAATTCCACTGATCCGGCGGAAGTCGTCTCAGTCCCTCCCTGGGTGACCTTGGAGGTCACATTGTGTGAATTCGC
This sequence comes from Oscillospiraceae bacterium, assembly GCA_017405465.1. Lineage (GTDB taxonomy): Bacteria > Bacillota > Clostridia > Oscillospirales > Ruminococcaceae > RUG11783. Next base: position 30,706 of record JAFRAJ010000040.1, read on the forward strand.
CACGAATACCGCGCCGACCGTGATCGCCGATCCGCTCTTGATGCCGGCAAGATCAGCTGTCTTGAAGAAGTAGTTGCCCTTGGTGTCTTTGCTCAGCGCGATCTTGACCGTCTCCTCAGTCTCTCCGGAGGCAGTCTTGTTTACTTTTATGTATGTGAGATACGGACTGGCGGCTGTTCCGCCCTCTCCCTCCGTTCCTGCGTCTGCAGTGTATCCGGTAGAGGGAGTCACTGTGAACGCATAGACCGCGCTGCCGGCTTTTCCGCTGGTGTGCGTGATGGATCCGTTGAGAGTCCGCTCTATTCCGACCGAGTTTGCGATCAGGTACTCACCGGCGACTTCCATACCCGTAGTGAATGCCGCCAGCTTGATGTTGACCTGTGTTCCGGACTTGATCTTGAGGCCGGAGAGATCCACGACGTAAGTTCCCTTCGCTGTGTCGAGGACCGCCTTGCCGGTCTGGACCGCTCCGTTCTCGTCCGTGTATGTGAATGTGACTTTTCCGTCGTCGTTGGAGAAATTGTTCGTCGGGCTCACTACCTTGAGCACGAAGATGCCCTTGGATGCGTCACCGCCCGGCACCTGCTTGAGGGCCGCTCCCTTGGAGGGCTCGAGGTATACGGTGTAGGGCACGATCGCCTGGGCTGCCGTGGCGGAGGCGTCCCCTCCCGGAACGCTGCTTGCATTGGGTCCCGCCGTCTGGGAAGCTGCCGCTTCTCTGCCGACCGCTGTTCCGTCCGCCTTGACCTCTGACTTTGCGGAACCTGTCGCCTCGACCTTGACGCTGCCGCCAGCTTCCACCTTGCCGGTTGTGTCGATGACCGCGTCATTGTTGTTCAGGTTGACTCCGCCTGCCAGGGCGCCGGACGACTGTGCAGTAGCTGCATTGGGTGTCGTTCCCTGCTCGCTGCCGCTGCCGGTGACGCCGGTCCTGTCTCCGAACGTCGCGTTCAGTTTAATGCCGTCGGCGTTTACGCCTGCTGGCACTGTATATCTGTAAGATCCGTCTTCACCCTTCCTGATCTCGTCAGTCACGGTGCGCATCTTGCTGTCGTCTTTTGTATAGTATGTTACGTCCTTCGGGAGCGGAGCGCCGATCCCGATCGCCTGTATCGTGTATTTGCCGTCAACCAGCGCGTAATAGTCGACCTCTTTGATGGCCTTCTCTTCCTCCGCCGGTGAATACGGTGTCTGGTATACAGCGTAAAGTCCCGTCATGGTCTTTCCCGCCGCGGGGTTGACCGTGACAGTGAATTCCTGGCCGGCTTCCGCTTTGGCTACCTGACAGAGTATCGCTCCCTGTCTCTCGTAGTAGGTGTCGGCAGGGATGTCCTCACCGGCTATCTCCCTCTTCTCGTAGGTGCCGGTAGCCAGCCTCATGTAGTACTCGGTGCCGTCCTCTTTCTTCTTGTCGTCTGTCAGCACGAAAGCACTGGCGCGGGTATAGTACGTCGTGCCGTCGGCGTGTTCGCCGTCGGTCACCTTAATGTATCTGTCGGCTGTCTCGGATGCCTTCTTGTAGTATTCCCCTGTGGGCTCTCCGGTGATCGGAGTGAAGATATCCTGATACCTGACCGCTACCGGTACAGCATCTGCAGACTCGGAATCCTTCTCCTCTTCCTGCTCCTGCGCGCCTTCTGTTGCCTCGTTGAAGAGGTCATTGAGTCCGGCGTCAGTCTCCTGATCCGTATCGGGATCGGTGTGAGCGCCTTCCCTGAACTTCACCGTAACTGTGACGTCGCATTCCGGCATCCTGAAGACATACGAGCCGTCCTCCATCTTTCTCAGTGCGAGATCGTTGTTAGCCAGCAGGCTGTCCACGCTCTTGTATTCAGAAGCTCCCTTGGGCAGGTAGCTGATGATCACTCTGTCAACCGTGTATCCGGCATCCGGCTTCACTGTGAGCTTGACCGGATCGGAAAGCGTGTAGTATGCGACGTTCTTGGGGATAGGCTGTCCGGCTGTCACATTGAGGTCCTGGACATACTTGCCGTCCTCATACTTGAAGTACTGTACGCCTTGCTTGAAGTTCTCATCCAGGCAGGGCTCGTGTCCGTTGGCGGATGGAGGAGCAGTCACACTGCCGTTCTCCGTCTCCTTGACGGTGACTCTGTAGGCCTTGCCTGCGATGTGCTGAGCTACACCGTTGATCCTGGCTGCAAGCCTCGATCCCGTATCCTGGAATATCTTGAGGCTGATGTCCTTGAGCATCGTCTTTACTGCTTCAAGGCCGCTTCCTGCTGTCATATCTTCGGCTGCGCCGCCTCCCTCAGCTACGGGAGGCATCGCGCTGGTGGCGACCGCAGAACCTGTGAGGTCAGCTGCAGATGTGAGGGTCACGTTGCCTCCGGCTTTGACGGAAGCCTTATCGGTGATCTTTACTCCGCCTTCCTGTACGGCGGCTTCGATCGCGATGTAGGCGCTTATGTTGCCGTTCGCGCTGACTCCCCTGGATGCCTTGGCTTCGGCCCCTGTGACCGCCTTGGAACTGAGCTCCACGTCACCGGCCGCAGTGATCCTTGATTCACCGCCGACCGTTATGTGCGAATCGTTCACAGCCACTGCAAGAGACAGCGCTACGGGAAGAGTCCCTGTCGTCGCGAGGGTCTTGATGCCGACCGTCGACTCGGTGCTGGCTCTCACGTCAGCTCCTGATTCGATGACAGCGTCATTGATCTCCACTGCCGCTTCGGTGACCGTCACGATGAAGGCAAGCGGTACGAACAGCTTCGCGAGGAACTCACTGGATACCTCAAGCAGCACGTTCGCTGCGGCGGAGATCACTGTGGACGCCTTTGAGACGATCTTTCCTGCGAGGCCGATGAAAGCCGTTCCGATCTTTACATTGAAGAAGTTTATATTGTCAGACAGAGCTCCGAGCAGATCCACCACATTCTTCGTCTGGTCGGTGGATGCTGACATCGTCACTGCGCCGGAACCTGCCGTGATCTCTGCTTTGTCTGTGACTTCGATCTCGGCTGCCGCCGTGAAATCGAACAGGCTGCCGGACAGAGCATCGCCCGCGATGCCTCCGGTCATCCCTCCGAGATCGAAGAGAGTGTCGTTGTCAGAAGCCCTGAACGTGACCGAAGCGGCGTTGATCTTTCCGTCCGCCTTGATCTTCGGGGAATCGACTGTGAGGTTGACTGTCGGAACATTTATATTTCCGAGCAGTACCGACGAACCGGTGATGACGAGGTTCGTCAGAAGTACCGTGTACTGCGTCCAGTCAGCGGAAAGAGCCGTCTCTTTCCCGGAGACCGGATCTGTCTCTTTCCTGTACTTGTAGGTGTAGTTGGTGAATGACTTTATCTTTTCTCCGGCCAGACTGTCCAGTACGACCGTGGGTTTTCCTTCCAGTGTATCCTGCAGGAACTCAAATGATGTGACATTAAGGGTAAATGCGTCTTCCCTGCCAATGGGGACCATCCTTACGGATCCGGAGTAACTGTCGCCTGTCTTCTGCAGCGTGCCCGAGAGCGGATCCTTGTCGGAACTGTTGAGCTGTCCGGTCATCATAAGCACATCGTATCCGGAACCGGCGACTATCTCAGCGGCAGAGTATCCGTTGCCGAGCGCAGCGTCTGCCGACACTGTATTGTCTCCGGCCCCGAGGTTCACTGTGAGAGATCCCTCGTAGGTCCTGTTTCCATCCTTGACCGAACGTTTGGCTTTCCCTGTTCCAGTAAGTGTGACTCTGTCGTTTCCGTCTCCTGCCTTGATATCCGCTTTTGCAGCTCCTTCGTTGAGAGCGAACGTGATATCGTTGCCGCCTTCTCCCGCGTCGATGTCCGCCGAGGTGTAGGTGCCTGTCTGGGTTACTGTGACGGTGTCGTCGCCGTCACCCGCCTTTATATCTGCTTCCATGACTCCCGCGGTGTTGCTGAGAGACACTTTGTTGTCTCCCTTTCCCATATCCGCGTTGACGGTGTTGGTAAACCCTCCTCCCGAGCCGAGCTCTCCGTATCTGGTCTCGACGTTCAGGGTGTCGTCCCCCTCTCCGGCTTTCACGGTGAGGCTGTTGTCGTGATGATCCATGGTGACGTCAACGCCGTCGTCGCCGGCGGTGCCGTATACCGTCACCTCTGCGCCGTTCTCTATCTTGACCTTGTAGTCCAGCGACAGATAGATGCCGGCGAGCACCACGTTGATGCCGTCGATATTTATGTTGCCTGTGACCTTGACGGAAGGTTCTGCTTTCTCATTGAGAGAAGTCTTGTCTATCAGTTCGCCTTCCTTCGGTTCTGTATACGAACCGGCTCCCAGGATATACAGGACAAGATCGTCGCTGACGGTATCCAGGGGAGCCGCTTTTATATCTATATCTCCGTTGTATGTTCCGGCTGCCACGGTGATAGCTATGGCAGTCGTGTCTTCTGTGGCTTTCTCCAGCGCGTCCCTCACAGCCTTCTCGATCGCGCTCTCGGACTTTGTGACCGTCTTCTTTGTGATGGTCACCTGGGGTTTCTGAGGTTCAGTAGATCCTTCCGGTGCTTCGGGAGTCACAGGTTCAGATGCTTCCACGGTGACTTCCACGTCCGTCTTATTGACCTTCGCCTGGCTGTTCTTGTCCAGATGCTCTCCGGTATCAGTAAGGGTATAATCGGTGCTCTCCGGTTCAAGTCCGTAGATCTTGTCCTGCGGAGCGGTTTCGGATGTGTCCTCTGTCACATATGTCTCAGTAATCGTCACCGAAGGAGCGTCATTGGTGAACGAGTCCTGATCATCCGCAACAGTGTTGACAGGTTCTCCTGAGGTCTCTTCCACTACCTCAGCGACCGTGGCGGTACCCGGAGCAGTCTCCAGCGCTACAGTCTCTGTTTCCTGTTCTTCCGTGCCCTCTGCCATTACAGCAGGGGCGTTCATGAAGAATACCAGTATCATGACAAGCAGCAAGGCCAACAGCCCTTTTGCTGCATTTCCTTTCACAGTTCTGGATCTTTGCGTGCGATCGCCGTTCGCTGACATAACGCGCTCCTTTTGGCCGTCCGGCCTTCTGTTATGTTATCTGCCCCTTCCGGGGAGCTGTCTTTATTTATATAGTAAGGAACCTGCCGTTCCTCTTCTCATCGTTCAGATCTCTTTCAGCAGCAGTCTTGCCTGTTTCGTGAGATCTGCGTCGTCGCCTCTCTTTATGACGAGATCGAGATCCTGCCTGGCTGCTTTCGTATCTCCCAGCGCGATACGGCATACTGCTCTGTTGTACAGGCACGCCGTGATGCTCTCATCCCTGTCCATCGACTGGGTGAACAGCTGTTCTGCGCTGTCGTATTCTCCGAGGCTCATATCGCACAGGCCGAGATAATATCTGACCTGCTGTGTGCTGTCATCTTCTTTCAGCGCTGTCTCAAAGAAGGATCTCGCCTCTGTGTACTCTCCCTGCATCAGGAAGCTGAGGCCTGTCCATACAGCTGCTGACGCTGCCGGTTCTCCTGCTGCTTTCTTTGCTTCTACTGCCTTTCTTCCGTCGGATGCCGCATCAACATAGTTCTCCGAAAGGTAGGAGCACATCATTGCCTGCTCGTACATGAGGTGCACGGCCTGATATCCGTTCTCCACTGCGCGCCGGAATTCCCCTGCCGCATCAGCGTACTCGCGGTCATTCATCAGACACACTCCCATCATCGCGGACACTTCGCCGTTCACATTTTCCGATGAGACTGCGCGGAATCTCTCAAGGCACTGCCTCGCCTGCGCGATATCCTCCGTAAGGATCAGGCATCTTGCCATGTCCACATAGGAGTGCGGCTCTTCATTCACGGCAAGCGCATAGCATTCTGCCGCCCTGGCAGGCTCGCCTGCGCTCTCGTAGAGCTGTCCCAGGCTCACCATGATCACCGGATCTCCTCCGTCGGTCTCCAGATACTTTTTCACGTCTTCCGAAGCGCCGTCCATGTCTCCGAGGATCATCTTCATCTCGGCTCTCATGAAATACGCTGCGCTGAGCTCCTTGTCATGCTGTGCCGCTTTGTCGAGCTGCGCGAGCGCCTCACTGTACCTGCCCGTGAGGACATAAAGGCTCGCGAGCCTCAGCTCGAGTACTGCAAGCTCCTTTTCGTTTCCTGCGTCATATGTATCCACACAGCCCTGCATGTACTGCACGGCGTTCTGATAGTCTTCCCTTGCGATGGCGATGGACGCGTAGGTCTCGTACTGGTCGAACGTCCTGGGTTTCCTGACCAGCGTCGTGAGCACGTCCCACGCCCTTTCCAGTCTGCCCTTTGTGAGATATCCTGTAGTATCCTCAGTGACTCCGGCGGCGTACTCCGCGACCTTTCCGACGAACTGGCTTCCTGAGAATATGATCCTGGCCTGGACGTTGAGGTAAAGGCTCAGGCAGAACACCGCCAGCAGGAGTGCCGCCAGTATCCTGAGCCAGATGCTCTTTCCGATTTTGGATCCGGATTCTTCCATGACCTCTATTGCCCTGCCTTATCTGCGTCTGAGTCTGCTGACCGCAGCGGTGATGCCGGTGCCGGCTGTGAAGCTGATGACGGCGGTGAGCACATAGCCCCCCGCAGCCTCGTCCATCATGAGTGCCCCATACTGTGCGAAAACTATGCCTGCGGACGACCTGTCAACGAATGCTGAGAAAACAGCAAAGAGCGCCAGGAGCAGCGCACCGCTCACGGTAGTGAGCAGAGCGGTCGTTCCCGCGCTCTTCTTCTTTCTTATGTCTTCGCTGCGGCTGATTATCTCTTTAAGAGCTGTATCGGTGTTGTATCTCATCAAAAAAGGGCACCTTTCAGGATAGTATTTTTCTTCTATCCATTAGTGCCCCTGTTTCTCTCTTTTTTCTCACCGTATCTGTTATTTTATTTTTTTATTTCTTCCTCGCCTCTGAGATAAGGACCTATGTTCATATTGAACGCGATATACAGCAGTACTGCGATTCCGAAGGGCATCGCGTATCCTATCGCGGAGAACAGTCCCGGTTCCGATACAAGCAGATTGTACAGTCCGTGCAGTGTGGAAGACATTGCCAGGGCTCCGGCCAGCGCAGGCAGAGATACCGCGTCATAACGGCGTTCGATGATGATCGTTCCTGCCAGAAGTATCATGCTGGCTATATGCATCGTTCCTACAGCAAAGCCCCTGATCAGCACGAACGAGAGCCTCGTCTCGCTGCCGGAGAGCAGGTAGCAGATGTTCTCGAAAGTGGCAAATCCGGCGCCGCTGGCTACCGACGTGAGGAACAGCTCGCTGTCGCCGTCCTCCAGCACATACATCGTGAACAGCACCGGAAGCAGTTTCATGGTCTCCTCGATCAGCGGGGAGACGTATATGGCAGTGTCTTCCGCTGACATGCCCGAAGCTATCTTGGCGAATCCGCTGATGTATCCGGATACGAGACATATGATCATGCCGAGGATGAACGCCTCTATGACCTTTCTGGGCGTGTCTCTCAGGAAGAGAACGGTGATCAGCAGCGGTATCGTAAGACAGAGCAGAACGTTTTCGGAATAGATCATGCCAGCGCCTCCCTGTCCTTCTTTCTCAAAGCCAGATATGTGAGAAACATCGACAGTATCACCATGCCCTCAGCCACGAAATATATCGGTTCATAGCTCAGGTAGCCCGTCACCGCTGACATCGCATATGACGATGCCGACAGTGCGAACGCCTTGTCTCCGCTTCCTCTCTTGAGGGCATCTACCGTCTTGAAAATAAAATACAGTGTACATGAGAACAGTACGATATAGCCCAGTATGTCCAGAACCATATAGACAGTTCCCGTCATGAAATAGAGTATGCTCTCGCCGATCATCGCGACCGTGAGCGCAGACAGAAGGCATACCGCCTCCGTTCGGGTGAAAGCGCCGCTCTCCTGCAGCGAGCGCGCGCATATGAACATAAGATAGATGAACGGCACCGCGTTCATCAGATTGCCGAGCCACTTGCCGGACCACAGGATCCAGAGCCAGATATTGACAGCTCCGAACAAAGCCCCTGCCGTTCCGGCCGGTGTCCATTTTTTCAGACTGATGGAGAAATGATTCTGAAGCGCTGCGGGCAGCAGGACATAGATCCCGATGTCCACTACGTCCATCACGCTGAACGGCAGATACAGTCCCTTGTTCTGAAGGTTGTGCATCAGATAGTAGAGGTTGCTGGTGGAGACGGTCGAGATCCACAGAAGATAGTTGAGTTTTGTGACCGGGTGTATCCTCTCCAGCCTGAAGCCCAGGAGCAGCGCCGTCAGCAGAACGACGAACTCCGCGACCATCAGGGTTGTGGAAATGTGCGCGTATGCAGTCATCACTTGCTCCTCTTGTTCTTCTGGACATGGATGCAAAGCATCGTGAAGGATATCCCCAGCAGGAAGGCGACGAAGCCTATGATGACGTACGGGATGCAGGGTCCGATAATGACTATGCTGCCGAACTGTTCGCTCCAGGATATGTCCTGCTGTGCGACAGGCACCCTCATCACCAGCGCAGGAAGCGCTGTCAGAACAGCGAGACAGAAGACCGCTGCTGCGCACTGAATGATACGCGACCGCCTGACGGCCCGCGTCTCTCTCATCTCTTCGCTTCTGACAGTGATCTCTCTCAGCTGCTCATCAATGCTTCTCATCGGCTGACTCCTGCTCTTCCAGCAGTCCTTTCAGTGACTGCTTTCCTCTGAATATAAGATTGTAGACCTGTTTTCTGGTCTTATGCATTATCCTCGCTATTTCCTCGTGGCTCATATCCTCGAAGTATGCCAGGTAGATGGCGTTCCTGTAATCTTCCGGCAGATCCATCATGGCGTCGTACAGTCCTCTTCTGGACTCGCTCTTTATCAGTTCGTCCTCTGCTTCCTCAGCGCCTGCTGTGTCAAGCGTGTCCGCGCCGTAAATATGCCTTGATCTCCTGAGGTGCTTCCTCGCAAGGTTCCTGGCGATGCCGAACAGCCATGTTCGGAATGAGCTTCTTCCGGCAAAAGGCGAATCAGCGCTTGCTGCCGTGGCGAAAGCTCCTATCATTATGTCCTCGGCGTCTTCCATGTTCCGGACGATACCGTAGATGAACAGCGTAAGACTGTCCCTGTGCCGCTCAAGAAGCGTGCGCAGGTCGTCCTCATCCCTGTTCTCTATATAACGGGAATATATGATCTCGTCCGTTTCCCTGTTCAAAAGAGATTCTCCTGCCGTCAAAAAAGATTTCTATTAAGATTATACAGTATTTGCATGAGCCTCTGCATGCCAGATGCGGTCCTGCGCATTATTTCCGCAGCATTGGATCACTTCTTCCATGTGGATACATGATCCAATCAGCATTTCGCACAAGGCCTCATGCTGCTTTTCCGCTTTTTCGCCGAATTTGTTTTTCATGCTCTTCGGCGCGTTCAGGCCGCCTTTCTGCAATATATAATTAAAAAAAGAATAGATAATAAAGAAAAGGAGATATGTCCCATGCTGAGAAGTGTAAAGACAGAGAACGGCGTCGTGCGCGGGATACCCGCTGCGGATCCCCGTGTGACGGCTTTCCTTGGTATACCGTTCGCGAAGCCTCCTGTAGGTGATCTGCGCTGGAAAGCGCCGCAGCCTGCTGATGACTGGGAGGGAGAGCGCAAATGCTATACCTTCGCAAAGATCAATATGCAGACTCCTCCCGGACTTGATGTGACCAACATCTATGCCAGGGAGTGGAACGTGGATCCCACCATTGAGATGAGCGAGGACAGCCTCTACCTCAACGTCTGGACCAATGCAAAGACAGGCGATGAGAAGATGCCTGTAATGGTATGGTTCTTCGGAGGCGGATTCACTGCAGGCAACACCGCCGAGATGGAGTTCGACGGCGAGCGCATCGCCAGAAGAGGAGTCATCCTCGTATCCGTGCAGTACCGTCTCGGTGTATTCGGATTCCTGGCCCATAAGGAACTTATGGAGGAATCCCCGGGAGAACCTGTCGGCAACTACGGTCTGCTCGACCAGCGTGCAGGTGTTCAGTGGGTAAAGCGCAACATCGAAGCCTTCGGCGGGGATCCGGAGAACATCACGATATTCGGACAGTCGGCAGGCGCCGGCTCCACACTGTGCCAGGTCGGCTCACCCATGAACAAGGGTCTGTTCCAGAGAGCCATCTTTGAGAGCGGCGGCGGTCTCAGGTCCTACGGACAGGGCGGCGGCTGCATCTCTCTGGAGAAAGCGCTCAGCAACGCAGAAGATTTCTTCCAGACATACGGCATAAAGGATCTGGCTGAAGCCAGGGCGATGGATGCCGAAGAGCTCAACAGGATCGGAATGGAATATGTCCGCAAGAATCGCTGGGAGCCCGTCATCGACGGCGTCTTCCTGCCGGAAGATCCTTCCAACACCATGGCAAGAGGCAACTATCCCGACATCAGCTATCTGTTCGGATGCACCGGCGGTGAGGGAGACATCCCCGCACCCGGATATACTCCTCCGAGAAACCTCAAGGAGCTGCGTGAATACGGATTGATCCGCGTTGGCGAGAAGTATATCGATGAGTTCATGGAAGTCTGCGGATGCCGTGATGATGCGGAAGCCGACATGCTGTCCCACACCGATGATTCCTTCCGCGGTCGCTTCATGAACAACTATCTGTTCCTTGATCAGCGCGTCCGCGCAGGCAAGAAGGACAACTGGATGTACGTCTTTGACGCGTCAATGCCCGGATGGGACCGTCCCGGCTCCTTCCACTCCTCAGAACTCTGGTTCGTCTTTGAGACGCTGGCCAAGTGCTGGAGGCCGTTCAAGGGCAAACACTATGACCTTGCCCGCATAGTCTGCAACTACTGGACGAATTTCGCCAGGAACGGAAACCCCAACGGCCTTGATGCCGACGGCACTCCTATGCCCGAATGGAAGAGCGCCACTGCGGACGACTACTACATCCAGTACCTGAACGAGGACAGGATCGGCCGTTTCGGAAAAGCCGATTCGCCTGTAGTGAAATTCCGTGCCAGAGTAGTATTCGAACAGCTCAAGGAAAAAGGCATAATCGAATAATCCCGGATCAAGTCAGCAAAGCCCGCTGTGTCTTAAAGCACAACGGGCTTTAACTCCTTTCATTATGCACTTCCGTGCATATATCTAATAGTTATACCCCGTCATACCCTCACGATAAGGGTATGACGGGGTATAGCACTGATATGGTATACAGTTGGCTTATTTCAGCAATTTCCGTATCGTTCTTTCCTCAACGCCCGGGAACATAGAGCTTATATGTTCGAACAGTCTTGCGTAGGATTCTCCCGGAGTGCGCCTGTAGACAGTCTCTGTAAACTCTTCTCCGTAACGCTTTTCGGGAGTGGTGTATTCCGCGATCCCCCAGCCGTATCTGTTTCCGTTCCTGTCCAGGGCATAAACGAAGTCGCTCGTCGTGACGTATCCCTGCGCCTGAAGGCGCGTCACTGACGTATCGAAACCTGTCTTCCCGTTCTTTCCGTATCCGCCTTTCCTCTTGAGGTCTCTGGAAGATATCGGTGCATTCGCGTCGAGAAGATCGTACAGTTCCTTATCCTTGAAAGATGCGAGTCCGTCCTCGTACCGTGCGTCAAAATCGTATCCGTCCCTGCGGTAGTTTGCGAAATCCGGAAACCATTCCCTGCTTATGAAGACCGCCTTGTTCTCGAAGAACTTCCCGTATGCGCATCCGGTCTCCCTGATGACAGGCCCCTTCCATTCCCATACTTCCCATTCGTCACCGGAAGAATACCACAGTTCCCTCGCGACATGTTCCTCCAGGGAGAACCCGGGAACAGCACAGGTAAAGAACGGCAGGAACCCGAAGGTCTCCACCGCGTCGATCATATCCTGCTTCGTTCTGACGATGAAATCAAATCCGCTCATTCCGGACACCTGCCCCGATTGTTTTCCTCTAAAATATTGCATCAGGTCCGCAGTTTTTGCAATGCTGTTCAGCATGCAGTGAAGTCCTGCGGGGCTGATCTTATTTCCAAAGACCCTGTACTGATGTGATAAAATTAGAACAAAAAAAGATTTACATCTAAAATAAAAAGAAAGGATTTCAACCATGAAAAAGACACTGGTAGCATATTTCAGCGCCAGCGGCGTGACAGCTGCTCTCGCTAAAAGGCTGGCTGACGCCGCAGGCGCCGATCTTTTCGAGATCGTTCCCGAAACGCTGTACACCGCATCAGATCTTGACTGGCGCGACAAGAACAGCAGAAGCTCAGTCGAGATGAATGACAGGAGCGCCCGTCCCGCCATCGGAAGCAAAGTGGATGACATGTCCCAGTATGAGACGGTGTTCGTCGGTTTCCCCGTATGGTGGTACCGTGAACCTTCCATAATCGACACCTTCATGGAAGCCTATGACTTCACCGGCAAGACCGTAGTTCCCTTCGCCACATCCGGCAGCAGCGGTATCGGCGATTCTTCAGAGAACATGCAGGCTCTCGCGCCTGCAGCGAAGGTCGTTCCCGGAAAGCGTTTCGACAAGAACGCTTCTGCGGAAGTGCTCTGTGACTGGGCAAAGGAGTGGCTCTGAGCATCATCAGCTCTATGGAGAATCATCATGTTCATCAAACGAATCACGTCTGTTCTGATCATACTCGTCATAGCTGCTGCGCTCTGCTCCTGCGGAAAGAGCAGCAAAGGAATGAACGCTTTCGTTCAGGATCCTGACTACACATACAAGGGTGACGGCATGAGCGGTTTCCCGGATCTCAAGAAATTCAAGGCAACGACCCTTGACGAGGATTCATTCACTCCTGAAGATCTTTCGTCCAAGGATGTTACCATAGTCAACATGTGGGCTACATGGTGCGGACCCTGCAGGCAGGAACTGCCCGAACTTGCCGAATTCGCAGCGAAACTGCCCGACAACGTCGGCTTCATAACCATCTGCAGCGACGGAAGCGAAGACCCCGCAAAGACCCGTTCCATCCTTGAAAGCGTCAGCTACAAGGGGAAGACCGTCATCTCCGGAAGCGGTGACGTAGGAAACCTGATGTCAGCTTTGATGTATGTTCCCACTACTGTTTTCGTTGACAGCAGCGGCACGATACTTCAGGTCATCGTAGGCTCGCCCAATGAGAACCTTGCAGGCTACTACCTGGCAGTGCTGAACAGGAGCCTGGAGGCGGCCGGTCACGAGCGCATCGAACTGCCAGGCGTCACGGAAGCGGTGTCAGAAGGATGATTAAACAGGATCGCAAAACAAAAAGCCTGACCGTTCTGAGGATCGTATTCCTGCTCCTCGGAGCGGTCTTTGTCGTTCTGGGGGTGCTCAATTCAGAACATCTTTCAGTACTTTCAAAGGCGGTGAGGATATGTCTGGAATGCATAGGGATAGGATGAAGCCCGGTGCCGGACAGAAGATCCGCGCCGTGATCAGAGCCTGCGCGGCCGTTCTTTTCAACGGCTATATCGCCGGCTTCACCAAGAAGAGCATATTCACGGGAAAGGCCAAGGCTTTCTGCGTACCGGTGCTCAACTGCTATTCATGCCCCGGCGCTCTGGGAGCCTGTCCGATTGGTTCCCTGCAGGCTGTGCTGGGCTCCGGAAGGTTCCCGTTCTATGTTCTTGGAAGCCTGATGCTGTTCGGGGCTGTAATGGGGAGACTGGTCTGCGGACTGCTCTGTCCGTTCGGGCTGATCCAGGATCTTCTTCACAGGATACCCGGAAAGAAGATAAAGGCACCTGAGAAAGCGGACAGACCTCTCAGATACCTTAAATATGTGATCCTTCTCGTCTTCGTGTTCATTCTTCCCGCGTTCTGGAGAGACAGCTACGGTTCATACGCTCCCTGGTTCTGCAAATACATCTGTCCCGCCGGAACTCTGGAGGGAGGAATGCCGCTGGTGCTTCTGAATCCTGAACTCAGAAAACTGGAAGGCGTAATCTTTACATGGAAGACACTGGTGCTGGCAGCCGTCATCATAGGATCCGTACTGATACCGAGATTCTTCTGCCGGTATCTCTGTCCTCTCGGGGCTTTCTATTCTCTGTTCAACAGATTCAGCATGTACCGGATGGAGTATGACAAAAACTCCTGCATCGGCTGCGGAATGTGCGAGAAAGCCTGCCCCATGGCTGTTAAAGTCACTGAAGACATAAACTGCGCAGAATGCATACGCTGCGGAAAATGTGCCGATGTGTGCCCGAAGCACGCGATCTGCGCTACATTCCGCCTCACTGAGAAAAAAACATCCGGTCCCTTTCAGGAACCAAAGGAGAACTTATAATGGAACTTCTTGATTACGAGAGAGAACACCTTTCCGTTCTTCGCAGCCGCCTCGCAGAGTGTACTGTGCTGCTCAGATACGACGGCAGTTTTCCTCTTGAGACTCCATGCCGGATAGCCGCATACGGCAGCGGCGTGAGACACACGATAAAAGGAGGAACAGGCTCCGGAGAAGTGAACTCGCGTTTCTTCGTAAACGTGGAAGACGGTCTCAGGGACGCTGGCTTCGAGCTGACTACCGGCAGATGGCTGGATGCCTATGACGGAGTCCTCAGAGATGCCAGGAAACAGTTCATCGCCGATCTCAGGAGCCAGGCAAAGGCAGCGGGCCAGAACGTCGTATATTACGGTATGGGAAAAGTCATGCCCGAACCGGATTATGATCTGCCTCTTGATGCGGACGGAGATGCGGCTGTATATGTCGTATCCAGGATATCGGGAGAAGGCAACGACCGCGTACCCGCACCCGGCGATGTCATGCTGACTGAATCCGAGACAAGGGACATACTGTATCTCAACAGCCGTTTTGAGAGATTCATGCTCGTACTGAACGTCGGCGGCCCCGTCGACCTCAGCGGCGTCAGTGAAGTCGGTAATATCCTGGTCCTGTCCCAGCTGGGCGTGGAGACAGGCTCTGCTCTGGCTGACATACTTCTGGGAAAAGCATATCCCTCCGGAAAACTGGCCACCACATGGACTGCATGGAGCGACTATCCCGCAGTCGGAGATTTCGGTGATCCGGACGACACACATTACAGAGAAGGGATCTATGTCGGATACCGCTGGTTCGATTCAGTCGGAAAAAGAGCAATGTATCCTTTCGGATACGGTCTCGGCTATACTACTTTCTCCGCTGTGACGGAATCCGTACGGCTGGAAGGCAGTTTATTCAGCGCATCCGTTCGGGTAAGGAACACAGGCAGTTTACCCGGCAGAGAGACAGTTCAGCTCTATCTCTCCTGCCCGGAGGTGCTTCTGGACAAGCCTTATCAGCAGCTTGCAGCCTTCGCCAAGACCGATGAGCTGGCTCCAGGCGGAGAATGCGTCATAGATCTTTCATTCGATCTCAGGGATCAGACCTCATACGATACGAAGACCGGAGCATATATCCTGGAATACGGAGATTACATAGTGAGGATCGGATGCTCCAGCACCGACACGGTTCCCGCAGCCGTCATATACATAGAGAGCTCCGTGACTGTATTCGATGTCCGCAGAGCCCTGGGCGATCCCGGATTCGAAGACTACATACCGGAAAGTCCCGTACAGGAGACGCTCCCGGAAGGGATCCCTGTCCTGACTCTTGCAGAGGATGCGGTCGCCACCGAGACCGCGCAGTACGGGCTTCCTGAGGAGATCGATCCCGAGGTCACTTCTCTGACTGATGAGGAGCTTGCATATCTTGCTGTTGGCGCCTTCGACCCCAAGGCGGGTCTGGCCAGCGTGATAGGAAGCGCAGGAGGCATCGTGGCCGGCACTGCCGGGGAAACGACATCCGTCCTTAAGGACAAAGGATTCGTTCCTCTCGTCATGGCGGACGGTCCTGCCGGAGTGAGGATCAGCAGGGACTTCTACCGTGACACAAAAGGTTCTCACCCCGCAGCAGGCATCAGCCTGCCTGACAGCATGGCGGATCTGCTTTCACCCTTCCTGAAATTCATACTCAAGCTCATCAGCGGCAGGAGCAAGCCTCCCAAAGGCGCTGTGATCGAGCATCAGTACTGCACTGCGATCCCGATAGGCACGGCTCTGGCCCAGAGCTGGAACACAGACCTTGTAAAAAGATGCGGCGACATAGTAGGAGCTGAGATGGAGCGGTTCGGAATACATCTGTGGCTCGCACCGGCTCTGAACATACACAGATCCATCCTCTGCGGAAGGAACTTTGAGTATTTCTCCGAGGATCCTCTCATCTCCGGAAAGATGGCTGCAGCCCTTACGGAAGGAGTCCAGTCGCATCCCGGATGCGGAGTCACCATAAAACACTACGCTTCCAACAACCAGGAGACGAACCGGTACGGCAGCAACAGCCTCGTATCAGAACGTGCCATGAGGGAGATATACCTCAGAGGCTTTGAGATATGCGTAAAGGAAGCCCATCCCGCAGCGGTGATGACCTCATACAACCTTTTAAACGGCGTGCATACGGCTCAGCGCAGGGATCTCATCCAGGACATCCTGCGCAGCGAGTTCGGATTTGACGGACTGGTAATGACCGACTGGGTCGTAGGCTCTATGATGCTGAGAAAGGACGATAAGCATCCCGCCGTCGTCCAACACCTCACCACCGCTGCCGGAAGCGACCTGTTCATGCCCGGAAGCCAGGCGGACTACAGGGACATCCTGTCAGCTGCAAAGTCCGGTGAGCTTGACAGAAAACAGCTCGAGATAACTGCTACCAGACTGCTCAGGGCAGGCAGAAAACTCGCAGGCGCGCGCCAGTCGGGCCGGCAGTGATCCCAATTGCGAAATTGCTTTAAATTCAAAGGGTTTCAGCCCTTATTCTTGTATAATCTACCGCTATTATTCGGTATCACATCTTTAGTACAATTATCCTGTCAAAAAGCTATGGATAGCTTTCATTTTTAGGAGGAGAAGTCATTTATGGAAACCAAAGGCTTAGGTAAGTCAATTGTCGGCGTATGGTCCACCAGAACGATCGTTGCCGTAGCAATCGGCGCGGCGCTCTTCGGAGTTCTCATGAACTACGGCGGCATCCCGGTATTCACCAACACATCACTCACAACAGCCATGATCGTTCCTGTAGTCGTAGGCGCTATGTACGGAGCACTTCCGGCAGCTGTCGCCGCCGGCGTAGGCAACGTCATCGCTGACCTCATCGGAGGCTGGGGCCTCTGGTTCGACTGGTCCGTCGGCAACCTGGTCGCGGGCTGCTTCGTCGGACTCGGCGCATACATGCTGATGAGAAAATTCGACGCCAAGAACGTCATCGTCTACATCGTTCTCGTAGTTCTCGGCAACGGACTCGCTTTCGGAGTCGTGACGCCCATCCTCACCGCCATCTTCTACGGCAGCGAGCTTAACGTCACCTTCATCCAGGCGATCTGGGGCAGCCTGAGCAACATCCTCGTGGAAGCCGTGATCGGCATCCCGGTGATCTACATGCTCGCCAAGAGGACCTCTGCACGCACCAATCTCGAGGAAGAATAATCAACGAATATTCGCCGGACCGCAGGCCTGAGACCCGGGTCTCAGGCCGACCGGCAGCCTCCGCGCAGTCTTAATGAGCGGAGGCGTTCCTTTTTTATTGACGATCACAGGAGAATACAAGTGATAGAACCTATCATAAGCTTCAAAGATTTCAGCTTCAGGTACAATGCACAGAAGAATCCGACTCTGCACAATATCGATCTCGACATATATCCCGGCGAGAAGATACTGATCCTCGGTGCGTCGGGAAGCGGGAAATCCACACTTTGCAACTGCATCAACGGGCTCATCCCCTTCTCCTACGAAGGAGAGATCACCGGCAGCTGCACCGTCAAAGGGACCGAGACCTCCACAGCATCCATCTTCAAGCTGTCTGACACAGTGGGCACCGTCCTGCAGGATACCGACGCACAGTTCGTCGGGTTGTCCGTAGGCGAAGATATTGCCTTCTCCATGGAAAACGACATGATTCCCAGAGCTGACATGCTGCCGGTGATAGAGCGGAACGCATCTCTGGTAGGAATGCAGGACTTCATAGAACATGTGCCGTTCAACCTGTCCGGCGGACAGAAGCAGAAAGTCGCCATCGCAGGCGTGTTCGGGAATGACGTTGAGATACTCATATTCGACGAGCCTCTGGCCGCTCTGGATCCCCAGATGGGAATGACAGCCGTCGAGCTGATCGACCATATATCGATGGATACGGGCAAGACCGTCATAATAATTGAGCACCGTCTGGAAGACGTGCTCTACCGCCCTGTAGACAGGATCATTCTCATGGCGGACGGCAGGATAGCTGCTGACATGACTCCTGATGAACTGCTGCGCTCATCACTGCTCAGCGAGTACGGTATCAGGGAGCCTCTTTACATCACAGCTATGAAATACGCAGGCTGTTCGCTTGACGGGAACAGGAACCTCTGCGACCTGGCTTCCCTGCAGTTCACACCGGAGAATGAGGCAAAACTCAAAGCCTTCTTTACGGAAGAGCGTGAAGCCGTTCAGGAGAACAGCAATGAGACAGTAGTCTCATTCAGTGATGTGTCGTTCTCCTATGACAGCGGAAAGAAAGCGCTTTCAGATATAAACTTCGAGATAAAGCGCGGCGAAAGGATCGCCATCATCGGCAGGAACGGCGCAGGAAAATCCACGGCTGCCAAGCTGCTGTGCGGCATCATACGTCCGGACACCGGCACCATACTGCTGGAAGGCACCGACACCAAAGATCTTTCCGTCAAGGAGATTGGCGAGAAAGTCGGATATGTCATGCAGGATCCCAACACCATGCTGGTAAAGGATATTATCAAGGACGAAGTAGGTCTGGCTCTCGACCTCCGGGGCATGCCGGAGGACGTGAAGGAACAGCGCGTAAAGGACGCGCTTGAGGCCTGCGGTCTTTACAGGATGCGCAACTGGCCTGTGGATTCCATCAGCTACGGACAGAAGAAACGTGTAACAGTCGCTGATATGATGGCTCTGGAACCCGATGTGTTCATCCTTGACGAACCTACTGCCGGACAGGACTTCCGCAGCTACACCGAGATAATGGAGTTCGTCAATAAGCTCAACCGCGAATACGGAAAGACTATCCTTTTCATCACGCATGACATGCACCTCGCGATTGAGAATACGGACAGAGCGATAGTCTTCTCAGACGGAGAACTGATCGCATCCGACAGAGTGTTCTCAGTGCTGGCGGATCCCGACATCATAAGCAGAGCCAGTCTTAAGCAGACATCCCTCTATACCCTGGCTCTGAAACTCGGTCTTGATCCCGAATCCACTATCAGGCACTTCATAGAGTATGAAAGGGAGGTAAAGTCACGTCAACTACTCATGACTAAAGTCACGAGCTTGTACCAGCCCGGTGGTACACGGCACTAAGCCTCCCACCTTTGTCTTGATCATTAGACTTTATCCTGTCAGTCCATATCTGACAGACTGGCGGTACATCGTGGGGTGATTGACTGCACCCCGCCTGCAGGAGCATGCTCCCGCAGTATGGTATCGGCTCTTTCTACGACACCTGAGCTCTCAGAACGTATTCCATTCCCATCCTCTGCAGGTTCATCGCAGCGGCACGGTCATCATTCGTGGTATATCCGCATTCTCTGCATCGGAACACATGGTCCTTTCGATCCCGGTTGTTCTTATCCCTGTATCCGCATACCGGACAAGTCTGAGAAGTATATCTGGGATCCACTCTGATGACTGCGCTTCCGTTCATCTGAGCCTTGTATACTAGTTTCCTTTCCAGATCATAGTATGGCCAGCTGACCTGCACATATCTGTCTTTTACCCTGACCCTCTCAGAAGCGAAACGTATACCCGTCAGATCTTCCAGAACGAATAATGTGCCCTGAGGATACTGGCTTACGAGTGTCTTAGATAAACAATGATTCACATCGTTCATCCAGCGGTTCTCTCTATGCCCTATGGCACGCAGTCTTCTTCTGGCTGATGATGTCTGCTTCTTCTGCAGACTCTGACGAAGCTTCCTGTAGTGAGCTCTCTTCTGTTTGACTTCAGCTCCTGAGACAAAGGACGTATTCTTACCGTCATAGGACACAGTAAGGAATCTGATGCCTCTGTCAATACCAACGACGTCAGTGATATCGCAAGGATCAGGAGGATCAGGCACCTCAACAGTGACAGGGATATGCAGATAGAACTTCCCTTTACGGAAAACAAGTTTCGCTGTACCCATCTTTGTCCCGTCAGCGAAAGCCCAGTCCGTGGCGTCGGAGCGGAACGGTACCTTGATACGGCCTCTGAGAGTATTCAAACTGAACACTTTTCTGGTGTGTTCCTTATTCCACAGAAGCGAGTAATCTCTCCCTCTCACAAGATCCAGCTGAGTAGAACGGAATTGCGGAACTATCTTCCTTTCCTTCTTCTTCCTGAACTTCTCCGGATGTAAGCGCATATTCGATTCAATGGCCTTCATGGAAGCGAACACAGTTCGAATGACGCTCTGAGCCATCTGAGACGGAAGAGAGAAACGTAAGCGGCACTGTCTGTAAGTGGCATCATGCAGTCTGTAGCGGTCTGCTTTTACCTTTCCAGTACCTATCAGATCAGAAACATAATTGCAGGCAGAGGTATAAGCAGACATAGTCTCGCGCAGAAGTACAGATTGTTCATCATCCGGGAATATGCGCAGTTTGGCAGTGCGGGTCTGCAGCAACAGGAAACACCTCCTTTTGATAGGATCTCACAGATACATTCTATCAAGGACATTATCCCTAAAAACGGACAATGGAAAGTGTTTCAATACTTTAAACAACGGTATTCATTTTTAATTTGCAAAACACAGAAGAATTGGAGGCAGGCGCTCCTCCCACGACTGAAGTCACGGGTCTCCGCGCCTGATTTAGAATGAATAACAAACTGGTCATCAACTACACTCCCGGACCGACTATGCTTCATAAACTGACAGGATTTACCAAGGTATTCCTGTTTCTGGTGATGAGCGCTGCGATAATCTCGACCTTTGACATAAGGCTGCTGGTGCCGCTGCTTATCATCAATCTCATCGAGATCATCTCCATGAAGCCGGACTACAAGCCGATAGTCGTCATGTTCACCATCACATTCTTCACGGTAACAGTGGTGGGAAACATAATGCTGTTCTTCGTGTCGCCCGGAG
Source organism: Oscillospiraceae bacterium (assembly GCA_017405465.1). Taxonomy (GTDB): domain Bacteria; phylum Bacillota; class Clostridia; order Oscillospirales; family Ruminococcaceae; genus RUG11783. The sequence goes on from JAFRAJ010000040.1 coordinate 51,688, forward strand.
TCGGCCTCACGAATGTTGGAGCGGAGCATGTGATCTGGCGCTTAAATGAGAAACTGTATATCTCAAAGGAGTTCCTGTGGTATATATTCGTCTTCTTCATCAAGAGGACCGCTTCCTTCGCGTCAGTGATCGCGTTCGCTCTCGCCACCACTCCGTCAGAATTCGCTTCAGGGCTCAATAAGTGCGGTCTCAACTACAAGATCTGCACCATCGTATCCCTGGCATACAGGACGATCCCCGATATCGCCAGCGACTTCATCAATATCCGCAACAGCATGATGATGAGAGGTGTAGAACTCTCCAAGAAAGCCAGTATCGGCAAGAGACTCAAGAACACTGTCCTGATCCTCGTTCCTCTGATCTTCACGGCATTCGGTAAAGTCGGAAACATAGCCAACGCCATGGACCTCAGAGGCTACGGAAAGCACAAGAAGCGCACCTGGTACGCCGAGCACGAGCTCACCAGATGGGATCCCGTCATCAGGGGTCTCACTATCCTGCTTCTGGGTCTCACTCTCTACTATATAATCCGCTACAGGATCATAGATCCCTATCCGGTAGACTACTGGTGTCCGTGGGTAGCGCGCGAGGAGATAGAACAGGTCAGTTCCATAGACACGCTCTTTATCATCAAATGGATCAAAAACCTCAGAGGAGAATAATCATATAAATGGCACATCTTATAATACAGACTGATTTCGGCACCGGTTCGTCTTCCGTCAGCGCCATGCACGGTGTCGCTGCTGTCGTGGATCCCGATCTCAAAGTGGATGACGGCAACAATGACGTCGCTCAGTTCAACGTGCTGGACGCCTCCGAATCCCTCATGTATCTTCTGCCCTACTGGCCGCAGGGCACCGTGTTCGTTTCAGTGGTGGATCCCGGAGTCGGAACCTCCAGACGCAGCTGCGTCGCAAAGCTGTCCAACGGCAGCTATATAGTCACCCCTGACAACGGAACTCTGACCTACGTCAAAGAGCGTTTCGGCATCACCGCGGTCCGTCAGATAGATGAGAGCGTGAACCGTCTCAAAGGCTCGGAGGACGTCCATATCTTCCATGGAAGAGATGTATACGCATACTGCGGCGCGAGACTCGCCGCCGGGATCATAGATTTCGAAGGAGTGGGCCCCGAGTACCCTGTAGAGGAGATCGTGGAAGCGCCGTACATCCACCCGGAGAAAAAGCCCGGAGAAGTATCCGGCATGATCAATGAAGCCGGCGACCACTTCGGCCTCATCGGCACAAACATCCCGTTCCATTGGCTGGAGGAATCCGGCATGTCATACGGGGACATGGTCACGGTCACTGTCCTTGAAGGAGAAAGGACAGTGATGGAGGAAAAGATGCCGCTGGTCAGGACCTTCGGGGACGTTCCCGTAGGTACTCCTCTCGTGTTCAGCTCCGAGATGCGCACGGCAATGATGGCCATCAATCAGGGAAACGCTACCAGACAGTACGGGCTCTCATTCGGACCTGCCTGGAAGATGATAATCAGAAAGGTCAGCTGAGATGTCACGTAATTCTGTAGTGATACATTCTGACGCAGGCACTGCATCAACGCTCTTTGCAAAAGCTGCAGGTATAATCGAGACCGTAAGTCCCGGCACAGACGCTGTTGATGCCAGTCAGAACTTTGAAAAGGGCAATGCAGCCATGGTCTCCGCATATCTTTTTACTTCAGTTCCTTTCTGGCCTGACGGAACAGTTTTCCTCTCCCTCGTTGGAGACGGTGAGCCCATAGCAGCGCGCCTTAAGAACGGCAGCTATATCGTCAGTCCGAATAACGGTACGCTCACAATGACAGCCGGACTGCTCGGTTTTGACTGCGCCAGGCACATCGATCCTGCACTGTACGGAAACGACGGATGGGAGGCAGTCAGATGCGCTGCTGCTCTCGCAGGCGGAGCTCCCTTTGACAGTGCCGGTCCCCTCATGGACGATGGCGCCACAGTATTCTTCTCAATGGAAAAGGCTGTGATAGGCGACGGATTTGCAGAAGGCGCTGTAGGCATGCTGCTGAAAAACTTCGGGAACCTCACCTTTACCATAGGCACTGATGAGTTCGAAGATACCGGTATACGGACAGGTGACCTGATAAGGGTCACGTTCACAAGAAACGGCGAGATCCAGTACGACGAAGAGATGACATACCAGCCATCTTTCGGTTATGTGCCGGTCGGAGATCCTGTAGTCTTCAACGGAAGTTCCGGTTATATGGATATCGGCCTCAACATGAAAAGCTTTATAGATGAATGCATTCCTCAGATACTTGACTGCCCCGATCCGGGCGAGTTCAAGGTGAGGATCGAGAAGATCACAGGAGAAAGAAAATGAAGCCCTGTATAGTACTTCAGTCCGACTTCGGACTTTCCACCGGACTACCGGCTTCCATGACTGCAGTTATCGTGAAACTGGATCCGGAGATCCGCGTATTCGATCTCTGCCATGAGGTCAGGGAATATGACATCAGAGAAGGAGCCTCCATACTGGCCTCCACCTTCCCCTACTGGCCTGACGGCACCATCTTCGTATCAGTCGTGGATCCGGGAGTAGGCACCAACAGAAGAAGCTGCGTAGCTCTGATGGATAACGGCAGTTATGTCGTCACCCCTGACAACGGCACTCTGAGCCTTCTCTTTGACAGGATATGCGAAGTGCGCGAGATAGATGAGAAAGTGAACCGCATGCCCGGTTCCGATGATCATCATACCTTCCACGGAAGGGATGTCTATGCCTACACTGCCGCCAGACTTGCGTCCGGCATCATCGGCTGGGAAGGCATAGGTCCTCTCTTTGAAAAAGAGAGTCTTGTCCGCTTCCCCGCTCCTAGCGCGGAGATAATTGACGGAGAAGCTTTCGGCGAGGTCACAGGAGCTCACGACCACTTCGGAAATGTGGGAATCTCTATCCCGAATGAGATGATCAAGCAGATCGGCATCGGGCTCGGTGATATGTGCAGGGTCCGCATCTCAAAAGACGGCAAAGATCTTTATGACAAGGAAATGATGTTCCATAAATCCTTCGGCTGGGTGGCTCCCGGGGAACCGATCCTGAATGAATGCAGCAACGATTACGTTGAGATCTCCATCAATCAGGGCAGTTTCTGCGACATCGAGCTTCCCGAACTGCTAAAAGCCTATGATGTGTCAGTGTACAAGGTCAGGATCTCTCCTGTCCCTGTCAAGGAGGAGAAATGACGAAGCCCGTAATCACGATGCAGACGGATTTCGGAGTCGGCGGCGGAAGCGCCATGCACGGAACATGCCTCAAAGTCGATCCCGAACTGGAGATATATGAGATCACGCACAATGTGCCTAAATTTGACGTCCGCACAGCAGCGAGAAACCTGCGCAACATAGTCCCTTTCTGGCCGGAAGGCACAATTCACGTATCTGTTGTCGATCCCGGTGTCGGCACATCCAGACGCGCCAGCGTAGCTCTCCTGAACAACGGAAGCTATGTAGTGACCCCCGACAATGGAACCCTGACTCTTCTGATGGATACCATTGGCGTCAAAGCGATAAGAGTCATAGATGAGAACGTCAACAGGCTTAAGGGCACAGAGAAGGTCAGCATATTCCACGGAAGGGATCTGTTTGCCTATTGCGCCGCGAAGCTCGCCTCCGGGATCATAGATTTTGAAGGTGTAGGTCCGGAATATCCGATATCAGAGATAGTCAGATACTCCGAGCCCGGCTTTACTGCTTCCGGGAACACACTCACCGGTTCAGTCACCGGCATGATGAGGACATTCGGCAATATAGAGACCAGCATCCCGATAGAGGCTGCAGAGAATGCAGGTTTCAATTCCGGAGACAGTGTCAGAGTAGTCATTTCCGGCAGCGACAGGACAGCATATGACAGGATAGTCTCCTACCGTCCCTCTTTCGGGTGGGTTAAAGAGGGAGAAGACGTTCTCTACAACAGCAGTGACGGAGTTCTCGGCATCGGTATAAACCTCGGAAACTTCTCTGAGAAATATGGGATCGATCCGTCTGAAAGCTGGAACATCTCCGTCACATTCAGCTGCAAGGAGGATAACTGAGATGGGATATATACTTCTCCAGACCGACTTCGGCAGAGGCGGTTCAGGCGCCATGGCCGGTATATGCAAGCTTGTTGACAAGGATCTCAGGATCTATAACATCACACATGAGATACCCAAATTCGACGTTGTAGCAGCAGGTCACAGTATCGCGGAAGTAATTCCGTTCTGGCCTGAAGGCACCGTGTTCGTCTCAGTCGTAGACCCGGGAGTCGGGACCGAGAGAAAGGCCTCCGTTGCTCTCACAGGCACAGGACACTATATCGTGACTCCAGACAACGGGTGTCTTGCGGAGATAGCAGATCTTTACGGCATCACCGCCGTCAGAGAGATCGACCAGAGCATCAACCGTTACAAAGGAAATCAGTGGTCTCTCAAATCCGATATATTCCACGGAAGGGACGTATTCGCTTACTGCGGTGCGAGACTCGCTTCAGGAGTGATCACCTTCGGGCAGGTCGGAAAAGAATATCCGGCAGAAGAGATAATCCGCCCGTGAACGGATTATCCGGGAAGATCCTCATATACAAACAAGGAGCCGTGACTTACTACCTTGAAAACGAGTGATATGCTCCCTTCTGAGTAGACAAGGTAAAAAGAAAAACCTTGATCTACGAGGAAGGGAGCTTTTTAGTGTGGAAAGAAAAGTTTAGTGCAGAAGAAAAGATAGCGATGGTGGAAGAAATCTTAGCGGGAAAAGCCACCTGTAAAGGAGTAGCAGTACGACTCGGTGTCCAATTCTCTGCAGTAAGGTTGTGGGTATCAAAATACACTTCAATGGGCGTCGGATCATTTTATGAGCAAAACACTGTTAGGCATTATTCA
>JAFRAJ010000041.1 GCA_017405465.1 Oscillospiraceae bacterium
GATAATAGCGCTGACCAGGAAAATAGCACGAATCGTGTTTGTTATCCTGAACGACAGGACAGAGTTTGATCCGTTGAGAATGGTCGGCGAACACGTTTCAACAAAGCAAACAGCTTAATCTGTTTGACTTTTTATAGGAGAAAACGTTGATCTCTGATTTTTGAGATAGGTTATGCCATCTTTTGCTTTACCTTTTAGCACCTGTACGGAATTTGCCCATTCAAACAGTTCGTCCATAAGCGGTTTTATCGCTTCTAAACGTTTCTCAAGTCTTTCTTCCGGTGGCAGATCCACCAGTTTTTTTATCTTCCAGAAGGATCCGTTCTATCCTGGTAAATCCTTCTTGAGCGACAGAGCCTTTTTTCTCATGCTCTTTCATACCATTGAGAGCATCTGTAAAATATCTCCTCGCGTGTGCCAGACACCCTATGCGTTTGGCTTTATCCAGGATGTTGTATCCGGAATATCCGTCTGTCTGCAGATATCCAGAATACCCTGCAAGGAATGCCTTAGGCACAGCACCGCTTAGGTTCTCATTGTAGCTGTACAGGACTATCTGTTCTTTCTCGTATCTGCCTGTCATGTACAGCCACATATAGCTTTTAGCTTTTGCTCTCCGGTCGGGCTCATGCAGGACCTGTACCGGAGTTTCATCCGCATGCAGGATCTGAGCATCCTGCAGCCGTATCCGCAGTTCCTCATATATCGTCCGGAAATATTTCTCCGCGCAGTATATCACCCAGTAACTCATTGTCTGACGGCTTAGTTTCAGTCCCATCCTCAGCCAGTCCTGCTCCTGGCGGTATAACGGTGAATACATCACGAACTTGTCGTAGATGATGCTTGCTACTGCTTCTGCACTTGCGTAGCTCCCCGGTATAAGAGCAGGCGTCCTTTCCGCTTCGACTACCGGCGTCTCTGTTCCCTTATCATCGCAGACTTTGCAGGCATATTTATAAAAGCGCTCCTCACGCACCATATAATGTTTTGGTACCAAAACCAGAGTCCTGCGCACCTCTTTGCCTATTTTTTCCATCTCACTGCACATTCAGGACAGATGATATCGTCAGGCCGATGCTCTTTTATTTCTATCGGTGCATCAGCTGGAATGATGTCTTCTACAGAACCGCTCTTTACTCTCTTGCGCTTATGACCTTTTACCTCAACGGTTTCTGTTTCCACAGGTTCTGTATCGGATATAAGCTCCGCCTCATTCAGTACAAAAGACAGCTGCTCGTATATATCTCCATCAATGGCTATATGCTCCGAGTTGCTTCCAAACATGCGTTTCATAGCACGGCGCAGTTTCTCCTCAGCAAGTTTGAAATCTGCCTGTGCAGCTGCCAGATCCTCTTTGACATTCTTGAGATCCGCATCCTTAGCCTGTAAGTCTTCTTTGAGAGTCCTGTTCTCTTCTGACAAAACATCGATCCTGCTCAGAGCTTCATCAAGTTTCGCCTGTATATCTTCTGTTTTTGATACATCATTTTTAATACCATAATTTTATCAAAACAGGCTTTCTCAGGCGAACTCCAACACTTTTCCGATTCGTCATTTTGCTGCTGTTACAGATGACCATATGGTGGCTTTTCCTTTCAGCTGGTTCAACTGCATTTCTCGGGAAGAGATTCCCAGGAAGTGTGTTTTCACGAGAAAGAATGTAGGATCCTCTTGCATAATTCCTGCTAACTGACAAATGGTTACCCTGTATTCCTTTCCTTCAACTTTCTTGTATCTCCTATGGTCTTCAGCCTATTCATACTGCGAATTGTCAAGATCGCTTGGAGTCTGTGTTTTACTCTTAGTAGAGAAGTATATAGAGGCCATAATGAGTAGATAGAAATAATAGATATCGATTGGAGATATATTGAATGATTGAAGTATAAACGAATTGTTCATATTGACCCAAGCTATTAGTAATATTGAAATATTTGGTAATTAAACCTATAAAAGCATCGATAAACACGAGAGAATAAGGAAAAGCTATAAATTGAATTCGAAACATAATCTGCTTTAAATCTATTGCATGTATTTAGTTTATTAAGCTTTGTTAATTATTCATTTAGTAAATTGCACAAATTCATATCAGTATCAAACAACACTGATTATGAATATTACTATTTACAACATCAGGTGTATAGAGTAAAATAGTATTTGTTGTTTGATTCAAAAACGAATCAAACAAGCAATGAACTGAATTGAGGAAATACTAATGAAGAAACTGCTCAGCATTATGCTAATCATCTCTCTATGCATGGTAATGCTTACCGGATGCGGTGCAAAAGAAGAAGAGAAAAAAAGAGAAACTATTGTTATCTACAGTGCTGCAAACACAAAAAGACTTGAAAATATGCAGACTGTTCTCAGCGAGAAATTCCCTGACTATGATTTCGTCGTAGAGTATCTCGGAACCAGCAAGCTCGCTGCCAAGCTTATGGCAGAAGGAACAGATACCGATATCGATATCATTCATGACCTGTCATACACAAATATGAATAAGCTTTCTGAAGTTGGTTATCTTGCAGACCTCAGCTGGGTCGACTACTCGATCTACTATCCAGAATGCAATCCTGCAAGCAAAGATTATGTTATTGAATGCAGAGTGTCCGGTGCAGTTGCGTTGAACACCAAACTCTTTGAGGAAAAAGGCTTGACAGAGCCCACAAGCTGGGACGATCTTCTTAAGCCGGAATTTAAAGGACTCGTTTCGATGTCTGACCCCAAGAGCTCCAGCGCGGGATATATGTTCGTAAAGATGCTTGCCAATACCTGGGGAGAAGATAAAGCTCTTGAGTATTTTGGAAAGCTTATGGATAACATCCCTCAGCTTCAGTCTGGCGGAAACGGTCCCTGCAATGCACTTATCTCAGAAGAAGCTGCTGTTGGCCTCGTTATGACAACAAATGCAGCAGAAGCTATAACAAATGGTGATCCTCTAAAGATCATGTTCTTCGAGGAAGGTGCACCTGTCGCTTACTATGGCCAGAGCATGGTCAAAGGCAAGGACGAAAGAGCTTGTGTCAAAGAAGTATTTGAGTATCTGATCAAGGATTTCAGGATCGAAGAGCTCAAATTGTGGCCGAGCGAGCCCACCATCATCAATGCTCCAGTAAACCTTGAGAACGTACCTGAAGTCATCCCGTTTGGAGATATGTCCAACGATACTTTGGATGCCAAAGAAGCTCTTCTTGCAAAGTGGCTGTATTCCTGATAACGTATGCTTCGATAAAGAAAAAAGAAAATGTAAAAAGTCAAAGGAAGGACATGTTCCTTCCTTTGACGAGTATATAGGGAAGTTAAGAAACGATACTTATTTGTATTGAGTAAACGATATAATGATTCTTGGTAATTTCAGTAAACCTCTGATAGAGGAAACAGAAATCCTTTAGGAGATATTACGGTGTTTGATAAAGACCTGTTAGTAGTCAATAATCTTACGAAAAGATTCGATGAGAGATCCCTTGCGTTGGACAATATCAGCTTTACGGTAAAGGAAGGAGAATTTCTTTCTGTTCTTGGACCGTCTGGCTGCGGCAAAACGACGATCATGAGGATACTCATTGGTCTTACTGAGCCTACAAGCGGGAAGATATATATGGACGGAGTCGATATCACTGATTTTGACTCTTCAAACAGAAATATGGGAATAGTCTTCCAGAACTATGCTCTTTTTGAAAATATGACGGTACTTGAGAATGTCGAGTATGCTTTAAAGATCAGAAAAGACAGAAGAGCTTCTGCCAGAGTAGACGCTCTGGAGATGATAAAGCGCATGGAACTGACTGAACACGCGCAGAAGCGTCCGGGAGAATTGTCCGGTGGTCAGCAGCAGCGTGTTGCTATAGCCCGTACTCTCGTACTCAACCCCAAGATCATTCTTTTTGACGAACCGATGTCTGCTCTGGATGTAGCAACAAGATTGCAGCTCAGGAAAGAACTCAAAAAGATCCAGAAAGAATACGGAACCACTATGATCTATGTGACTCATGACCAGGAGGAGGCATTCTCTTTATCCGACAGGATCATGGTCATGTCAGAAGCGCATATAGTCCAGATGGATACACCTCACAATATCATCCTTCATCCTGAGAATCAGTATATAAAGGATTTCGTAATCGAGAACCTTAAGATCAAGATAGACTCACTGGCAGTTTATATCGAGGACCTCAATCATGAAGAAGAGTAAGAAGGAAACAAGCCTGATACTCTCTCAGGTCATAATAGCTGTTATCCTGTTTGTTTTCATTCTCATGCCTTTTATCAGAATGGTGATTGGCATTAAAAAGGAAGACATCGATGCTATTGTGCATTCACCGATGTTCGGTACTGCAGTTACGAACTCTCTTAAGACCTGTATCACAACGACTATAATCTCTGTACTGCTGGCAATGGCGTTAGCTTTTGCTGTTCAGAGAACCGGGATTAAGGGAAAGGCATTCCTAACGGTGTTTGTAACACTGCCAATGCTGATCCCGTCTATCTCCGTGGGAACCAGTATGATAGTTCTGTTCGGAACGAACGGAGTGATCACGAATCTGTTGCATCTGAATAATACTATATACGGATTCTGGGGCATCGTTATCGGAGCTGTTCTTTATTCTTATCCGGTAGCTTTTATCATGTTCAACGATGTTCTCAAATATGAGGATGCATCTCCTTATGAGGCCGCTCAGGTCTTGGGAATACCGAAATTCAGAAGATTTTTGGCTATTACTCTGCCTTATCTCAAGAAACCGCTTATCGGTGCTGTGTTTTCTGTTTTTTCCATGACTGTTACAGACTACGGTGTCCCGCTCATGATAGGCGGTAAGACGACCACTCTTGCGGTCATGATGTATCAGGAAGTAATAGGACAGCTGAAGTTCAAGGAAGGCAGCGTCATCGGTCTGTTTCTGCTCATACCGGCATTCGTTGCATTTATATATAATGCTATAACTTCCAGTCAGCCTAAGTTGGCATTCGTTTCAAAAGAGTACGAGGTCAAAAAGAACAGAATTCGTGACGGTGTTTCATATTTGCTTGTAATAGCAGTTTCTCTTTTTATACTGATCCTGCTTGCAGCATTCGTTATGTACGGATTCGTTGTCAGATATCCGCGTGATATGACGCCTACTTTGGATAATGTGAGATTCTTTGTAAAGATCAAAGGGCTGATGCACCTGAAAACATCAATGATCATATCGCTGATCGTTGCGGTCATCGGTATAGCAGTCACTTTTGTCACAGCATATCTCACAGCAAGAAGCGGTTATAAAAGTGCTCAGTTTCTCCACCTAATGTCAATGACTTCGCTTGCTATTCCGGGAATAGTACTTGGTCTTGCTTATGTGCTTGTATTCAAGGGTACGTTCTTTTATGGAACTCTAGCAATTATCATAGTGGTGGACCTGATGCATTTCTTTGCTTCTCCGTATCTTATGATGTATAATTCGCTGGGCAAAATGAATCAGAATCTGGAAGCTGTGGGGTTTACGCTCGGAATATCCAGACTTCGGATGATAAAAGATGTCATCATACCCCAAATACGGTCTACATTTCTTGAGGTGTTTTCATACTTCTTCGTCAACAGTATGATGACTATCTCTGCGGTATCATTCCTGTTCACATACAAGACTAAACCGATCTCGCTCATGATTGGACAGTTTGAAGCTCAGATGAATCTGGAATGTGCGGCAATAGTATCGCTGGTGATACTTGTAGTGAATCTCCTGATGAAGTTTGTTATTTATCTTATTAAAAAACAAGTAAACAGAAAGAGTATTAGTGCAGTTAACTATGGCAGCTGAAAAGAAACTTAGTAAGAAAGAATTTGATCTTCTTGTTTATCTTCTCAAGTCAGAAGAAGACGAGACCCAGAAAAGCATAGCCGATAAGATCGGGGTATCGGTCGGATCAGTCAATAAACTCGTCAATGGATTAGGACAATCCGGATATCTTGACAAATATAGGGTGACAGATGCAGGTAAGGAAGCTCTTGAACCGTATCGTGTTAAGAATGCGTGCTTTTTGGCAGCTGGATTCGGCAGCCGTCTTGCTCCTATAACGCTTAACACTCCTAAGCCTCTTGTCAGAGTTCATGGTGTGCGCATCATCGATACATTACTTGATGCTTGTCTTGCAGCAGGTATCGAGAATATATACATCGTCCGCGGTTATCTAAAGGAGCAGTTCGACCTGCTTCTGGAAAAGTATCCAATGATCCATTTCATAGATAACCCGCTCTATAACGAGACTAATAATATCTCGTCAGCGCTCCTTCTTGGTGATAAGCTGGCAAACACTTATATGTTTGAGGCGGATCTGTTCCTTAGAAATCCTGATCTTGTAACTACTTATCAATATTACAGCAACTATCTCGGCATACCTGTTGAAAGATCGGATGACTATGTTATCCAGGTAAAAAACGGCAGGATAGTAGGAAGTTCTCTTGGCGGTTACAACTGCCATCAGATCGTAGGTATAACATACTGGACAGAAGAAGACGGAAAAGTGCTTCAGCAGCATATCAAAGAGACATTCGAGATGCCCGGAGGCAAAGAGAAATTCTTTGGCGGATGTGTCGACCTTAAAGAGACATATATGGGAGTCCGTGAATGCTCATTTGATGATGTAATTGAGATAGATACATTCAGAGAACTTCAGGAGATAGATCCTGCATATAGAATAGGATAAACATTTACTTGAGGATTCGTAATGAAGGTCGCGGTATTATCAGATATCCACGGTAATCTGGAAGCTTTCACTAAAGTGCTGGAAAAAATCTCAGATATAGATAACATCATACTTCTCGGGGACAATATCGATTATTGTCCCCATTCTAATGAAGTGGTGTCTTTGATCAAGGAACGTCTTGCTGCCAGAATCGTATGCAGTATATGGGGCAACCATGAAATGATGATCCTTAGAAATGACTTTACAGGATTTGATCTTAGCAGAGGTGTCAGATGTGCGGCACATACCGCAAAAACACTTACAAAGGATACTGTCAGTTATCTGGAAGAAAATGCGGAAAATACAGGCCGAAAAGTGTTTATGATCGGAACTAAAAAGTGTCTCGCAGTTCATGGATCACTGGAAGACAGCTACTGGGGCACCATAGAGCAGGGACAGGATTACTCTGACTACAATGAATATGACTATGTTTTCTCCGGACACTCACATATCCCTCACTTCTTTGAGGTTTACTTTCCTGCAGATGACGCAGAAAGACGGAATAAGAAAAAGATAGTCTTCATCAATCCAGGCTCTGTCGGACAACCGAGAAATCTGAATCCACAGTCTCAATATGCGGTACTGGATACAGATACAGAAGAGATCTGTTTTTATAAAGTTTCGTATGATATTGAAAAAGAACAGTCTGCATTCTCTGAAGAAGTAGATGTATTTTATAAGAACAGGTTAAAAAACGGAATTTAAGGATTAATAATTCTTTTAGGTGTTCGTAAGATTCGAATAAGAGATGCAAAAGTGATTATTGATGTTGATATTTCGGGAATAATAATTAATGTTATATACAGGTGATAGCTTGGAGAGTCATGTATAAAGACCATTCCAGGCTTTCAGCATTTTTGCAGGGCAGTCCGGGTAAGAAAGTGTTATCTGACGGAACTGAACTGCTGAAGTCAACATTCTATGAGAACAGCAAGGCGAATGAGTTCTTTCTGCCGATACAATACTCCATAGAATACTTAGATGTAATGGCTATGTTTCACGTCAACATAAAGACTGGGATTTAGAGACGTCGTCAAAGATGTGGCTATGAAATGGAAAGATCCCTATCGCAATCGCAATGCATTAGTGAATGAACTTTAGAAGACTGATATTAGCTCCAATGTACATCCTTTCAATCGAACGAAAAAAGAACAAACATATTAAATGAACATGAATTGTGATATGGCCGGATGGAGGACTGTAGATAAGTTAATCAACGATGCAGATATAGTCACATAGGCCATGATAGTGCAAAGAATTTACAGGCTTAATTAGATTGAGGAACAAGAGATGACAGAAAACTGTCGTCTCTTTTCTACATATAGCGGTTTTGACATAGACAGATATAGGCACAAGTGCTCATAATATAGATAAATATTAAGAAAAATGAGCAAGTTTTCTTGAAGACAGTTAATACGAGTCATATAATTCTATTGAGTTTAAGCGCATGTCTGTTTCTTCGACTGGGACTGAGCGCTGTCTAATACAAATCTGGAGTTTCTGCTTATAGGTCTGTTTTAGTGACAGTGATATAAAGATATCCGCTTTTGACTTTGACAAGAAAAAGTGAGAAAAAACGGTTGCATTGCCGGGAAAGAATACTACTAAATGACAAGAAATGAATTTGACCTGTTATACGCTGTCAAAAAACACGGTATGAAGAGCCACCGCAAGCTGAAGGAACTGGCTGGAGTGTCTACAGGATATATATCACAGACCCTTCGTGCTTTTACAGAGAAGAGATGGGTAGACGGGGAAGGAATTACGGAAAAAGGGTTGGAAGCTCTATTGCCGTACAAGGTCGATAACGCTGTCATTATGGCTGCCGGTATGTCATCCCGATTTGTACCGCTTAGCCTGGAGAAACCCAAGGGGTTGCTTACTGTCAAGAACGAAGTCCTCATAGAACGCCAGATAAAGCAGCTTAGGGAAGCGGGAATCAAGGAGATAGTGTTGGTCCTTGGATACAAGAAGGAATCATTCTTCTATCTGGAAAGCATGTATGATGGGCTTAAGATAGTGATCAACCCAGAGTACAACACGAAGAACAATACTCACACGCTTTACCTCGCGCAGAAGTTTATTGGCAATACCTATATCTGTTCCTCAGATGACTACTTCGAAAAGAATCCTTTCGAGGAATATGTCTTCCAGTCGTATTACGCTGCAGTCCATGTGAACGAAAAGACGAATGAGTGGTATATGTACCCTGACGCAAAAGGCAATATCGCAAGAGTTGAGAAGAGTGGCAGCGAAGGGGACATCATGCTTGGCCACGTGTACTGGGACCGGAAATTCTCTGCAGTGATACTCAAGATCATCAATGACGATCATAAGATTGGTAATTATGATACAGCACTTTGGGAACAAGTGCTTCTCGAGAACGTGAAGTCGCTTCCTCCAATGGAGATAAAGGTCTATCCTGATGGGATGATATTTGAATTTGACAGTCTGGATGAACTGAGAGCTTTTGATGACAAATACGCCAACGACACACACAGCAAGATCATGAAGAATATAGCTGGAGTTCTTCCCTGCAGAGAGGGAGATATCTGCGGCTTCAAGCCTATCAAAGAAGGGATAACGAATACCAGCTTCGTCTTTGAAGTGAAAGGAACCAGATACGTTTACAGACATCCGGGAGAAGGGACTGAAGCGATAATCTCACGTTCCCACGAAAAAAAGGCACTGGAGCTGGCGAAGTCGATAGGAGTTGATCCTACGTTCATATATATGGATGAAAAAGAAGGATGGAAGATCAGTTACTATGTGGACGGTATCCGCATACCGTCATATGAAAGTATTGAGGACTCAAAGCGTGTTATATCCGTGCTGAAGGATATGCATGACAGGAAGCTGAATGTGGACTGGCATTTTCTGCCGTGGGAAGACGCCGACAGGATCGAGAAGATCCTGAGAGAAGAAAAAGGAGGTATCGCTGATCAGGAGTTCTACCAGATAAAAGAGAATGTCAGAAAGTGTTACAGCAGATGCAGTGATGATGGTGTGGAAGAACGATTCTGTCACTGTGACACATATGCACAGAACTGGATGCTGACAGATGACGGCAGGACTATCTTGATAGACTGGGAATATGCAGGTAATGCGGACCCGGGTTGCGATCTCGGAGGCTATATCATGGACTCCATGTGGGATATACCTCAGGCAGAGAAATTCATTAAGGAGTATTGTGACGACGGCTATAGTGATATTCTGAGATTTCATTATCTGGCTTATACAGCGATCGTATCTTATTACTGGTATGTATGGGCACTGTACCGTGAAGCGTGCGGAGCTGTAATGGGTGAGAGTCTGTACAATTGGCGTGTGATGGCAAAAAGATACAGCGGGTATTTGGTCAAAGAATTCGCGTTGTGACTGACCGGATAGCCTGTAATAAGAATGTATTGAATAAACATTCTTCACCTTCAGAAAAAGGGTGGAGGAAGGAAGGAAACAGGAATAAAAATGGCTGAACTGGTACGAGAGATCGAGAAAGAGGATATCCCAGTTATCGGGGAACTGGTCGCGAAGGTGCGTCCTGATATTAAGATCAGCGGACTGGACCGTCTTGGCGGAATGACGAACCACTCATACAAGGTCACTCTTGAAAATGGTGAGGAACTTCTTGTTCGCATTCCTGGAGAAGGTACTGAAGAAATGATCGTCCGTAGCGATGAACTCAAGAGCATGGAACTCGCCTGCAGACTGGGAATCGATTCCGAACTGTTCTATTTTGATGATGAAGGGCATAAGGTGATGCGTTTCATACATGACCCTCAGAATATGGATGAAGAGGTTATGCGTCGCAGGGAGAATCTTCTGCAGGCTGCGGAGATATTCCACAGACTGCACTCCTGTGGTGAGGATACCGGCGTGCGCTTTGAGGTGTTCGAGATGGCAGATCTCTATGAGAAAATCATACGTGACGGCGGAGTCGCTTTCTACGACGATTATGAAGAGGTCAAGCAGAACGTGATGGATATAAAAGCCGAGGTAGACAGGAGCGGAGAAGCGCCAAGGGTTCCATGCCATAATGATTGTCTGATGGGGAACTGGGTACTGGATGGAGACGGCAAGCTGTACCTGATCGACTGGGAATACAGTGGTATGAATGAGGCTATGTGGGACCTTTCATGTCTTTCTATCGAGGCTGACTATTCAGAAGAAAATGACAATGACCTCCTGAATGCCTATTACGGCAGGGAAGCAACAACGGAAGAAAAGAAGAGATTCATTGCCGCAAAACTGTATGTGGATTATCTTTGGACCCTTTGGGGACTCACAAGAATACCTTTTGATGGGCAGTTTATGCAGGAATATGCTGACGGACGCTATGTCCGGCTCAAAAAGAATATAAATGCCTACAGACAACTGAGCAGCAGAGGAGGAAATGCAGAATGATAGCGGGAATAATAGCTGGAATCACTTGGGCTGTAGAGACGATAATTCTCGGAATAGCTCTTGCAATGACACCGTTTGTTTCAACACAGGATGCTTTGAAGCTTGCTCCGTTCGTAAGTACTTTCCTGCATGATGCGTTTTCTGCCGTGTGGGCATGTCTCTATAACGGAATAAAAGGAAATCTTCCTTCTTTGGCTAAAGCGCTTAAGACAAAGAGTGGGAAGTACGTCATACTGGCGGCCATAATCGGCGGACCTGTCGGTATGACCGGTTATGTCATGTCTGTCGCATACATGGGAGCATCTATCGGAGCAGTTGCCAGCGCTATTTTCCCGGCTGTCGGTGCGGTACTGGCGTACTTCTTCTTGAAGGAGAAGATGCAATGGTACCGCTGGGTATTTCTTATTCTTAGTCTGCTCGGAGTATATGGGCTGAGTTACAGTCCGGTGTTGAATATAACGAACTTCGCGCTGGGCTTTGTAGGTACTCTGATGTGTGCTTTCGGGTGGGGGGTTGAGGCAGTCATCATTGCGAAGAGCGTGCAGGACGAAGCAGTTACGGACGAGCTGGCTCTGCAGATAAGGCAGACGACATCTGCGCTGACATACGGCCTCGTGATTCTGCCATTTATGAAAGGATGGGGCTTTACTGTCAGTCTGTTCAATAACACAGGATGGCTGATACCGACAATAGCCATCGCTGCACTCTTCGCTACAGCTTCATATCTGTTCTATTACAAGGCTATAGGCCAGATCGGTGCATCCAAATCCATGGCGCTGAATATCACATATTCCGCCTGGGCTGTCGTTATAAGCATCATACTTGGCAACCGCAGTCTGCTAAACCCGGTGACGATCATTTGCACAGCTGCAGTTTTGGTGTTTGGCGTGCTTGCAGGAGCAGATTATAAAGACCTGATAAAGAAGTGAAGCCTGAATATGTGTTTGCTCGTCCGGACAGGTAACTCTTATATATTGTTTGCTGTTTTGTTTGATGGTAGAAGATAAACAAATGAGTGATTTCATGAAAATCCATATGGCAGATCAGCCAGTTTACAGAAAAGAGAGATGACAAAAGACTGTCATCTCTCTTTCACTGTGTTTTATAAAACTCAGCTGTTCTGTTTTCTGACTTTACCAAACAGAAAGATTATTGCCAGAACGACCCAGATAACTGCAAGAGAAGTAAGCAGAATGACAGAGGTTTTAGGCAAGGGACCAAGATCGGTCTTGCCCGCAGTACCTGATCCCTTTATATCTAGCTGATCCAGCCTGTACAGAGAGATCGTGTCAGAATACAGTTCTTTCATGAATGTCTCGTCAACAGATTTTCCGCGCCTTATAGCTTTTGCGGTATTCTCGATGAGAGTTCCTGCAGCATCCCTGAGTGAAGCTGATCCGTTGAACACCGGTGTTGTGAATGTGTCATCCGTATGGGCCATCAGAAGTTTTGAAGCGTCTATCTTTATGGAATAGTATTCACGGCTTATCTCATCGGGACTCGAGAGATACTTGAGGTATTCCGGATCATGCTGCGCTTTTGAAGTGACCGGGACATATCCTTCCGTTTCAGCATACGGTATCTGAACGTCATTTGAGATCATGTACTGCAGGAATATCCAGGATGCCAGCACTTCCTGAGGATCCCTCTTGTTGAAGACACAAAGAGAAGGTCCTTGAGATATCATCTTCGGATTATTTACATCATACTGGGGAATAGGAAGGACTACTGTTTCAAAATCTACGAGCTGGTCTTCAGGAATGTCCAGAAGGGGAGCGTGAGATCCCATCCATGTTGCACCTGCTGTAGAATCAACGGCAAACAGGCACTGACCGGCATTAAGAAAGTTACCTGGATAACTTGATATCTTGAAAGTTGAGAATGCACCGGTCTTTGTGTGTTCAGCTATCGTATAAAGGAACTCTTTTGTGTCGTCATTGAACAGCAGAATCTCTCCGTCTTCTGTGGAGTATCCTGCATCAAGCTGCCTGAGAGTCTGGATCATCATGTTATCAGTTGACTTATAGATAAACGGTATCATGACTTTCTGGCCGTTTATTATGAAGTTGTCATCAGAATCCTTTGCCATAGCTGCTTCTGATACTTCCCATACGAAATCCCAGGTGAGCACATCAGGAAGCGTATAACCGAGCTTTTCTACATATGTTTTGTTAACATAACATGCCTCGGTGGAGCGCATGTATGGGATGGCATACTGTATACCGGAAATTACTCCTTCCTTAAGGAACTGTTCAATCATCTCTGAGCGTGTAGGCCCGTCAAATTTGAGCTCAGAGCCTCCTAAGCCGTATTTTGGATCTGACATCAGATCATCAAGAGGTACGACGACATTTGCACCGGTCATATATGTAGCAATATGATCAGGGTATGTTATACACACATCTGGGGTAGTATTGGTAGCAATATTCGTTATGACATCGTTATAGATCTTACCATAATCGGTGTACTGTCTGATATTGACTTTTATGCTGGGATAGAGGGCTTCAAAGTCTTCTATCGCTTTTTTATATATATCAGCCTGAGGCTTGTTGCTGTCGTTCTTTGCCCAGAATGTGATCTCAATGGTCCTTGACTCATCAAGTTTATCCGGAATGACGAATTCTGATAGGCCGCCTTTACCATGGCACCCTGAAAGAGTGATGACTAAGAATGCTGCTAGAAGCAGGATAGACAGGAAGTGTTTGAGCATCTTTTTCATCCCTTAGTACCTCCTCTTGAGACACCGGCCATGATCTTGTCGCGGAAGATAAGGAACAGTACTATGAGCGGGACTGAGATGACGACGACCGCAGCCATCATAGCGGGGATGTTCTCTCTTCCGAGACCGTTCTCGCGTATCTCCTGTATACCGTTGGAGACAAGGAAATATGCACTGTCATCAGTGATGAGTCTGGGCCAGACATATGAGTTCCAGCATTCGATGACTTTTAGAATTATGATAGTCACTATCGTAGGTCTGCAGATAGGAAGCATGACCTTAAACAGATACTTGATATCCGAGGTTCCGTCGACTTTAGCTGCCATATATAGGCTGTCCGGGATCTGCTCAAAGTTCTCCTTGAGCAGATAGATATAGAACACAGAAGTCACGGAAGGAAGTATCAGTCCTGTAAATGTATTCCTCAATCCAAGATTAGTTATCGTCTGAAAATTGGTGATAATGACCAGCTCATTCGGGATCATCATAAGGGCGAGGAATCCGGTAAACACAAGATCTCTGCCTTTGAACTGAAGTCTGGAAAACGCAAATGCCGCAAATATGATGACACCGATCATTAGCGTAGTAGTCGTCAGTGTGAAGACCACTGTATTGAGTATGTATTTGCCGAGCGGCACTGCCGTGAAAGCAGAACGGTAGTTATCCAGCGTTGGATTGGTCGCATAGAACTTCGGGATCCATTCAGAGTTGTAAGAGCCGTAACTCTTTATAGATGTGAGAAGCATCCAGTAGAACGGAAAGAGTACCATTACTGCCCACACCGTTAGAAGCAGATATGTGAAAGTCTTGACTATTGCTTCACGTCTTGCAGAGGTCTTTTTGATCTTTTCCAGGTCGGTATTCTTAACACTCATTATCAGGACCTCCTTTCAGTACTGCACATTATCGTGGCTCACCATGAGGTTTATACACGTTATGGTGAGAACGATAGCAAAAAGGATCAATGCTGCTGCGGAAGCATAGGAGGGATAACCGCCGCTGTTTCCATACAGCATGTCATACACATATCCGACTATTGTATTCATGCCTGCTCCGTTAAGATCTGTCCCGAAAAGAGCTACCGCATCACTGTATGCCTTGAACGCACCGATGAAACCGGTGATCACAAGATAGAAGATCATCGGTGATATCATCGGGAGAGTGATCCTGGTAAAGACCCTCCATCTTGGGGTCGCGTCGAGCTTAGCGACCTTGTAGTAATCCTGGTTAACAGATGCAAGTGCACTGGTCAGGATAAGCACTTTGAAAGGCAGAACTACCCAGATCGTGTAGAAACACAGCACGAACATCTTTGCCCAGTAGGGACCGTCGATAAAATCGACGGATCTGCCTCCGAACCAGGAGATCAGCAAGTTGACCAGGCCTTCCGAGTAAGGTGTCTTCTTGAAAAGAATCATGAACACCAAGCCTACAGCCAGAGTGTTAGTGACATAAGGGAGAAAGTAAACTGTCTGGAAGAAATCCTTGAGTTTCTGAATGGAGTTCAGAGCCAGTGAGATCAGCAGTGCAAATCCTGTAGATATCGGGACTGTGATCGCGACCAGTATGAAAGTGTTATTTATTGCCTGCAGGAAGTACGGATCATGCAGAACGTAGGAATAGTTGTAGAGTCCATATCCAAAGAAAGTCTGGGAAGCGGAGTTGTATCCTTCCTCAATAGAATAGATGAGAACATCAATTAGCGGATATACCATGAAAGCTCCGAGAAAAAGCAGGGCAGGGAGTAGGTACAGCCATCCTTTCAGATTGTTTTTCTTCATGAAAGTGTACCTCAGTAATCGAACCTGATCCGTTCTTCAGTTTCTCTGTCGAACAGATGAACTTTATAAGGTTTGAGAGAGAACGAAACTGTATCAAGTGCCTTATCTATCTCACTCTCGGAGCTGACTATTGCCCTAATTATGGCAGTATCTGCAGGGTGAGTCGCTACTACACTGGAGTCCCTTCCCATGACTTCCACTCCGTTGAGATGACAGACAAGCGGGCCTTTCGGATCTGGAATAAAACCTTCGGGCCTTATGCATGCCCAGACTTTACCGTTACGTGCACCTTTGACGTCGAGTATTTCTGCGTCTCCGATGAATAACTTTTCATCTTTGACTTCACCTTCGAAAACATTTATCTGCGGAGTGCCGAGGAATGTTGCAACAAAGAGATCAACAGGATCATCATAAACATTCTGAGGTTTTCCAACCTGATGTATCCTGCCGGATCTCATTACAATGATAAAGTCAGAGATACTCATGGCTTCTTCCTGGTCATGAGTGACGAAAATAGTCGTGATCCCTGTCTCACGCTGAATACGTCTTATTTCTTCTCTTGTCTGGAGTCTCAGCCTTGCGTCAAGGTTAGAGAGAGGCTCATCAAGAAGAAGAACATCAGGATACTTCACGATCGCACGTGCTATGGCGACTCGCTGCTGCTGTCCTCCGGACATCTCTGCGGGCTTGCGTTCCATGAGCGTACCTATCTGTACAAGATCAGCTGCCTGCTGGACTCTTTCCTCCATCTGTTCTTTGGACAGCTTTGCATCCCCTTTGAGGTTCTCAAGAGG
This sequence comes from Oscillospiraceae bacterium, assembly GCA_017405465.1. GTDB lineage: Bacteria > Bacillota > Clostridia > Oscillospirales > Ruminococcaceae > RUG11783. Next base: position 16,410 of record JAFRAJ010000041.1, read on the forward strand.
GAACATGATATTCTGCCTTACAGTCATATGAGGATATAACGCGTAGTTCTGGAATACGAGACCTACTCCGCGGTTCTCCGGGGGAAGATCGGTAACGTCTACATCTCCGAAAAAGATCTTTCCTTCTGTTGGGGTCTCAAGTCCTGAGATGAGATTTAGCGCTGTGCTCTTTCCACAGCCGGACGGTCCGAGAAGTCCAACAAGTTTTCCGTCTGGGATCTCTATGTTGAAGTGGTCTACAGCTGTAACGCCTTGTTTCTCTTTCTTGTTCCTGCTGGGGAATATCTTTGTCAGATCTTTGAGTACTACTTTCATGTTTATGCTCTCCAGTATGATTGTTACTGCTTTTTGTGTAATATCAGTCTTCGAACAGATCTCCGAAAACACTGCTCGACACAGAGTAAATATCTTCTACGGGTATTCGTTTCCCATCAGCCAAAAGAACGAGTCTTTCTATAGCATCGATTCTGCGGACGTTACCGGTTACGATGATATAGGTTCCGCCTTCTTTTTTCTCATCAGCGACAAAATAGCGGAATGTAGCTTCAGGTCTAGTTTTAATTACGGTGCGAAGAATATCCAATTTCTGATCTATTTCCTGTTTCTGCTCGTCTTCCAGCGGGATTTTTCTTCCTGTAAGTCTGGCTGTCTCATCGATCACATCACCGTATCCGGTAAGTGCGGCAAATGGGGAGAACTGGGCTGCCCTGGAAGACATCGGCATTCTCGGATGCCGCTCTGACGTATGGTGAGGAAGGTTTATGATATCGTCATAATCGTGGCAAAACTTCATATCAGGATTCATCCTTTATGCCCTCCCACCATTCCGTTACGATCTTTAGCGGTAGCGCCGTCTTCGAGATTCATTCCTTTGAGCACGGCATTTTTTCCAAACCGGTTTCTTAGATCAAGTATGGATTGCTGCAGATTTGCTTCTTTTTCTGCTTCTTCGATGGACATTGGTGATGTAACAGATGAGGTCTCAAAAAGGTCAATTTGTATTGCCTCCGGAACAGTTTCCGGATCGGATTTGTCCAGCAGTCTGTTGGCACCGATATATATTCTCCTGATTGACAGCCTTGGATCGACTATTTTGTCAAAAAGGCCCATAACTGCTTTAGCTATCAGTTTTGTCGATGAGGTGTAGCAGGGAAGATTCGCGCTTCCGTGTGAGTGTTTTGGAACGCTCCTGCCATACCAGTCCTGTTCTGTTTCGACATTCTTTTCATTGCTGTTAGCTGATATGTCATATCCCAGAGTGAGGGTGATCTGGTCTGTAACGAGTTTCTTTTCAACCAGATCCAGGACCATCGAATCTGCCATCTCTTTGACTATCAGTCTTGCCTTATCTGTGGGATATGGCTCCATGAGGACTTGACCAGCAGAAACTCCGCTTGATTCGGGTTTGTAAGCTTTTATGTCAGCTATAGTACATGGTTCATATCCCCAGGCATGATCTATAAGTAGTTCAGCGTTGATTCCCAGAAGATCATACAGAAGTTCTTCACTGCGCGGAGAACCATATGGAGCGACTGAACATCTTGCTATATCTCCCATGGTAAAAATGCCGTATTGCTCAAGCTTTTCCTGCGTCTTGCGACCAACTTTCCAGAAGGCAGAGAGCGGCCTGTAGTTCCACAGATTTCTTCTGTACCTGTATTCATCAAGTTCAGCTATTCGGACTCCGTCTGAATCAGGTTCCGTATGTTTTGCTTCTATATCCATTGCGATCTTACAAAGGTATAGATTCGGTCCGATTCCAGCAGTGGCAGTAATACCTGTGGTCTTTAGAACGTCACGTATGATACTACCTGCAAGCTCCTTTGCAGTGACACCGTATGTTTCAAGGTATCCTGTGACATCCATAAAAACTTCATCTATGGAGTAAACATGTATGTCGTCTGGAGAGATATATCTCAGGTAGATATCATAAATCTTGGAACTGACGTCCATGTAATGGATCATTTGAGGAACAGCAGTAATGAAATCAAGTTCCAGTGAAGGGTTTGCAAGCAACTCGGATAAGAACTGGGATCTGCCGGTAAAAACGCGTTTCGGAGCTTTACTCAAGCGTTCTGCGTTTATCCTCTTGACGTTCTGCTTTACTTCGAATAGGCGTGGCCTTCCAGGTATGCCGTATTCTTTAAGCGACGGAGAGACTGCAAGACAAATAGTTTTATCTGTTCTTGAAGCATCAGCTACCACAAGGTTTGTATCGAGTGGGTCAAGCCCTCTTTCAACACATTCCACAGAAGCATAGAAAGACTTGAGATCTATAGCAATGTATGTCTTCTCGATGCTCATCTGTGTCCTCACATAAACCTAAAACATCTACATTTTCTATAAGTGATTATAGCATCGGCCAAAGACTATTAAAATGAAGTATATATGTTGGCTTGCAGATAGTAGAAAAAATAGCAACGGTGTATAAGCTTAGGTATCCATGTGTTATGATACGGATCAAATATGATTTGCGAACGTAAGTCGAAAGAGGATCGTTATTTAAAAGAGGATCGTTATTTATAATAAATACTGGGTAATTGGATCGGGATACTAAGATGATATTTAATTCTATATATTACTTACTGTTTGTACTGGTGGTCTTTTGCATTTATTGGAAAATACCTCATAGACTGAGATGTGGATTAATACTAATCTCGAACTATGTATATTTGGCCAGCTGGGATCTGAGATACTCAGTTTTGCTGTCGTTCGTGACGATTGTCTCATTTGGCATCGGTATTTACATTGAGAAAACTACGGAGAAAAGATACAGAAAGAGCGCCGTGATCTTTTTTATCTGCGTAAGCATCGCGATACTATTTTTCTTCAAATACTTCAACTTCACAAGCAGGACAATTGCTTACCTGATATCATCATCTGGAAGAAAAACGGAACCTCTGATATTGGACATTACACTTCCGATCGGGATTTCTTTCTATACATTTCAAGCTATTGGTTATGTACTGGATGTTTTCAGGGAAACGACTTCAGCTGAACATAATCTTGGATATTATGCTGTATTTATGTCTTTCTTTCCGCAGTTGACTTCGGGACCGATTGCCAGAGCCGGTGATCTGCTCCCGCAGATCAAATCATATCCTGAATTCGATTACAAGAAGGCAACTTATGGCCTGAAACAGATGGCATGGGGTTATTTTAAAAAGATAGTAATTGCTGATACTATAAGCCAATTTACCGGAAAGGTCCTGAACGATCCTTCTCGGTTTCACGGGTTTGCACTGCTTCTTGCAGCTTTTCAGTATTCGATCCAGATTTACTGTGATTTCTCAGGCTATTCTGATGTTGCATGCGGAACTGCAAAACTGTTCGGAATCGAACTGACTGTGAATTTCAGAAGTCCATATTATTCACAGAGTATCAGGGAGTTCTGGAACAGATGGCATATCTCTCTGTCTACCTGGCTGCGGGATTACATCTATATCCCTCTCGGAGGAAACAGAAAAGGTAATGTTAGAAGGAATATTAATCTGCTGATCACATTCTTGATCAGCGGCTTGTGGCACGGGGCAAGCTGGACATATGTACTGTGGGGATTAGTTCACGGTTTGGCTCAGATTGTCGAGAATTATATTCTTCCCAAGAAGAAGGATAAGAGCAGCAGAGGCGGGCTCTGGTTTCTGCGTGTCGTTTTTGTGTTTTTCTTCTGCACCCTTACATGGGTACTGTTTTCCGCACATTCTTTCAATGATGCTTTATATTTCTTTACCCATTTGGCAGATGGCATCAGTTCTCCTGTCACTTATCTTCATGACGGGTTTACTGATCTTGGGTTTGGAAAACAGGCATTTGCTTTTATGCTTCCTTCTATGCTGCTGTTAATGTTGTTTGATTATTTCAATACCAAAGAAGACGTCATAAACAGGATATCTGGTATGCGCACATCAGTTAGATGGATTATATATATTTCTTTCATCCTATGGATGCTGATCAGTGTTCCTGTCAGAACGAGCAGTGAATTCATCTATTTCCAATTCTGATATGAGGCGCAGTATGAAAAGATTTTTCAGGAAAATATTGATTATAACTGTATCAGTTATAGTGCTGTTCTTTATTCTTATGCTGATAAATTATCATTTTGTTGGAAATCAGTATAAGTTTAATTATCAAGCTTCTCTTTTAGACAAGATAGAGCGGTTGGAAAGCATTGAAGGACCTAAATTAATCCTTATAGGTCACTCCAACCTTGCTTTCGGTATGGATTCGGAAATGCTTGAAAAGGCAATAGGAATGCCTGTTGTGAATCTGGGACTGCACGGGGGATTGGGTAACGCTTTTCATGAAGAGATTGCAAAACCCTATATAAGAAAAGGAGACATCGTGATAATATGCCATTCGTTTTTTGCTGATGATGGCAGTATAGAGGATCCTTCTCTTGCATGGATAACTGTTGATAACAACATAAAGCTGTGGCGGATTATAAGTATTAAAGATTACTGGAACATGATCAAAGCATATCCGAAATATTTCAGAGATTCACTCTACATGAAGATCACAGGGACAGGAAACCAGGACAGCGGTGGATCCTACTCCAGGAACGCATTTAACAAATACGGAGACGTGGTTGTCAAACCGGAAGAAGGACGCATGGACCCGGAAGTGTTTTTCGGAGATACAGAATCCAATAACGTTGAGGTACCTAGAATAGGAGATACATGTGTCAGAAGACTGAATGATCTGAATGAATTTATCACAGCGAGAGGAGCAACGATGCTCGTTGCTGCATATCCTATCGCATACGGGGAATATTCCTCGTTCGACAGGAGCGACTTTTACAGGTTCAAGAATGATCTTGATATATCATTGGACTGTGATGTCATCTCCGACTATACCGATTACTTTTTCGGATATGATCTCTTCTACGACACGAAGCTTCATTTAACAGCAGAAGGAACATACAAAAGAACTAAACAACTGATTGAAGATCTAGAGTCGTGGAAGAGTCAACTGCAGGGCTGAATCCATGTTCTGATCATGCAACAGTCAAGTGCGGACAACGATTTGTCAAATAATCAGATTCATATTTGGTATTCTTCTGTTACCATATATTAATTCATAATTCGCTGATATTGTGTTATCATACGAATTGCTGGATTATAGGTCCGGCATGTCGTGTGTTATGTAATAATCTGTCATAACATGAGAATGTGATAGACACAGTATGTACACAACTGTGTGATATAAGTTATTCAAATATTCAGGAGGAAACTCACCAGATGGTCGAAGTAAGCCACCTCACCAAGAAATACGGTGACTTTACCGCCGTTTCGGATCTGTCCTTTACTATTGAGGACGGACTGATTTACGGTTTCCTGGGACCTAACGGCGCAGGAAAATCAACGACGATGAACATTATGACCGGCTGTCTTTCCGCAACGGAAGGCGAGGTCATCATAGAAGGACATGATATCTTTGAAGAACCCAAAGAAGCTAAGAAATGTATAGGTTATCTGCCGGAGATACCTCCGCTATACCCGGATCTTACTCCTGTGGAATACCTGGAATTCGTGGCAAGAGCTAAAGGTGTGCCTTCAAGCGAGCTCGACGAACAGATCGAGAGCGTTATGGAGGAGACAGGAATCACGGTATATGCCAACAGACCGATCAAGAATCTCTCAAAAGGGTATAAGCAGCGTGTAGGTATAGCACAGGCTATCATCGGACATCCCAGTCTTATAATCCTCGACGAGCCCACTGTCGGACTGGACCCCAAGCAGATAATCGAGATCAGAAACTTGATAAAGAACCTCGGAAAGAAGCATACGGTAGTACTTTCCAGTCATATCCTTTCCGAAGTACAGGCTATATGTGACAGAGTCATGATCATATCACGCGGCAAGATGGTCGCTTTTGATGCGCCGGAGAATCTGGAAAGTCTTATGCTCGGAGAAGGAACTATAGAAGTAAAAGCCAGTTGCAGCAAAGACATCATTGAGCCGGTGATCGCTTCTATGGAATTTGCGACCGGTTACGATATTAAGGAAGAAGACGGAGGCTGCACGGCAACTGTCCGAATCGGATCGGAAGACAGGCAGAAGACACAGGCGGAAATGCTCCGTATGTTCGGAGAAAAAGGCGTGCCCGTCTATCAGATCACACCGGTCAGGGCTTCTCTTGAGGATGTATTCATAGAACTCACCCACGGAAGCAGTGAACCTGATGCTGAAGAAGAGGAGGTGGAAGAATAATGCTGACTGTAATGCGTCATGAACTTAATATGCAGGACAGAAGTTTCAGCACCTATCTTTTCGGATTCTTCCTGCTAGAGACTATCGGAATCGCCGCCATGATCTATAACATCAACAACAAGATGGCGAATTTCGAGTATTGTCTCTCGACCATCACTTTGGTTTTCGTGCTGATAATTCCGCTTATCACCATGAAGTCTATCGCAGAAGAAAGGAAGCTCAGGACAGATCAGCTCCTTTATTCACTGCCGCTTTCGATGTGGGACATCGTCCTCGGGAAATTCTTTGCTACACTGGTCAATTTCATGTTCCCGATGGTGTTCATTGCAGTCTATCCGCTTTTGTTTAAGCGCTACGGCAATGTCTACCTGCTTACTTCATACGGAAGCATAATAGCGTTCATCTTCCTTGGTGCGGCACTTATCGCAATAGGAATGTTCGTCTCTTCACTGACTGAGAACCAGGGAATCGCAGCAGGCATCAGCGCAGTCATCATCGCGCTGAACTACTACAGCCTGGATCTTGCCAATATCACATCCAGCACAAAGCAGGGATCCCTTCTGGTTATACTGTTCTTCATACTGATCATCGGATTCATAGTGAGGAGCCTTACTAAGAGCACTTTAGCAGGGGTCATCCTGGCAGCCTTACTGGCCGCCATTACGGGCATCGTTTACCTAATAAAGAGCGATCTGTTTGAAGGACTGGTTCCAAGCGTCATGTCGAAGATATCTTTCTTCCAGAGATTCTATGCTTTCGTTAACGGCAACTTTGATGTGACAGCGATCGTCTATTATGTATCCATGACAGCGTTTTTCCTTTTCTTATGTGTACAGTCTCTTGAGAAGAGGAGGTACAACTGATGAAAAAGTTCTTAGAATCTCTCAATACAAGAACGTTCAGGATGGGAAGCTACAGCTTCATCCTGACTGCTATTGTTCTTGCAATAGTTATCGCAGTGAATCTTATGGCTAATGCTTTGCCTGACAGGCTGACGCATTATGATATCAGCTCGGCTAAGATATTCACATTCACATCCAACACCAAAGCAATAGTGACTAGACTCAACGAGGACGTGACTCTCAACTGGATCGTTCAGGCCGGTCAGGAGGATGAGATCCTCGAGACTCTTCTGGAAAAGTATGAGAAACTGAGCGATCATGTCAAAGTCGTCAAGAAGAATCCGGATATCTATCCTGGATTTGCAGCCCAATACACCAATGAGAACATCCACAACAATGACCTTATCGTGATCTGCGGAGACAGAAGCAGGCACGTCAGGATCACAGATATTTACATGCAGGATACGTCCGAATCGGTCGCCGGAGGTAACGTCAACCTCAACTTTGACGGAGAAGGACAGATCACATCTGCTATCAACTATGTCACAAGAGATAAGCTTCCTAAGATCTACTATCTCCTCGGGCATGAAGAACTGGAATTCACAGATTGCCTGAAGGCTGCTATTACAAAGGCAAACTACGATATTCAGGGCATCTCTCTTCTTGGAGCTCAAAGCATTCCGGAAGACGCCGATATGATCCTGGTAAACAGCCCTCAGGTGGATCTCACAGAGCCTGAGAAAGATCTTCTGGAAGAATACATTCTTAATGGCGGTAGCGTCATGCTGGTAGCCGGGATCCCGGTCTATGGCGGCGAGAGTAACAATGTTTATGATCTGTGCTGGGACTTTGGATTTGATAAGCAGCCCGGTGTTGTAATAGAGCCTCTGAGTGAGAAATATGTCTTTGGTCAGCCATACTCATTGCTGGCAGAAATCAATGAAGGAGACATCACGAATCCTCTCATAGAGGAAAACAGACAGGTCATAGTGCCGATCTCTCAGGGCATGGTCCAGAGAGAGGAGATGCCTGACAATTATCTGATCACTCAGATGCTGACCGCAGATGAATCATCCTATTCAAAACTCGCGGGACTTAATATCGAATACTTCGACAGGGAAGACGGTGATATCGACGGGCCTTTCTGCCTGTCAGCTCTCATCGAGATGAAGGATACAGAAGGAAAACTCGTTATCCTTGGAAGTGATTTCTTCTGCGACGATGAGTTCAATGCGAACTCAGCTGGAGCAAATATGGATTTCTTCATCAACTCACTGAACTACCTCATCGGAGATAATGATTATATTACTGTCAGAGCTACTACAGTCAAAACAGAAACTCTGACCATCAGTCAGAGCGAAGGCAACATACTCAAGGTCGCTATGCTTGGTGTCATTCCTGTAGCGTTCCTGATGAGTGGACTGGTCGAGCTGCTCAGGAGGAGGAAACAGCAGTGAAACGACAGAAAACACTGAAGATACTCCTTGCGGTACTTGCGATTCTTATCGTGGGGACCATAGTGATCATCAAGATCGGTGAATACCGTGAAAGAATGGAGACATTTGAAGAAGTCGTCTTTTCATTTGATGAAGATGCTGTTACAAGGTTTTCATTCTCACTGGCAGCTTCTGCACATTGCGATCTAACTAAGAACAGTGACGGAATCTGGCTGCTGGACAAGGAAGTACAGTATCCTATAAACCAGGAACTTGTTAAGAATCTTATACATTGCATCAACAACTATGAAGCCAAGTTCAAGATCATCAATCCTCAGCTCAGCGTCTACGGACTTGAGAGACCTCAGCATACTGCTACGATCACTATCGGCAATGAAAGCCGTACTATCAGTTTCGGCGACAAGAGCCCGATAGAAGGCGAGCGTTATTTCATGACCGGTGACGGATTCGTTTATATCGCTAAAGAGGATGTAGCCGAGAAATTCGAAGTCGACAACAATGACCTCATGGCTTTTGAGAAATTCCCGGATGTTAAGCAGTTCACTGGCTTTAAGGTATCGGGTGAGAACAATTTTGAAGTCGTCTACAAAGAAAACGCCGGATGGTGCTACAGCGATGACTTCGTTTATTACACCAAAGTTGACGGACAGTACATGCCGCTGAGTTCGAAGTACGTTGAACGTACTATAGATGCCGTATGGAAGGCGTTGACCGACTATTATGCCACGTATGATATAAAGGATGAGGACCTCGAGACTTATAATCTCATAGATCCTGCGCTGACTGTCCAGATCACTTATCTGGATGAGAATGATGAGGAGCATATGGAGATAGTCCATATGTCACCCAGGACCATAAGCGGAGCGAAGTTCTATCACAGAGTAGGTTCAAAATACATCATCCATATGAATGATGAGAACTACGAGAAGTTCCTCAATGCCAGCTATAATACTTTGAGACCTTCTGAAATGATCCTTGCTGACTGGAATACCGTAAAGCAGGTCATCGTGAACGTGGATGGCGAGAAAGCAACATTTGATGTCAAGAAAGACGGAACGAAGACGCTATTCTACTGGAACGGTGAAGAAGTTGAGCTTGACTCTTTCAGCAGAGATGTAAACAAGCTCGAGTACGTTGACTTCGTGGACGAAGCAAGCCTCAAAAGAAAAGAAGCTGAGATCAAGTTCGTGTTTGACAACGATAAATGGCCGGTTATGACATGCGAGATCTTTAAGTATAACGGTAAATATTGTGTCATAAAGGTCGACGGAAGACTTACTGGGACTGTTCCAAGGGAAGACGCTGTAAAAGTCATAGAAGAGCTGAATGCTGTTATTCTTGGAGAATGATCTACAGACAATAAATGAAAGGGAAATGTCAGGCGTTAGCTTCGACATCTCCCTTTCGGCTTTCTTCAGTCTAGAAGACTACCTGATTAGAATATAAATTGGTTATGGTCATAATTGGTTTTGATGTTGAGAGATATGGAAGAAAAGAACGATAACCAACTGAATAGTATTACTGTATGTGAGGATTCTGACTCTTCTTCTGAGAATGAAGCAACAGTGGAAAACAAAAGGTGGAAGAAGCGCGGGACTAAAGCCTTGATGGGACTAGTAGCTCTAGTGGCTTCTGCCAGCGTCGCACTTGCAGGATTCTTCAGCGAACCTGCCGCGCTTTTGGACAGAGATATAAAGATACCTTCCCCTCAGGTGGATGTCATGGTCGATGACGATGATGATGAAGGAGACGAGAACCAGCAAAACGAAGAAGAAACCAGCTTCAGAGAAAAGGCAAAGTCTTTCATACTGAGGATCCCTTGGGCAATTAGAAGTACTGTAGGCGTTGCTATGTGGTCATTGGGATGGGTGATCCTGAAAGTACTCTCTGTTTTATGGCTTGGAGTATTATCACCTATAGTAAGCTTCCTGCTTAAGTGCCTGCTGACCTTTGTACTATTCGCGGTTTTGATAGCAGGAGTACTTAAACTCCTGTTCCCGTGGCTCAAACTCAGTGATATATTTAATAAGCGGAATATTATTTTTCTCATCATAGTGTCTGTTCTGGTAAATCTGTGCGATCTGGTTTTGCCTCATTTCTGGGACAATTATAGAAATGTTAGAAATATAGTAGTTTTTTCTGTTTATGTATTAGTGACTCTGATAATTGTTGTTGCAGTTACAATACAAGTGCGAAAGTGGAAAAGAGACGGATTTCTGGGGCTTAAGGCAAGAGCAAGAGAGAACGCATGATATTTTAATTCACCTGAAAGGGACAATGAATAGATGGTAAAGATCTTTCTGACTGAAAACGGTGCGACCCGGGAGGTGGAGCAGCCCTGCAAGGATTGCTGGATAAGGATGACGAATCCTACTGAGGAAGAACTCAGTTGGATAGAAAAAATGTATCAGCTGGAATCCGATGACATAAGGGCAGCGCTGGACGAGGAAGAGAGCTCACGAGTCGAAGTAGAAGATACATATACCATGGTGCTGGTGGACGTTCCGACAGTTGAGGAGAGAAACGGCAAGAGCCGTTATGTCACCATCCCTTTAGCTGTTATCCTTGCCAAGGATGCAATCATAACAGTCTGTCTGGAAGAAAGCAGTGTTATGAACATCTTCACAGGACGCCGCGCCGTCGGCTTCAGCACTCACATGAAGACTCGTTTCCTTCTGCAGATCCTTTTCCAGAATGCTCAGTTATATATGAGAAACCTCCGTTCAATTAATAAACAGAGTGAAGAGATAGAAAAAGACCTTCAGGCTGCTACTGAGAATGCAGCGCTCATCGATATGATGGAGCTTGGGAAAAGCCTTCTGTACTTCATGACATCACTTAGATCTCTTCAAGCGGTACTGACAAAGGTGCTCAAGACGGAATCCATCAAGAAATATGAGGATGACGAGGAGCTTCTGGAAGATGTAATGGTAGAGAACCGGCAGGCTCTGGAGATGGCTGAGATCTATAACGGGATACTTAACGGTATGATGGACGCCTACGCCTCAATCATTTCCAACAATATGAACGTCGTTATGAAATTCCTCGCAGTCGCTACTATCGTCCTTTCTATACCGAATATCGTTTTTGGTGCTTACGGAATGAACCTGGCGGTAGAAGGAATGCCGCTTGCAAGACTTCCTCACGCTTTCTATATAATCATTGCGCTGTCTGTAGTGCTGAGCATAATAGTGCTGTTCTACTTCAATCATAAGAAAATGTATTGATATACCAAAACGGGATCTCAGTAATGAGATCCCGTCGTCGTTTTTTGAAAGAGTTAAAGTAGTTCTCTGTAATATAGTCCTGATGTCCTGGCTTTATCCGTCTTCCTTCCTAGACGGAAATCGTCAAGGACTTTTTTGACTCCTTGCTTATCTTCCCGTGTAAACCAGAGGAGAGAGAAATCAAAAGCAGAAAGATCTCTTTCAGAAATGTTAAGCGGTACACAGTTTAGCAGAGAAGAGAACTTTCTGTCTGTGCATTCAACAGGGAAATCGACATCCATTCTGTCAGTCAGGAGCCCTTTTGAACCACACGCTTTACATCCTATAGAAGCTCTTACTGGACAGTTCCTGAAATGCATCAGCGGCAGATGACCGTAACTGACGATTCCTCTGGTAATATCACCGCCGATATCAGTAAGCTGTTTCATTGCCAGTTCAAAGGACAGTGTCAGGGCTTTGAGCCCGAAAGAGGCATAATCGTTCACTGCCTGAGTGTTCGTGATGTTGAGCCCAAAGCCTCCGTATACTTCCAGACCGAGATCCTTTCCCAGTTTTATCCCGTAAATATTGTCAGCCCATACAGATGAAATCCCGGTCTTTTTGAGCCTTTCCAGAGAATTACTGAATGCAGCTTCGTCTTCTGGGAATAACGCAGTCGGCAGCTGCGCTGTAAGAGAAGAGTCAAACCGGTCTATCAGATCTGCTGTTATCTTTCCGGCAGGTATTATTATCCTGCTGAAGTCGGTATTATCCGGGAGCTGAGAAGGATCATAAAATCTTATCCAGATCTCCGGTGAACCGGAGACTGAATGATGGCTTTTGTGTTCCGGGAACGACCAGTCATGCTTAGGATGACTGTATAGTGCTGACCGGGTACTCAGAAGATCATCCAGTGCTTCTCTTCTCATTCTGTTGACTTCAGAAACAGGCATGAACAGCCCGGTCTGAATATCGATTAGAGTATCGTTCGTGTAGAACGGAGTTCCGCCAGTTTTAACAAGCTGTTTCTTTACCGTATCTGTGTCAGTTACCTTATTGACGGCTTTTTCAGGAGATGTGCTCGCTGATACTGCAATATTACTGCCGTCTGAAACTGAAAGTGTTGCGGAACCTTCAGACATGTAGAACTCCATGCTTACCGGGACTCTTGGCATCTCGTTTCTGTACGCTGAGGCAATAGATGAGAACACTTTGGAAGAATCGGTGACGTCCTCTTTTGTCCTGTAACCGAACATTTCGGCATCACGTTTTCCTGTAAGGTAACCGTCTGTGAATCCGCTTCTTGAGAATACTGACCTCAGAGTCTCGATATCATATTCTTCTCCATTCAGTGCCTTCCTGCATGCAGTGACAGCAGCAGCAACATATTCCGGCCTCTTCATGCGGCCTTCTATCTTAAAAGTGTCTACTCCGGCGGAGACCATTTCCTTGATGTGACTAATTAGAGACATGTCTTTAAGAGACAGGACGTGATCACAGCCTCCGCATTTCCAGTCAAGCCTGCATGGCTGTGCGCACAGTCCGCGGTTACCGCTGCGGCCGCCAATCATAGAAGACAGATAGCAGGCTCCGGAGAGACTCATACAGTGAGCACCATGGATGAAGGCTTCCATAGTGACATCACATGCATCACTGATCATCTTCATCTCTTTCAGAGTGAGCTCTCTGGCAAGAACAACACTGTCGAATCCCTGATCTTTAAGAAAAAGAGCTCCGTCAATATCGTGCACAGCAGTCTGGGTGGAAGCCAGTCTTTTGATGGAGGGATATCTGTTTTTGAAGAGATCCAGCACCGCAAAGTCCTGGATTATGACTGCATCTGCTCCTGAAGCTGCTATCATGTCAGCGCTTTTTTCCAGCATCTCCATCTCGCTGTCAAGAATGAGAGTGTTGACTGTGACGTATACTTCAGTGTTTCTTGCGTGGCAGTAGGACACAGCCTCTGGCAGTGTCTGACTGTCGAAATTGGCAGCATTTCTCCTCGCGTTGAAATCCTGAACTCCAAGATATACTGCATCTGCACCGCAACGTACTGCTGCAGTGAGCTGTTCCATTCCTCCGGCAGGAGCTAATATGCGTGCCATGAGATCCCTCCGTAGTAGTTGTTTTCCAAGATTGGATTATACCATATGCTGTTCATTTCTTTTTAACAGTGTTCTTTGGTACAATATGTGAGTTGCAACATGCTTCTTTGAAAGGTTATGGATCTATGAGAAAACTGGAAGTCCTTTCGCCGGCAGGCGATATGGATAGATTCAAAATGGCAGTGAGATACGGTGCTGATGCCGTATATCTTGCAGGAAAATCGTTTGGAATGAGATCAGCAGCAGGCAATTTCTCAGATGAAGAACTGAGAGAAGTGCTGAGCCTTGCTCATGCCAATGGTGTGAGAGTCTATGTTACATGCAACACTGTTCCCACAGAAGATGAGATCGGTTCGATACCTGTATTCTTGGAACTGCTGGAAGATGTCGGCGCTGACGGTGTAATCGTCACTGATATCGGAGTTATGGGAATGTGCAGGAGATATGCCCCGCATGTTGAGATACATGTCAGCACACAGGCAGGGGTCATGAACAGTGCTACAGCGAATGCGTTTTATGATCTTGGCGCGAAAAGAGCTGTGCTCGCAAGAGAGATGTCGCTTAAGGACATAGAAAAACTGCGGAAAGAGATACCTTCCGATATGGATATAGAGGCATTCTGCCATGGTGCTATGTGCGTTTCTTTCTCTGGAAGATGTCTTCTCTCAAATTACATGACAGGAAGAGATGCCAACAGAGGAGAATGCGCGCAGCCCTGCCGCTGGAAGTATTACCTCATGGAAGAGAAGAGACCAGGCCAGTATATGCAGATCTTTGAAGACAACGGTACCTTCATACTGAATTCCAGAGATATGTGCATGATAGATCATGTCAAGGAGATGTATGACGCCGGTATCAGCAGCATAAAGATCGAGGGCAGGACGAAGTCTTCGTACTATGTTGCATCTGTCACTGCCGCGTACCGCAATGCAGTAGATGCTGCAATGCAGGGAAGAGAACTTCCTGAGATCTGGAGAGAAGAAGTGGACAAAGTCAGTCACAGAGAGTATTCCACCGGATTCTATTTCGGATATCCGGGGCAGTACACCAGCAACTCGGATTATATGTCTTCCTACGATGTGATCGCCGTGATAGACAGCTGTAATAAAGAAGGCGATGCAGTCATGCATCAGCGCAACAGGTTCTTCCCGGGAGATGAAGTCGAACTTCTTATGCCGCGCAGAGAACCGGTCTCTTTCCGCATTGGGGAGATGACGGATTGCGAAGGGATGCCTGTAGAAGCAGCGCGTCATCCGGATATGGAGCTTCACACGAAACTCCCTGTCGAAGCTCCGGAGGGAAGTTTCCTCAGGAAAAGAAGGGAAGAGGACGACCGCATCAGGGGATGATCCTGAAAAAAGAAAAGACCGCGAAAGCGATCTTGAATATTCTTGATATTTTGATTGCCTGATTCATTCAGAATCTGTTTCTCGGAAAATCAGCGAAAGATGCCGGTTCTCGAACGCCGCACGGTGAAAGACTGCCAGTGTCCTCTCTGCGTAGTCACCGAGATTATCAAAAAGGTCAGAAAGACGGAATATCTCTATCTCACTGTCTTCTCTCATATCGGTAAGGCAGTCCATTAGTGCATCGAGATTCCTGCCATAGTAGTCAGGAAACTCAAGATCTTTTTTCAGATGATAGTGAAGGGCTTCCTTTGTATATATGTTTCCGAGATCAACTTTATAATTCTTCATTTAAGGTCATTCCTCCCCATAAAGCAGCTGGAACGTCTCATAATGATCAGATGTATAGTATATAAGTCCGTCATCTGAATATATTATCCTTTTTGCTCCTCTGGATTTCTTACCGAGAGTATCTATATCACATTCATAGTACTTTCTTCCGTTCTTCTCGGGGAGTTTTTTCTCGTTATTATAAAACCTGGAACCGCCTATACATTTGCCTGGAGCGTATCTTTCCAATGAGCCTCCGCTCCATCCAAGTTTTTCTGCTTCATTCTTAGTGATATAGTTGTCAGGCAACCTGCCATACAGGTGGATGAAAAGAGCGACATCTTCCTTTGAATCGTACGTTCCGTGTTCATCCAGCTGCGTTTCTGTTCCGTCATTCGGGGAAGGATCAGTATCGGGAGTTAGCGGCTGAGGATCTGGTACAGGATCGGGGGCATCTATGGGATCAGTGATCTCAGGACCCGGGTCGGGTACGACAGGAACATCAGTATCTCCAAAGAATTGAACATAGGAAGTGTATATCAGAAGTATTGCCACCAGTACAGAAAAAACTTTCTTTGCTGCAGCTTTAAGGCCCGTGTCTTTGGCCAGCAGGGAAAGAGATAGAGAGGCAAGAGAGGCTATTATAAGGAAAATGAGGACAAGATCCATTGCTGATCGCTCCCAATTTGTTTCTTGTTGTTATTTTAGCTAATTGCAGTTCTGATGACAATTCATATAGTATAACTGCCATAAGATGATAAGTTCTGGAGGTCGGATGATTGAAAAAGAAATTGCTCATTATACTTCTCGTCATTACATTGGCTCTGATCTGGGGACAGTCAGTATTGGACAGAGATCAGTCTACAAAAGAGAGCAGCTGGATATTTGAGAAACTCGAAATTGTAATGAGATTTATCGTTGGACCTGAACTTGCAAATGAAAGACTGCTCAGGAAGATGGCTCACTTCGGAGAGTTCTTTCTGCTCAGTGCAGAAGCTACGATCCTCTGCATACTTCTTGGTGAGAAAACGATTAAAGGAATCATAACGGTATTTATGCTCAGTAATTTTTGCGCTTTGTTGGACGAGACTATTCAGATCTTTTCTAACAGAGGCTCAGCAGTATCAGATGTATGGATCGATACAGCTGGAGCAGTTTCCGGAATAATATTTGTTCTATATATAGTTGCTGTCATCAGTTCGATCAGAGAGGAGCGCAGCTGCAGGGAGAAACATATCGATACATGAACGATATACAGGAATATAAAAGTGTTTGTGCACTGTGTCCCAGAAGGTGTGGAGCGGACAGATCAGACAGATCGTCCGGATTTTGCGGTGTATCTGATGTTTTAACAGTTGCCAGAGCTGCTCTTCATTACTGGGAAGAACCATGCATATCAGGGGAGAATGGGTCTGGGACAGTGTTTTTCAGCGGATGCACGCTGAGATGTGTGTTTTGTCAGAACAGAGCTATATCAAGAGGGAAAGCGGGGAAACATATCTCAGAAGACAGACTCACTGAGATATTTCTGGAACTGCAGAAAAAAGGTGCCCATAACATAAATCTGGTGACGCCGGATCATTACTGCAGGGCGATAAAGCGCTCCCTTAATAAAGCCAGAGAAAAAGGACTCAGGATACCTGTTGTGACCAACACTGGAGGGTATCTGTCCAAAGAACAGTACGATATCCTCAAAGAATATACAGATATCTGGCTCTCGGATCTAAAATATATGGATAAGGAATTGGCACTGAGATATTCCGGTGCTTCTGATTACCCGGATGTTGCAAAAGCTGCTCTGGATCTAATGGTCAGAGATACCGGAATACCTCTGTATGACGAGCAGGGAATGATGAAAAGAGGGGTAATCGTACGCGTCCTTCTCCTTCCCGGACAGACAGAAGATGCCAAGCATATAGTGAAGTACCTCTGGGACAGTTACGGCGATACGATCGTGATATCTCTGATGAATCAGTACACACCTCCTTCTGAAGGCCTTCCGGAATATCCTGAACTTATGAGAACCGTAACAGATGAAGAATATGATGAACTAGTAGATTACGCTTTGGATCTCGGTATAGAGAATGCATATATACAGGAAGGTGGAACACAGGAAGAGAGCTTCATTCCTCCGTTCGATCTGGAAGGAGTATAGTCATGATGGATTATGACGCAGGAACAGCAGCAAGAGACAATTTCTATGAGGGATTCAACTGCTCTCAGTCTGTTTATATGGCATTAGCTCCGCTCTTAGGTATAGACAGGATGTCAGCTGCGAGAACTGCTGCTTTCCTTGGCGGAGGAGTATGCAGGACGAGAGAGATGTGCGGAGCTGTTCTTGGAATGCTGATGGCATGCGGAGACGCAGACGGAAACACTGAAGGCGCTGATCAGGAGAAAAAAGGGAAAAACTATCTCGACGGACGCGCATTGATGCAGCAGTTCCGTGATGAATTCGGTTCTCTTACCTGCAGAGAGCTTCTTGGGATAGATCCGGCTAAAAAGGAATCAGCAGAACCGGAAGCAAGGACGGAAGACTATTATCGAAAGAGACCATGCAGCAGATTCATAGAATTTGCTGCAAGATCCGGGCAGCAATTTATCTTATCTAAAAGTGATTTTTGATCTGAAAATATAATGGTTAGAATCTCCTCACTTAAATGAACATATATTTCTGTTTTCTGTAAGGAATATCTCCAAATCGAAGTATATAGAATCGAATTTAATGAGGATGTACTGCAGAATCGAAAAAGTGTATTTGCAAGCATAACAGATCGATCTGATTTAAGTCAGAAAAGTTGAATAAACAGAAAAATATCATGGTTAAGTGTATTTCCATATTTTGGGAGAGTAACTATGGAGAATTATTTTGAATGTTTCGATGAACTAAGAGACTTAACAGAAGAATTAGTAAGTATAAGAAGTGTTGTTGGCAGCGAAGGATGTGAACAGTCGATTGCAGAGTTTATTCGAGACTATATGAGTGAATGGGATTATTTCAAAAAGCATCCTGAAAATCTTTTTCTTGTTCCAACAGAAAATGATTCTTTAAAGAGAAGCAGTGTCATAGCGATAGTTGAGCCTTCCAGTGCTGAAAAACACATAAATGACTCAACAGAAGCTGTAATGCTTATGGGGCATATCGATACTGTAGAAACCTCGGATTATGGCAGACTGGAACCATTAGCGACCAACCCCAGAAAGCTTCAGTATGCGTTGAGAGAAATATGTGAAGAGTCAATCCTCACAGATATAGACAGTGGTAGATACATGTTCGGACGTGGTGCTTTGGATATGAAAGCCGGAGTAGCAAGCTGTCTTTATATACTGAAACATTTCTCAGAAAACAGAGATGAGCTGAACGGTGCGTTAATTGCTTTGTTTGAATGCGATGAAGAGGGAGACTCGCATGGTGCATTGACATCGATGAGTTTTATAAATGATCGGCTGAAAGAGAGAAATATAAATATTAGAGCGGGTATATGTGCAGACTACAGTTCTAAAGAAGCTGCAGTGTATCTTGGAACAATAGGGAAATATCTGCCGTGCGTGATGGCATTCGGCAGAAGCAGCCATGTCGGTCAGGCTTTTGACAGCTTGGATCCGAATCTTATCATCTCGGAGATAATATCGGAGATCGATTATAACACTGACTTTTGCGAGGAGAGTTTTGGAGAAATAACACTACCTCCAGTAACCCTTAAGCAGAGCGATACAAAGACGACTTACAGTGTCCAGACTGTGTCCAGTTCATATGTGTATTTCAACTGGTTTTCCTTAAAGAGAACAGAGGAAGAGATACTTGAACTGGTAAAGAAGGAAGCAGAAAAAGCTGTAAGAAAAGCGCTGGATAGGATCTCACACGCTAAGAATAACTACATGAATATAAGTGAGGCTGTATCTGAAAATTCATTTGAAAGAACGGAAGATACAATCATCCCGCAGGTCATGACACTCAAAGAATATGCCAGGGCAGTGGGAACAGAAATCAGAGATGTAGATCGAACTAAAGACATAAGAGAATTCTGGATTTCAGAAGCTGTGCGAATCCATAATCTGGATCATGAGCTGAAGCCTGTAGTTTTAGTGTTTACTACAGGTGTTAATTATCCTCCAATCACCGTGGATCCTGATTCTGAGATCGGAATTGCTGCCGCACAGCTCGGTATTCCTGTAAGGATGTATTACCCTTTTATCTCTGATGCAAGTTTTGTCAATTTGCTCGGCAATGTGCCTCTGGTAAACCTGGGTACTTATGGGAAGGACGCTCATATGTACACTGAGCGTGTCGAAATGCAATATAGTCTTGAAAAACTGCCTAATTTGACTTGGAAGCTGATTCTTAAGCTGCTTAACTGATTTTAGTGTTTATCGGATGCTAGTATTATTTCAAAACCATTCCATGATTTGCTAATAGGTTCACTGATTAACCTGGAAGAGCGTATTTAGACTCATTCACGGATCATAAGAACAACAAGACAAGAACAGGCAGCTGCTTGCTGATATGCACACCATGCAAGCAGCTGCCTGTTCTTGTCGATGAGAAGTTTTGTTCTGGCCATCTTACAGAAGCCTGTGAAAGATATCCTTATTATGGTGTAAACCACCAGTGGCTTCGATTCAGAAAGAAAGAAGTATGACAGATACCTTTATCTAACTATTTACCAATAATGCGGCTGCGCATCCATCTGTCTACTGCAGGAGTCACGATCCTGTCGGTCTCGCGCATCACGTCGTCTGTGACTTCTGAATGCATATCGAACTGCATGTGAACGTCACCTTCTGACTTTTCAGGCCAGTAGGGAAGACCGTTTCCGTTCGGGTCGAAGCTGTTGACAAAATTGACCCAATATGAGTGCATCAGCTCTGACAGTTCACTGTCGTCCTGTGTGTATGGCAGAGGTGAACCGAAATCAGGCTCCGCATCCAGTGTAGAGAAAGTGTACGGGATCTCCATACCATGGAATGCTCCCGGAGGTGTCAATCTGCGGGCGAATACATATTCCCACGTGGGAAGTGAGTAGTCCCGGGAACGGATCCTTGCCCAGACCAGGTGCCTGGCATACCAGTAATCTCTGGCTAGAGCGTTGGCTTTATGGTCGAGATCCGGCTCGTCAGAGTAAATATCTTCTGGGATATTGAGCCTTGATGTTATCGCAGGGATATATTGCTCCGCAGCGAAACGGCTTCCTTCATCATAGTTCGTCCCAATGATCACAGGAACCCCATGGCAATTATTATTTAGAAGGAGATCGCCTTGGGAAGCGGGGAGGAAGCCACCATCGATAACTGCCGCAGCGAACTGATGCATATATTTCATCATCGGATCACCGTCGGAATATAGTTCATCAACAGATATTTTACGGAAATCTTCTAGAGTGCTGCATCCGAACTGTTCACCAAGCTGCTTTCCCCATGATTCAGCATCTTTGAGCGGAACATCTCTTTCGGGCTGGAACACGTCTCCGCTGTGCAGGATAGCTGCATGGAAATAGCCTTTTGCTGACGGCGCGTTCATCAGCGCACAGCAACTTGCACTTCCGGCACTCTGTCCTGAAATGGTCACTCTGTCAGGATCTCCTCCGAATGCAGATATGTTTTCTTTTATCCATTTAAGAGCAGCGAGCTGGTCCCTGTGCCCGAAGTTGCCACTGAATCCGTCCGGATCTTCCTTTTTCATATCTGGATGGCACATGAACCCGAAAACACCGACCCGGTAGCTCACCGTAACAAGTACTATGCCGTCTTCTGCATATCTTCTCCCGGAGAGAGAAGGAACATCTGCACATCCTGCCTGAAGAGCTCCTCCGTAGAACCATACCAGGACTGCATGTTTCGAAGAATTATCCTCCGGAGCCCATATGTTGAGATACAGGCAGTCTTCACTCATCTCGTGTTTTTCCATGAGACTTCCAGGTATCGGAAACTGTACTGCCATAGGAGCACAGTCAACCGCATCACGTATTCCGTCCCAGTGAATGGCTGGTTGCGGACCTCTCCAGCGCAAGGCTCCTACAGGAGGAGCAGCATAAGGTACACCCATAAAAACAGAAACTTTTCCATCTGTTCTGCCGGACAGGATCCCTTCCTTGACTTTGACTCTTTTTTCTTCCATCAGGTATGACCTCCATATAATCGCTATACGGTGACAGGATGTCTGTAGAATACGAAAAAAGGACCGTGTTCTACGGTGATATTACCCCAATAATTTAGACACTAAACAAATAAACCCACACAAAATAAAACTGTAAAAGAATTAGAATGTGGAAGCTGTTCGGTAGTCAAAAGGACTTGATTTAAGTCTCGATACAATACGATCTTTATTATAGTAAATGATATATTCGTGAATTGCAGATTCAAGATGTTCTAACGATTCATACGAATATTCCTGCCCGTAAAACATCTCGGTCTTCAGCCTTCCAAAGAAGTTTTCAGTAGGCGAGTTATCAATGCAATTACCTTTTCGGCTCATGCTTTGTGCAATGCCGTGTGCACGGAGAAACTTCTGGTAGTACTTCATCTGGTATTGCCATCCCTGGTCAGAGTGCAATATAGATCCTTCCAGATGATCACCATGATCAAGGATCAGGCTTTTGAGCATTCTCTTGATCTGGTCAAAATTAGGATGCTCTGACAGATCATACGCAAGGATCTCTCTTGTATGGAAATCTATGACAGGTGACAGATATAACGTTCCAAATTCTATCTTGAATTGAGTAATGTCAGTTCCAAGTTTTTCATATGGATGCGATGTAGAAAAGTCACGGTCCAGAATGTTCGGAGCTATCTTGCCTACAGTGCCTCTATATGAATTGTACTTTACTTTCGGAGGCATGGCTGCAAGAGCATTTTCCTGCATAATACGCTGTACGCGTTTCTTGTTTACGTTATAGCCCCGATTCTTTAGTTCCTGGGTGACTCTGAGATAGCCATATTTGCCCTTGTTAGCTTCGTATATATCTTCTATGACTCCTAACAATTCCTTGTCTTTGTCTTTTTTGTCGTTGAAATGTCTGACTTCATAGTAGAACGTTGATCTGGGGACGCCTGCTATCTCTAGTAATACCGGGAGAGAATATCGCTCCCTCAATTCGCAGATCACTTTGACTTTTTCTTTAATCGTCTGCTTCTCTCCAGAATTAGGGAGTAGTATTTTTTTAGAAATTCATTCTCTGCTTCCAGATATTCAAGTCTGTCTTTCAGTTCTTTACTTGCGATCTTGTTTTGCCGTTCTTCATGCAGTAGATAGTTCTTCCTGCTGTAACTCGTCTGGATAGCAGCTTCTCCGCCTTCTCTGTATTTGTTCAGCCAGTCTCTCAGAATTGTATGATCCGGAAGGCCGAGATCGATACTTATGAGCCGGATGCTCTCGTTTCCTTGCAGATAACGCTTGATCGCAGCTAGTTTGTACTCGCGTGAATATATCCTGACCTCTGAGCTGTCTTTGAACACATCAGGCCCGTGACGTATGTATAGAGCGACGTTGTACTTTATGTTTGAGGAATCCATCCCATACTCTTCTGAAAGCTCACGAAGAGTAATACCATCCTCTAAATGTTTCAGAACGATCTCTAGTTTTTGTTCTCTTGATACTTGCATAATAAAAAACCTACCTCAATAACTATAGTACTAAATGTCTAAGTTATTGGGGTAGGTTCA
>JAFRAJ010000042.1 GCA_017405465.1 Oscillospiraceae bacterium
ACTCAGGGATATCGCGTAATACCTGAAAGACTGTCCCGAATGGGGTAAGGGGTATTATGCGCTTTTTTGTGCCCTGAGTTATAAACATGTATGTTAAAGGCGCCATGACTGGCTACCTAAGTAGTTTTGTCACAGCGCCTTTTTCAGCATCGTTCGGGGAAGAGATTCTTGATCTGCAGTGGCTTTCCTGTTGTGCATTGTCATGTGTCCTGCGTATTACTGTCATGCATCATATGTGACAACTTACACAGTAATAATAGTCCAACAAAGACACAATAAACAAAATATAGTGCGGCTTGATGACAAAATTGTAATAATTGTTGAATTGGGGATTGCAAAATATTATATTGTCATCAGCGGAACGTGTGGTTTCCGCATAATTGAAAAGAAAGGGAACTGAAAATGAAGAAACTTCTTTCCATCGTACTCATTCTCGTCCTTGCTCTTTCACTGGTCGCCTGCGGCGGCAAGAAGGAAGAAGGCGGCGAAGAGAAGAAGAGTATGAAGCTCGCAGTTGTCTACACAGCTCTCGGAGACTTCTGGGACATGTGTGGTATCGGCGGAACAAAGAGAGTTGAAGAGCTCAAGACCGAATATCCTGACTGGACAGTCGAACTCGAGTTGACCGGCCCGTCTGAGTTTGGTTCAACCGCTCAGATCCAGGTCATGGAGAACCTGATCTCTCTGAGATATGACGGAATCCTGATCGCAGCATCCGATGCTGATGCTCTTACACCGGTCATCAACTCCGCAGTTGATGCAGGCATCCTCGTATTCACGATGGATACAGACTGCCCGGATTCCAAGAGAATAGCCTTCGTTGGAACACACAATGAGAACTTCGGCCGTAAGCTTGCTCAGTTCGCAGTTGACTGGGTAGAGGGCGGCCCCAAGGTCATCCTGAACCACGGTGCTATCGCCCAGCTCGGAATGATCCAGCGTCTCAAGGGCATCACCGACGTTCTCAATGAGAACGCCAGCAAGGGTGCTGAACTCCTTGACTATCAGTCCGGTGTTTCCGGCGGTCCTGACGGCCAGGCGCTCTGCGAGCAGATGATGCTCTCACATCCTGAATGGAACACCACGATGTGCGACAGCGCAGGTGGATCCGTTGTTGCCGCTGTCTGGGAAGAGAACAAATGGTTCGACGCCGCTACCAACCACCAGCGCGCATCAGTTCTTTCCGACGACGTCAACCAGGTCATCAACGCTGTTAAGGACGGACTTGCAACCTGCACGCTCGTTCAGAAGCAGTGGCAGTGGGCATACTATGGTGTTGACTTCATGTTCAAGAAGATCGCTCTGAACCAGGATCCTGGCACAGACTTCTATGAGACCAACACATTCTATGTAACACTCGAGAACGTCTATGATGACGACATGTATCCGAACAGAGGATAATCTCTGAAGATACAGGACATAGTCTGTAAATGAAATGAGCGCCGCGGAGAGATCCGCGGCGCTTTCTATGCTGTATTTATTTAGAAACTGCAGCACCGGATATCATTCCATTGCCTGTCTTCGCACCAGTAGACCTTTCTGTCAGTGACGTCATACACCATGCTGACGACAGTCGGACAGACTTCCTGAGACACTTCCTTAAGAATGGCGAAACAGTCGCTGACATCAAATCCGTCACCGCACTGTGAAAGCATCTCTTCTGCCTTCTGGTACCTGTCCCAGCCCATCCAGGGATGCTTCTCGCTGTCCTGCTTAAATGGGGAGAAATTAGTCAGTACCTTGTGATCCGGTTTTTCAAAATAAAGAGATCCCTGGCCGGGAATTATGTACAGAACGTTCCCTTCAGCGTCTGAAAGCGCTGACATGAAGGTCGAACCGGGGATACTGTATACAGGACCTCTCTCTGCGATCTCTCTGATCTCAGGGAGAGTCTTTTTCTCAAGAAGCAGATCGATGTCAAGATGGATGACGTCACTGCAGCCGTCTTCCTTCGGGTCGCTCCTGTCATCGAAAGGCCAGCAGGTCGGCATGCCGACGAAATCGCCTCTCCGGTTTGCTCCAAAAAGAGGCATCCAGCCTTCTGTCGCATCATTGATCTCAATATAGACACCGCTGTCAGCTATTCTGACGCGGTGTTCCATTCCCAGAAGATCGAGGTTCCACCCTATTATCGTCTTTTTTCTGTTTACTGTTATGCTGGTGCACATGATGCGCTTCTTTCCGAGACCTTTCGGTCTGCATTCAACTTATTCTATAGAGTCCGTGCCGGTTGCAGTATGCGAGTATATGCCTTATACGGTTTTTCTTGAATCTCGCCTGTGCGGCTCCTTCCGGATAAAGCTTGACGAACTGGATGCCGTTATCCGAAACGGCTGCCATGAATGATATATAGTGGTCCTTGGACATCGGGTGATCAATGCTCACGAACCATTCGTCTTCCACATCTTCCATGAATGCTTCATGCTCTGTGTCAGTCTGTTCTGCTTCCAGAGGGGGAAGAGTGATCCCGCAGCAGCTGATCACGGCTTCGCCTGTAGCATGTATCACGTTTCCGCAGACAGGGCATACATAGAAACGGCTGCGGGCGATATTGGAAGAGCGGTTCCGGTTTCTTATGTCCTCACCGGAGAGCAGTTCTATGACTGAGATCCCGAGAGCGGCAGCCAAAGGCTCCAGCAGGCTGATGTCGGGAAATCCCTGTCCGGTCTCCCACTTGCTCACAGCTTTTCCGCTGACATGTATCTTTCCTGCCAGCTCTTCCTGGGTGAGGCCTCTGCTTTCCCGCAGTTTCTTTATTACCGATCCGGTTATGTATCTGTCCATACCGTTTTCCTCCTGACGGGATAAAGTCTATCACAGCGCTGCGGGCCTATCCACCCACGTGTCGTGGAGTCGTGATGCCCTGGGAGCCGGATCGATTGTCATGCCTGACAGAGAACAGTATAATCGGTAATAACACGAAGAAACGGTGCAGGGTACATGGATACAGAGAAAAAACAGGAATGCTGAAAAAGATCGGACTTGGCAGGATCATGATGGCGTTGGCTATTCTGCTGACTGCGGTGATAATGGCGGTGACAGCCGGAGCCGCTGTAAAGACAGCAAGTGACTACAGAAGGATCATGGATACGGATCTTTCAGGAGGGCTTAATGACACCATAGTCTATTCTGACGGATTTTACACCATGCTGGGATTCGGAAGGGAGATAGTTCCCGGGGAACCTGAACCTCAGAAGGCGAGAGACGAGTTTCTTGCCGATTCTCTTTCCGCTATATATGACAGGGTATCCTCGGCCTGTGTGCTGTACAGTATGACGGCAGCAGTGCTTTGCGCTCTTTTCATATCCGAAAGAAGGGATGACAGCAAGCTGAAAAAGGGAGTGCTTACTGCAGCTTCAGTGCTGTGCCCGTTCATACTGATAGTTCTGACCTACCGTATAACCATGAGGACTCACGGCGTGCCTAATGGCATCACTTCTCTTTCCCATGCCGCAGCTCTTGCCGCAGGTCTTATCTGCGCCACAGGAGGTTGCCTGATTGAAGGACTGATACTCGGTAAGGTGAAACGGAAGAGACTGCTGGCGGTGATCGCAGTTCCTGCCGTATTTATCCTGTTCATACTCTCGGCCTCTATGGAAGGGCAGCTCCTGGCCCCCGCGTATGTCGAGTCATTCTCATACATAGCTGAGACCGCCGGACCGGAAGATGCAGTCACATATGACGAAGAGAAGAACGTCGTGATATTCAACGGAAAGGAATATCCTCCCAAGTCGGAACCCAATCCGGATCATCTTTCAGGTGCTGCAGCAGCCGCTGCAGCAGTATTCGAGATGCTGGATCCCTGGTCCGGCACAGGTCTTCCGCTGGCAGAAGAGATCACTGATCCGGCTTTTCCTTTGTGGGTGGACCTGCTGTACGCTGTCAAAGGAGTCAGCCTTGCTTTCCTCTCAATGTTTGCTGACTGGAAGAGGAAAAAGAAGGGAAAAGACGCGATTTCTGCCTCAAAGGCCTGAAATGCAACCGGAGGTTGCGGGAAGTTCAAAGTCGGGTTGGTGTCATGCTAACACTGTGTGGGGTACCATATAGGCACGAAAGACGAAAGGACGGTAACGAAAAATGATCATTGCCGAAAAAATAACAGAACTCAGAAAGAGGAACGGATGGTCCCAGGAGGATCTCGCTGAAAGACTGCAGGTCAGCAGACAGTCTGTATCCAAATGGGAGATGTCACAGTCAATGCCTGATATGGCTAAGATAGTGCAGATGTCGGATATATTCGGCGTCAGCACCGATGTACTGCTGAGAGACAGCGAAGAGCTGAGTTTCAGGGAACCTGTACAGGAAAAGAGCGTTTCTGACCCCAGATATGTGAGCATGGAGGAAGCCTCCGCATACATGGATGATACAGAGAACCTTTCCGGAAGGCTCGCGGCTGGAGTCGCAATGTGCATCGCTTCTCCTGTACTTCTGATCCTGCTCGAGACTCTCAGAGAGTATGGTGCGATCAGTCTGTCGGAAGAGAGAGTCACCGGTCTGGGACTGCTTGCTCTGTTCCTGCTGGTGGGGGGAGCTGTCGCGATATTCATCCTGTACGGACTCAGGATGAGCAGATATGACTATCTGGAAAAAGAGATAATCGACACAGCCTACGGTGTCGACGGTGCAGTCAAAGACCGCAGGGAGAGATTCAGGAACACCTTTACTCTGAGACTCACTGTAGGGATAGTGCTCTGCGTGCTGTCAGTGCTCCCGATCTTCCTTGTAATGGCGGTGGTCGGTGATAATGACATGTATACAGAACTGGGTGTCTGCACACTGCTGGTCATGGTCGCTGCCGGAGTGTTCCTGATAGTGTCCGGTTCAGTGGTGTGGGGAAGCTATAAGAGACTGCTCCAGGAAGAAGATTATTCCCCCGTGCAGAAGGCAAAGAAAAATGACGGCTCTGCCGTCGAGACCATATACTGGAGCATAGTCACGACGATCTATCTGGCATACAGCTTCGTCACAGGAGGATGGGGAAGAAGCTGGATAATCTGGCCTGTGGCCGGTGTGCTCTTCGGGGCGGTGGAAGCCGCTGCAGGCGCCTTTCGCAAAAGATGAGCAAGGTTAATATCAGAAGGTCAGCCGCGTCTTGTGACGCGGCTGTTTTTGTCAGAATCAACTAAACGAGGCAGAAAGATTCGTCACATGGCGGAACGGCAGGAGCAGTATAATAACGGTACAGAAACAGGACCGCCCGGCGGTCATATGATAAGGAGGCAATCATGTTACGCGAAGTCAGAACAGAGAACGGCGTAGTCAGAGGACTTCCCGCCGCTGACCCGAGAGTCACATCATTCAAGGGCATTCCCTTTGCAGCACCTCCCGTAGGCGAACTGCGCTGGAAAGCGCCGCAGCCTGCAAAAGACTGGGACGGAGTGCTGGACTGCTACAAGTTCGCACCCATCTCCATGCAGCACATCCCCGGACTGGATGAGACCAACATCTATACCAGAGAGTGGAACGTTGATCCCGACATCCCGATGGACGAGGACTGCCTGTACCTCAACGTATGGACACCAGCGAAGAAGACAGATGAGAAACTGCCCGTATTCGTATGGTATTTCGGCGGCGGCCTCAGAGAAGGCAACCCCGCAGAGATGGAGTTTGACGGCGAGCGTATAGCGAGACGCGGCGTCGTGGTGGTCACGGTAAACTACAGACTAAACTGCTTCGGATTCCTTTCCCATCCGGAACTCACAGCCGAGAATCCCGAAGCTCCGGCGAACTTCGGACATCTCGACCAGCAGGCAGGAACGCGCTGGGTCAAGAGGAACATCGCTGCATTCGGCGGAGATCCGGAGAACATCACCATCGGCGGACAGTCCGCCGGTGCACTGAGCGTCATCGCGCAGCTCTGCTCACCCCAGAATGAGGGACTCTTCCAGAAGGCGATAGTCATGAGCGGACTCATCATCAGCCCCTATAAACCGGCTTTCATGAAGACATTCACACATAAGGAAATGGAGGAATGGGGCGTAAAGTTCTTTGATTTCCTCGGAGTAAAGACGCTTGCGGAAGCCAGACAGATAGACGCCGTCACCCTCAGGGACAAGAACGAGGAGTTCTGCAATAAGGAGATGCTCATGTGGAGCACCGTCCCGGACGGTAAATACCTGCTGGGCCAGTCCGACAGCGACTTCCTCAAAGGCAGGCGCATGAACGTGCCGCTCATCGTAGGAGGCACCGTCGGAGAGAGCATGGGAGTCATGGGAGTCAGGAGCATGGACGACTTCAGGAAGATCGCCGAGAGGAGCTTCCCCGAGCATGCAGAGAGATATCTCGAGCTCATAGGACCTGATTATCCTACGGCTGCGGACCGCACCAGAGTGAACGGTGCAGAGATGGCCGCCCGTGTCATGAAGACGTTCGATAAGAAGTTCGGAAATGACAATACCGTCTACCTGTATAAGTTCAATCCCACGATGCCCGGATATGATCATCCCGGCACCTTCCATTCATCGGATCTGTGGTTCCACTTTGAGACCCTGGCAAAGTGCTGGAGACCTTTCACGGGTAAACACTACGATCTCGCCAGACAGATGTGCAACGCACTGAGCTTCTTCTTCAAGAAGGGCGATCCGAACGGTCTGGATATCACCGGACTGCCGCAGCCTCTGTGGAAACCGTTCTCTCTTGAGGAACCCAATGTGATGTTCTGGGGGGATGACCCGGTATCGTATGTGGAAGAGAACACCGAACTCAAGGATCTGCTGGTACAGATCTACTGCGAGCAGCTTGGCTGAGGACCGCATATCTACACAAGGAAAAAGATCCGTGAGGGCTTATGCTCTCACGGATCTTCTAGTTGCGTAAAAGTTATGATCAGGTCTCCTGCTGTGCAGTGACGTATCTCAGCTGAAGGGCACAGGAACCGTCCTCATGGAAGAAGCCTGCTTCAGTGCGGTCAGGATACACGATCCTTCTGGCCGTGAGAGTCTCTCCCTCGAAGCACTGGCTTCTGTACCAGACTTCCAGGAACCTGATGTCCATCGAGTTCCACTCTTTGGATGAGAACAGCGATTCAAATGCCCTGAGGTAGGCGGTGTTGTTCATGTGTCCGCCTATATCTATGTCGGTGGACTTCAGCGTATACGTCCCGATGACCTCACCGCCATCCAGCTCTTCACCGAATCTTACGAATTCATTGGTCATGGAGAGCTTTCCGGACAGTTCCATATCTTCCGGATATATTCCTTCTATGTGCCTGAGTCTGCCGCTGGCAATGTCCATGATGGCCCATTCTGTCTTTCCGGTGACGAGAGTCTCCCCGTCCTTTGTGAGAAGGTAGTCGCGGTAGCATCTGCGGGTACCCGGCACTTCAGGCCATGTGGAGATATCTGTCTCCTCCAGCATCGAAGGCCTTTTATGGAAGCGGAACATGGATCTTACAGTGAGCCAGAAGCCGCCGGTCCTGACGAGATACGGCTGTCCGCATCCGAGAAGGTCGGCGTGTTCTCCCGCTATATCCATGAAGAGGTCCGCTGCGTTATGTATCCCGAGCCTGCCGCTGCTGTCGCACAGAGAGGCTCCGATTATCTGTTTTCTGGTGTATGTATCTGTCATATGACCGCTCCTGAATGTTTTCCCACAAAATAATATATGACATGCGAAGCTCTTTCAACAAAGAAGATTCACACTTCGTATCGATTATAATATATAATCATATGTTGTATATTATTATCGATAACATGGAGGAGTAGGATGTTTTGCAGGAAGTGCGGTGCCGAGATAAGTGACAGCGCTCTGTCCTGTCCCGTATGCGGGACTCCGGTAGTGAGCAGAACACCCAAGGACGGAACAAGACGCGAAGCCACTGAGGCGATGCGGGCAGCTGCCCAGAAGGCAAGATCCGAAGCCGGAAAGACTCCTGCCTCAGTGATCAGAAGAAGAAGGATCATCGCACTGGTGTGCGCTCTGGCGCTCCTGACTGCGGGGATAGTGATCTTTATCGGGAATATCCCGAATATCAAGTATTCGCGTCTCATGAAGAACGCAGCGCAGGCGCTGGAAAGCGGCAATGACGTGGAAGCTGCCGGAGAACTCAGGAAAGCGCTGGAGCTGAGACCTGATTCCGAGGAGGCGGAAACTCAGCTGTACGCTATCTGGAACAACGCCATGGACGAGACAGTTGCCCTGACTGAAGAAGATAAATATGATGAAGCTCTCGTAAGGGGAAGGACGCTTGCAAAGATCGACCCTTCAAGAGAGGAGTTCAACAGGGCTGCTCTGCTGGTGATCTACCGCGGATGGGCTTCGATGCTCGCGCAGAACGGAGATGCGGAAGGTCTTGCGCAGCTTTATGCAGAAGCGGAAGCGGATCTCAAAAAAGCCGAGATAGATACTATCAGGGAGTCTGCTGACAGGACTGTCAGTCTTCTGGACTGCATCGCCAGGGCTGATGCGGCAGCTCTCAAGTTCATAGACGCCTGCAGCTCGGATGACACCGGATATATGTATAACGTATTCCTTCAGCTTGAAAAGCTGGAGTCGGAGTATATAGAACTCGGCGGCTCATATCCCTATACATTCAGAGACGGAGATTCCGGAAAAGGAGTCGTCTTCCGCCGAAATGAAGGGATAGTTCAGGCGGCTGCCGGGAACGTCAGCGAAGACGGAGAACTCTACGGGGATGTGACTGTCTGGTACATCACCGAGATGGGCAGCACCAGTCAGTTCATATGCAACTACAGATCATCCTGGGACAGCGGAGCGCCTAACGGAGAGACGCAGCTCACCGAGATGGGATACAGCGTGGAAGACACTTCCGATGACATTGCTATCAGCGGGAAGCTCTCGTGGGGGCTCTGGGACGGTGAGGTATACCGCACGCCAAATGGAGAGCCGACATTCACGCTGACTTACACAAAAGGTATGGTAAAGGTACTTCAGAAGCTGGAAAAAGACCAGAACATAGTCGGTTACAGCAGCGACGGTACCAGAATGATAATGTTTACGGATGCTTCCGTCAGTTCACCGCACGGAGTCGATTATCTGGGGTGACAGAAGACGGGGACATCGCGAAGGGTCATAATTCAGAAGGAGAGTATTTATATGTACTGTTCACAATGCGGCGCCAAGCTGCCTGACAACGCCAAATTCTGCTACAAATGCGGCGCTAAGATAGAGATCCCCGAATGGGAAGAAGCGCAGCAGGTGCCGGCAGAAGAAGCACCGCAGCAGCCTGCCATTCAATGGCCGGATATACCGGTGCTGGGTCAGCCGGTCCAGCAGGCCGAGCCGGTCAGAAAGGACGAGCCTGAGATAAGGTGGCCGGGCATGGAGAGCGCTCCACAGCCTGTCTCCGCCGCAGTGCAGATGCCTGCTCAGGAGCAGGAGGTAGTCCTGACTGAAGAACCTGTTACGGAATATCCCGCGCCTTATGCGGAAGCCGGACAGGAAGTGACAGAGACTGCTCCTGTTTTTGAAGTACAGGAACAGGCAGAACCTGAACAGACAGCTGAAACTGAGACTTTCGGATACACTGAAAACGTAACTTACGAAGAACCTGAGAAGGAAGAAACGCCGGCATACTCAGAGCCTGCGGCGGAAACATATGAGTCTGAACCTTATACGGAAGTACCGGAGACTGATACCGTAACTGAGCCTGAACCGGAGTATTCTGAGGAAAGTGTGGCCGAGCAGACGGAAGAGATCTTCGAACCTTTTGAAGTGCCTCAGGAAACTCAGCAGAATGAGGAAGAATACTCCGGATTCCGCATAGTAGAGAAAGCAGTACAGCTGCCGCAAGGCGGCTATGTATTCTCACATGCGGACGATCTTGCACGCGCTGCCAGCGATGCGCTCTCCCAGTTCGATATACTGACAGACCAGGAACTCCTGAACGTTGAGGTATCTGCTGCGGAAGCAGCGCAGACGGCTGCAGATGTAATGCTGCCGGAAACTGATACTGAGACTGTCCCGGAAGAAGAGACATTTGATACTGCTGTACATGCAGAAGTCCCTGAGACCGAAACCGTTACCGAGACCGGATCTGAGAGGGAGGAACCTGCATGGCAGGAGATGCCTGCAGAAGAAACTGCGGAGACAGTACCGGAAGAAACACAGCAGTACAATGAGACGGAAGAACAGCATGAATATGCTGAAGTGACAGAAGAGGAGCTCTCAGCAGAGGAAGGACCGGCATATCCCGTTCCTTCGGAAGATACGGAAGCTCCTGAAGAACCTGCAGAAGAGACAGCGGCGGAAGAAGCAGCAGTCCAGGAGACCGCGGAAGAGATACCTGCAGAAGAGACCCTGGTCGAAGACTTCATTCCATCACAGCTGATCAGTGAAGAGCTGACAGAAACTGAAGAAGAGGCAAGGACAGCCCCTGAGGAAGAGAGACTTACAGGAGCAGAAGCAGATACAGAGACTGCACTTCAGGAACCGGACGGCACTGAGAAGCAGGGTGAAGCACCGATAAGCTTCGAGGAGTTCAGATTCTATACGCGACGCGAGATAGAGGAAGAGAAGGCTGCATACGAGCAGCAGAAAGCGGAAGAGGGCGAACCCGTACAGGAAGAGGGAGACAGCTATTTCAGCTTCGAAGGAGAACAGAAGGAGGAAGAACCTTCAGAGATCCCGGATCTTATGTACTCACAGGAAGAAGTCCCTTCAGAGATAAACAGAGAAGAACCGCAGCCTGAGACAGAGGAAGAAGCCTCTGAGCAGGTGATCCCGGAAGAGACCGCGGAAGAAAAGACGGTATTCACTCAGGAAGAGACTGCAGAGGAACCTGCTGCTGAAGCCGTGTCACCGGAAGAGACTCCGGCAGAGGAGCCCGTACCGGCAGAGGAACAGGAAAAGGAAACATCTGCGGAAGAAGAGAAGAAAGCCGTTCCTGAAGAAAAGACCGGAAAGAACGATAAAAAGAGATCCTCGTCTCACAGAAGCAAAACAGAAGACAGCGAAGACGAAAAGAAGAAGAAAGAGAACAGAAACAGACTGATCTCTCTGATCGCAGCCCTCGTCGTGCTTGCCGCTGCGGCATTCGCAGGATGGTACTGGTACAATCTGCCGAATAATGTGTATTCAAGGTACATGAGTGGCGCTCTTAAGGCGGTCGAGCAGGGAGACGTATACACTGCCGCAGTGGATTTCAACGAGGCTCTCAAAGTCAGACCTGAGTCCCTGCAGGCGTCGGAACAGCTTGACAGACTGTACAGCGAGACATACAGCCTCACATACGAATATATGGACAAGCAGATGTTCTCGGAAGCCCATGATCAGGCAAAGCTGCTGGATGCGATCCATCCTGCTGAGGCAGAGAACAATACTGCGATTCTCAAGGATGTTTTCATGGAATGGGCAGCGGCGTCCACAAGGACCGGAAATGATCAGGATATCCAGCATGTCCTTGACATGGCATCGTCCGAGCTCAGCAGAGAGAACTACACGGATGTAGAGAACAGCGCAAGAGCTGCAAAAGCCGGGTATGAGTACGCGGATTTCTTTATGAGCAGCGGTGAGAGGCTGATGGAACTTAACAGCGGAAACGACCGTGCAGGGGTATTCGCTCAGCTGGACAGCATGCTGTCCCAGGTAAAGGAATATGCCGGTAAGTCCGGATCGTTCCCGGTGAGGCTCGGAACAGACAGCCAGGGAAGGGAAGCGGCGATATACTACACCTCAGACCAGCTGCTGCAGCTCTATATCGGCAAGTTCGATTCAGCAGGAAACAGGACGGGAGATGCATTCTCCTATATCATCACAACAGCCTCAGACGGAAGCAAGGAATACGGTTCATACAGCGCTTCCTGGAATTCAGACAGACCTAACGGAAGCATCGATTATCATGATTTCGCAGGGAACTATACCGGGGCAGAGAGAATGACAGTCCGCGGCAGCGCTGTCAACGGATACTTCGACGGAAACGTATCCATGCTGGCATCTGACGGATACACCTATGGAGTGAGTTTCACTTCAGGGACCGTGAAGGTACTTGCCGACACTGCACCTGACGGTCAGAAGAACGTGATCGGATATGCAAATGACGGAGAGAGATGGCTGTGCTGGTCAGACGACCAGATATCCCGTCTCCACGGCGTTCCCTACGCGGAATGATTACCTGCTCAACACAATAAGAATACAGCAGAAACTTTACAAAACCGGATGCGGTCTCTCCCGCATCCGGTTTGTGAGTGTGCCGGGCATGGCACGATTCTAACTGGTGAAAGTCCAGTCGCGGGTAGTTACCGCCAAGCGTAGCGAACCACAAGCCTGCAACAGCAATGATGCAGGGGAAGGAAGTGGTGTAGCAAATCCGAGGAGCCTACGAAC
>JAFRAJ010000043.1 GCA_017405465.1 Oscillospiraceae bacterium
AAAATGAGAGAATATCAGTTCAGATATTACACTCCTACTAAGGTCTTCTTTGGCGCAGGCGCAATAGAGCATCTCGATGAGTCTCTTGCACCGTACGGCAAAAAGGTCCTCATGGTGTTCGACAAGAACACAGCTACAGCAACAGGAATCTATGACTATGTCACCAACCTGTTCAGAGAAAAAGGCTATCAGTGGTGGGAGTATGATAAGGTAGACCCCAACCCCAGGCTGAGGTCCGTTATCGAAGGCGCAAAGATCTGCAAGGAGAACGACATTGAAGCCGTTCTTGCTATCGGCGGCGGCTCCGTAATCGACTGCTCCAAGGCGATCCGCGCTGCAGCTTTCTTCCCCGGTGACCTCGATGATTATGACGGACTGTGGGCATGGGGTGCCACATTCGGCGCAGTCACAAAGACCCTTCCCATGGTAGTCATCTGCACGATGGCATCCACCGGTTCCGAGATGGACGGCGGTGCAGTCATCACCAATGAGCACACCCATCAGAAGGGCGGCGCATTCCATGGCGACCTGTTCCTCCCTAATGTGTCCATTCTTGATCCTAAATACACATATTCAGTGCCGAAGAGGCATGTAGCGGCAGGTGCAGCGGATATCTTCATCCACACCTCCGAGACATACTTCGATCCTGCAACCGATATCGATCTTGTTGACGGATTTGCAGAGAGCATCATGAAGACAGTCGCCAAGTATGCTCCTATTGCTCTTAAGGAGCCTGAAAACTTTGAAGCCCGTGCGAACCTGATGTGGGCAGCACCCTGGGCTATCAATGGTCTTCTGAGCGGCGGCCGCATGTCCGGCTGGACACTGCACGGTCTGCAGCACCCGATGGGCGCGTATCATGACATCATCCACGGCCAGGGACTTGCTATCCTGATGCCTCACTGGATGCGTCACATTCTGAGCGATGCAACAGTCGACAGATTCGTAAGATACGGTGTAAACGTATTCGGAATCGATCCTTCTCTTGACAAGTATGAGATCGCAAACAAGGCTATCGAAGCCACAGAAGATCTCTTCTTCAACCAGATGGAGATCCCGCGCACGCTTTCTGCTATCGGCATGACAGACCAGTACTTTGATGAGATGGCCACCCAGGCCACTGCACGTCCGATGGGCATGTATGTACCTCTCACCAAGGAAGAAGTCATTGAGATCTACAAGGCTGCTCTTTAATCCCGACTTGTAGAATATTCTCATAAGAGATTAATGGCGGATCCCGTCTCAAAAACGGGATCCGCTTCTTATATGTTTCTTTTTTGATTATAACGAAATCAAGACTTGAAAGTGGTGTTTTTCAGGTCTCAGTATAAATGTTAAAATTGAATTACAGATTATCGTTATCAGAGTTATGACTATTGAACGGTTATGGTCTGTTCGTATGAAAAAGGCAGACCAAGAACTATTATTATCCAACAAAGAGAGGAGATTTTATGAAAGAGGACGTCAGACTGAATCAGGCGCTGTACTCATCTGTCATGGTGTTCGATCAGAACCGTCAGAACTCTCGGATGGAAAATGGTGAAAGAGTCTATTTTACTTCACCGAGAGGGTTTGAGACCACCGACGACGGCAGTATGGTGTTCCATTATTATGCTCCGGATGCAAAGAGCGTAGAGATCCGTGGGTGGGGCGGAACATTCCCAAAAGACAATCCTCATTTTCTTCAGAAACGTGAGGACGGATGGTGGGAAGGAATAGTTCCTGCTTCAGAGATTGAACCAGGATTCCATTATCATGATGTGTATGTTGATGGTGTAAAGACGCTTAACCCGCGTGAACCGATTGGGTACGGGGCAAGTCATTTTGCGAATTACTGTGATACACCTGATCCTGAGAACACATTCTATCTTCTTAAGGATGTTCCTCATGGAAGCGTACGTATGGAACTGTATCATTCTGATCTTTGCAATATGACAAGAAACTGCTGGGTCTATCTGCCTCCGAACTATGACAAAGAGCCTGACAAGAGGTATCCCGTCTGGTATCTGCATCATGGTGGCGGAGAAAATGAGGTGGGCTGGATCTGGCAGGGTAAAGTGAACCTCATTCTCGACAACCTGCTTGCGGCAGGTGAATGCGAAGAGATGATAGTTGTCATGAATTCCTTCGACACATTTGCACCTACAGAAGAAGACGGAGTGTTCAGAAACATTGAGTACTGTGACGTCCTGGCTAAGGACTGTGTTCCTTTTATTGATAAGAAATACAGAACTCTGACTGACAGAGATCACCGCGCTGTTGCTGGTCTTTCTTTCGGTGTGGTGCATTCATATCTCGCTGCATTCAAGTATCCTGAACTGTTTGCATGGCTCGGCTGTTTCAGCGGACATATAATGCCGGTAAGCCCCAATGCGAACTATTTCGGCAGAACATTTGACTTCTCCGAAGTGTTCAAGAATAAAGACCTGTTCAACAGCCGTTTCAGACTCATGTGGCACGGCGGCGGTTTCAGGGAAGGTTTCGGAAAACCCAGGACAATTCCTGGTGATGTGATGCCATACAACTGGGAAGAGTATAAAGCTGCAGGCTATCATGTGGACGGACAGGGGTACAGAGGCTTCCATGAATGGGATACCTGGCGTTTCTGTGCCAGGGATTTCGCCAAGAGATTGTTTAAATAGGGAGGGTAGTCATGAATAAGGATATTTTGAAAAATCAGACTATAAATTCTACACTGACTTTCTTTGCTCCTTCATTCCAGATCGTGGATCCTCAGCCGGACGGAGGCCCTTTTGCATTTAAGCTTAAGGAAACCTTTAAGATGATGGAGCCTTGCAAGAACCTGGGAAACGGACGTGTTCGCCTTACATATTACAATCCGGATGCGAAGAGCGTCATCGTTGTGGGCAACGGAGGATCGTTCCCGGGTGAGCATCCTATGACCAAGGATGAAGCAGGATATTGGACAGTGGAAGTGGAGACCACACCTGGGATCCATGTACACAGATATCTGGTGGACGGTGTACTGGTTCTTCACGATCAGATGCCTCTTGTTTATTGTGCAGGAGAGCCGGCAAATGCCTTTGAATGTGTTGACGATGACTGCGGATGGTATCTTCTCCAGGATGTACCTCACGGTGATCTCAGAATGGAATATTACCGTTCTTCTCATACAGGACGCTATAAGGTTTGCTGGGTATACTGTCCGGCAGGATATGATGAAAATCCTGATAAGAAGTATCCGGTACTCTATTTACAGCACGGAGCAGGAGAGGACGAGACCGGCTGGATAGATATGGGTAAAATGAACTATATCCTGGACAATCAGATAGCTGCAGGAGAGACACAGGAGATGCTGGTCGTCATGAACTATGGCTTTGCCCTCAGAGATGACGAGACACCGGCTCTCAGGAGCCCGGGATTCGAAAAAGAATTACTGGAAGACTGTATCCCGATGATCGAAGAAAAGTATCGTGTCAAAACAGATCGTGAGTCTCGTGCGATGGCAGGACTCTCTATGGGGTCGGCACAGTCACAGAGCATCGTTCTGAATCATCTGGACATGTTTGCTTATCTTGGTGTCATAATCGGCGGAATCGGAAGTGCTCCGATCGGAGTAAAAGCGGATGCCCTTAGTGATCCTAAAGCACTTGGTAAGAAACTAAAAGTTTTCTACGCCTGCAACGGCGATCAGGAGCCAGGCTGCCAGGCGAGTCATGAGGCGATGGAGAAGATGGTCGCCGAAGGCCTGACATGCGGACGCCATGACATATTTGAAGGCTATCATGAACTGACTGTATGCCGTAAAGGACTTAAGGAGTTCCTCCCGTTGCTTTTTAAATAACATCCAAGAATAAAAAAAGGAGTTCAACCGGTAAACCGGCCAGATGGTCGGGTGGACGGAAGAACTCCTTTTTTTCAGTATTATGCTATATGGGAATAGGAAAACTATCTTTTGAGGAACATTCCTCACTGCTAGAACTAAAAAGCCAGTGATTATTACAAAAGAGAAAGAACTTCACTTACGGAAGGCATGTCGACAATACTGGAAGCATAATGAGCATATTCTACGATGCCGTCCTGATTTACTATGAACATAGCCGGAAGCTGCTGTTCGTTTCCTTCATAGTCGCCATGCGAGAAACCGCATTCAGCGGCATTCTTGCCTTTTTCTCTTAGTGCATCCATATCGTTACCAACCAGTGACTGCATATCGGTTGCAGGCTCTATGGAAAGCAGATCATAGATCTTTGCATCAGGATCGCAGATTATCTCAAATGGAAGAACAGTTTCAGTTTTTGCCAGGTCATTCTGAACATGTTCACGGTCGCTCTGCATTACAACGAATACCTGAGCTCCTTTCTCCCTAAATTCTTCGTAGCGCTTGGCAATCAGATGCACATCATATCTGCATACAGTGCATCCGATATATCTCAGTACCCAGAACACAGTCTTACCGCTAAGAACGGTAAGAGAA
Source organism: Oscillospiraceae bacterium (assembly GCA_017405465.1). Classification (GTDB taxonomy): domain Bacteria; phylum Bacillota; class Clostridia; order Oscillospirales; family Ruminococcaceae; genus RUG11783. The sequence goes on from JAFRAJ010000043.1 coordinate 4,439, forward strand.
TCCAGTTTGTCTCTCAGATGTGTATCGAATGTGAAATTGGGAAGACGCTCTCCCACAGACAGTTTAGCCATTACGATCTCCTCTTTGTTAAATGAAATACAAAAGCAGGGTTGTACCGGAAAGTGAAACGATAAGTATTCATTTCTGGTGATCCCGCACTATTTAATACTGATAATACTTTAACATAATACATTGCTCAGAACTACCTTAAAAAGTACAACTCAGCTATGCTACACTTATGACAGCTGAAGTTTGATTATTAATTTGATTCTGGGAGGAATTGACATGGCCAATACTTATCTGGAAGAAGCGAGAGAGATACCGATATACGCTGACTGCGATCTGCTGGTAGTCGGTGCCGGTTCTGCCGGACAGGCTGCCGCAGTAGCTGCAGCCCGAGCAGGCTGCAAGAATGTGATTCTCATGGAGAGATACGGCTACATGGGAGGAGATGTGACCGGCGGATATGTGATCATGATGCCGAACCTTTCCTGGTATAACAAGCTCTTTGTAAGAGGTATTCAGGAAGAGTGGTTCAAGCGCCTGGAAAAGATCCCCGGAGCGGTGACATGCCCTTCAGAAGATGAGATAGGATCTACTGATCCTGCAAAAGTACACAGATGGAAATCATTTATCGACTGTGTAAGCAGAGGTACTTTTGAAGGCTGTAAGGAATCTCAGCTCGTCAGAGCACCATACTTCGAGCCAAACGAGCTCAAGATCGTTCTTGACGAGATGGTATATGAGCTCAGAGACAGGATCACAGTGATGTATCACACTATGGGCGTAATGCCTGTAGTGGAAGACAACGTTATAAAAGGTGTTATATTTGAATCTAAAGAGGGAAGAAAACTCATCAGAGCCAAATTCGTTATAGACGCGACCGGAGACGGAGACGTATTTACCCGGGCAGGCGCACCTTATTCAGAACTATCAGAACTTGGGACCAGATCTACAGGAACTGCTCTGGTGTGGAGAGCTGGCGGTGTTAACTGGAGCAAGTGGTATGAATGGCAGCAGGCACACCCCGAACTCATACCGGAGATCAGAAAAGCGATCACCAGTATCCAAGGATTTTCCGGCTTATTCGTTCCCAGCAACAATCCCAATATAGTATGGTTTAATAACAACCATAACCCGATGGATTGCTCAAAGATAGAAGATCAGACACGTACAGAGATCGAGACCAGGCTCTCGATACACAAAGTCCTGGATTACCTGAAGGAAGTATGTCCTTATGTGTGGCAGGACGCGTATCTGTATGATATCGCTCCGCAGCTGGGCACACGATGCTCCAAGAGACTTAAAGGCGAATATGTGATGACCGCTAATGATTTCGCTTTTGCAAAACAGCATGATGATGTCATAGCATGGCACAGCACTATCTGCCAGATCAACGACTGCGGACCGGTCGAGATCCCGTACAGAGCGATCTTAGCTCAAAAAGTAGACAACCTTCTGGCACCCGGCAGACATCTGTCAACAGACAATGTGGCTATAGACTGGCTCAATCTTATCCCGCAGTGCACCGGTACCGGACAGGCGGCAGGTGTAGCAGCAGCTGTAGCGATAATGGATGGAGCTTCAGCCCATACTGTAGATATCAAGAAGGTACAGGATATACTGGCTGGAGAGCAGAACGTCCCGCTTCCGAGAAACGCTCATACTGATCCGAGCTATACTGAACTTGCGGAAGAGAAGCAATATGGTCTATATACAGCTGCAGCAAGATTAGCTAATGAGACCGGAGATGCTCTTGCACACAGGCAGGACGGACAGCAGGAGAGGAAGAGGGAACTGGAAGCTCAGACATCGCAGCACTGAAGCTAAACTCTTTCCAAAGAATACCAGTCGCAGAATAAAACAATATGATAAAAACGGATCGGTTCTATTCAGAGCCGATCCGTTTTTATCGAGTGTATTCTTAGAAGGTATTCAGAAAGGACGCTCAGCGGGCTCTTCGTATTTTTGGGCGTTTTCCTCTCCGCTGAGTACTCTTAAAGCACCGTCAGCCAGAGCCTGCATCTCATTCTCTCCTGGAATTATATACACAGGAGCTATGAATTTAACACGCTCTTCGATCATACCGGTAAAGTATTCGGAGTGAGCAATACCTCCTGTAAGAATGATCTGATCGACTTTCCCGTTGACGACTACAGACAGATTGGCGATCCCTTTGCTTACTGACAGAGCCATCGCTTCATACGCAAGTCTGGCTTCTTCATCTCCGTCTTTGATCCTTGCCTCGACTTTGCGGGTATCGCCTTCTCCAATAAGAGATATGAGCCCTGACTGTCTCTGCATTAGTTTCATCATGGAAGAGTAGTCGCGTCCTTCCATGCATGTATACTTGACCAGCTTATAACCGGGTATCAATCCGCAGCGTTCAGAAGAGAAAGGGCCCTCGTCATCAGATACCATGTCGATGATCCTGCCGTTGGAATGCAGTGTAAGAGTTATACCTCCTCCCAACTGAACGGCTATGAGATTCTGAGAACGGTAGTCGAGTCCTTTATCTTTGCAGTATTTCAGTGCGGCAGCCCTCATGTTCAGGTTGTGACCTTGACCGTGTCTCCGTATCTCTTTGATACCGGTGATGCGTGCGATCTCGATCATCTCATCCACTGTAACAGGGTCATAGATATATGCTTTTATCCCAAGAGGAACAGCGAGTCTGTACGCGATAGCAGCACCGAGATTACTGGCATGATGGTTTATCGGACGATGTTCAAGCACATCAAGCATCTCTTCATTGACTTCATAAGCACCAGACGGCAGGGGAGGAAGAAGTCCGCCTCTTGACATGATACATGAAAGATCATCCAGTTTGTCGCCATGCAGTCTTACGGCATCAAGGACTGCTTCTGTCCTCATATCCAGCTGAGAGTATATGGTGGAAAAACTGTCTATAACTTTGGCATCGTGCTCGATATCCTGCTGCCATAGCTGATGGCTATCATCATACATGGCTATCTTGGTGCTTTTGCTTCCGGGATTTATGACCAGGATTCTACTCATTTATTTCCTCCATCGGCTACCAGTACTGCTACTGCAATGGAATAGAATTTCTCTTCTGCAGAAGATCCTCTTGAAGTGAGGACTATAGGAACTTTTGCACCTACGACGATCCCACCGAGAAGAGCGCTGCAGGTAACAGTCCAGCATTTGCCGAGTATATTCCCGGCAGCTATATCCGGAACGACAAGAATATCAAAATCACCGCAGTACGGGCAGTCATAATGCTTCTTTTGGGCGATAGATCCGCTCATTGCAAGATCATAGCTTATAGGTCCTTCAACTATACATCCTGTGATCTCGCCGTTTCGGTTCATCTGTTTGAGAGCGTCGGCGTCCACAGTTTCCTGCATCTTGGGGTTGACTGTCTCGACCGCAGCCAGGACTGCGACCTTCGGACAATCGTTCCCGATGGCATGAAGGGCACTTACCGCGTTCTCGATTATCGCCTTCTTTTCTTCAAGTGTTGGATAAAGGAGCATCCCGCCGTCTGTCTGTATTATGAAATGGTCTGTTCCGGGAACTCTGTCAAAGAAACCGACATGGCTCATGACAGAGCCGGTACGCAGGCCGTTCTCTTTATTGACGACAGGCTTCAGGATATCACGGGTCTCGATCATTCCTTTCATAAGAACAGAAGCTTTTCCGTCACGTACAAGCTCTACAGCTTTCTGCCCTTCCTCTCCATTGGAAGCCTGAACTATATCAAACTGTCGCGGATCTCTTCCAAGTTTTATAAGCAGAGAGGATATTTGTTCTTTTTCACCTACCAGTACAGGTTCAGCTATACCTCCGTCAAGAGCGTCAAGAACTGATTCCAGTACTGCTTCATCCGCAGCACCTGCAACAGCCATTCTGGCTTTGGTAGGCAGCTGTTTCGCTGCTTCAGCGATCTCTTCAAAATGTCTGAACATAACTATACTCCTTTTACATGTTGTAGCCGGTTTCGTATGCTCTCAGATTGATATCAACAGTTCTTTCAGGAACATTAGAAGCAACTAGTGACCTCCAGTCAACAGTTTTGTCAAGTCTCATGGTCTTAACGAGCTTACCGAGAAGCACGATGTTCTGACATCTGCTGTTTCCGAGTTTTTCTGCGGTTCTGAAGGCTTCTATGACGATAGTATTAGGAACCATTTTGCGAAGCTGATCCAGTGCATCAAATGGATATGTGCTTGCCCCAGTCAATACCGGCACAGAATAGATTTCATAATCATCGGTGATAAGTGTACCTCCTGCTTTCAGCATCGGCAGTGCGCGGACAGCCTCCGATTTCTCAAAAGATATGACTACATCCGCTTCTGCCTCTCCAAAGTTGGGAGAATAGACGTCATCACCATACCTGATCATAGTAGTGACAGAACCTCCGCGCTGCGACATTCCGTGGATCTCTGACATCTTGACGTCATAACCCATTTCAGCAAAACCTGCGGAAAGGATCTTGGAGATCAGTATGGTTCCCTGACCGCCTACGCCGATCAATAATATGCTCTTTGTCATTTCTTTATTCCTCCACTATGCTGATGGCGCCAAACTTGCACATCTGTGTGCAAAGTCCGCAGCCGGTGCATCCTGATCCGTCAGGGATGACAGACTTTCCGTCCTTGAATGCGATGGCCGGGCATGCGATCTTCATGCATTGTTTGCATCCTACACATTTCTCAGAATCAATGATGGCGTGTCTTCTGCCGTTGGCTCTTGCGACTTCCTTGATGAGAACGCAGGGGCGCTTTGTGATGATGACAAACGGACCTGAAGCATTAATTCCGTCATTGAGTGCAGCGTCCATAGCTTTCATGTCCAGAGGATCCACTACTCGCAGATGGTTTTCATCGATGCCGCAGGCTCTGACAAGAGCAACTATATCGATAACAGGGGACGGCTGCCCCATAAGGTTTCTGGCAGTTCCGGGATTATCCTGATGACCGGTCATTGCTGTGATGGAGTTATCCAGTATGCACGCGATGACGTTAGCTTCAGAAGCTACGATATCGATAAGAGACGTGAGGCCGGAATGGAAAAACGTTGAGTCACCTACCATTCCCAGGGCTTTGCGGTCATCTCCCTGCCTTCTGAGAGCCTCTGAGAACCCTACGAGGGAGGATAATCCGGCACCCATGCACAGAGAAAACCCGAATCCGTTGAAAGGAGCTTGTGTACCCAGCCCATAACAGCCGATGTCTCCTGCAGCAGCGATCCTGTCAGAAACTTTAGTCAGCGAGAAAAAGAAACCGCGGTGTGGACATCCGGCACACATCGTAGGGGGACGTGCCGGTGCGTTGGCTTCAACATGATAGGTTTCTCCGGGTTCTTCATTTAACAGAACTCTGCGAAGGATCCCCGCGTTTAGTTCATTGCATATGGGAATGAGATCCTTTCCGTGGACGTTAGTAAATCCGAGAGCTCTTACCTGAGTCTCCAAATAAGGCTCGTTCTCTTCGATCACATATATGGTCTCAAATCTCTCACAGAATTCTTTTATAAGTTTTTTCGAAAGGGGATATGTAAGACCTAACTTGAGATATGAAGCCTTTGAACCGAACACTTCCTTTGAGTGCTGATAAGATATTCCGGATGTTATAACGCCGACGGAGGTCTTTTCATTCTCTTCTACTATATTGAACGGACAGGTATATGCATACTCTTCCATATCGGAAAGGAGTTTCTCTCTTATGGGATGCCGTGCTAATGCAACTGCCGGAAGCAGAGCAAATTTGGATGGGTTCCGTTCATACTTCCTGACTTCAACATCCTGTCTTTCTCCTGTAACTACGAGACTTTTTGAGTGACATACCCGAGTGGTCACACGGATCATGACAGGGGTGTCATATCTTTCGGACAGCACGTATCCTGCCTTTACATAATCAAGGCATTCCTGAGAATCTGATGGCTCCAGCATAGCGATTTTGGCATGAGGAGCGTAAAGACGGTTATCCTGTTCGTTCTGTGAAGACCAGCAGCCTGGGTCATCGGCGGTGACGAACACCAGGCCTCCGTTAACGCCGGCGTATCCCATAGAGAAAATCGGGTCTGTGGCAACATTCATACCTACATGTTTGAATGCGCAGAAGGCACGTGCACCGCCAATGGAAGCCCCGGATGCGACCTCGAAGGCGACTTTCTCGTTGCAGGACCATTCACAGTAAATATCATCCTTATATAATGCACCGATGTTTTCCAGTATTTCGGTACTGGGAGTGCCGGGATATGCGGCAGCTACGTGTACGCCTGCTTCCCATACTCCGCGCGCGATAGCTTCATTGCCGCTCATCATTACCTTTGTTGACATTTCCGATTCCTTTCAGATCCATGATAATTTAGTAACTGCACCGACTCAGAGGGAAATGCGGATCAGTACAGATCGTCAGGTGATAATGATATTTTAGCATTCCTTAAGCAAGAAGAAAGAAGAAAAAAGACCAGTGCGAACACTGGTCTCTCGATCATACAAATATGTTGGATCTTTCTCTACAGGTTTCTTCTTAAGAATGTATTCATAAGATCAGAGGATCTCATCGACTGTAAGGATCATCTTCATAAGAAGCTTGATACCTTTCATGTAGTCTTCTACTACGACAAATTCATCAGGCTGATGAGCGCCGCCGTGTCCCTGAGGAAGATCAGGCCTATTTTCACCGCGTAAGATCACACCTGTTGCGAATGCACGGGGAAGTGCACCGGCATATGTACCACCTTTTCCGATACCAATAACGCTTTCCGTATCACCGGTAGCATCGACATATACCTGTTTGATCGCCTGGATGATCGGACCATTGACGTCGAGGGCATATCCATTTGATGTTTCCTGGATACTTACACTGAAATCCCACTCAGCAGACTTTTTGGTGATATTCTCGATCAAACGGTCATTGCTGTCTGTCACAGCTCGGCGGCAGTCATTCATAAGAGAGACGTGACCGTTATCGTAACGCAGGATGGTTCCGCTTGAGACTGTGGTACCGCTGAGTTCGTCTGTGCAGTCTATACCGAGGAAGGAGCCATAGTAGTCAGCATTCACATTGTTCATGAACTCAAGAATCTTCTTGTCGTCGCTTTTCAGTCCATCCAGTTTGATCAATCCGTCAGTAAGGACATAAACAGCGTTCACACCGTTTTCAGGACCGGCAGCGTGCGTTGTGACACCGTGGGCTACAATCTCTATGCAGTCTTCCTTTTCAGTGACAATGAACCTGTCATCGAGGGAATGATAATCGATTGAAGTCCCTTTTTTGAGTAATGCGACGGCTTTGTTGGGGATGATATTGAACGCGCTGCCTGCATCAAGACAGATAAAGTCATCAGACAGCGTCTTGTTGCTGGTCAGTGTATAGCGTACTCTTCCGAATTCTCCGCCTACTCCTGGGAAACCTCCGTCAGGAACGAATGTGAATTTCGGACATTCGTAGTTTTCGGTAAAGTATTTCATGTCCTGCATACCGGTCTCTTCGCTTGTGCCAAGCAAGAGATCGATATTGTGATTGAGTTCTACACCGGCTTCTCTCAGAGCTTTCATAATATAAAGACCGCCGATCGCAGCTGATTTATTGTCTCCGGTACCTCTTCCGAAAAGATATCCGTCTTTAAGAAGGGGGATATAGGGTTCTGTTACGGTCCAGTCACTGCCTGCGGGGACGACATCCAGATGGGCAAGGACGCCTATCGTCTCGTCTTTTCCAAGGTCATACTTGATTGATCCCACATAGTATTCGTAGTTGTGAGTCTTGAAACCTTCATCTTCTCCTCTTTTGAGCATGTGGTCGACGACTTTCCTGCATCCAGGACCAAAGGGCTTAACAGCATCGCCATCTAAAGACACGCTTTCGATACTTGCGACTTTAGCAAGATCGTCGACGATCTCATCCTTATGCGCATCGATGTAGCCGTTGAGCTTTTCAATAATCTCGTTGTTCATTTGTTTCTCCTTTTTTGTATTTAGGCTTCCAGATTAATAGAGACATCCTTTTGGGGAAGAACGATCTTATGATAAACATAGTTCCAAAGTATGAATTCCAGCACAGAGGTGATGAACCATGAAAGGGGATAGCTTAGATAAATGACTTCCAGAGCGCGGTGTGTCGGGAAGAAGCCCCAGAGCCATGCGAGACGGACACCGCAGATTCCCACGACCATGATTATCATGGGCAGACTGGATTTTCCCATTCCTCTGAGTGATCCCGCAAAAACATCAAGAATGCCGTTGAGGAACAGGGGAAGGATCACGTACAGAACTCTCAGGGTTCCTATGCGAACGACTTCAGGATCGTTCGTGTAGAGTGAGAGAAGCGGTTTGTGGAAGACCCAGATGATCCCTGCTACAGTCAGAGCGCCTATGATTACCAATACCAGACTCACATACATGACCTTTTTGAGCTTCTCATATTTTCTGGCTCCGTAGTTCTGACTTGTAAAACTGATACAGGCCTGGGTAAATGCCATCATCGCAATATAGCAGAAGTTCTCAAGGTTGGATCCCGCTGTATTGCCGGCAATTATATCTGATGAAGAGAAAGAGTTTATAGAGCTCTGCATCACAACATTGGAGATCGAGAACATCATTGACTGGATTCCGGAAGGAACTCCGATACGCAGTATCTCAAGAGCAGTCCTGCCGTTGAATCTCATGTGTTTGAGATCAAGCTGCGTTATATCTTTTGTTGTGATAAGTGAGTAAGTGACCAGGATAGCACTTACAGCCTGGCTGATAAGAGTTGCGAATGCAACTCCAGCAGTCCCCAGATGCAGCCTCGTAACGAAGATAAGGTTGAGTACCACGTTGGTCAATCCGCTGGCTATGATGTAATACAAAGGCCTCAGAGTATCTCCTTTAGCTCTCAGTATCGCTGCTCCGAAATTGTATATGAGCATGAAGATTGCTCCGCCAAGATATATCCTCATATAGAGTGCACTCTGATCAAGTATGTTTGCGGGGGTGGATACCATTCTGAGCAATGACTTTGAGAGAAACAGGCCAACCATGCTCAGGAAAAGACCGGAACTTGCTGCCATGATAAAGGCTGTCTCGACTGTTTCTTTAGCTCTGCTTTCGTTGCCTCTTCCTATCATCTGGCCAACTACGACACTGGCTCCCATACTGAGTCCGTTGAAAAGAGACGATACCATGAATATCAGTGAACCTGTCGCGCCGACAGCTGCAAGAGCCTCACTGCCGGCATGCTGTCCTACGACGATGGTATCTACAGCACTGAACAGATTGGATAAGAAATTGGTGAGCATAAGGGGAAATGCGAATTTCAGCATACTGCTTAAAAGGGGTCCGTTGACGATGTCTTCTCTGGTTACTGCGCGGCTCATTAATTGTTTTTCCTTATATATTGTTTTTTATTTATTATACTGAACGACAGAGCTTCTGACTTGCTCCAAAATCAGATGATGAGATTTCAAAATAATTGCATTATATTCAGTAATGACATCTATTATTCAGCGCGTGTTACATATTATACTGTTTTAGAGTAAAAATCCACTTTTTTTATGGACCATATCGGATTTGTTTTATCAATTTGCGTTTCTTGGTCCGATCACTTTTTCCACCAAAGAGAGGAGGATGTGTTTTTCCTATTTATTTACGGGTAAAAGGGTAACACGAATCATTCAATGAAAAGGATACCACAGGATCTGTTTCATCAGTTCAATTTTCTGACTAATCTCTCTGTCAGCAGTGAGGGAAGGATATTCTTCGTCGGCACGAAACAGGATGTCGAGAGCAACAGTTATGTGAGTCATATCTATGAACTCAAAGACAGCATAGTTCGTCAGATCACCAATGGGAAAAATGAGGCGTCTTTCACTTTGGAAAATGACACTATCCTTTTTCTTGCAAGAAGATCCGAGGATAAAACGACTCATACAGAATTCTACAGACTGAATCTGAAAGAGGGAGGAGAAGCTTCGCCTGCATTCACGGTTCCTGTATCCGGAGGCTCTGTTAAGGATATAGGAGATTATTATCTGATGACTGGCAGCACAGATCTTAACTGCCCGGATTATCATCTGCTCAGCAAAGAGGACAGAGAGAAATATGAAGAAGAGAAGAAGGAGAATGATGATTACCAGGTAGTCGATGAATATCCGTTTTTCTTTAACGGCGCCGGGTTCATCAATAAAACTCGTTCATCTCTTTATCTGATAGATAAAAAAACGTTCTCTGTAGAAAGGATTACTCCGCCTACTCTTGACGTTGAATCCAGTGACTGGCTCGGCAGTGAGATCCTGTATACGGGAATAGATTATGATGCAGTAAAAGGCAAATGGGCTCAGGTCTATCGATATGATATCGAAACTAGAAAAACAGAGTGTCTGTACGAAAAAGCAGATATGCTTATACACGGGGTCAAACACTATAAGGGAAAGATCCTGATACTCGGCACTTATGGAGAGAGATACGGAGTCACAGAAAGCAGTAAATTCTATTTCCTTGAAAACGGAGTCATGAAACTGTTCATTGGCAGAGATATCTCTTATTGGTCTTCTGTGGGAACAGACAGCAAATGGGGACACGGAAGAGGAATGGAGATCGTTGACGGGGAGCTGTATCTAACTCCGACTCTTGGACCTGATTCACCGCTTGCCAGAATAGAGGATGAAGACATCGTGTGTCTCACGGATTTCAAAGGCGCTGTCAATGATTATTGTGTGACCGATAATGGTATATTCGTGATCGCAATGGAAGGCCAGAAGCTTCAGGAGATTTACAAGGTCGGGGAAGACGGCAGTCTGGATCAGCTTTCAAATATAAATACACCTGTTCTGGCGGATTATTACGTAGCAAAGCCGGAACGTGTTGTGGTCAGCAAACAGCCCTGCGATGTCGAAGGATGGGTGCTCAAACCGTATGGATACGATCCCGGAAAGAAATATCCTGCTATTCTTGATATCCATGGAGGACCGAGATCCGCCTACGGAGAGATCTACTATCATGAGATGCAATACTGGGCATCAGAAGGCTTTATAGTAATGTACTGCAATCCCCATGGTTCTGACGGATATGGAAATGAATTCGCTGATATACGTAAGGAAAAATACGGAACGATAGATTATGAAGACATCATGGATTTCTGCGATGAAGTAATAAGGAATTATCCCGTAGATGAAAAGCGGCTTGCGGTGACCGGTGGTTCTTATGGTGGATTCATGACTAACTGGATCATCGGACATACTGACAGATTCTGCTGCGCTGCGAGCCAGAGATCCATCTCGAACTGGATGAGCATGATGCTTGCCAGTGACTATGGCCTTGATGTTCCTTTCGAACATGGATTTGATGACATATATGACTGCACAGAAGGACTTTGGAGAGTATCTCCGCTGAAATATGCAGACAAGGTCAAGACACCTACTCTGTTCATACATTCCTTTGAGGATTACCGCTGCCCGTATCCTGAAGGACTGCAGTTGTTCACCGCTATCAGGGCACAGGGCGTAGATGCCAGGATGTGTCTGTTCAAGGGAGAGAACCACGAACTGTCACGCTCCGGAAAGCCTAAACACAGATCCAGAAGGCTTAAAGAGATCACCGACTGGATAAAGAAATATACAGCATAAACTGATCGGAAAGGGAAATATCATGCAGGACAGTAAGATTTTCAGGGATTATGTCAGCCCCAAAAGACTTCTTAATGTTGTAAAGGAAGTATCCAATTATCACCGCATACAGGCTTCACCGATGTTCAGAGAAGCTGCAGAACACGTTCTGAAGATATGCAAAGGTTACGGCCTTGATGCAGAACTTCTTGATTTTGAATCCACTCCGGATACCTGGTATCTTCAGTGCAGGATGTTCAAGGAATGGTCTATCAAAGCGGCGACGCTTGATCTTGTCGAGCCGGAGATGAGACTTGCAGATTTCTCTGCAGATAACATCTCAGTGGTTCAGAAGAGTTATCCGATCGACAGGAGAAACGATCCGGTGGATCTGGTGCTGCTCGACAAAGGCCCGGAAGAAGAGAATTACGAAGGACTTGATCTTAATGGCAAATGGGTGTTCAGCAGGTACCGTCTCAATACGATGGACTGGATATATAAACGTGGAGCACTCGGACTCGTTACTGATTTCATCATGGAGACCGCAAACCGCAAGAGGTCTGATCTTTATGATTCGATGACCTATACCTCTTACTGGCATAAACATCTCCCGGGAGAACCGGAGGCACGTGGCTTTGTGCTTTCTCCAAAGGCAGGGGATAGTCTTGCTAAACTCTGCAAGGAAAAGATGGAGAAGGATAACGGGTATCTGCAGGTAAGACCTTTCATAGATTCTGAACTGTATGACGGTCATATTCAGGACGTTGAAGTGACTGTTGAAGGCAAAGATGACCGTGTAGTCTACCTTGCTGCCCATCTCTGCCATCCCAGGTCATCTGCGAACGACAATGCTTCCGGAGTCAGCGCGACGATAGAAGCAATGAACGTCATCAACACTCTCATTAAGGAGGGAAAGATAGAAAAACCTCAGCATACTATCAAACTGGTGCTGATGCCTGAGATGATGGGTACTTATCCTTATCTTGCGACACATCCCAACTACGAGAAGGCCCTTGGAGCAATGAATCTGGATATGGTCGGAGGAAGACAGACCAGGTTTTATGGACCGATCACTCTGACGAAGAACCCTTGGGCTACTCCTAACCTAATCAATGAGGTCGCTACTTATAGTCTTGGAGAAGCTTCCAAAGAAGCTTCCAGCTTAAGTGGTGACCCTGTAGCACTCACAAACCACAGAATCGACTCATTCACTGGAGGAAGCGATCATGTTATTTATGCCGATCCTTCTATAAATATACCTTGCTGTATGCTTGGACAGTGGCCGGATCTCAATTATCACACCGCGACCGATACTCTGGATGTTATAGATCCTGAGGTTCTGAAATTCTCCTGCCTGACCGCAATCAATTTTTCTTATAATCTTGCCAATCTTACCGCAGATGATCTTCCGTGCCTCTATGAAGAATTGGAGAAGAATATTATCTCAGAGAAGACCAAGCTTGTTTCTTCTTATTACCTCGGAAAGATCGATAAAGCTGTATTCGGATCCAGAATGGCAAAATACAGAAGATATTATCTGGACAGCCTGAAGACTGCGGGAAAGCTTGTCAAAGGTGCAGATACTTCAAAAGCAGAGGAAGTAATCGGCAGTATGTTTGACTCATGGATGAACTTCTATGATCTTTCTGACAGCTACGAAGAATACAGCGAGCTCAGCACAGTATACAAACGCAACTTCGTCGGACCGATAGAAAGTCTGGATGACTACAGAGCCCTGGGAAAAGGAGACGTTCTTGATGAGTTCAACAGCAAACTAGAAGGAACAGAACGTTTTGCAATGATGGGAGTCCAGTCAAATACCGTGTATTATATAAATGGAGTCAGAACTCTCGGACAGGTGATACGTGAAGTGTCTCTTGATCTTGGCAGAGACTGCAGGGATATGGTGATTCTGTATACCGATACTCTGAATAAACTCGGACTTATTTCCGAGGTCTGAAAAAGATCGCGGATCGACAGCGTATCATGGCCATATGACTCAGCACTCTTTCTTCTTCGAGAAGATCACATGTCATACCAGAGAGAAAAACAAAAGGTTATCAGGAATAGTAGGCTCACTGATGGGCAGAAATGGAGAAGTATTATATGAATGAATATCCTGTGTCCGTAAGGAACATACGTATCTCAGATCCGTGTATCATGCCGGATCCCGTTTCAAAAAAGTACTACATCTACAGTCGTTTCAATGCCGAGATCTACGGTCCGGATTACGAACCTTCCAAAGGAGCAAGGATCGATGCCATATGCAGCGAGGATCTTATAAACTGGTCACGTCCTTTCAAGGTATTTGACGCAGAGGAGACAGGATTTTGGGGGAAGCTGGATTACTGGGCTCCGGAAGGACATGTATATAACGGGAAATACTATATCATCTCCTCTTTCCGTGCTCCCGGGACTTACCGCCGGTGTCAATGTCTTGTTTCAGAGTCTCCGGAAGGCCCATTCAGACCTATAGAAGCGGATCCTGTAACTCCGGAAGGGTGGCAGTGCCTGGATGGAAGTCTATATGTCGATAAAAAGGGCGATCCGTGGATGGTATTCTGCCATGAATGGACCCAGGTCCAGGATGGACAGATATGCATCGTTCCTCTTTCTGCAGATCTCGGGCATGCGATAGGCGAGGCGAAAGTCCTGTTCCATGCATCTGATGCCCCGTGGCGTGAGGACCGTCTGGGATATATGCCGGAAGAAGGCATGACATGGATATCGGGATTTATAACCGACGGCTGTTTCGCACACAGACTTGATGACGGAACACTCATCATGCTGTGGAGCAACTACTGCCGTCACGGATACGCAGTAGGATATGCCCGCAGTGTTTCAGGTGAGATACAGGGACCTTGGGTACAGGAACCGATACCGCTTTATGTAATGGACGGCGGACATGCAATGATCTTCCGCACTTTTGAAGGCAAGAAGATGATGACGTTCCACGCTCCTAACCATCCGCATGACCGCAAACGCATGCTGCTCTTCGATCTTGAGGAGAAAGGGAACAAACTGTATCTGCTCAATGAATGCACCGGCAACTGGTACAATATCGACAAGGCCCGTGAGCCTGCCGGATACTACACTGCTGATCCTACAGTGCCTCCGATAGTTGGAAGCAAATAAGCTGCCGCATATTAACTTTATGAAAGATAACCCTCTGCTGCCAGAAACAGCAGAGGGTTATTGGTTTATAAAGAAATGACCGGGGAAGATTATCGAATTAATTAAATATCTCAATTTCAAAATGCAGCGTTATGATCCTGCCGGACCTGACTGATAGTAGCGCAGAGGGAGTTCAAGACCGTTGGATTCCAGAAGATCTCTGTCAGTAAGTAATACGGAAGATGGTCCGTCTGCTACAACTTTTCCTTCTGAGAGGATTACAGTCCTTTTGCATGTATCCAGGATCATATCCAGATCATGTGAGGCTATGATCATAGTTCTGTCAAGCCCAAGGACAGTATTTATAATTACGCGCCGGTTTCTGGGATCCAGAGCAGAACAAGGTTCATCCATGAGGATATGAGACGGATCCATTGCAAGAACAGCAGCGATAGCAGACATCCTTTTCTCTCCTCCGGAAAGCCTGTGATTGTGTCTTTCCTTCAGATGTGAGATCCCCAGATCAGACAGTACCTGATCAGTCTTCTTCTCTGCTTCTTCTGAACTCATGCCGTAGTTGAGAAGACCGAACATCACGTCTTCTTTTACAGTTGGCATGAACATCTGGTTATCTGAGTTCTGCAGCACGAAACCGAGTGATTTCCGAACTGCCTGGTAATTGCTCTTTTCAACGCGCAGACCGTCTACAAGTATATCGCCGGTATAGGGGATAAGCCCCAGCATTGCCTTCATCAGGGTGGATTTTCCTGCACCGTTGGCTCCTACGAGACCTATGGATTCACCGTCATATATATTGAGACTGGTGCCCTTGAGCACCGGATTGCCTTTCTCATATTCACAGTAAACATCTCTAAGTTCGACCATATCTTACCTCATACGAAGAGCCCGCCAAGGAGACGGCTGAAATTGACTAAACGAAGGAAAACAATTGCACCCACAGATACTGCAGTCAAAATGATATCGTGAAGGGAGAACTGGCTGCATCCGGCGTATCTCATATCACCGTCGAACCCGCGCAGCTGCATGCTTTCATAAAGCTCAGCTGCTCTGTCCATGCTTCTGAGCAGCAGCTGTCCGAGAAAGGACCCCCAGACACTGTAGTGTATACCTTTCTGTCCTGGAGCTCGAAGAAGATATGCAGTATTCATGGCGTAAAGCTCGTCTATCATAACAGATACATATCTGAACGTCAGAAGGAAGAGTGTGACCAGTGCAGACGGCAATCCAAGCATCCGGAGTGCGGCGCACAGGCGGTCCAGGGTCGTAGTGGCGACAAGGAGAAATGAGGCCGTAAGGCAAAGAATCCCTTTAAGAAAGAAAACGGTAAAAGAGACCATGCCTGCAGTCACAGGTATATTTCCCAGTGAAAAAACAGTTCTTCTGTCCAGAAACAGGTCAAAACATCCTACAACAGCCAGAAGAGGGATGACAGCTCTGAATTTACGCAGACAGACTGATACTGGTATTCCGCTCATGGGGAATATCAGGGCAGGATATAAAATCATGGGAAAAAGTCCGCTGAGGTCATACTTCGGGAATGAAGCCGTGCAGACTATATATGCAGCTGTTACCAGGAGCTTCACAAGAGGATGCAAACTGTGTATCGGAGAGACCTTCATAGCAAGGTCATCCATCTCTCTAAGCTCAGAAGCTGCCCGATCGATTTGTGACATTGATCACCTGCCGGTTTAGTGAAGCATCCGGCCTCTGGAACCGGATGCCTCATAATGAAATGGGTTAATCCTGAAATCAGGCGTTCGCCTGTTTCTTGCGGAAGAAACCGCCGAGAACAGCAATTCCCGCGGCAATTACGGCTACGATAAGGGATCCGACTATGCCTGAAACAGTAGTTCCTACAGAACTGTCATTGTCAGGAAAGGCGTAATCCGGGAGGAAAGCGGTATGTTCCTGAATGTCGGCAGCCGTATCCGCTACATCGCTTGATACACCGTAATCATCTTCATCGAGAGCCATATTCTCACTGTATCCGGATTCTGCATTGCCGAACAAAGCCCATTCAAGTCCGTCGGGATTAGAGCTGGCAAACAGTGAGAGACCGCCGCCTACGAATACTACAACTGCAGCCAGAACTGCCAGGGTAGCCTTGAGAGAGCGTTTGTTCTGGAACCCTTTTTCTTCTGCATCGACCTCCTGAAGGAGTTCGGGACGTGCTTCGAATACGTACAGGAGAACAGCTGATGTGATAAGGCCTTCAACCAGACCAATAGCAAGGTGTATGGGCTGCATAAGAGCCATGAACGCGCCGAAAGGAAGTTCAGTGATTCCGGAGAGGGAAGTCTCAAGTACTACTGAGAATGCACCAAGTTGAAGAGTCAAGATACATCCGATGACGGAAGCAATCGTGATCTTGAGCCTTGTCGCAGCTTTTGAATCCATATTGCTGAACCATCTGCTGTGCAATATAGGACGCCAAATCAGGAAGTAACCTACGAAACAGCCATAGAAGGCCATGTTCCAGCAGTTGGCGCCAAGCGCCATCAGACCTCCATCAGCAAAGAATAAGCATTGTATCGTCAGTATGACTACCATTGACAGGAAGCCGGCATAAGGACCGAGCAGTGCGGAAAGAAGCATTCCTCCGCAAAGATGGCCGGAAGAACCGGTACCAGGAATGGTGTAGTTGATCATCTGACCTGCAAATACAAGTGCTGAAGCGACGGCCATTGTTGGAAGTTTGGAAGGCTCATCGTCTTTTTTGAGTTTTACGACTGAGGTTCCGGCTGCGGTGCCGGATGCTACGTACATAGCTCCTGCCACTATCGGACTAAGGAGCGCGTCTGCCATATGCATCTGATTCTCCTTTTCTGTTTCATGTGATTATTGATTGTGCTTTTATGATGCTTATTTATTGGATCCAGACAGTTTTTCTTCTATCTCAGCGATGCTCATACCAGTCCTGAGAGAGACTGAAGCGAGATCTTCATATTCCCACTTGCTGCGTTTTACTCCGTAACCGGAAGCTGTTTTTTTACGTACAGGCCCAAAATCTGTGTTTTCTGTTTCAACTTTTCTGTTTAGCACATATCTGCCGATCTTGTTCTCCCTGATACCCAAAGTTGTGGTGTGACGGAATATTGCTGCAATCACAGCTTCCTTATCTGCTTCATGACACATCGCACATACGAGAATGCCGGGACGGGATTTTTTCATGCCTATGGGGATGGTATAGACATCAACTGCACCTGCTTCAAAGATACGCTCCATTGCGAAGGCTATCTTTTCTCCTGTCATATCATCCAGATTACAGGAAAGCTCGTATACGCTGTCAGAAGTATCGTCTGTTTCACCGATGATAGAACGTACGCAGTTAGCAACTTCAAAATCTTTTTTCCCCATACCGTATCCGATAGATTTCGGACGCATGACGGGCATCTCTCCGAAACTGGTCGCAAAATGTTTGAGAAGAGCAGCTCCTGTAGGTGTACAGAGCTCTCCGCGAATATTGCCGCTGTAGATCGGAACGTCTTTAAGAATATATGCTGTAGCAGGGGCGGGAACCGGCAGTATTCCATGAGCGCATCTGACTTTTCCACTCCCAACATGTATCGGAGATACTACGATCTGATCAGGGGAGAGTTCTTCCATTAACATGCAGACTGCGGTTATGTCCGCCACAGCATCTAGACTTCCGACTTCGTGAAAGTGGATCTGTTCAACAGGAGTGCCATGAACGTGACTTTCAGCTTCTGCTATCAGTGTATAAACAGCCAGCACATCTTCTTTGACAGTATCGGAGACGTTAAGATGATCTTTTACAAGATGTGTAATATCATGTAGACTGCTGTGGTGAAGGCTATGAGCATGATCTTCTGTACTATCATGGTCATGATGATCATTATGAGTATGTTCTTCTGCGTGAACGTGATTATGGGTATGCTCATGATCATGAGAATGCACAGCATCATCATTGTGAGTATGATGATGGTAATCAAGACTTTCTTCTTCCTCACCGTTTACTACAACAGACATGTGCGTCCCCGTTATCCCGCATTTGACGGAAGGCGCTGTGATAAATCTAATGCCTTCCAGTCCGAGAGAATTGAGCCTGTCAACAAAAGAAGACGGATCAGGAAGAAGTTCCAGAAGGGAAGCGGTGAGCATATCACCTGCAGCACCCATTCCGCAGTCAATGTATAGTGTTCTCATCGCTTTACCTCCATGTGATTGATCATGCTTGCAAGATAACCGGCACCGAACCCATTATCTATATTTACTACTGATACACCGCTTGCACATGAATTCAGCATCGAAAGAAGAGCTGAAAGGCCTGAGAACGAAGCACCGTAACCGACGCTTGTAGGTACTGCGATGACAGGGCAATCTGCCAGACCGCCTATCACGCTGGCTAACGCACCTTCCATACCGGCGATGGCGATAATTACAGAAGCGTTCATTATTTCATCCATGTGGCTCAACAGACGGTGCAGCCCGGCCACGCCGACATCGTACAGCCTTACGACTTCGTTTCCGTGAACTTCGGCAGTAAGTGCTGCTTCCTCTGCCACAGGGATATCAGAGGTCCCTCCTGTTGCTACTACTATCTTTCCGATTCCTGTAGGAGAAGGGATCGTGCCATAAATGCCTATCCTGGCATCCTGACGGTAATCCAGGTGAACAGCTTTTCTGATATCTGCAGCTGCTTCAGGTGAAAGACGGGTAATAAGTACGGTCGGAACACCGTTGCTGTTCATTGATTCAAGTATTCCGAGTATCTGTGATACAGTCTTTCCGGCACCATAGATGACTTCTGGGGCTCCTTGACGGATACCTCGGTGGAGATCAACTTTTGCATAACCCAGATCCTCAAAAGGCTGTTTCTTCAGTTCAAGCAGTGCTTCATCTACTGAGACCGAACCATCCTTGATCCTTTCCAGCAGTCTTCTGACATCACTGTCCATTTCTTGCCTCCAAATCCAACAGAACCGCAGAGTATGATTTTTTGAGCGAATCTACAATATCTTCGCGATTCTTCAGGAATAGTTCTATCTGGTCCTTCGGGAGCTGTATCCTGGCAGCTCCGTGGAACATTCTTATTCTGAAATCAGAGAGACCGTATGAGAACAGAAGATCTTCAGATTCTTCTGTAATCTTAAGTTTTTCAGCAGTTATCACTTCGCCGGTGGGAATTCGGGTGGCCAGACATGCATAGGCAGGCTTGTCCCAGGTGAAGAGACCTGCTTCACGGGAAAGACGCCGTACATCCTGTTTTGTAAGGCCTGCAATCTTTAGTGGAGACGCTACTGTAAGCTCACGAAGGGCTCTCATACCAGGCCGGTCGCCTTCATCATCGGATGCGTTAGTGCCGTCAAGGATCAGACTGTATCCATCTTTGGTTGCGGCTTCTGTAATAAGTGAAAAGATGACTTTCTTACAGTGATAGCATCTGTCGGGCGGATTGACGGTGATGTTGCAGGATGACAGTACATCAGCCTGCAGGATCTTCATGCATGCATTTAAATCTGTTGCCAGACGTTTGGCATCTTCCAGTTCAAATACAGGCTGGAACTGGCTGCTGACATAGTACGCTGTCACATCACAACCATATTTGATTGCTGCATACAGAAGATAGGACGAGTCGACTCCGCCAGAGAAAGCGACCGCTACTTTAGGATTGTTTTCGAAAAACTGCTTAAGATTCATTTGCATAAAAAAAGAAAGCATACAGCTTCCCTTCTGGGAGAGAGTATACCTTCTGAATATACCTTTGTTTTGTATGTCTTAGATTGCAAAAAAATACTTGAAAACCCTTCTGGGCATAGTAGAAACTTCATGTTTCTACGTAAAAATCGTATCATGTAAAAAAGAAGTATGTCAAGGAAACCAGGCAGCTATATGTTAATGGATGCCAGTGATCTGAGAGGTTACAGGGCAATCAATGAGTAACTTTGTTTTTGAGTTAAAGAAGGGATTTCCGATTCTTTGTGTTAATCTGTAAGGGAACTTTAATATCAGTGCTTGATAGTGTAGTGAGAGCAGACAGACAAGGCGAAATCGCCAGGTGCTCACATGTGGCGGTTGAAGGGAGAAAGGCAGTGACCGATAAACAAATAATAAGAGAGACAGGGAAAAAGGCCAGACGCGGGATGAGACCGGAGGACAGAGATGACGCTTCCCGCGTTATAGTTCAGCGTATTATACAGACGACTACTTTCAGAAACGCCGAGACGATCATGATCTATAATGCTATGCCGGATGAGGTGGATATCACATCGTTATCGGAGATGCCTGAAGCTAATGGTAAGATCATCTGTTATCCGCACGTATTGGGAAAAGGGCATATGAAAGCCGTGTTTCCGTCAGGTGAGGATGACTGGATAGAGGGCGAATATGGGATACGCGAACCGAACCCTGAAACTTCAAAAGAAATATGCCCAGAAGAGATTGACTTGATACTCTGTCCATGTACAGCATTCGATGAGAACGGGGGCAGGATGGGAATGGGAGGAGGATACTATGACAGATATCTGCCTCTTTGCCGGCATGCGGTTATTGGAGCTGTAGCTTTTGAAACACAGAAAGTCCCCTCCGTTCCGATGGAAGAGCACGACATCAGGATGGAACTGATTTTCACAGAAAAAGCGGTTTACAAATCATAAGGAACATTTATATATTTAGCTTTTTTTGTTCGTTAATTACTGATACCAGAAAAAAGGTCAGCAGACATGCTGACCTTTTTTCTGGTCACTGCTTGAAAATGACTGAATGTAGAATCTGTTCCGCTATAGCAGAGACTATACTTCAGTTTCGTGTGTTATCATATTAAAAGACAATAAATATAGAAATGCACTCACAGTATTCCGAACATCAGACCATATCTGGAATAGTTTGTGGAAAGCGGTAATACAGGAAAACAGACGTCACGATGGAAAACACATATACAGTCAAGGATATACTAAAGATCTCAATACCTATAATGATTGAGGATGTTCTCCGCACATTGGTAGGTACAGTAAATACATTTACTCTAAGCCGAGTGTCAGACAGTGCTTCTGCTGCTGTGGGTGTGACTAATCAGATATTGAATGTAGTACTTCTGATCTCGGTCATGATCTCTGCCGGTGCCGGCATCATCGAGAACCAGATACTTGGAGCGGGAAAAGAGCGTGAGAGCAGTAGGATAATGATGAACAGTCTTTCTCTTGCAGGTGTCCTGGGTATCCTTAGCAGCACTCTTACTGTGGTTTTTGCCAAGGAGTTTGTAGCATTTATGGGACTGGCAGAAGAACTGCGCAGTGATGGAGAGACATATCTCAGGATAGTAGGGCTCTCGTGTGTTTTTCAGTTCCTGGGTACGATGTTGTCGACTCATTTCCGCAGTCACAACAGTTCTTTGACACCGACAATAATAGTAGTTCTGTCTAACGTGATAAACTTCGTGGGATCAACTCTGGTCCTGAATGAGAAAGCAGGAAACCTTACCGGAGTGAGAGGCATCGCTCTGATGAGACTCATTTCGGAGATCACAGGTACAGTGATCCTGCTGATACTGTTCTCTCGACAAAAGTGGGGTCAGCAGCTGAGAGATCTCTTCTCTATCGATACAGGAATGACCGGAAGGATTCTTACCGTCGGGATAATGGCCAGCATGGAAAGAGTCTGTTTCATTATCGCTCAGATGCTGACAACACGGTTCATTACAGATCTGCCCATTGAGGTCCTGTCAGCTAAAGTCTACGTACAGACCTTAAGCGAGTACCCAAATCAGTTCGGTGTTTCGATCGGAAGAGCGGCTCAGATATTGAGCGGGCACAGCATTGGCGCAGGGAAACTTGATGAAGCGCATAAACTGATAAGAAAAGCTTATTTCACCGCACTTTGTTTTGATATACCTGGATGCATCTTATGCCGTCTGTTCGCAAATCAGCTGGTTGGTCTATTCACCCAGTCGCAGGAGATAATAGAGATAGCCAAACTGCTCCTTACGATTGACATTATCACGGGAGCTGCAAGGAGCCTTAACCATTCATTCTCATTCGGCCTTAAGAGTGCCGGATATGTACTCAAGCCGATGATAATCAATTTCTTCTCGATCTGGATGATAAATGTAGGACTTGGTTATCTTTGCACTATAACACTCGGAATGGGAATAGTCGGTCTGTGGATAGGCCAGTCGACAGAGGAGTGGTTCAGAGGCTTGATGAACTGTATTCAGTGGGAGAGGAAAGTCTGGCAGAAGGATGCCGGAAAACTCTCGCATGAGAATAGATAATTGATAGTAACTGTTAATGATTAGAAAGGATCAAGAAAAATGTACACTCGGGTAAGAGATCTTCTTGCACTTGGGAAGAAGAACAACGCATGTATCCTTGCTTTTGACTGTGCCGATGTAAATATGATCAGATCTGTATGTTATGGTGCACAAAAGGCTAGAAAGCCTGTCATCATGATGCTTCATCCGACAGCAACGCTGAAAAACGTACTGCCGTTTTCAGTTTTCGCACATACTGCAAAATACTTTGCGAATCAAGTCGATGTTCCTGTTGGGCTCCATCTGGACCACTGCAGTGACTTTGACGAGATTTGCAGAGCGATTCATGACGGATTTGACTCTGTCATGGCGGACGGGTCTATTCTACCGTTTGAAGAGAACGTGGCTTTCACAAGTAAAGTGGTCGAAGTTGCAAAGAACTTCGATGTCGATGTAGAAGGAGAACTGGGCCATGTAGGAACTGCTGCAGAATCAGACGAGTATTCCAAGAAGGAAATGTTCACTAAGCCTTCAGAGGTGACTGAATTCACTGCAAGGACTGGAGTCACGTCTCTGGCTGTTTCCTTTGGAAGCGCACATGGGCTGTATAAATATCCGCCAAAGCTGGATATTGACCATCTCAAGGAACTGCAGGCAGCTACGGATACACCTCTTGTCCTGCACGGTGGCACCGGAATAGATGATGATCAGCTTAAAGCTGCTTTTGCCAATGGTATCAACAAGATCAATATAGGAACAGAATTCTACATGCTGAATACACGGCTCAACAAAGAATTCTATGCCCAGGAAGACTTTGTACCCTACACTTATCCTGACTACATAGTTCCGGTTCTCACTGACTACATTGCAAGAAGACTTGAACTGTGTACAGTAACTCTGTAGAAGATATTATTCCGGAGGATTATCCATGATCTCATACATCTGGCCGATCGCATTAGTTGTTCTCTCAAATGTGATATATCAGATCTGCGCAAAGTCTATCCCACAGGAGATGAGCCCGTTGGCATCTCTGACGATTACGTATCTTATTGGTGCGGTCGTAAGTGCTATCCTTTATTTTGCAACAGGATCAGCTGGAAACCTGTTTAAAGAATACGGAAAGCTGAACTGGGCTCCAGTGGTTCTGGGTATAGTGATAGTCGGTCTGGAGGTTGGTATGACATGTGCCTATAAAGCTGGCTGGCAGGTAAGCACTTTATTCATTGCTCAAAGTGCCTTTCTTGCAGTGGCTCTGTTGTTTGTGGGCTATTTCATGTATCATGAACCGGTAACCTGGAATAAACTGATAGGTGTAGTAATCTGTCTGATAGGGCTTGTTTTTATCAACAGATAAAACTTCAAATTCTTCAAAAGTGTAAACATATAGAAGAAAATCTCCTTTTCGTCAGAAAAGGAGATTGTTGCTATAAGCAGAAAGGATTTTCCGTTTGCACCTCGCTTATAAGCTGCTGAAGCGAACCGATCTGTTCTTCATCACCGCAGGCGATGAAATAACAGCCGCCTTCTGCGCCGCAGACACCTCCGCTGCCGAGGATCTCTGCAGAAATACCGGTAAGATCTTTGATGGCATCCAGCTCTGTGTATGCTCTGCCGGGCAACGGAAGGAATTTGAGTCCAGATGCTTCCGGAGAATTGCAAATGTCTGAGAGTTCCTTGAGACGTTTTGTGACCCTCTTTTCTACTCCGACCGGTACTATCAGCTGTACTCTTCTTCCGTAAACGGCAGTAAGCACGGGACCGGCTGTGCCGATGTTGTCACTGCCGAGAAGGACACCGGCTTGTGCCTCATCAAGATTGACAGCATTTGCTCCTTTGAAAATCAGGTCTCCTTTTTTCAGATCTGCACAAGCGTCATACACAGTGAGGCCACGTAGCCATTCACCATTTCTGATCACCACATCTCCTATTGATTCTACTGGTGTGTATTTGAACCCTTTTGGCACAGTGATCCCTCTGAAAAAGCCTCTTTTGTCAAAACCTTCTGTTTGACCGATGGATCTAAGAAGTTCCTCAGCGACAGCAGCATTTGTAGTACCGCCTATGATCAGTATCGTTCCGCTTTTCAGAGCTTTCTTTACCTCTGGCAGCTGTGAAATGCTCTTTGCAATAAGTCTTTTCCCTGAAGCAGGTGTCAGAAAGAATTGTATCGTCATATTGCTTGCTCCTTTATTCTTTTTTCTAAAAGTATAACATGGTGTTGTTAAGCAGCATCTGCCAATCATCCTGAAGCGAGAAATGCAGTAAATGTGAATGAATCGTAACATTATGCTTCACATTTTTACCAAAAAGTATTAAGATTGGTGTATGTCAATAGTGCGGAATTGCCTAGTTTAGAAGAAGTGTGTTCCGCGGAAAGGAAAACAAGATGAATATTCCAAAAGAGTTTTTAGACAACCAAGTCTTTGATGCGCGTCCTTTGGGCTTCAACCGTCAGCTTATCCCCAATATGATCAATGGCGGAAAACACGGCGACGCCAATATCGGTTATAAGGTATATCCGGACGGAAAGGTCTGGGTCTCCCTCTATGGACCGACAGCAAAAGAGGTGACAGCCGGATATCCGGATAACATGGTCAATCTTGAGCTTCAAGAAGACGGAATGTGGACCGGAACCATCCAGTATGATGAGCCAGGCCAGAAACAGCTCATCTTCTATGTGGACGGAGTAAGGATCGTTAACCCGCTGGCACCCATCAGCTATGGTTGGGGTTATGCCATCAACTACATTGAGATTCCGGACACCGATCAGGATTATCTCCTGATAAAGGATGTCCCACACGGTACAGTGTCACAGGAGTATTTCTTCTCCAAGGTAACAGGCGAGTGGGAAAGCTGCTATGTATATACTCCTCCTAAATACAGAGATGACCTGGATACCAAATATCCTGTGTTCTACCTGCAGGATGGCGGCGGTGAGAATGAGACCGTCTGGGTACACCTCGGAAAGATCAACTTCATCATGGACAATCTCCTTGCTGAAGGAAAAGCAGTTCCGTTCATCGTCGTTATGAACAATGCTATGATGCAGGTCAATACTGACGGTAACCCGCATCTCGACACCAGCAAGTATAATGACATGCTTCTGGAAGACTGCATCCCGTTCATCGAATCCCACTATCGTGCAATTCCTGACAAGAAGGCACGCGCAATCGGTGGTCTTTCAATGGGATCCCTGCTGTCCGGAGAGATGATCATGAAGCACTATGATGTTTTCGGATCTGCAGGCCTGTTCACCGGTTATACATATCCAACAGTCATGGGTGGTGGAAGGGACCAGTCCGAGCAGCTCAAACCTCTCGACGACGCTGAAACCTGGAACCGCGAAGTCAACCCGTTCTTCGGAGCTATAGGAGACCATGAGGTATCTCTGCCGCTGTTCGAGAAGGAGCGTGAATACTGCAAAGAGAAGGGAATCAACTATATCCAGAAGATTTATCCCGGATATCATGAATACAGAGTCTGGAGAGCTGCATTCCATGATTATGCTCAGATCGTATTCAGGAATCTTTAATCGTTGATTATTTGTAACAGATAAGATAAAAAGAATGGGGCTGCGGTCAACTGCAGCCCCATTTTGTAGCCTTGTATTTTGTCAGTTCTCGTGTACAAGGAAAGTCTTGTCTATAATAGTATTAGAAGTGACCAGGTATCGTGCATTTTCGGGGAGGCCTCAGATGAATCTATTGATACACGATCTTGATAATAGTGAATGGGAAAAGATAAAAAGTGAGTACGACGGATGGGATATAGTAACGGCTGATGACGGAATCAGACCGTGCATCGGTTGTTTCAGCTGCTGGGCGAAGACTCCTGGAGAATGTGTGCTTAAAGACGGGTTCAACCAGATGGGGCAGAAGATCCATACTGCAGACAGTGTCACCGTGATCAGCCGGTACACCTACGGAGGGTTTTCCGGGAAGGTTAAGAATATCTTCGACAGAAGTCTTGGATACGTACTGCCGCAGTTTGAACTGTCTTCCGGTGAAACACATCACAAAAAAAGATATGAAGAAGATAAGGAATTTACATTCATTTTCTACGGGAATGAGCTCACAGAAGAGAAGAAAGCCAGTGCTAAAAGGTATGTAGAGGCGGTATGTGCGAACGTCCGCAGTCATGTAAAGGAAGTGATCTTCAGGGAAACTGCCGAATGGGGGAAGAAGATACAGAGAGAATGCGATCCCGCTGAAGGTCCAGAGAAAACTGCGATACTAGTCGCAAGTATGCGTGGAATGTCAGGAAACACCGGAAAACTTGCACAAAAGCTGATCTCACAGTTAAGTGAGACACCTGATATCATGGAGCTTAAGAATTATCTGAATGATCTAAGCGGATTGGTAAGCACTTTGGAGAAATATAGTACTCTTCTGCTTAGCATGCCTTTGTATGTGGATGGGATCCCGTCTCAGATGATCCGGCTGTTAGAAAGATTTGAAAGTGAATATACCGGCAGAAAGAAAAAAATATATCTAATAAGCAACATGGGGCTGTATGAGAGCAGTCAGCTGGGAAATCTGTTTGAGTCAGTGAAACAGTGGTGTACGGTCATGGGATTTGATTACTGCGGAGGCGTGGGTATAAGTGCCGGAGAATTGATAGGCGTACTGATGCAGTATCTTCCATTCAGGTTCGGGTTCACAAGCAAGATCGCAAGAACAATAGATAGGCTTGCTGAAGCTATAAGAGAAGGATCAAATACAGAAGATATCTTTGCGGAACCGGTTATGTTCCCAAGGATGCTGTTCATGCTTATTGCCAATTACAGCTGGAACGTCAACGCCAGAAAGAACGGAATCAAACCGGCAGAGCTGTACCGCCGACTGTAGTATTCTTAAATTTGAAATAAAATAGTCTGCTGATCATACATGTTCAGCAGACTTTGTCTTTTGAAATGAAACTCAGATTGATTCAAGGTATGTCTTCTCTATGCGTTTAAGAAAACTAAAGTCGAATTCTCTGTCCCTGCCTTCAGTCATAGAAGCTACTTCATCGGATGGGAAACTTTCACAAGGAATAAAACGATAAAAACGGAACAGATTAAGTTCCCGATCGGAATTCTTTGGAGGGATCACAGCAACAGGAGCAAACAGCGCTTTTTTGCCTCCCTTAAGAACGATATGCGCTACTACGGTCATGGAAGGATGTACGTAATCTCCGATTATCTCACTTTGCCTTGTAGCGGAAGGAGCTATAAACACCACACCCTTCTTCTCTGAAATGGATTTAAGTTCCTTGATATATCTTCTGTCGAACACCATTTTGAGGAACTGGATATCGGACAGTCTGTCCTCATCATTTTTAAACAGTTTATTCAGTTTCTCCTCTGTTGCAGGAGTCAGCATGGGAGTCATATGGATACCAAGTCTTGTAAGCTGCGGGATCACGCCTACCATGGATTCATACCATGGGAGATTTACTGGAAACAGGAATTCGCGTTCAGGATAGCAGTCAAAACCGATAGGCAGAAGTCTGCATACTTCACCAAGAGACGGATGATTGAAACCTATGACTACAGTTCCGTCACTATCAGGCAGTATGCCTTCGAGCTTTGATGGAGCAGCACTTCTGATTATGAAGGAAGCCCTCTTTCTGAGATTTCTGTCATCTTTGGTCAGACAGCACATTTTGATATAGAAGGAGCACAGCCTTCCGACAGGTTTCATCTCCTTTTTGAGATTAGAAGCACCGAGTGCTTCCAAAATAGAAAGAGACCCGGAATCAAGGAGCGCATTGATTTCTTTGCCTGTATAGTCTTTTAACTGCATTATCAGATTCTTCTTCTTGTATTATTCGTTTGGTGTACCGACAACAGTACAATTATTCACTATTTTATTCTGGCGGTCAACGTGATGGTACTGACTATTTATCGGATCTTGTGAGAAAATAGAAAAGGATAGAACGAATAACTGAGGGCGGAAACATGGAAGGGAAAGACATGCTTACTGAGAGATTTTATGAGATTGGAATAGTACCGGTGATAGTGATGGAAGATCCGGAAGATGCTGAAAAACTTGCGGATGTGCTCTGCAAAGGAGGACTTCCGTGTGCGGAGGTCACTTTCAGGACTGCTGCTGCGGCAGAAGTGATAAGAAGGATGAAAAAAGCACGTCCGGATATGCTGGTAGGTGCCGGAACTGTCCTTAAGCCGTCTCAGGTAGACAGCGCAGCAGAAGCCGGAGCAGAGTTCATCGTTTCACCGGGTATCAATCCAGCAACAGTAGAATACTGCATAGGTAATAATATTCCGATAATACCTGGGACGCAGACACCGAGTGAGATGGAACTGGCTCTGAGCTTTGGTCTTGAGACAGTGAAGTTCTTTCCGGCTGAACCTGCAGGAGGCCTCACTATGATAAAGGCGGTAGCCGCTCCGTTTACATCCCTTAGATTCATGCCGACAGGAGGGATCAATGCACAGAACGTGTCTGCATATCTGGAATATGAGAGGATCCTCGCCTGCGGCGGAAGCTGGATGGTGTCAGGAGATCTGCTGAGAACAGGCAACTTTGACGAGATCCTCAGAAGAACTGAAGAGGCTGCATCGATAGTCAGAAGATACAGAAAAGCAGACTGATGATTTTTGCTTAATTGAAGATCCGGACACATGAGATCCGGATCTTCTTGGTTTCAGACCGTCTTTCATATATAAAACTTTAATATTTGTAAGATATAATTATTAAATCGTCTCAGATACTAACGAAAGATGCAGGGGAGAATCATGGATAAAAGACTGAAAACAGAAAAGCTGACGCTGGGAACATGCTACTATCCGGAACACTGGCCTGAAGAACTGTGGGCAGATGATATCAGAAGAATGCTTGATAACGGGATAACTGTGATACGTATCGCAGAGTTCGCCTGGAACAAATTTGAGCCGGAAGAAGGTGTATTCGATTTCACGTTCTTCGACCATTTCCTTGATGTTGCTGAAAAGACAGATATTAAAGTCATCTTCTGTACTCCTACAGCTACACCGCCTGCATGGCTTACTGAAAAATATCCCGAGACCCTAAATGCTTTCAGAGACGGTACACTGATGAGACATGGCCTGCGCAGGCATTATAACTACAACAGCGAGATACTTAAGACAAAGACTGCAGAACTTGTTGATCGTATGGCTGAACATTATGCTTCAAGGAAATGCATTATCGGCTGGCAGATAGACAACGAATTCAACTGCGAGGCTAATGAATACTACAGCGAAGCTGACCACTGCGCTTTCAGAGAGTATGTCAAGAACAAGTACGGATCGCTGGACAGATTGAATGAAGCGTGGGGGACAGTCTTCTGGAACCAGACGTATACTGACTGGCAGCAGGTCTTTCTTCCCAGAACAACTCCCAACAACGTAGTGAATCCTCATCAGTTGCTGGAAGCAAAGGCGTTCTGGTCTTACAGTACGAGAAATTACTGCAAACTTCAAAGCGATATCCTCAGGAAGTATCTGCCTGAAGATGTCTTTATCACTCATAACGGGTTCTTTGGGCATGTTGACAGTCATGAAATGACGCAGGAGAGCCTGGATTTCATGATGTATGACTCCTATCCGAACTTTGCCTATGTTCTCGACTTCAATTCCAAGAATCCCATGAAGGACCGTGCCTGGAGCTGGAACCTTTGTCATATAAGATCAATATCTCCGATATTCGGTGTCATGGAGCAGCAGTCCGGGCCCAATGGAGCATATAACGGAGGAATAGGCGCAGCTTCTCCCAAACCCGGGCAGCTGAGACTATGGACCATGCAGTCGATAGCACATGGTGCGGATTATATCAGCTATTTCCGCTGGAGGACCAGCTGGATCGGCACAGAGATCTATTGGCACGGGATACTTGACCAGAACAACAGAGACAACAGGAGACTGAAAGAAGTCTCTGAACTTTCCAAAGAGCTTCCCAGACTGCAGCAGATAGTCGGTAAGGATTATGAGGCGGAAGTAGCCATAGCTTTCGATTATCTCAACGACTGGGACAGCGAATCCGACGGATGGCACGGACCGGTTGGAAGGAAGAGTCAGGACAGCTGGTTCGATGCGATGCAGAAAGCGCATGTGCCTTGTGACTTCCTTTATTTCACTGATGAGTGCTCCTCTGACATGCTGTCAAGGTACAAACTGATAGTTTATCCCGATGCTGCGATAGTCACAGAGAGAACATCTCTTATGCTTCATGAATATGTCAGCAACGGAGGGACTCTAGTGATAGGACCTCTTACAGGATACAAGGATCAGTATGGACGTGTGCCTATGACAGCCGCTCCCGGTTTATTGGCAGACATTGCCGGAGGAACGGTCGACGACTTCACTTTTGTCTCAAGGTACGACGAGAATCCGAAGGTCGTTATTTCCGGAAAAGAACTGGAAGCTCCGCTGTTCAACGAGATGCTGAAGCCTGATTCAGCAGAAATTGCCGGAACATACTGCGGAGCATGGTATGAAGGACAGCCGGCTGTGCTCTTTAACAGATTCGGAAAGGGAACATGCTGGACATACGGCAGCGCATTCTCTGAGGAGGCTGTCCTGGAACTGCTTTCAAAAGAAGGAATCAGCTCACCAGCAGAAGGCATAGTGTCTGTACCTGAAAGTGTAGAGGTGGCAGTGCGCGGAAGAGCAATGTTCCTGATGAATTATCTTGAGAGTGCTGCAAAGGTTTCGTTCAGTGTCCCTAAAAAGGATATTCTGTCCGGCGATATTATCTCCGGAGAAGCAGAGATACCCGGATTCGGCGTGATGGTACTTGACCTGGACTAACCGGTACAGGAAGGAAACGAATATATGAGTTTTATTGAGTTCGAAAATGTCAGCAAGATCTATCAGATGGGAGAAGTTGAGATCAAAGCGCTGAACGATATTTCTTTCTCTATAGATAAAGGTGAATTCGTTGTAGTGCTTGGCTCCAGCGGAGCAGGAAAGACCACGATACTGAATATTCTGGGAGGTATGGACACAGCTACTTCCGGAACGATAACTGTTGACGGAAACAAGATATCCGGAGCATCAGAAAAGGAACTCTGTGAATACAGAAGACAGGATGTGGGTTTCGTGTTCCAGTTCTACAATCTTGTGCAGAATCTCACTGCAAAGGAAAATGTGGAGCTGGCTGTTCAATTATGCAAGGATCCGATGGATTCGGTTTTCGTGCTCAAAATGGTCGGGTTGGAAGAGAGAATGAACAATTTCCCTTCTCAGCTTTCCGGAGGCGAACAGCAGAGGGTAGCCATCGCACGCGCAGTAGCTAAGAATCCGAAATTGCTGCTGTGCGATGAACCTACCGGTGCACTTGACTATGTGACAGGCAAGCAGGTCCTTAAAGTGCTGCAGGATATGTGTGAGCAGCAGAATATGACAGTCGTAATGATCACACATAACAGCGCACTTGCCGAGATGGGTCAGAAGATAATCAGGGTCAAGAGCGGACAGATTGAAGATATTTATATAAATCAAAACAGAAAGAGCATCGAGGAAATAGAGTACTGATGTTTGAAAAAGACACTCTGCGGCTCATCGGGAAGTCATTGAAAAGGTTCATATCCCTGGTCATGATAGTCATGATCGGGGCTGGCTTTATGATGGGACTTTTCAGTTCGAGAAGGATCATGGAAGAGAGTGTCGACAGATATAATGACCGTTATGATCTTCAGGACATACAGCTGTATTCCTCCTATGGATTTGATGCTGCAGATATGAAGGCGCTGAGGGCTCAGGAATGGGTATCAAAATGTTTTGCCAGCAGAATGGCAGATGTCTATTCAAGATCTGAAGACGGGGAAGCAGCTGTCACCAGGTTGGAGGAGACCGACAGGGCAGTTAACAGATTCGAGATCATCGAAGGCAGAATGCCGAAGAACAGCTCGGAAGCTCTGGTGCTCAACAATTCACTGAGCGGCGGGGGCTACAGGATCGGAGAAGAGATTACGCTTTTTCTGGAAGACAGTGACATACTTGACTCAGTGGAATGTGACAAGGTCAAGATAGTCGGAGTAGTAAAAGCTCCCGCATATATGGCAAAGACTCTGGGTACCAGCATCCTCAAGAATCTTGAACTGGAGCAGGTCCTTTACCTGCTGCCGTCTGCTTTTAAAAGCGATTATTACACCACTGTGTACATCACTGTAAACGGGGCGAAGGATCTGGATGGATTTTCGAAACAATATGATTCTCACATAGAAGAAATAAAAACAGATATTAATGTCTTTTCCAGGAAACAGTCTGCGCAGCTAAAGGAAAAACTTGTTGACGAATATACCAGAAAGATTGAAGAGAGCGAGCAGGAACTGGAAGGAAAGAAGCTGGATGCGCAGATGAAGCTTGATGAAGCACAAAAACAGCTTGAAGATGCAAATATACAGCTGATAGCCAGTCAGGCGCAGATAGATTCTCTGAGCATGGCCTTGAGGCAGGGGACTGAAAGACTTAATCTTCTTGAGGCTCAGTATGATGAGCGGTATGCAGGCCTGGATGATGAGATCGCTGAGATCGAACAGGCGTATGGAGGAAGAAGTTTCGAAAGCATCTATTCTGAAGTGCTCTCTGATTACGGGACTTACAATGCGCTCAAGACCATGACGGATCCGTCAGGAACAGCTGTCATAGACGCTCAGATCTCTGATCTGGAAGCTGATAATGCCTCGAGAAGGCAGAGGCTGAACAGTGAGCTTTATCCTAAGAGATCGGAACTGCAAGCTATAATAGCTGACGAGAATTCTTCTGAAATGGATAAAACATCTGCTGCATCTGAACTTACCTTTATCGAACAGTCTATCTCTGAAGAGATCGATGCGATAACGCTCAATGAAAGACTGATCTCGAGCCTCAGGGAGATGAAGAAGGCCGGTTCCAGCGGGTCGGCTGCTTCCCGGATGGCAGAGATCGATGCCAGATATAATGGCTCTGTTGAAAATGAATACAGAAGACTTACCAGGATCTCGAGAGACCGGGTAGCCTAGGAGACGATTGAGAATGAGATGTCGATCGCCAGGCAGGGAGTAGAAAGAGTCAGCGGGCAGATCGATACACTGAGGATCCAGATAAATGCCGGCCGTGCACAGTATGAAGCAGGGTACAGAGAATATCAGAAGAATCTGATAGAGTTCACTGAACAGATGGAGAAGGCCGAAGCTGAGATACGCAAGGCATACCAGGAACTTGAGGAA
Source organism: Oscillospiraceae bacterium (assembly GCA_017405465.1). Lineage (GTDB taxonomy): Bacteria > Bacillota > Clostridia > Oscillospirales > Ruminococcaceae > RUG11783. The sequence continues at coordinate 38,508 of JAFRAJ010000043.1, forward strand.
CTTCCCGATGCTGAGTGGATGATCCTGACTCGGGATAAGCAGTATACTTCATATCTTTATGCAAATAATGCGAAACAGATGGGAGCGATCGGCGTATCACTGCCTGTGCTGTTTTTCCTTGTAGCTGCCCTCGTATGTCTAACTACCATGACAAGACTCGTCGATGAACAGAGAGGGCAGATAGGCATCTTCCGCGCATTGGGCTTTTCTAAAGCGGCGGTCGTGATGAGGTATGTAGTATATGCGCTGCTCGCGAGCATTTCCGGTTGCTTTATAGGTGTATTCGCGGGGATGGCGGTTTTTCCGACTGTAATTTACAGAACGTGGAGACTGCTGTATGACCTCCCCGATATGGCGATAATGTTTCCTGTAGGCAATGCACTGCTCTGCTTTACGGCTTTTTCAGCGCTTATGGCCGGAGTTACAGCCGCAGTCGTAGGCAAAACGCTTAAAGATATGCCTAGCCAGCTCATGAGACCGAAGGCTCCCAGAGCTGCTAAGACCGTGTTTCTGGAGAAGATACCGTTCATCTGGAGAAAACTGTCCTTTACCGGGAAGATTACGGCAAGAAATATCATCCGGTATAAAGCGAGGTTCCTGATGACTGTGATCGGGGTCGCAGGATGCACCGGTCTACTGGTTATGGGATGGGGGATCAAGGATTCGATAAAAGACGTGGTCCACATTCAGTTCGGAGAGATCATGAACTATGATTACATGATCAAACTTGAGAATGACCATTCTATTGACGAGATGGTGGAGATCCTTGAAGATGATCTGTCCAACCAGTACGTCACTCCCTATATGAGCTATTCAACAAAGATTTATCTTGACGGGGAAGAAGGTGTTCTGGAGGCTCAGGTAATGGATGCCAGAAAAGGTAATGACATCTATCAGCTGAGAGGACTTGATCATTACACACCGCTAAGGCTGAGCAACAGCGGAGTCATCGTAAGTGAGAAATTCGCAAAAAACAACGGGCTGAGAGAAGGTGACTATGTCACCATTGAATCTGCCAGAGGATTAAAGGCAGAGATAAAGATAGTCTCTATATGTGAGATGTATTTCCAGCATTATGTTTTCATCTCGTCAGATCTTTATGAGTCGGTCTTTGGAGAGCCGATGCATCCTAATACTATTGGAATCAAGTCATCGTGCTCAATTGAAGAACTGGAGAATGAGCTCTCAGAATTTGAGAATGTGGAGAGCATCATAGATTTTTCATCCATTACGAAGCAGTTCGACACTATGATCAGAGCCTTGGATCTTATCATAATCGTCATCATTCTCACTGCAGGAGCGTTGGCTTTTGTGGTCCTTATCAATCTCACACAGGTCAACATCAGTGAAAGGATCCGGGAGATTGCCACTCTGAAGGTGCTGGGATTCAGGCAGGGAGAGGTCGAATCATATCTCTTCAAGGAGATATTGATACTCAGTTTCATAGGAGCCCTTGCCGGTATGCCACTCGGTATTGCGGAGCACCATTTCATCATGAATATCATAAGCATGGAGATGATGATGTTCGGAAGGAATATCAAGCCTTTGAGCTTTGTGTACGGAGTAGGCATCACGATCGTTTTCACGCTGATCGTGCTTGTTATGACAAAGGGCTCTCTGAGAAGAATAGAGATGATAGAATCTTTAAAATCAGTGGAGTAAACACGATTCTTCCATGGATTAAGGGCTCGGCTGTATAGTATAATCTATAATGCAGCGTTGAAAGACGCTGACTATAATAAATGAGAAAAGACGGAGAAAAACTTCGTCTTCCGGTCGGAGTATGGAAACAGCGATTACACTGCAGAATATCCTGATCGAGATACAGAGAAGTCCGATTCTTCTCGTATCAGTACTGCTCACCCTGGGAGTCATCTTTGTGAACGGGTGGACAGATGCGCCGAACGCTATTGCGACGGCGGTCTCTACAAGAAGCATTAACGTGGACAGGGCCATTGCCATGGCAGCCGTATGCAATTTCGTTGGCGTCGTGGTGATGACCTATTTTAATTCCAGCGTGGCTTTCACCATCAAAAACATGGTCAACTTCGGAAGTGATACCCGAAGTGCCCTTATAGCGCTTGCCGCGTCTCTTGCAGCTATAGTTATCTGGGCCGTAGGTGCGTGGTACTTCGGAATCCCGACCAGTGAGAGCCATTCTCTGATCGCAGGCCTCAGCGGTGCGGCCATAGCGCTGGGAGGTGTATCAGGCGTCAACCTGTCTGAGTGGGCGAAGGTCCTGTACGGACTCGTGCTGTCTACTGTGCTAGGGTTCGGAGTAGGTTTTCTGGTATGCAGGATCATAACGATCCTGTTTGAGAATGTCAGAAGAAGGAATGCGAACCTGTTTTTTGACAAGGCGCAGGTGTTTGGAGCAGCAGCTATGGCATTCATGCACGGTGCGCAGGACGGACAGAAATTCATCGGAGTCCTCCTGCTGGCTTTCAACCTTGCTGTAGGCGTTACCGGAGACGGCGTGACCGAAGTGCCGGTGTGGCTCATGCTCCTGTGTTCTGCAGTTATGGGACTTGGAACGGCAGTCGGCGGCAAGAAGATAATAAAATCTGTCGGAATGGACATGGTAAAACTTGAAAAATACCAGGGCTTCGCTTCCGACATGGCCGGCGCATTGTGTCTTCTGCTTTCAACTGTACTCGGTATTCCGGTAAGTACGACACATATGAAAACCGCGGCGATAATGGGTGTAGGAGCTGAAAGAAGGATGTCATCCATAAAGATCAGCGTGGTCAAGGATATGGTGATGACCTGGATCTGCACCTTCCCCGGTTGCGGAATTCTCGGATACATTTTTGCCAAGATCTTCTTGGCATTAACATGAATTAAGTGGAGGTTCATTGGGAAGTGAATAAAAGAGCAGAGCGAGATATGTTCTATTTCCGCAATATGGCGGAGTGTGTGGATCTGGCGGAAGAGGCTGTTACACTACTGCTGGATTCGCTCAATTCTTTCGACCCTGAAGTGCTTCCGGGCAAGATAAGAGAGATGCACGAGATAGAGCAGCGCGGAGACTCAAAGAAGCATGAACTGGTCAAAAGAGTAAGTGAAGCTTTCATAACACCTATTGAAAGAGAAGATATCATTGCAATCAGTGACATACTTGATGACATCATAGATGATGTTGAGGACATCCTTATCCAGATATATGTATCCAATGTAAGGGAACTCAGATATGATATCGTTCCCGGTATCGAAAACCTGCAGAGATGTATCATCTCCTTGAAGAAGGTGCTTCTTGAATTCCCGAACTTCAGAAAATCCGAGAGTATCCAGCAGCTGATCATTGATGTGAACCATTATGAAGAACAGGGCGACAAGAGGTTTATGGACAGCATGGTAAGGCTCTACAGAGAGGATTCCATAGAGCCTGTTGTCAGGTGGAAGGCAGTATATCAGTGTATAGAAGACAGCATGGACAGGTGTGAAGACGCTGCAGATACTGTTCAGTCTGTCATAATGAAGAATATGTGATCTATACCGAAAGGAAAACGTCCCGTGAAAGTCCAGAAGTTTCTAGACATTAATAACGTCCAGGTGAAAGATGAGTTCTGGTCACGCCTTCAGGATCTTGTGATAGATACCGTGATCCCATATCAGTATGAGATCATGGATGACAAGATCGAAGGTGCCGAGAAGAGTCATGCATTGGAGAATTTCAGAATCGCTGCCGGAGAATCAGAGGGTGAGTTTTACGGAATGGTATTTCAGGACAGCGATGTTGCCAAGTGGCTTGAGGCTGTTGCATATTCACTGGCTGTGAGGCCGGATCCTGTTCTTGAAGAGAAAGCAGACAGGCTGATAGAGACTATCGGAAAAGCACAGCAGGAAGACGGGTACCTCGATACATATTTCATAGTGAAGGAACCGGATCACAAATGGGAGGATCTTCACGAAGCGCATGAGCTTTACTGTTTCGGACATATGATCGAAGCAGCGGTTGCGATGAAAGAAGCTGCCGGGAAAGATTCGCTTCTTCAGATAATGAAAAAGGCTGCAGATCTCGTCTGCAGAAGATTCGGTAAGGATAAGGTCAGGGGATATCCCGGACATCAGGAAATCGAACTTGCACTCATCAGGCTGTACAGGGCTACAGGGATAAGGAGATATCTCGATACTGCACTGTATTTCCTTGATGAGCGTGGAACAGAACCGGATCTGTTCATTGAGGAATCCAAAGTGAGGACCATTAGCATATTCGACATGGATCCTTACAACAGAAAGTACGCGCAGACTCATATGCCTGTGAGAAAGCAGGATAAAGCCGTAGGTCATTCAGTTCGTGCGGGATATATGTACACTGCAATGGCTGACATCGCTTCCGAGACAGGCGACGCTGAGCTTGCAGAAGCATGCAGAAGGCTGTGGAACAACATAACCAGGAAGAGGATGTATATCACCGGTGGAGTGGGATCCACTGTACACGGCGAATCATACTCGGAAGACTATGAACTTCCGAATGACCTTATATATGCTGAGACATGTGCCAGTGTGGCTATGGCATTCTTTGCCAAACGTATGCTGGAACTGGAAGTAAAAGGCGAATATGCAGACATTCTTGAGAAGGAACTGTTCAATGGGATTCTCAGCGGGATGCAGAGCGACGGTAAGAGATTCTTCTATGTGAATCCACTGGAAGTTGTTCCCGGAGTATCCGGAGTTCTGCCTGAGTATAAACATGTTTTGGATTCAAGACCTGGATGGTATAGATGTGCCTGTTGCCCTCCCAACGTAGCCAGACTCGTAACATCACTCGGTGAGTATGTCTGGGGCGAGTCAAATGATACGGTATACTCCCACGTATTCGTTGGAGGAGATGCCAGGTTCAGCATTGCCGGAGGATTAACAATTACATGTGAAACTGGATATCCCTGGAATGGAAACGTCAGGTATACAGTGAATGCAGAAGATTCAAGTGAGTTTAATTTTGCCATACACATCCCGTCCTGGTGCAGTGAATGGACTCTCAAGGTAAACGGAAACAAGACCCAAGCTGAGAAGAAAGACGGATATGCTTATCTGCAAAGATATTGGAACGACGGTGATGTTGTGGAACTCGAGCTGGAGATGAAGCCGAAACGCATGTATGCAAATCCGAGCGTAAGAGCAGATGCTGGGTGCGTCGCTTTCATGAGAGGACCGATAGTATACTGTTTCGAAGAAACCGATAACGGAGCTGTTCTTCAGGCGCTCAGGGCTACCAGAGGATCAGAGATAACAGTTGTTGAAAAGAAGCTTGGATCACTTGGAAAGTATCCGGTTCTCTGTGTCAAGGGTAAAAGACTTGTTTCGGGAACACAGCTATATTCAGAAGAACAGTTCAGAAAAGAGGATGCTGATCTTATTGCCGTGCCGTACTATCTCTGGGGAAACAGGGAAAAAGGCGGAATGAGAGTCTGGATTCATGAAGACTGATAACTAAAATGATAATCAGGTAGTCCGGGAGACCGGGCTATCTTTTTTTTTGAAGAACAGCACTTTGACATATACCCTATGGGGGTATATAATGTAAATGTCAATAATATCGGAGAAAACTAAAAATGAAAGAGAAAACTTGCAACTGCAAGCCTAGAATCAAAGAAAGAAGTGAAAAAGAGTACAGAGATCTGCTCAACCGGCTCAACAGAGTGGAAGGACAGGTCAGGGGAATCAAGAGAATGGTGGAAGAGAACATCTATTGTCCGGACATCCTGATTCAGGTCTCTGCTGTTAAGGCTGCGCTTGACAGTTTTAACTCTGAGCTTCTGTCAAATCATATCAGGACGTGCGTTACAGAAGACATAAAAAACGGTGATGAGAGTTCAATAGATGAGCTTGTCGCTACAGTAAAAAAGATCATGAAATAAAAAAGGACGGACTTATGGAACAATACAATGTAACTGGAATGAGCTGTGCCGCATGCAGCAGCAGAGTGGAAAAAGCAGTGAACAGCGTCCCTGGAGTAACTTCCTGTGCTGTCAGTCTTCTTACAAACTCTATGGGAGTAGAAGGAACTGCATCCTCTGCGGACATCATTAGAGCTGTGGAACAGGCAGGTTATGGTGCCTCGCTTAAAGGCGCAGGAAAGAAAAAAGATTCATATTCTGATGTTGTTTCATCCAATGAGGAGGCGCTAAAGGATACTGAAACACCCATCCTCAAAAAACGTCTGATCACGTCTTTGGGATTTCTCCTTGTGCTGATGTACTTTTCTATGGGTCATATGATGCTCGGACTTCCTGTGCCTGCACCTCTTAATGGTGATCATGTCGGGATCGGTATCATACAGATGCTGCTTGCAGGAATAGTTATGGTAATAAACCAGAGATTCTTCATTAGCGGATTCAAAAGTCTGTGGCATCGTGCACCAAATATGGATACTCTTGTAGCCATGGGGTCTATGGCGTCATTTGTCTGGAGCGTTTATGCATTGATCGCAATGTCTGTGGCGCAGATGAACGGAGATGCAAAGGCTGTAATGGAGTACATGAATGACCTGTATTTCGAATCAGCTGCGATGATACTGACATTGATCACGGTCGGAAAGATGCTGGAAGCAAGATCAAAGGGCAGGACAACTGATGCGCTCAAGAGCCTTATGAAACTTGCACCGAAGACGGCGTTGAAGATCATAGACGGTATAGAGGTCGAAGTGCCGATCGACGAGATAATGACAGGAGATATTTTTGCAGTCAGACCGGGAGACAGCATTCCTGTAGATGGAGTTGTTACGGAAGGCATCACTTCTGTAGATGAATCTGCTCTGACCGGGGAAAGCATGCCTGTTGATAAAGAGGAAGGATCAGTAGTTTCTGCCGCAACTATAAACCAGTCAGGTTATATCAGATGCAGAGCTACCAGGGTTGGTGAAGATACTACTCTGGCTCAGATCATTCAGATGGTCGGAGATGCAGCGGCAACAAAAGCTCCTATCGCAAAGATCGCAGACAAAGTATCAGGTATATTTGTGCCAGCTGTTATTGGTGTTGCCGTGCTGACATTCTTCATCTGGCTTATCGCGGGCAAAGAATTCTCTTTTGCATTAGCAAGGGGTATTTCAGTATTGGTCATCAGCTGCCCATGTGCACTTGGCCTCGCAACACCCGTTGCTATCATGGTGGGGAACGGGCTTGGAGCAAAGAACGGTATCCTGTTCAAGACGGCAGAAGTCCTTGAGGAGACAGGAAAAGTCGAGATAGTTGCTCTTGATAAAACAGGAACAATAACCAGCGGAGAACCGAAAGTCACGGATATTCTGCCTGCAGAGGGTGTAACCAAAGACAGATTGCTGAAACTTGCTTATTCTCTGGAGAGAAAGAGTGAACACCCGCTTGCCAGGGCTGTCACTGAGTATGCTGACGGTATGGAATGCGATTACGATGAAGTAGAAGAGTTTACAGCTCTGCCGGGCAACGGTGTCAGAGCAGTGCTGAAAGGTTCAGAGATAGTCGGCGGAAGCGTGGGATACATGAGCAGCCGGATCAATATACCGGAACTCAGCATTGCAGATGCTGCCGGACTTTCACAGAAGGGAAAGACTCCCCTGATGTTCTCCTTGAACGGCAAATACGCAGGAATGATTGCTGTAGCAGATACTATAAAGCCTGACAGTGTACAGGCGGTTTCTGAACTGCATGGAATGGGTATCAGAACTGTCATGCTTACAGGAGATAATGAGCGGACTGCCAGGGCGATAGCAGATGAAGTCGGCATAGACGATGTGGTTGCTGGCGTGCTTCCGAATGGAAAAGAAAATGTCATCCGTGAGCTGAAGGACTCCGGTAAGGTAGCTATGGTGGGCGACGGTATTAACGATGCACCGGCTCTAACAAGAGCAGACGTCGGTATAGCGATCGGAGCAGGAACAGATGTGGCTATAGATGCAGCAGACGTGGTCCTGATGAAGAATTCCCTCTTGGATATACCAGCGGCTCTCAGACTCAGCAGAGCGACTGTAGTGAATATAAAAGAGAATTTGTTTTGGGCTTTCATATACAATGTCATAGGTATACCGTTGGCAGCAGGTCTTTATTATCCTATCTGGGGGATCAAACTTAATCCGATGTTTGGAGCTGCAGCGATGAGTCTTTCAAGTTTCTGTGTAGTGTCCAATGCACTTCGTCTCAATTTCTTCAAGCTGAGGGATCCCAGCAAAGATAGGGCATTAAAGAAAAAAGAAAAGCCTGCAAGATCAGAAGCAGAGCAGACGGAAACGATGACTATCCTTGTAGGCGGTATGATGTGTGAGCACTGTGAAATGACGGTAAAGAAAGCTCTTGAAGCTCTGAAAGGGATAACGGAAGCAACAGCAGATTTCCATTCCGGAAGAGTAATTGTCAAGTGTGACGGAGACATAAGCGAAGAAGAGATCAGGATTGCAATCGAGAATGAAGATTATGAGTTCATCGGTATAGAATAATCATGTGTAAATAGTAAGAATACCGGCTTCTCAGACGGCATAGAAGTGCCGCTTAAGAAGCCGGTATCAATATGATCTAATGTTTATCTGCGTTTTTGGGCGATAATACTGATCCAGTCATTCATCCTGAGGATATCTATAACCTGCCAGGAAGGATTCGATGCAAAGGCATCTAAGACTTCATCTTCCCGTGAAGAAGCGAGACCGGAAGTGATGAAGACACCTCCCGGAGATGTGAATCTGTCAGCATATCCTGGAGCAGCAAGAGCCACGATAACAGGTGAAAGGATATTAGCAGTTACCACCGGGAAAGGTGCTGCAGTGAAACCAGATAGGGGATCAAGCAGGTTTGTTATATACAGACTGAATTGAGAAGAGTCAAATCCATTGATGCTGATATTGTTCTCGACACATGGGATACAGCCGCTGTCGATCTCTGTTGCAGTTACATGCGAAGCTCCTTTTTTCAGAGCACACAGGCCGAGTATTCCGCTTCCGGTACCGATATCGAGAACTCTGTCTCCAGGATGCATGTACTTTTCAAGGCCAAGTACAGCAAGTTTAGTGGTTTCATGACTTCCGGTGCCAAATGCTGATCCGGGATTTATATTAATTAGGTTGACGGTGCCTTCTGTGACTTCATCAGAGTATTCCTGCGGAAGATCCATCCATTCAGGAAGAATCAGGATACTGCCAACTTTAACAGGTTCATAGAATTGCTTCCAGTTGTCGATCCAGTCTGAATCGCTGGTGACTGATAGTTCGAGAGTTCCTGGACCTATATAGCTGTGTTTTTCCAGTTCCTTCAGTTTTGAACCAAGAAGATCCAGAATCTGTCTTATCTCTTCCTCTGTATAGATCCTGTCGTGGATAGTGTAAGAGTCATCTACAACGCCTCCCGGCAATTCATCTGTGCTGTCATCGGTATCATGAATCCTCAGATAGAACATCACGCGTGAACTGCCGTCATCAGGCATCATGTCTGGCGCAGTTTCCGGAAGGAGATCATTGAACATGGCTTTCATCTCTTTCTCGGAAGGAGGGACGTTATTCTCGATCTGAATCCCTGTAATACCGCATGAAAGCACGGCTGAGGAGATCAGATCCTCAGCTGATGTAACGGTATTTATAGTGATACAGATCCATTTCATGTTGTTTCTTTTGTACTATTCTGAAAGTGAGAAGATAGTTTAAGAACTCTTTCTGCAATAAACTGTGACAGTACCAGTTTGCAAAGATCCGGGATCAGGTAGGGAACGACGCAGAGCATAAGAGCCTGAATGAATGAGTAACTGTTCCCGCGCATTGACATAACATGAACGAACCAAAGAGTTCCGAATGTGTAACATACCGCAAGACCTAGGATCAGTACGGTATTTTCAGCCAGTCTGCCACGCATATGTGGTTCTGCTGCCATGAAAATGATCCCGCAGAAAAGGAAACCGATAATGTAACCTCCTGTAGGCCCGAGAAGGATCGCGGCTCCAGAAGAGAAACCTGCAAATACAGGAGCCCCGATCAGACCGAGAAGGATATAGATCAGAATGCTCATAGTACCGTATCTGCCTCTTAATAATCTGAGAGTCAGAAAAACACCGAAAGTCTGCATGGTGAAAGGTATCTCTACAGGAATGGAAATCCAGGCACATACCGCGATTAGAACTGCCATCAATGCCGTCCTGATGCTGTTTGCCGTTCTGCTGTTTGTGATCATGATCTTCTCCGTTTATTATTGTTTTGGGTTGCCTGGAAATATATACTACATTGCAAAGAAAATAACAAGATTAAAGAATCATGGAGGATGTGCGTTGAAAAGAATCCTGGTAAAGTCTGTGTTTGATGCTTTTGACTATGTCATGGAGCACTATTATCCTGCCGGTATGGAAGAGTTTGCGGAGAGAACTGATTCTTACGCAGTCATATCCATCCAGGACAGCCATACTGAAGGATTCGGTTTCAGATTCTTTCCCAGCAGCTCATGCAGAGATGTACTTACATTGCTTTTTGATGATATAGACAGGCCGGTAGAAGGAGCAGTCATGTTCAGTGAAGATCAGGCTGATCAGATCATTTCTTTTATTGAACGCAATATAGATGTGGAAACTCTGCTGGTTCACTGTTATGGGGGACAGTCCAGATCACTTGCGGTTGGAATATTTGCTGCAGAGATGACGGGAATAGGTGACGAGCAATATTTTACACATGGAAGGAATCCAAACAGTCAGGTCCTGGAGCTTTTGAGAGCAAAATACAGAGGAAAATAAAAGAGATTGCCTGAGCATCGCTGCTCAGGCAATTGTTTAGTCGGTCAAAGTTTTTCTGTCATATCGTGAAATGCCTTCAAAGCATCGTCATATCCGGTTGTATTCTCACTGTTGATGAAGACAGAGCCTCTTGCTTTGCTGGACAGTACGGATTTCAGCTTTAGAAAACTATATCCGGAACTAATGACCATCAGAGGCGGAATGACCTGAGCTTGTGAAGCCAGCCTGTACAGGTCACTGGAATCAAGAACATCCTCACTGAGGAAATCATCGCCGTAGATCGTCTGCAGCTTTCTTATATATGCGGCTGTTGAATGTGCAGCATCCTGAGCAAAAACATCGAGATCTGTTCCGCATGCACCGTACGCTGCTGCAAATACAGGAACTCTGAACGCGAGACGTAAAGCCCCCAGTCCTCCCATACCAAAGCCAAAAACGAAATTATCTTCTTTTGTGTCAGATACAGGGAAATTGTCGTAGATGAAGCGGGGAAGACTGTCAGAGATATAGTCGAACCACCGTAGACCTCTTACCATATTTTCGTAGTCGGAGTGCAGGCCTTCCGGCATGACTACTGCTATATTCCATTCTTCGCTGAGTTTTTCTATACTGCTGAAGCGGACGTAGTGATCAGATGATCTTCCTTCTTCTCCCAGCAGCCACAGTACTTTCCACTTGTCTGTTTTTTCGGGTACCAGGGAAGGAAGGGCTATCGTAACTCGTGTTGAATTGTTGAGCAGAGGAATGGAACCTCTGAAATCAATGATTGCCATTATCTGTCCGCTCCTTCCGTAATATAATCAAGTACTTCTTCCATCATGGGATCCCATGTGTCAAAGTTGTGTCCGCCATGTCCTATTCGTGAATACATCTCGATCCCAAGCTCATCAAAAATCTGCTTCAGACGGGAACATTCAGGACCTGCATGCTCGTCGTCACCCCAGCACAAGGAGAGCCTGGGCAGAGTTATTCCTTTATTCAGATTCTCCTTTGCGAGACTGACAACATCACCTACAGAATCTCTGTAAGCTTCTGAGGAACCGAAAGCATCAAACAGTTCATGTCCGCCTCCGTGCCGACCGGATTCCAGAAGTGACATGGTGTAGACCATGTCTACCGGGGAACTGAAGCCGCAGGCGCCATAAAACTTCTCCGGATGATTCATCGCGAGTTTGAAAGATCCGTGACCGCCCATCGAGATACCCATTATATAGTTGTCTTTTCTTTCGGTGGAAAGAAAAGTAAACAGTTTTGGTGCTTTATCCACTACTTCTTCTACAAATGAATAGCCTTTCTCACCATATACCATGTCGGTATACACGCCCATATATGAACTTGGCGCGACTATAGCCATGCCGCGCTTTTCGGCATACATACATATGGATGTATACTGGAAAGACTCGTGATATTCAGCGAAAGCACCATGCAAAAGCCAAAGAACTTTATATGGAGGCGCAGTATTTCTTGGCAGGAAGACTGCGAATTCTCCGTCTCCTTCCAATATGTTGGAATAGAATCTGACATTTAAGAACGACATTTGTTATCTCCTAATCTGAAGAAACTGTGGCAGATTTGCGTGCTGCAGCTCTGTAAGTGAAGAACCATCCAAGAAGACAGAAGGGAATCGCTCCGATGGTATCAAGGATCGAATGCTGCTTGATCATGAATGTTGAAACACAGACCAGCGTTGTAAGTATCGTGGCAGCAGTCTTTGCAGAATGTCTTGATAAAAGACTGTCGTTCCACAAGGCTATGAGTGAACCGACTGACCATATGACGTGAAGGGAAGGAAATATATAAGTGCTGTTGTCAGCTGCAAAAATAAGGTTCAGCAGAATGGAAAGGACATCTTCTCCTTCAACAGCAGAAGGTCTTAGAGGCATACATGTAGGGAAGAATATGAATACGAAGTAGACCGGAATCGTAGAGATCATGATGTACTTCATAAATCTTCTGAGTGAATCGTAGTCCCTGATAAAGAACCATATCAGAGTGCCAGCTATCTGTGGAAACCACATGCAGTAAGGGATGACGAACCACTTAACTATAGGAATGATCTCATCCAGCCTGCAGTAGAATGGCTGCCACTCTCCGAGCAGACAGATCCTGTTCGTAGTGAAATAGATCACACAGTGTATCAAAGAATAGATCAGTATCTGCAGTGTAGACGGGAGGCGTTCGCCTCCCGTCACCATATCTTTTATAATTGGACTTCTTTTCATCTGGATGTTATATTACCGCTTTCTGATTGCCTGAGCCGGACAAAGCTCCTGACAGCAGTAGCATCTGATGCATTTACTGTAATCGTATACAGGAGGGGAATCTTTTCCGTTATCAAAATGAACTGCTCCTCCGGTAACGGGGCAGTGATCGACACAGACGCCGCAATGGATACATCTCGTTTTATCAATTACCGGCCGTGAAAGTTTTGTTGCGATCCTGGAAAAGGTTCCAAGCAAAGACTTCGGGTTGCCTTTTCGGGCTACATTGAAATCTGCATTTCCGAATCTGTTGAAAAGATCTTTTCTGGATAGAACTTCCGCATGCCCTTCCTGATCCAGGGTCACAACCTCTATCTCATCCTCACGGCATGTGCCGATGCCACAGACCTGCCCTTGCTCATTGGTCGGAACGAGAAGAGGATCAAGACTGATTAGCCAGCAGTATACAGTATCCAGAGCAACAGGGTCGTCAGAGAAAAGCATTACATCCATCTCGACCGGATCACCGGAAGAAGGACCGTTTCCTTCCATCGCGATTATGCCGTCCATGATATGGAGTCTTGGCCTGACAGCTTTATGAATGTCAGTGAGCATCCTTGCAAATACTGTGGCGTTCGGAAAAGAAACATGTCCGGCAGCTTTATTGGCGCCGCAAACAAGACCATACACATTTTTGACTGCTCCGGTTATTCTCTCCAGAGCATGTGTCTTCATCTTGCAGAGGTTTATGATCGCATCTGCTTCAGTCACTTCTTTGGCAAAGCGGAAGTGCTTTGCAGTAGTACCTTCCGGAAAGGGAAAGTCGACTGCTTCTGACATATCAGCAACAGCTGCACCGTATATTCCATCCTCCAGACCGAGAACCGCAGCAGCAGAACGGCAGCTGCCCATGGCAGGGGAATCTCCGAATTTGACTTTGCGGTACCCCGCATCATCAAGTAGACGGAGCATGGCTTTGATGACCGAAGGATGAGTAGTTACGGCCTTTGACTGGTCGCTGGAATGAAGGAAGTTGGGCTTAACCAGAATATTCTCTTTACGGTTAACGAACCTTTCTATTCCTCCGAGAAGTCCTATACCATTCCTGAGCGTGTTGTAGACCTTCTCTTCCGAATAATCTGTACATCTTAAGATAACGACTTTGGAAACACCATTCATTTGTAAGAAGGAGTCATCCCTCCATATATTCACGGACCTTCTTCAGCAGCTGAGGTATCTCAAGATGCTGCGGGCATGCATTCTGGCATTGACCGCATTCAATGCAGTCGGCAATATTGGCACAGGCCCTGTCATAATTGCGCTTCTGAGCTGCTGGGTTCTTGAACTTCTGAGCTTCATTATAGATGCTGAAAGCATTTGGAATCTGGATCTGCATCGGGCATCCTGCTGTGCAATATCTGCATCCGGTACATGGAATGTTCTCGGAATGTTCGAGCAGATATCTGATCTCATCTATAGCTGCATCTGCCTCAGGGGACAGAGTGTTGTTATCGTATTTGTTTGCGATCTCGATGTTCTCCTTCATCTGGGACATCTCATTCATACCGCTGAGAACGACCATGAATCCGGGCTTGTCAAAGACATATGAGAATGCCAGTTCCGCGTTGGAAACATTTTCGAGACCGTGCTTCTTCTTGATTTCTTCTACTTCCGGATAATTCGGGAATATCAGACTTCCTCCCTTGCAGGGTTCCATAACATTGAGAGGGATTCCTTTGCTTCTGGCATATGCAAGACCCTTATCACCGGCCTGATATTCATGATCAAGATAGTTGTATTGGATCTGTGCAAACTCCCACTCATCAAAATCGTCTATGATCTCTACGAACTTCTCATAAGTGTCATGGAAAGAGAATCCCAGATGTCTGAGGACGCCCTGGGCTTTAAGATCTTTTAGATAGTTCTTGATGTCGAAATGTTCACAAAGATACTCCCACTGATCCCCATGGAGTCCATGCATCAGGTAGAAATCTATATGATCCTGCTGCAATCTGCTAAGCTGCTCATCGAGCATCTTTCTAGGATCGAAATCAGGACTCTTGATTCCCAGTGTAAACAGTTTTGTTGCGACGTTGACCTTGTCATGCAGATGGTTGTTGGTCAGTATTTTACCGAGGGTCTTCTCAGAGAATCCATTGTGATATGGAAATGCTGAGTCAAAATAGTTTATACCGTTTTCATATGCGTAAAGGAACATCTCTTCCACTTTGTCATAATCTACAGCTGACTGATCGTCATTTATGACAGGAAGACGCATGAGACCGAATCCCAATCTGGATATCTTCTCTCCGTGAAAATCAAAATACTTCATTTGATCTGTTCTCCTTATTAATATGCAAATTTCTTAATAATATTATATGCTATTTGATAATCAAAATCGATTGTACAGACCACCAAGTGAACTGCTCGATCAGTTCAGGATATGATTCTCAAGATTAATATTTATGAATCAAAATCAACAAAAAAGAAAAGGTTACAAAAGGGTAAAAAAGTGCAACAACACGATGTTTGTATGATTCGTCAAAAAAGTGTTGCCTTATTAGGACAACTGTGCTAAAAGTTATATGACAGACGCACGGATTAGTTTTTTGGCGTCGAAATTGGAGGTGTATAAATGTTTGAAACTTTACAGAATCTGATATGCGATCAGCTTGGGGTAGAAGCAGAGCAGGTCACGCTGGAAACATCTTTTCTTAATGACCTACATTGCGATTCTCTCGAACTCATTGAACTAATCAACACTGTGGAAGAAGAGTTTGAGATCGATGAGATCCCGGAAGAAACACTCGGTGAACTCAAGACAGTCGGAGATCTTGTTGAATATCTAGAGAATAATAAATGATTTGAGATTGAAAGGAGTGGATTATGGGAAGACCGGATGGCACTCTGGCAAAAGTCGGAGATTCTAACTATTTCCTGTTCCCTCACGTTTTAAAGAAACGCTATGATGCGCAGAATATGATCACTGTTGATATACCTGTGGAGCCTATGAAGCAGTATATCAATGAGAAGAGAAAAGAAGGAATCAGCATCAGCTATCTTGGCTTGGTCATGGCTGCTTATACAAGAGCGGCTGCGAAATATCCTCTGCTCAACAGATTTGTTGTCAATGAAAAGATCTATGACAGGAATTATTTCAGCGCTTCGATGGTAGTCCTCAGGCCTGGGGCAGGTACTGATGTATTCTCAAAGGTCTATTTTGATCCGGAGCACGATACGATTTTTGATGTTCAGAATAAGATCGTAGATTATGTGACAGAGAGCCGCGAGGCTGATTCAGAAACAGGGCTGGATAAGCTTGTTAATGCAATCGTTAAAACTAACCTCCTGGCCAAATTCGTTGTTAATCTTATCCTTTGGATGGACAAACACGGCATTTTGCCGAAGGCTATCATAGATGCTTTGCCTTTCCATACGAGTTTCCTTATCACCAATCTTGCCAGTATTAGAACGAATCACATCTACCATCATCTTTATGATTTCGGTACTACCAGTGTCGGAATCGCGATCGGTAACATGAGAGATGTTCCTAAGCAGACAAAGAATGGAATTGAACTTGTAAGAAGCATGCCTCTCGGTGTAGTAATGGATGAGAGAATATGCTCAGGACATTACTTTGCGAACGTGTTCTCCTATGTGACGAAGATGCTGGCAGATCCCCACAGAATGGAGATCCCATACACGGAAGAAGCTGCAGCGGAAGCTAAAAGCGAATAACGATTCATATGTTAAAAATGAGACGGTCTGCATTTGGCAGGCCGTCTCTGTTTTTTGGATATGCTATAATCTATAAGAAAAAATGGTGTTTATGTCAGACCACTTTATATACACAGGAGAGCGTTTACAATGGATTGGAAAGTGCTTGGGATAGATCCGACCACAGAGAAGGAAGTAATAGAAGCAGCATATAATGAGAAACTTAACTATATCGACCTGGAAAACAGACCTGAAGAATTTGAGATTCTTCATAAGGCTTATCTTGAAGCAATGAACTTTGCCGATACTCCTACAGCTGCTGAAAAGATCGCGATAGACAAGGAAGACTATGATTTCAGAGCTGAGTTCAGCAGATTATATGACGATTTTTCTCTCAGAATCTCTCCTGATACCTGGAAAACCCTCCTTGACAGATATGAAGTTTTCCTCGGAAAAGAGAGAGCAGAAGCTGAGCTTATAGACTGTCTGATGGACAGACATATACTTCCTCAGATCGTATGGAAATATCTCGACGAAAGATACTCATTTGCCGAAAACAGAGAAGTCCTGCTTGACAGATACCCTAAGAGATTTGTGAGGGATGTTATTCTCAGAGGAATCCGTTTCAGAGAAATGATTCCATTTGATATGTTCATTCCAGGAAAGAACGGTGCCCAGTGCGAAGAATACCTTAAACAGTATCTTTCACTGGTAGGTGGAAGCGTTCAGGATCCTTCTGAACCTATAAAGCTGATGGCAGAGTCACCTGAGCAGCACCCGTACGGTAAAGCTCTTGCGGCAAGGATCTCTGTATTTGCCGGAGAGACCGCAAGAGTTGAAGAACTTGAGAAGATCTGCGCAGATTATCCTGGAAATGCTGAATTGCTTATGGAACTGGCACCGTCTTATATGGCTGCAGGGTATGCAGATAAATGTATAGAGACTTGCGAAAAAGTCCTTGATCTGGATCCTGCGCAGGCATCTGCTAAGTTGATCATGGCACAGGCTCTGGCTCGCCAGGAGGAATATGCAAAGGCTACTGCTCTCATTACTGATGTGATGATGGATCCTTCCACAGATCAGGGGCTGATCAGCAGACTCAGTTCAATGAGAGCAGAATGGAATACTCATGTTATAGAAGAACTGTCCAGAATTGAAGCGGAAGGAAAAGCTGACAGCAAGGTCTATATGGATCATGCATGGAGATGTCTTCAGAATAATATGCTGAGAGAAGCAGCCGATCTCGCAGCTAAGATAGATAAGAACGATACAGAACCCGGAGAGTACAGCGATCTTATGAACCAGATCGGATTTGTTACCAGAAACTATGAACTGGCATCCGAGCATGCTGATGTACTTGTCAAACTCGCTGAAGAGGATGTTCCGGGCGGGAAATATGCTTCCAGAAAAGCAGAGTTCTATGCAAGAAGAGCAAATACGTTCTTCGTGGCCGGAAACAGAAACGGGGCAGTAAACGCATATATAGATGCGGCTGAAAAGTGTAAAGATGACCGCAATATCGTCACTATGCTCATCAGGATACTGTTTTCGGAGAAGAGATTCAAAGAAGCAGCATCCTATGCGTCAAGGATGGTCGCTACAGATCCTGACTCATATATGGGCCATTATTTACTGGCTGAATCATTGTTTGAGGATGGTCAGACTGACAGAGCGTCTGCTGAGATAGATGAAGCGCTGGAACTTGAAACAGGGGATCTTGATGTTTTCGTCCTTAAGATGAGGATCCTGATCAAGAAAAAAGCGTACGGAGATGCTGAACAGATCCTTGAACTGCTAAAAAGGTCAGGAGCTGGAGACGCTACAGCAGTGAAGTGGTGTGAAGGACTCATCACTGAACTCAAGTATTATAAGGATGACGAAGCTCTGGATATCTACTACGATATAGCTGAGCGGATGGAGAGTGGTGAGTATCTGTCCTGGGGCCCCAAGGTCTACTACAGGATCGCAGTATGCATGGGTGCTCAGATCGATGAGAATGACGAGGAGAGCAGAAAAAGTCTCAAGGATATCATCGTCAAAGGACTGAGGCTCGATCCAATGGATCCGGATCTGATGAAATGTCTTAAATGGTTCAACGGAGATCCTGAGTTCAAATTGGAAGAGTTAAGAGAACTTTAAGTTTTCTGAAAAACTGATCTCGAGCAGATAACAAGATATGTGGATAGAGGTATTCGTTCATAAAGAGAAAAAAGGCATATTGGACATATCTAAACTCGCATCGAAAAGAAAACTGGGTTTTGGTAAAGCTGACAAGGACCATATGCTGATCAAAGGGGAGACGGGAGAGTACACCAGATTGTATGATCCGTTGTTCCCAGGGATGGCTATGGAATTGAAACAGGACGAAGCGACTGCTGAACTTAGACTGAATTTTCCTGCAGGTTCTTATGATATTGATCTGTTCTTCCTTCTTACAAAGGATATTTGTGAGGCTGTAGAAAGCAAGTCGTTTTATATTGAGACTGTTGAGCTTTCTGTAGAAGAAGCGGAAGAACTGACGGAGTATTATTCTGATTGCAGTGTTGAGATATTGAAGATCCTCAGCGGGCAGCTCAGGGAGTCAAAAGTCACCGGACTGATCATTTATACATCTTTCTATCCCTTTGTGATCGGCAGGAAGGAAGCTGACGGCTTCGACAATGATATCGATAAGTATGCTTTGATGATAAATGAAGCCCAGAGAAAAGACGCTGTATACAGCAAATGCTGGTCATATATCGGCGGGGACAGGAACTTCTGTGTATATGAAGTAAAGCCGGACGCAAGGAATATCCTTCCTGTTCACCCGGTTCCTTTTCTGGGACGGAGCATGCCCAGAAGATGTGAGTATTATGTAGATGTTCCTGGAATAGCTTTTTTCAGATACAGTGATTTCATGAAGCATTTTAGACCTTCATCTGAGAAGTATGACGGTGCTTCTGTTATCATCACTCCTGACTCCGATGAACTTGAAGACATGAGACATGTCTACGGGGTGGATGTTGCCAGCGGCCGCGAATCCCAGTTCAGAAGCAGAGGTAAGTTCATAGACTGGAGCGGGTACCATTACGGAAAAATAATACGTAAAGGCCTTCAGACTAAAGAGCTCAATTGTTTCAACCATATAGCTGCTTATCTGCATTGGTGTTACTCAAAAGGACTTCTGAACAGAAGTTTTCTGCGGGAATACAGTGATTTTGCGGACATTCTGAATGACAGGAATATAGATTTAAGGGTCTACCTAAAATACAGAGTCGCAAATTCAGGAGCGATAGGCGCGGAGATGTTTACTGCAGAAGGCAGGCGATTCACTGAGTATTATTATGTTTTCGGAGACGACGGATATCCTGCGGATGTGGACTCTGCAGCATTTGAGTTTCTGGGAGAAGAAGAGTACGGTACACCTGAATTTAAGGATGAAGCTTATCTTTTTGTTCCTTATACTGATGAATACAGGCAGATGCTTTTTCGGAGAATGGATGCAGCACTGGCTAAGTACCGTAGCCTGAAAGCAAAACAGCGCAGGCGTGATGACAGATCATATGCTATTTTTGACAGATAAGGAGAACCTATGGAGTACAAGTACGATACGCATGTACATACTTTCCCGGTCAGCAGATGCGGCAGAGCGGGAGTAAGGGAGACCCTGGAGTTTTATAAATCCAAAGATTATGACGGGATATTCATCACCAATCATTTTCTTGACGGAAATCTCAATATGGATCCGTCAGAACCTTATGAAAAGAGGATCGAATTCTACTTCTCTGACTACGAAGAAGCGCTCCGGATAGGAAAAGAGATCGGTCTTAAAGTGTTTCTTGGCGTGGAGATAAGCTATAAGGGAACAGATTTCCTTATATACGGCCTTGATAAGCAGTGGTACTTGAACCACCCGGAAATAATGGAGATGGAGAAAAGTGAAGAGCTGCCGTTCATGATGAATGAAGGAGCGCTTGTTATCCATGCACATCCCTACAGAGAAGCACATTATATAGATCACATCAGACTGTATCCCAGGTGTATACACGGCGTTGAGACGATAAATGCTTGGAGAAGCGATCAGTGTAACGATCTAGCTAATTACTATGCAGATTCGTTTGGCTTCCACAAGACAGCAGGCAGTGATAATCACACAGGCAGAAACATTCCTAAACTTGCAGGAATGATATCAGATGAGCCTCTCATGGATGAGAGCGATTTCATCCGACACGTGCTGGCAGATGATATGCGCCTTTTTACTGAACTGAATCCGGTAGATGAACAGGACCCATCCTAATGGAAAAGAAATTGACTGTCAGGCTCTCCAGACCTGAAGACAGAGAAATCATACTCGGGATATATGAAAACGCCAGAAGGATAATGAAGGAGAGTGGTAATCCCAGACAATGGGGTGATACCAATCCTCAGCTTTACCTGATAGACGGGGATATAGAGAACGGCACAGGGTATGTAGTGGAAAATGATTCAAGTATTATAGGCTGTTTTGCCATGATGAGCGGACCGGATCCGACTTACCTGAAGATCTATGACGGGCAGTGGCTGAATGATGAGGATTATATTGTGATACACCGTATAGCATCATGCGGGGAAGGCGGTGTGCTTAAAGCCTGTCTGGATTACTGTTCTGAGGTATCCGGCAATATAAGGATAGATACCCACAGAGAGAACAGAATAATGCAGCACCTGTTGCATAAATACGGATTCACATATTGCGGTACCATCTATGTCTCGGACGGAACGCCGCGTATGGCTTATCAGAAGGTGCTGTGAAGAAAAATCAAAAAAGATCCCATACCGGGATACAGTCTTTTGGTACTGACCGGTATGGGATCTATCTGTTTACGGAAGAAACTCAGAACTGATAATTCTTCATCTTGTTCTTGAGGAGGAAATCGACGACTTCTCTGGGACCGTCGTTCTCTGTATATGCTGTGTCACCGAACCACATGCGGCAGGGATTCTCTTCTGTGTATGGTGCCCAGTAAGGCATCTGCTTTCCGTTGGCATCATTGCCGTTAGGATCCCCGCATTTGATAAAGTTTGCCCAGTAATTGCACATCAGTCTGGCAAGATCGTAGTGCTTGCCTTCAAAAGGCCTCCAGCAGTTTGCAAGAGACTCAAAGAAAAACCAGAGGTCGCTGGAGTGGAACGTCCCGGGATTGTCCCAGCCGGGGATCTCAGGATCGAATACCCAATACCAGTACGGAGTCTTCTCACCGGTAGCAGCTTTCATCTTGCTCACCAGCCTGCAGGAGAATTCAAGATGCTGAACAGCCGCGTTATGCATAGTTTCTCTGAAAGAGCCTGTCTTGGAGGTGACGATATTCATATACTCATCTGCGTCTTCTCCGAATGTCTTCTCTGCATATTCTCTAAGTTCAGCAATGGAATTGACTCTTGGTGTGCCGGGGAACTCATCGGAAGTGTGACCGAACATCATCGGGAGGATATCGCACTCTCTGCGGAAGAATCTGTCATTGCTGGCGCCTACAAAGAAATTGTTATCAACAACGACGCCGAATCTGACTTTTGATTCTGCCATCTTATCGCGTACGAATTCAGCAGGAAGAGCTCTTGCTTCCGCAAGAGTTTTTACACCAAGTTCCTCAAAGAACTGTATGCCGCCTTTTTCTGCTTCCTCAAGGGTGAGTGCTGAACCGAACATTCCGGGAGGATACGGGACCTGTTCCATACCGCTGTCTACGATAGCGCGTTTGAACAGACCTTTATTAAGAGGAGAAGCGACCTGGGCCATAACACTTCCGCCGCCTGCAGACTGACCGCCGATTGTGATGTTTTCGGGATCGCCTCCGAATGCTTCGGCATTTCTCTTTACCCACATCGTTGCGAAACGCTGATCGAGATACCCGAAGTTTCCTGGAAATTCCGGACATTCTGCTGTGATCTCGGGGTGGCAGAAGAAACCGAAAGCGTTCAGACGGTAGTTGACAGTAACAACGACTATTCCGCGTCTTGCAAGTCGCTCACCGTTGAACTCCATCTCTGCCGGGTTGCCTTCTCTGAGCCCGCCTCCAAAGTACCACACAAAGACCGGAAGTTTTTCATCAGTGCTCTTTGCGGGAGTCCAAACGTTTAATGTAAGGGAGTCTTCTGACATAGGAATCTCAGGATCCACATTCCACTCATTTGTATAGATGTTCTCCGGATCGAGACCTGGAACACGCTGCATTGAGATAGGTCCGAACTTATATGCTTTCAGAACACCTTCCCAATTCTTGGCTGGCTGGGGAGCCCGCCATCTGTTTTCGCCGACAGCAGGTGCAGCATATGGAATTCCCTTAAAAGCAGTTACACGAGGGTCAGCTGCAGGAATGCCTTCTACGACACCATTTTCGACTGTGACTCTTCTAAGCATGGTTGTCCTCCTGTTTTAAATGATTTGAACGCTAACAGAGCGTTTTTTATACTGTGTTTTGATTATAAACAAATACTGGAAACAGAGGAATACCTCCTTTGGATAATTGCATAGGATGGGCAAGGTAAAGAGTGCTTGAACGTGATGCGTCAGGAAAGATATAATCGAATCAAATTTAGCAATCTAATCATAATCAAAAAAGGAGAGACAAATGGCAGGCAAAAAGGAAATGGATGCCCTCCTCCAGAGCTTTGTGGAGCACGGGCCGGCAGGGCTCGGATGCATCGTTACGAAGGATGGAGAGAGGATCTACGAGAACTATTTCGGCTATGAAAATGTTGAAGAAAAGAAACCTATCGACGCAGACACAATCTACCGTCAGTTCTCAATGACAAAGGTTATCATCTGCACTGCAGCGATGAAACTGTTCGAAGAGGGTAAATTCCTTCTCAACGATCCTATCTACGAATATTTCCCTGAGTGGAAGAATACTAACAAAGTCGTATATGCACCAAACGGCAACTTCACTATTCAGCCGCTTGAAAATCCGATACTTGTTAAACATGTGTTCAACATGGCTATGGGAATCGGTTATGGCGGAAATGATGAGACTCACAGAGTCATGGCAGAAGTAAGAAAAGGCCTCAGAGACAAATACGGCAAATATTACACTCTCCGTCAGGATATAGAAGCCATGAGTGCTGTTCCTGTTGCGTTCGAACCAGGTACACACTGGCTGTACGGCTTTGGACATGAATTGGTCGCTGGTCTTATCGAAGTATGTTCCGGCATGAAAGTCAGCGAGTATCTGCAGAAGAACATATTTGATCCGCTTGAAATGAAGAGCACTGCTTACAGACTTACAGGTGATATGGAAAAGCATCTGGTTGTTCCTTATCATCGTAATGAGTACGGATCTCTGGAAAGAAGAGAAGCGATGATGGATGAGAATATCCAGCCTGATGCAGTTTACGAAGCCGGCGGAGCTGGAATTATCTCCACAGTAAGCGACTACTCCAAATTCGTTTCTACACTTGCTAATCGCGGAATCATGCCCAATGGTGAACAGCTGATCAGCCGTCAGACACAGGATCTCATGAGAGATAATATGCTCAATGAGACGCAGCTTGGCGAATTCCGCAACTTCTATCTTGACGGCTATGGCTACGGCCTCGGCGTCAGGACCCTTATGGGAAGAGCCATCGGACACAGCAACGGAACACCCGGAGCATATGGCTGGACAGGAGCGATGGGCACATATACAGAGATCTCTCCTGAAGAGAACTTCTCTATCACTTACATGCATCAGGCAGTACCGAATATGGAAGAGTATCATCATCTCCGTGTCCGTGCCTGCGCCTGGAGCATGGTCAAATAATACATTCATCGTATTCAGGATGATAAAGAAAGCGACTGTGATTTATATCACGGCCGCTTTTCCATTATTGGTGGATTAAAAAATCATTTTATCAGGTGGTATTGAGTCTGACGTCCGGAAAGGAAATCGATCTTTCCGTCACAAAGCGCGATATCTGATTCAAATCCCCAGATTGCAGATATGTTCCATTCAGGAATGTCAACTGTCACGTTCAGTTCAAGAGAGTAGCAGGTGTGGTCGGATACAGTGTAGTCTCCGTTCACAGGAACACCGTTCTGAGCATCTACGAGTCCTATAGTAGGACCGGCAGCATGTCCATGGAAACCGATAGGGTGCGAATAAAGACTGGGCTTAAGTCCTTCTGAAACAGCCTGCGCTCTGGAAGCTGCGAGTATCTCGTTTCCGGTTGATCCTGGCCTGAAGTAGGAGATCACGATATCCTGGAACCTGTTTACTTTAGCAAGAGCAGCCTTGAGATAATCAGGGGCATCTGTTTCTCCGCTTTTCAGTACATAGGCCATTTCCTGAGTGTCTGTACACAGATCCAGGTATCTAAAGCCAACATCACATCTCAGACAGTCTCCCGGCATGATCACATCCTCATCCTCAACCCAGCCAGTGTCTCTGCGGATTATGGTGCATTCGAAATCAAACCAAGGCTCAAGCCCCATGTCAATGAGAGACTGCATCATCCAGTATTTTACGTCCGCATTAGTTGTGACTCCAGGGGTGATGACTTTGGAGGAGAAGGCCTCGGCGATCATAGTATGCTGTATCTGCATTATCCCGTTGTATGCAGCTAGCTCGCTGTCAGAGCGGGTCTCCAGCCATTTTACAGCCGCATACTCAGCAGAAACGATTCTTGAACTGTATTCATCACCGAGTGCAGAGATGATCTGATTTGCAAGGGAGTAACTGAGTCCGTCACCGAAAGCGAAATTATCAGAATAGTTCAGCCCGATGGTTTTAGGATCATACTGTTGGACGATTCTTCTGAGACATTCCATCTGAGTTTCCGGAGGATAGGGATAATCTTCAGGGATAGCCCAGTTTGACCCTTTCTGATTGATCCATTCCTGCTGATAATAATCATCGATGCCGATATGAGGACGAGTCAGGGCAAGCTTCTTCAACTCGTCATTATCCATCACAAAGACCAGGATCATGGTCCTTCTTGCGGTAAAGAAGTGTTTCGGAAGCAATGTCCTGTAAAGAGGATCCTCATTGTATTCGCTGAATGCGACGATCCACATATCAAGCCCGGATTCCTCAAGAACTTTGGGCATTATTGTGTCCAGCCGTTCCTTTAGCCATCTGTTATGGAGTTTCTCCTGTTCGCGGTACGGAATGATCTTTTTCCTCAGATCGCTGAGGGAAGGAACGTCAGATATCAGAAAGCTTTGGTCAGAAATCTGCATTATAAACTCCTCAGTCGGCAAGTGTGCCCATAGGATCCCAAGGATTCAGCTCATGAGGCTCTTTTTCAAGGCATTTCACTATCTCTTCGGGAAGATATTTTTTGTTCACTACTGCCTGGAATACATACATGTCAAACCACTCTGCAGATGCGAGATAATAGCCTTTCTGACCTGCATCTTCACCCCAGCTGTTCTCAATCTTCCATTTAGCGGGTTTGCCGTTCTCATCAAATGTCACGCCGGTAATGCACATTGCGTGGTTCATGGCGCTCTCACAGTAATACAGGGATTCTTCCTTTGTCATACTGACGTCGAGGTCAAAGAGGGCATTCAGATCAAAATTGTTCATGTCCCAAACGCCGTTCTTTCTGTCACCCCAGCGTCCTACATCAGAACCGAACCAGACTATCTGTCCGTCACGAAGCTGTGCTACTATTGCGTCTTTGAGCTCGTCCATTGTCAGGTTGAGATATACTACCGGCTCACCGACAATGTTTCCGACATAGTTTACGGTGAATCTTTCATGATAAGGCTTGTCTTTTGTGGGGGAAGTGATCAGAGATGCATATGCATCGAGATCAAGTCCGACATATTTGTCATAGAAGGATTTGGGGGTGAGACCGCGGTCGATGTGATATTTGTTGTCTTTGTCGACATATTCAAAATCGAAGGTCTCTGGTACCTGACCAAAGCATGAAGTGGAGAATGAGTAGAGCTCTTCAAGGCACTCGTTTCTGAGTTCGTTGATCTTATCTGCGTCATCTCTGTTTTTCTGAACATCAGCTGCAATCTTTTTTAGCCTGCGATTCACGAGAGAACCCCAACTTCTTGTGTGAGCGGAGGCGTATGTCTCGGGAAATGCAGCTTTAGGTACGACGCCATATTTCTTTATGAGTCCCGCAAACATATCCCACTGACCGCCGTCGCCGACACCGTTGCGCAGAACCCACATCAATGTGCGGTCATCCCATTCTACGTCCTTGAGAGAGATAATGCTTTCCATCGTCCAGTTGATCTTTTCAAGCTTATCCCAGTAAGCAATGTAGTTCTGAGAAAGTTCAAAGTCTTTTATGTTGCATTTTTTTGCAACTTCTTCTCTGAGGAAGTTAGCTCCGGCGAAGATCCAGCATCTGCCGGAAGCAGCCTGGTTCGTGGCTCTCAAAGTTTCGATATCGATTTCAAAATTGGGCTGGACATTGTTTTCGTTTTCCTGTACGGCAACCAGCTCCATGATATCTGTCTTGTTAAGAGCTCTTCTTACCGCTTTAGCGGTGCGGTCGGAATTGTACTTGGTTTTGAGGCCGCTAAGTACCTCTGGGCTAAGATCTCTGCTCATACTTTATCTACTCCTTAAAAGTGTTTTTAGTGCTTTAACGCTCTAAACTAAAATAATAATCATAAATGAGTGATTCTTCAAGAAAAACCTACGGAATACTGTTGACAGAAGACAAACTGCAGATATAATTAGTAAGGAAGCTTATTATAAGACAACTGATTATAAAGTTACTTATAATAAATCGGCTTATTATAAACTAGCTTACTAAAAAAATACGCTTCATCAACTTTTGCGGCCTTATTCGGAGGAAAGTTTAATGAATGACAATGACCTTATGCTAGGTGTTTTCAGAGTAGCGAGACTGCATAGCCGTCTGTTTCATTCAACTCTTGATTCAAGTGGTGTGGATGGGAACATGCATGATGGCCTTATTTTGCATATTCTCTCTGAAGAAGATGGAATTGCACAGAAGGAACTTGCCCGCAGGATGCACATCAGACCGCAGTCACTGACCGGTGCTCTGGAGAAACTGGAAAAAGATGGGTTCATAGAAAGGCACAGGAGTGAAAGTGATAAAAGAGAACAGATAGTCTATATAACAGAGCCGGGACTTGAAAGAGAAAAGATCCAGGCAAAAGTAAGAGACAAGTCCGTAGAGAAACTGTTCGCAGTTCTTGACAAAGAAGAGAAAAAAGAACTGTACAAGCTTCTCGACAAGATAGCTTCTCAGGATTTAGGTTTGTAAATTTTTTAAAGAGGAGACTCTATTAATGTTTAAAGCAATTAAAAGAATGCGGGGAAAAGAAGTGTTTCTGCTGATATGCAGTGCATTGCTCGTCCTCGCACAGGTATGGACCGAGATGAAGATCCCGGACTATATGTCGGGCATTACTATGCTCGTTCAGTCTGAAGGGACCGATATGCCCGCTATCTGGAAAGCTGGTGGGATGATGATGCTGTGTGCTGTCCTGAGCACAGTCATAGGCCTTTCTTCCGGCTACGTTGCTGCCATGCTTGGCGGACTCTATTCAAAGAATCTGAGAAGCGATATGTTCAATAAAGTGCAGTCATTCTCACTTAATGAGATCGACAGATTCTCAACAGCATCGCTGATCACAAGATCCACTAACGATGTAACACAGCTCCAGATGTTCATTTCCGGAGGACTGAGAATGGTGATCAGGACACCGATCTCGGTAGCGGTTGCGCTAGTTAAGATCTGGGGGAAACACTGGCAGTGGACTTCTCTCACCGGGGGAGCGATTTTCCTGGTTATGATCATAGTCGTGATAGTAATCAGATATGCTCACCCCAGATTCAGAAGAATGCAGGAGCTTACTGATGAGCTGAATAAAGCCACCAGAGAGAACCTGACAGGTATAAGGGTTATCAGGGCGTACAACGCAGAGCAGTATCAGGAAGAGAAGTTCGAGAATGCAAACAATAAGCTTTCTGATAATATGCTGGCTGCCCAGACTGTGATGAGCAGCACCAGACCTTTTATGGGATTCATTAACAACGGACTGACGGTGGGCATCTATCTTATCGGTGCTTATCTGATCAATCAGAATATCGGAACGACTGAGGCTCTCGTCACGTTCTCAGAAATGGTTGTTTTCTCCAACTACGCCAGCAGGCTGCTGTTCTCGTTTATGAACCTGGAGATGATCTTTAATATGATACCGAGAGCATCTGTAGCTGCAGAGAGAATCAATGAAGTCCTCGACTGCAAGCTTGAGATCGTCGATGGCCCTGAAACAAAAGGAGTCGAAGGCAAGGAAGGAACGATCGAGTTCAAAGATGTATGTTTCACTTATCCCGGAACAGATGGCGAAGTACTGAGTCATATCTCATTTACAGCAGAAAAAGGAGAGACAATCGCATTTATCGGTGCTACGGGCAGCGGAAAGACGTCTCTTGTCAATCTGATACCGAGATTCTATGACGTCACAAGCGGTGAAGTGATAGTCGATGGTCGCAATGTTAAGGATTACGAGCAGCGTGCTCTCAGGAATCTTATCGGTTACGCTCCTCAGACAGCTATGCTGTTCTCGGGAACCGTACGTTCGAATATCCAGTATGGAGAAGGCGGTAATCACGCGGAAGATGAAGATGCTGACGAAGAAGTCAGGAAAGCAGTTGAGATATCTCAGTCCAAGGAGTTCGTCGAAAAGATGGAGAACACCTACGATGCAGACATAACCAGAGGCGGAACGAACGTCTCGGGTGGTCAGAGACAAAGGCTGTCTGTTGCGAGGGTAATATACAGAAAACCCGAGATCTATATCTTTGACGATACTTTCTCAGCACTTGACTTTAAGACTGACCGCGTTCTGAGATCCGCTCTCAAAGAAAGAACGGCGGGTGTTACAACGCTCATAGTTGCACAGAGAATCGGAACTATCAGGGATGCAGACAAGATCATCGTTCTTGATGAAGGAAAGATCGCAGGAATGGGAACTCACAGCGAACTTATGAAGAGCTGTCAGGTATACAGAGAGATTGCATATACACAGCTGTCAGAGGAGGAACTTGCATAATGGCTAAAAAGAATGATTACCAACTCGGACAGGCTAACATCAATGCCGCCGGACGTGGCAGGATGCGTATTGCGGAGAAGCCTAAGGATCTTAAAGGCGCTGCTACAAAACTGCTTGGCTACGGCAAAGACATACTTCCGCAGTTCATACTTGCTTTTTCCAGTTCGATCCTGAGTGTCATAATGACCCTCTTTGGACCGGACAACCTCAGCAGAATGACCAACATCATCGAAGCCGGAATGAAGTCCGGAGGCGTAGATTTCAATGCTGTTATCAAAGTCGCTATAAGAAGCTTGCTGTTCTATCTGGTAGCAGCATTGCTGACTTTGACTCAGAGTCTTAACCTGAACAGAGCTTCCCAGAAGCTTATGAAGAAGATGAGAAATGACATTTCTCATAAGATGAACCGTATTCCTCTCAAGAGTTTTGACTCATCATCTTTCGGAGATGTTCTGAGCCGCGTGACGAACGATGTCGATACGATCGGCATGAGCCTGAACATGGCTTCCAGTTCTGTAGTATCATCGATAGTTACATTCATCGGGTGTTCCATTATGATGCTTCTGACGAATGTAAGACTCACATTGATCGTCATCACATGCTCTATCCTGGGTTTCATGCTGGTCAATGTGCTTATCAAGAAAAGCCAGGGATACTTCACTAGAAGACAGTCATATCTTGGCATGATGAACGGCCATATAGAAGAGATGTATGCCGGACATCTTATCGTCAAAGCTTATAACGGTGAAAGAGAATCCAAAGAAGAGTTTGAGTACATCAATGAAAAGCTTTTTGAGAACAACTGGAAGAGCCAGTTCATCAGCGGTATTACATTCCCGCTCATGGAGCTGCTCAGCAACCTTGGATACGTTTCAGTTTGTGTTTTTGGAGCTATGATGGCAAAAGAAGGCCTCATACCTTTTGGAACAATCATTGCTTTCGTGATCTACGTAAGGATGTTCACTATGCCGATGAGCATGGTCGCAAACTCCATCACTAACCTCCAGTCAGCAGCTGCTGCATGTGAAAGAGTATTTGAATTCCTTGATGTGGAGGAGATGGAGGACGAATCCTATAAGACTCAGAAGCTTACAAGCGTCAAGGGTGATGTCGAATTCAGTCACGTCCGTTTCGGATATGATCCCGATAAGATCATAATCAAGGATTTCTCTGCTGTAGTGAAACCAGGCCAGAAGATCGCTATCGTAGGGCCTACTGGTGCAGGAAAGACTACGATGGTCAACTTGCTCATGAGATTCTACGAGATCAACTCCGGAAAGATCACGATCGATGGAGTTGATACAAGAGATGTCACAAGAGAGAACGTACACGACCAGTTCTGTATGGTCCTTCAGGACAGCTGGCTGTTTGAAGGCACTATCAGAGAGAATATCGTTTACAGTATGAAGGATGTAAGTGACGAGAGAGTAGAAGAAGCCTGCAAGATGGTGGGACTCCATAACTATATTTCCGGATTGCCGAACGGGTATGACACAGTTCTCTCTGAGGACAGCAACATGTCTGCAGGTCAGCGCCAGCTGATGACGATTGCTAGGGCAATGATACAGAATGCTCCGCTGCTTATACTTGACGAAGCTACCAGCTCGGTCGATACGAGAACGGAACAGATCGTCCAGGATGCAATGGATCTCCTAACGAGAGGAAGGACGTCTTTCACTATCGCTCACCGTCTCAGCACGATCAGGAATGCAGATATGATCCTCGTCATGAAGGACGGCGATATCGTGGAAACAGGAACTCACAACGAACTGCTTGAAAAAGGAGGGTTCTACTCAGATCTCTGGACCAGCCAGTTCGTCAATGCAGAAGCTATCTGATCCCCGAAGTTCGGATACAAAAAAGAAAGCAGAGCAGCTGCCGATATTTCGGCAGCTACTCTTTTGTGCGGAAGTAGGAATGAAGACATATGACAATCATTCAAGCCATGATTGGTCTTTGATCAGAGCATAGTATATAATAGCGTTATTCTTTCACTCTATAAGGAGAAAAACAAACCTCATGGCAACGATCTTTCCGGCCGGATACCGTTCTAAGTTATCCGTTTACGAGACACAGCAGGCTATTGTAACAATAAAGGAACTGTTCCAGAAAGGATTATCTGAAAGACTCAATCTAAAACGAGTATCAGCACCGCTGTTCGTTGATGAAAACAGCGGATTGAACGACGATCTGAACGGAACTGAAAGAGCTGTATCATTTGACGTACCGGCTGCAGGAGGGATCAACTGTCAGATAGTTCATTCACTTGCAAAATGGAAACGTCTTGCGCTTAAGCAATATGATTTTCATGTCGGAAATGGTCTATATACTGATATGAACGCTGTTCGAAGGGATGAGCCGGTTCTCGATAACCTGCATTCTGTTTACGTAGACCAGTGGGACTGGGAAAGAGTCATCACACGGGAACAGAGAAACCTTGACTATCTGTACGATACTGTCACAGAGATAATGAATGCCATTGCTGATACAGCAGAAGGCCTCGCAGAGAGATTTCCGCAGCTGGATCCTCAGATAAGCAGAAAAGTGGATTTCGTTTCAAGCCAGGAACTGGAAGACGTCTGGCCTCTGCTCACACCGGAAGAGCGTGAGAGGGAATTCGTTAAGGATCATCCCTCTGCTTTTATCTCTGGTATAGGCGGAAGACTCAGAAGCGGACAGAAACACGGAAACAGGGCGCCTGACTATGATGACTGGGATCTCAACGGAGATATATTCTGCTGGGATCCAATACTTGATAGGGAAGTTGAATTGTCTTCTATGGGCATCCGTGTAGATGAAGAATCCATGAAGCGACAGCTTAAGGAAGCAGACTGCGAATACAGGAGCAATCTTCCTTTCCACAGGATGCTGCTCAATGGAGAACTTCCTCTTACTATCGGGGGAGGAATAGGACAAAGCAGACTGTGCCTCGTCATGATGGAGTGTGCCCATATAGGTGAAGTTCACGCAGGAGTATGGGACGAGCACACCAGAGAGGTATGTAAGCAGAACGGTATCTTCCTGTTATAATATTGTTATTAGGAATGTTTGGGAACTCTTTTGTTCTATAGACCCTGGACGGAGGTGCAAAATGGGACTGTTGGATAAAGTTTTGAAAAAAGGGAAAGAAGCGCTTACCGGAGATCTTGCCGGTAAGATAGTCGAAGCTGTCTCAGAGACAGTGCTCGGTACAGAAGATAATCCCACTGCTCTTGGCAAACTGGTAGGTGAAGCAGCTGCGCTTCAGGAAGAAGAAAAGCAATCTGTTTCAGCAAATCAGGGCATTACAGTTCCGGTAGAAGTAAAGCTTAGGAACATAATAGGGAATCAGTTTCCCTCTTATCAGCTCAGGGAGAATGTTTCTACAGCGGAACTTGGCGGTCCGGCTGACGGAATGAATTATTCCTTTGCAGTATGCGACGGTTCAACAGTGAGATTGCTCATCATGGTCATTGGAAGAAACACCTGTGCGCATAAAGACTATAAGATATCCAAGGCTTTCGCGGAGCAGGCCGGTATCACGATGATCAATTTTATTGCTCACTTCGAGAACACTGTACCTTATATCACTGATAGACTTCACAATTATCTGTAAACACACTTACAATATTGAATAAGAAAGAGAAATGCATTTTTATGCGCCTGCGGCGGGCGAAGCATCCGTTCAAGTTGATTTTGCAGGCAGTCTGCGGATGTTCAGTCTTGTAAATAAGCATAGCTTATTTCAAAGCTTTTTCTCTTTCTTTTTCTTTTAAGGATCCAATGGGCATTCTGGATGAGATAAAAGAAAAGAATACATGGGAGAAGTTCCTTGAATACAAAAAGGAGAGAGGACTTCTGTCCAAACGTGAGATAAAAGAGCTGACAGCCTTTATAGACGAGGATAGGTTCATCCCTGTAGCTGAAGCGATGTCCGGATCAGGTTACAGTTTTCCGCCTCCGAGAAGGATATCAATAAACCGGAAAGGGTCAGGAAAGAAGAGAACTGTCTATAGCTTCGACAGCGAGATAACCAATGTATTGAAACTGATAGCTTTCCTTCTTTACAGGTACGATTCGTATATAAGTGACAGGTGTTATTCATTCAGAAGGAATATGAACGCAAAAACAGCTGTTCGTGATATCCTCTCTGTCCCGAAAGACAGAAGAATGTATTTCTATAAGACAGATATTCATGATTACTTCAATTCGATTCCTAATGAAAGACTTGCAGATAAGCTGGATGAAGTGATAACTGATGATGAGGAGATCCTCGCACTGTTAAGATCATTGCTCCTTCAGGAAAGATGTGTAGAGAATGGTGAGACGATCAGCTGCCGCTGCGGAGCCATGGCAGGAGTTCCCGTGTCTGCATTCTTTGCAGATATCTACCTGAAAAGGTTTGACGAACTGTTCTCCGGTATTGGAGCTGACTATTTCAGGTACAGTGATGATATCCTGATATTCGCTTCGTCTGAGAAGAAACTGCAGGAGTACATCGATCTGACTGCTTCTGAGATAGAGAAATACGGACTGGAGCTGAACAGAGAAAAAGAACAGACCGGAGGTCCGGGAGAGGAATGGGAATATCTCGGATTCAGAAGCGGAGAAGGGAAGGTCAGGCTGTCTTCCGTGTCGAAGTCAAAGATCAAAGCCAAGATAAAGAGAAAAGCTCACGCGCTTTACAGATGGCGCAAGAGAAAAAACGTGGATTTTGAGAAAACTGCAGCAAAGATGATCAGCATCTTTAACCGCAAGTTTTATGACGACAGAAAAGAGAACGGTTTTACCTGGAGCAGATGGTATTTTCCTGTAATTACAGATGTTTCCGATCTTAAGGAGATAGATGCATATCTGATTGAGAATATAAGATATCTCAGCAGCGGAAGATATTACAAAGGCAATTACAGAGTCAGATATGAAGATATCAAAAAGTTAGGGTTCAGAAGTCTGGTAAACGAGTACTATAAATATATAAAATCCGGGGAGGTGTGATCAGAGACGATCTCAGCCGGTGATATAATGTGAAAAAAGCAAATCGGAGGGTAAAATGCCTAAGATAAGACTAAATGAAAACGAAGAGGTAGTCCGCACTATACGTGAGGGACTTGCCGCAAAAGGCGGATACTGCCCGTGCAGAGTAGAGATCAAAGAAGAATACAAATGCATGTGTCAGGAATTCAGAGATCAGATAGCAGATCCCAACTTTGAAGGGTATTGTCACTGCATGCTCTACTATAAAGAGAAAGACAGGCAGAGTACTGTGAATCCCGGAGACAGCATACACGGGTTTAAAGTGACAGCAGTCAGATATGTCGATGAGATCAAAGCCGATTTCATCGAAATGATCCATGAAAAGACAGGAGCTCAGCTTGTCTGGACAGATAACAAAGCTGAGAATAAACTGTTCTGCATCGGATTTAAGACGCTTCCTGAGGACAGCACCGGTGTATTCCACATTCTGGAACATTCAGTTCTCGCAGGTTCTGAAAAATATCCAGTAAAGGAACCGTTCGTCGATCTTCTCAGAAGTTCAATGAATACGTTCCTCAATGCCATAACATTCACGGATAAGACCTGCTATCCCGTTTCAAGCAGGAACAGGCAGGATTTCCTGAATCTTACCGGTGTGTATCTTGATGCTGTATTTGCTCCGAGACTCCTTACCGATCCCAACATCTTCTATCAGGAAGGCTGGCATATCTCTGAAGAGGATGGGAAGTATGCATATAACGGTGTAGTTTTCAATGAGATGAAAGGCGCGATGAGCGGAGCGGATGATGTCGTCGCTCAGCGTCTTCAGGAGATGGTCTTCCCCGATAACTGTTATGGATGGAATTCCGGCGGTGAACCGTCCGTGATACCGGATCTCAGTTATGAGCAGTTCTGCGAGACATACAAGAGATACTATCATCCTTCCAACTCCAGGATATTCCTTGACGGTGATATTCCGCTGGATGATACGCTCGAACTCATTGACAGTTATCTTTCTCGTTTCGATAAGGCGGAGGGGTTCCCGAACTTCGTTCCTCAGGAACCGCGTGTGATTGTCGATGAGAACGAGTTCAGCGTAGCTGCTGACGAAGACTGCACGAACAAGACCTGGGTCAGCCTCGGAAAGATAGTCGGAAAATGGGATGAAGGAGTTAAGCTTGCTGCTCTGAAGATATTGCTCTCCACAGTAGCAGGAACTAATGAGACTCCTCTTAAGAAGGCGATGCTCGATTCCGGACTCGTTCAGGAAGTGGAGATCGATCTCGACGACAGTATGCTGCAGCCCTATACTACAGTAATATTCAAGAATGTCAAAGACGGAGCTGAGAAGGAAGTCGTAGAGCTGTTCAGAAGAAAGGCTGCAGAGATCGCTGAGAAAGGCATCGACAGGGAAGACCTGCGTGCGTCCGTGAATGTCGCCGAATTCCAGGCTAAAGACAAGAGAGAACCTCAGGGACTGATGAGGTGCTTTGAGTCTTTCAAGAGCTGGCTGTACGGCGGAGATCCGCTTATGTATGTCGAGCATGACAAACTCTTTGCAGAACTGAGGGAGCTTATAGAAGATGGCTATTGCGAGCAACTGCTGAAAGAGATATATGCCTCAGAAGAGAATACGGTCCTTCTGACAAGCAGACCTTCCAAGGAGATCGCCGAGATCAGACAGAAGGATGAGGACAGACGTGTAGCTGAGCTTACTTCTGTCTGGACAGAAGAGCAGAAGGAAGTCAACCGTGTACTCAATGAGAAACTCGTCCTCTGGCAGTCAACGCCCGATTCACCGGAACAGACTGCGACGATCCCGGTCCTTAAGCTGAGTGATGTCGATGATAAACCTGTTCATGTCGACACTGAGGTCACTGAAGCAAATGGAGTCAAGATACTCTTCCATAAACTCAACTGCAACGGAATAATCAACGAGAAAGCCTATTTCAAACTTACAGACTTGGAGGCCGATACTCTCGTCAAGTTTGCATCTGCTACAGGGCTTCTGATGAACCTTCCTACAAAGAAGCATTCTGTAATCGAACTTCAGAGAGCAGTAAAGAACACTATTGGTCGTGTCAGATTCTCTGTCAGCGCGTACAAGCCCGATTCAGAAGACGATGTATGTGTACCGGTACTGGAAGTAGGATTCGCCAGTCTTGCCGAGAACGTACAGGAAGCTGAGAAACTGGTCGTAGAGATCCTGACAGAAACTGATTTCAGTGATTTCAATGCGATCAGGAACCTTGTGATGCAGAAATATGAAGCGTCCAAGCAGTATCCTATCACCGCAGGAAACCAGCTTGCCATGAATGTCGCATTGTCGCACAGCAGCAGCCAGGCTGCAGTCAGCGAGATGGTCAGCGGTGTATCACAGCTGAGATGGACCAGGGAACTGGCCACTGAGTTTGACAGCAGGGTAGAGGATTACACTGCACTTGTTAGCCGCGTCCTGAATGATGTAGTGTGCAAAGCAAAACTCGTCATGAGCGTTACTACTGATGAACAGTACGTACCGGAAAGTTTCCTTTCAGCACTTAAAGAGGGAACAAGTGCTGCTGAATACGCATCTTACAAATCCAAGCTTCCGCAAAGGACTGCGATAGTTATTCCTGCTCCTGTTGGATACAGTTCTCAGGCTTTCCAGGTAGACAGTATCGGTGAGAAATATTCAGGCTCATTCAGAGCGGGATCTCAGATGTCATCATTCAGCTATCTGTGGAATGAAGTCAGAGTAAAAGGCGGTGCTTACGGCACCAGAATGTATGTAAATAACCGCGGAATGATCGAGACATATTCCTATAGGGATCCAAGTCCGGTCAAGAGCATTGAGCTCAATAAAGGAATCGGCAATTATATCCGCGAATTCTGCGCAAGCGGAAAACCAACCGATAATTTCATCATTTCTGCTGTTGCTGCCATGGAACCGCTTGTGTCTCCTTCTGTTCTGGGAGAGCAGGCTGATGCAGAATATTTTGCTGGTATAACATACGAAAAGAAGGTCGAGGAACGCAGACAGCTGCTGGGAACAACAGTCTCTGATTTTGAGAGATTTGCGGATATCGTTGACAGATTTGCTGATAAAGCTCCTGTATGCATCGTCGCCGGTGAAGCTCTCTTGGCTGACGTGAAGGATCTTGAGACTATTACGATCTGATCAGCTGAGGAAGTTCGTTTGGATACGATATTCTTTTTTGCATGGGAAGCTGAACTCATACTGCTTATACAGTCCTTGATGGGGCCGGCAGGGATACTGTTAATGTCATTCTTTACTATGTTTGGTGAAGAGACCGTGATCACAGTCATCCTAGGGTTTCTTTATTGGGGCTGGAATAAGGAACTTGGTGAGAGGCTTGCAGTGAACCTGTTCTCTGTCTCAACAGTATGTCCTTTAATAAAAAACTTTTTCTACAGGCTCAGACCATACTTCGTTATCAAAGAAGTCAAATGCCTGAAACCTGTGGAGAACGGTGACATTTACGACGTACTGACACAGGGATATTCATTCCCCAGTGCTCATACTGCCAGTGCAGCTGCAACTTACGGGACGCTTGCAGTATATAGCAGAAAACGCATCATTAAGACAGTGCTCTATCTGCTTATAGCTGCTGTCGGTGTATCGAGATTCAGTCTCGGAGTTCATTATCCGACGGATGTGATTGCAGGTGCTGTTCTTGGACTGATCTTTGTCTGTGTCAGCAGCATGATCGATGTGCTGCAATACAGGAAGGCCTATTTCTATATTCTGATCGCACTTTGTTCACCAGGATTATTGTTCTGCTCAACAGAGGACTATTTCACCTGCTTCGGGCTGATGTGCGGAGGATTAACCGGAATGCTGTATGAAAGGGAACATGTCCGTTTCAGAAGCACGAACAGGATCGGGGTCATTATCGTCAGAATAGTGTGCGGTATAGCCGTGTTTGTGTCGATAGTAAATCTACTTAAGATAGCTGAAACTGGATTAAGCGGTTCGGTAAGCGAAAAGGTCGTTCTCTATTGGAGAAGTATCCGGTATGCAGCTGCTGCATTTGTAACGATAGGACTGTATCCATATTTCTTCAGATCAATTGACAGAATGTTCAAAGAAAACTGAACAAACAAAAATGCAACCGGACAGGTAAAAGGCTTGCACGCTGCTCCTGTCCGGCTTTTGTTTTCTGTATTTTCTGTATATGACAAGCTACGATTTTTCTTGAAATAATAATAGGTACAAATATAAAATATGATTTGTTTTTTTATTGATCATATTCGATATTTTAAGATGGAAAACAGATACGACAAAATGCTGGTGCCCGATTTTTACTGCGGGTTCATTTGCAAATGCGGAGAGTGCAGAAACTGCTGCTGCGAAGGATGGAACGTTGCCATTTCTCAAGACGATTATTTCAGACTGATCGGACTGGAATGCTCAGACGAACTCAGAAATCGAATATCCAGAGCTTTCTATATTCCAAAGGATGCTTCACCTGAGAGATACGCACTTCTTAATCATGACTGGTTGGGACACTGCCCGATGCGCTCTGAAAATGGACTCTGTCTGCTGCACGGAGAAGCCGGGGAAAGTGTGCTTCCGAATGTTTGCAGACTGTATCCGAGGAGTATCAGAAAAGATCTTTCTGAAGCTTCTCTTTCAAACAGTTGCGAGGGAGTCATTGAGATCCTGATAGATAGACCGACGCAGCTTAGATTCATAGAAGCTGATATTGGAGAGGTGGGGAACGGGACAGAGATACCTTCACGTATGGCTCTCAGGATGCAGTGCATCGGTATGCTTCAGGAAAGGAATTCAACACTGCAGGAAAGCTTCGAATCAGTCGGTCAGCTTATCACAGGGAAAAAAGCTGTTTACAGCAGCTTTGAGGAATGTCTTGGCGTTATGCTGAGTTTTTGCAAAGAATACTCAGAAAACGGCAGCAGTCTGAAGGACTACTGTGAGAACAGCATTAGAAAATTGTCCGGTATCAGTGAGAACGAATATCTCAAAAGGAAGACTATACTTGAGGAGATGTTTCCGAATCTTGAACTGATCCAAGAGAATATAATGGTCAATCACTTCTTTGTGGAAAAGTTCCCTTATTCTGAGACAAGAGAGAATGAGACAGAGGAGTATGAAAGCCTCTGTGCACTACTGTGTTTTATCGGAGTACTTGTTGTAGGTAACCTGGAACGTATAGAGAGCCAGACTGACCTTGTTGATCTTCTAGCTGCTGCTTTCAGAGTCATGGAACATTCAGCATTCCATTATAATGCGCATGTACTTCTTAACAGGGCTGGATTCGGTGAGCCTGAAAAGGCGGGAAGTCTTTTAAGAATCAGTCTTTAAGATTCAGTTCCGGTTAGGTATTATTAATACAGAAACTGTTTGGAGGTCTCGTAATGTCTAAGTATCAGGATAAATACGGAGCGTCTTCCATCACTCTGGATAAACTTCTGGTCAATAACGAAGAAGTCATATGGAGCGGGAAGCCGAAAAGATTTGCTTTTATATTCAATAAAGCGATGTCATACATGCCGATCGCAATCCTCTGGCTTGCATTTGATTCGTTCTTTATATATATGCTTTCAAAATCCGGAGCTTTCAGCGCGCTGAGTTCTCCTATGTTTATCGTCTTTATTGTTGCTTTTTTGGTAATACACCTGTTTCCTGTCTGGCTGTGGGTATCCAATATCATCACGGCAGGAAAGAGATGGCAGAACACAGAGTATGCTGTAACTGATCGACGTATGATAATCATAACCGGTTTTTTGAACATGAACGTTGATTCTGTGTTTTATACCGATATCACAAATGTTTCTCTGAAGTATAGTCTTTTTGATAAGATGTTGGGTGTCGGTGATATCTATTTTGATATGGTCAACAATGCATCGAGATGTTTTCTGGACCTTTCAGATGCACAGGAGATATATCTCAGAGTTCAGAAAATAGTCATGGACATCCAGACTGACATACATTATCCAAACGATCTGAGGCCAGAAACTAACAGTGGATATAATACCAGTTACAGGCCTGATTGACCTTGATTGGTGATCAATAACAAAAACTGCAGCCTGCTATATAGCAGACTGCAGTTGCTTATTTGTAAACCGATCAGAAGATGTCGCGGATCATAAGTCCTGCACCGCCGAATATCAGAGCCAGCATTGCCAGGAATTTTATCATTGGTGTAGAAACAACATAGATATGCACATTCAATATGATGACTACTATCAACGCAAGGGTTACAGCTCCGAGAAGCAACTCAAATAACAGGGACTGGCGAATGATGAGCAATGTTAGCACTATGCACCACAAAACAAGAAGCAGCGGTCCGATATTATTTCTGCTGAAGTGAGTGAAGGAAAAATCACCTACGCGTACATTGGAAAGAAACATTACTACGCCAATGAGAGTTAGGACCAGTCCGATACAGAATACAGGTGAACGAAATCTTTTCATACGGCTTTACCTCCATGACGAATAATACTACACCATGTTATATCATTCAACAGAGCGCTAGCCAGAGCAAGTGCATAAAGTGAATTTGGATTCATAGCCCTCTTATGATAGAATAGCCATGTTGTTAAGCCCTCTTCTTTATAGTTAGGTGGAAAAATGAAATATGATGTTTTAATAGTCGGCGCTGGTCCCGGCGGTATATTCTCTGCATATGAACTTTCTCAGTTGGATCCAAGCTTGAAGATATGTGTGATCGAGGCTGGGAAGCAGCTGAATGAAAGAAAATGCCCTATAGACGGTGTCAATATCAAGAACTGCATCGGATGTCAGCCTTGTTCTATCATGAGCGGATTCGGAGGTGCCGGAGCTTTCTCTGACGGCAAATATAATATTACCAATGATTTCGGAGGTACGCTTCATGAGTATATCGGCAAGGAAAAAGCTCTTGAACTCATGAACTACGTGGATGGTATAAACCTTTCGCATGGAGGAAGCGGCACAAAACTTTATACCTCTATTCAGTCGGACTTCAAGATGAAGTGCATGGAGCAGGATCTCCACCTTCTTGACGCTTCAGTACGGCATCTGGGCACAGATATCAACTATGTTGTTTTGAGCAATCTGTACGATGAGCTCAAGGATAAAGTGGAATTTCATTTTCTGACTCCTGCCGAGACAGTGGAGCAGATTGACGGCGGATATCGCGTTGTTACCAAGAAAGGTGACTTCGAGGGCAAATACTGCATAATATCTGCCGGACGCTCCGGGAGCAAGTGGATGGAAAAAGTCTGCGAAGATATGAATATCCCGACTAAGAGCAACAGGGTGGATATCGGTGTAAGGGTGGAATTGCCTGCAGCAGTTTTCTCCCATATAACCGATGAACTATATGAGAGCAAGATCGTATACAGAACTCAGAAATACGGTGATCTTGTCAGAACTTTCTGCATGAATCCGCGCGGTAGTGTCGTAAACGAGAACACTAACGGTATCGTTACAGTTAACGGGCACAGCTTCGAGGATCCTGCGAAACAGACGGATAATACTAACTTTGCTCTGCTGGTAGCTAAGCATTTTACTGAGCCGTTCAAAGACAGTAACGGATACGGAGAGAGCATCGCGAGACTCAGCAACATGCTCGGAGGAGGAGTGATAATCCAGAGATTCGGAGATCTTATTTCCGGCAAGAGAAGCACTCAGGCAAGAATAGATGAATCATTTGTCGTTCCTACGCTTAAAGCGATGCCCGGCGATCTCAGCCTCGTAATGCCTAAGAGGATACTCGACGGAATCATCGAGATGATCTATGCCCTTGATAAGATTGCTCCTGGAACCGCCAACTATGACACGCTGCTTTATGGCGTAGAGGTGAAATTCTATAACATGGAAGTGGATGTAGACAGCAACCTCATGACTTCATTCAACAACCTCTTCGTTATAGGAGACTGCTCAGGAATAACTCACTCTCTGTCACATGCGTCTGCAAGCGGAGTACATGTTGCAAGATATATAGTGTCTCAGAAGTGAACTATGAACATCAAAAAGACCTATTCATCAGAAAGTGAATAGGCCTTTTTTGTTTCTATGCTTTTTTTAGTTTCCTTCTGGTTCTATGTCAAATGTTGGGGTAACCCAAATAGAATGACAATTGAATAGTTTGAATGCATTTCCCGGGAAGAGATTCCCGGGAAGTGTTTTTATGAGAAAGAATGCAGGATCCTGGAACGGAAATTATCGTAGTTCCTG
>JAFRAJ010000044.1 GCA_017405465.1 Oscillospiraceae bacterium
CATAGTCGGCGTGTCCCGGGCAGTCTACGTGAGCGTAGTGACGCTTAGCAGTCTCATACTCAACGTGTGCGGTGTTGATCGTGATTCCGCGCTCTTTCTCTTCGGGGGCCTTATCGATCTGATCGTAAGCCATGAAACTGGCCTGACCGGTCATAGCAAGGACCTTTGTGATAGCGGCGGTGAGGGTGGTCTTACCATGGTCGACGTGACCAATGGTGCCGATGTTTACATGAGGTTTGCCTCTGTTAAACTTTTCCTTTGCCATTAATGGTTAATCCTCCATATGATTTGTGTTCTTTTATTATCTTAAGCCTACTAATTGTACCAATCCACTTTTAAAAGTGCAATACCTGCATCGTCACCTGGATTGGCCGGTAACTATGGACTCAGCAATGGATTTCGGAACCTCCGAATAGGAATCTGGCTGCATTACATACTGGCCTCTTCCCTGGGTCTTGTTCCTGAGATCTGTCGCATATCCAAACATGTTGGATAGTGGCACAAGAGCATTGACCACCTGTACCCCGTTATGGGATTCCATTCCGGTGATGTTTCCTCTCCTTGCTGTGATGTCACCTATAACATCTCCCAGATATTCATCAGGAGCCGTTACATTGACGTTCATGATCGGTTCCAATATGACCGGAGATGCTTTGGCTACGGCATCCTTAAAAGCTATTGACGCTGCTATTTTGAATGCCATCTCGGACGAGTCGACTTCATGATAGCTTCCGTCGATAAGTGTCACTTTGACATCTTCAATCGGATATCCTGCCAGGGTTCCTGACATCATTGCACCCTGTATTCCCTGATTGATAGGTTCGATGTATTCCTTCGGAATGACTCCGCCTACTATAGCGTTGACGAATTCATATCCTTTTCCAGGATTAGGCTCCACTGTCAGCTTTACATGGCCGTACTGACCGTGTCCGCCGGTCTGACGTACGTACCTGTAGTCCGCTGTAGCTGTATCCTTGATTGTCTCACG
Source organism: Oscillospiraceae bacterium (assembly GCA_017405465.1). Taxonomy (GTDB): domain Bacteria; phylum Bacillota; class Clostridia; order Oscillospirales; family Ruminococcaceae; genus RUG11783. Next base: position 989 of record JAFRAJ010000044.1, read on the forward strand.
GTAAGCTACCTGCGGTTTGCCGACATTAGCTTCAACTTTGAATTCACGCAGAAGCCTGTCTACGATGATCTCCAGATGGAGTTCTCCCATTCCCGCTATTATTGTCTGGCCGGTCTCATTATCCGTATAGGTGCGGAAAGTGGGATCCTCTTCTGCCAGTTTCATAAGAGCGATCGCCATTTTTTCCTGGCCGACTTTAGTCTTAGGTTCTATGGCGATCCTTATGACGGGATCAGGGAAATCCAGGCTCTCCAGAATGATAGGCGCGTTCTGAGCACAGAACGTATCACCTGTAGTAGTGTTCTTAACTCCTACGACGGCTGCGATATCTCCGCAGTAGCATGTATCGATATCAGTTCTGTTATTCGCGTGCATCTGGACGATACGTCCGAATCTCTCAGTCTTACCCTTGGATGCATTGTATACAGTCTGACCGGATTCGACCTTGCCGGAATATACCCGGAAGAAACAGAGTTTCCCGACGAATGGATCGGTCATGATCTTGAATGCAAGTGCTGACATTGGCTCGTCATCACCGGGATGACGTGTGATCTCCTTGCCACTCTTAGGATCTGTTCCGACAACATCGGGTACGTCCAGAGGAGACGGCATATAATCCACCACGGCATCAAGCAGTTTCTGAACGCCTTTGTTCTTATAGGACGATCCGCAAACTACCGGTACGAACTCATTGAGTATCGTGACTCTTCTGATGGCAGCCTTTATGTCCGCTTCGGTGAAATTGTCTTCCAGATACTGTTCCATGAAAGTCTCGTCACAGTCTGCAAGCTTCTCGAGCATGTTCGCTCTGTATTCTTCAGCCTGTTCGATCATGTCATCCGGGATCTCGACACCTTCGACATCTTTGCCTATGACATCAAAGTCAAAATAGGCCTTCATGTCTACCAGGTCTATTACTCCGCGGAAAGTATCCTCAACTCCGACAGGCAGCTGGATAGGAACGGCATTGCATTTCAGCCGGTCCAGCATCATATCTATAACATTATAGAAATCCGCTCCGAGGGTATCCATCTTATTGACGTATGCCATGCGCGGTATATGATACTTGTCAGCCTGTCTCCATACTGTCTCAGACTGTGGCTCAACGCCTCCCTTTGCGCAGAAGACGGTCACCGAACCGTCAAGTACGCGCAGGGAGCGCTCGACTTCCGCCGTAAAGTCCACATGTCCCGGAGTATCAATGATATTGATACGTATACCGTTCCAGTATGTTGTAGTCGCTGCTGACTGGATGGTTATGCCTCTTTCCTTTTCCTGTTCCATCCAGTCCATCGTTGCGGCTCCGTCATGTACCTCACCGATCCGGTGATTGATACCGGTATAGTAAAGCACGCGTTCCGTCGTCGTTGTTTTTCCAGCGTCGATATGAGCCATAATTCCGATATTCCTGGTGTTCTCCAGGGAAACGTCTCTAGGCATATATCCTCCTTCCCTTCAGCATTGCGATGATCTGATTTATTACGTTGTTCTTGATTAATACCTGAAGTGCGAGAAAGCTTTGTTGGCTTCGGCCATTCTGTGAACATCGTCGCGTCTCTTGACAGCGCCGCCTGTTCCGTTGCAGGCGTCCATTATCTCGCCTGCAAGGCGTTCAGCCATTGTGCGTTCACTGCGCTGACGGGCAAATCCCGTGAGCCAGCGAAGACCCAGCGTCTCGCGGCGTGCCGGGCGGACTTCAAGCGGAACCTGATAAGTCGCACCACCGACACGACGAGCCTTGATTTCCAACTCTGGCATAATCGCGTTCATCGCCTTCTCAAAGGCTTCGAGCGGATCATTTCCTGTCTTTTCCTTAACGATATCGAAAGCAGAATAGACGATCTTGTAAGCTACGCCTTTCTTGCCGTCGTACATAACGTTATTGACGAGACGGGTGACCATGACAGAGTTGTAAACAGGATCGGGCAAAACTTCACGTTTTGCAACTACGCCTCTTCTTGGCATGTCTTCTTCCCTCCCTCAAATAATGATTTCATCGGTACTCGAAAGCAAAATATCTTGCTCCCGCAGCCTGCCACATAGAAGCGTATGTATCTTCTAAGTGGCGTACAGCTTTTCCTACTATTTCTTCTTCGGACGCTTAACTCCATAGCGTGAACGCGCGTGTCCGCGTCCTACTACGCCCTGGGTATCAAGAGTTCCGCGGATGATGTGGTAACGCACACCAGGCAGATCCTTAACACGTCCGCCACGAACCAGAACGACAGAGTGTTCCTGCAGGTTGTGGCCTTCTCCGGGGATATATCCCCAAACTTCGATTCCGTTGGTAAGACGGACACGGGCGACCTTACGAAGAGCCGAGTTCGGCTTCTTGGGGGTCATTGTCTTCACTGTCGTGCAGACACCGCGCTTCTGCGGGCTGTTCAGGTCGATGTACTCTTTCTTTCTGGAGTTGTAACCTCTCAGAAGAGCAGGAGACTTGGACTTATAGACAGTCTTTTCACGTCCGCTTCTAGCCAGCTGATTGAATGTAGGCAAGCTTGTGCACCTCCTTCCTTGATTGCTGAAAAAGTTATTTTGGACTGATGTCCAAAGTTATCCTATATTAGGGCAACAGTATAATTATATGCAGTTGCCCTAATATTTTCAATAATTTTTCGTCGAATAGACGAACTTGTTCTTTCAGGCCTTAATCCACTTCTGAAACCCGTTTTCAGACGCTTGCCGATGCCTCATAAGCGACCGGCTCATCCGGATTCGTGGGATCAGGATCGGGATTATAATTCTCACCTTCCACATACGTGGCGTTGTTGAATCTTTCGAGTCCTGTTCCTGCGGGTATCAGTTTTCCGATGATGACGTTCTCTTTCAGTCCCATCAGGCTGTCTGTCTTCTTCTTGATGGCAGCATCCGTGAGGATTCTTGTGGTCTCCTGGAAGGATGCGGCTGACATGAAGCTGTCCGTGCTTAGAGCTGCCTTGGTGATTCCGAGCAGTATGGGTTCAGCCTTGATGTACTTTGGTTCCTCTCCGAGAGGAGTTGAATCATAGATATCCTTGTTGGCCTGTTCGAGCTCTGCGATATCGACCTGTGTTCCGGGAAGGAGCTTTCCGTCGCCCTGATCGACTACACGGTACTTTCTGAGCATGCGGCTTACGATGACTTCAATGTGCTTATCATTGATGTCAACGCCCTGCATGCGGTAAACCTTCTGAACTTCAGAGATCAGATAGTTCTGAACAGCAAGCTTGCCTTTGATGGCAAGGATGTCGTGCGGGTTGCACAGACCGTCTGTCAGCATGTCTCCGACCATAACCTCGTTGCCCTCCTGGACTCTGAGGCTGACACCGTAAGGCACCAGATAGGTCTTCTCAAGAGGATTGCCCTCTTCATCCTGACCGGACACTATGACGTAACGGCTCTTATGAGTATCGTCGATGTGGATAGTACCGCTGATCTCGGTGAGGATCGCGAGATTCTTCGGCTTCGGTTTGCGCGCTTCGAAAAGCTCTTCGACTCGGGGAAGACCCTGAGTGATATCTTCGTCACTGGCAACACCGCCGGTATGGAAGTTTCTCATCGTCAGCTGTGTACCGGGTTCGCCGATAGACTGCGCAGCTATGATGCCGACGGATTCTCCGATGCCTACCTCCCTGCCGTTGGCCATGTTGGCGCCGTAGCACTTGCGGCATACACCGTGTGCACTGTGGCAGTTAAGAACTGAACGGATCATGAGGTGTGTATATCCTGCATCAGCGATCTGCTTTGCGATCTTTTCATCGATCATCGTGTCATGATCAACGATGAGCTCACCGGTCCTGGGATCGAGGACATCTTCTACCGCATAGCGGCCAATCAGTCTCTCGGTGAAAGGCTCGATGATACCGGTTCCGTCCATGATGTCGGAAACGTCGATGCCTTCGGTGGAGCCGCAGTCATCTTCACGGATGATGACTTCCTGTGAAACGTCGACCAGACGGCGTGTGAGGTAACCGGAGTCAGCCGTTCTAAGAGCGGTATCGGCCAGTCCCTTACGGGCGCCTCTTGAGCTGATGAAGTACTCGAGGATGTTGAGGCCTTCACGGTAGTTGGATCTGATCGGGATCTCGATGGTCGCGCCGGTCGTATTAGCAATAAGTCCGCGCATTCCGGCCAGCTGTCTGATCTGAGCCATGGAGCCTCGGGCTCCGGAGTCAGCCATCATATAGATGGGGTTGAACTGTCCCAGATTGTCTTTCAGTCTGTCTGCGACTTTTTCAGTGCACTCCTGCCAGGTCTCGATGACCGCTCTGTAACGTTCATCTGCTGACATAGTACCTCTGCGGAAGCTGCGGTTGATCATATCGATGTCGGATTCTGCTTCGGCGATCAGTTCAGCTTTCTCAGGCGGGATGACGGCATCCTGTACGGAAACTGTGATACCGCTCTTCGTTGAGAAATCGAATCCCTGATTCTTGATGTCATCCAGCACATCGCCGGTTCCCTGAATGCCGTGTACGGCGATGCAGGCGGAAATGATGCTTCCAAGGGTCTTCCTTGTGACCAGCTCATCGACCTCGAGTTTGAACATATCGTCCGCAGTCTTGCGTTCGACAAGTCCCAGGTCCTGCGGTACCTTCTGGTTGAACAGGAGCCTTCCGAGTGTGGTGTCGACGATCTTGTGGATCTTCTGTCCCTGCCACTCTCTCTCGAGTCTTACCTTGATCTTTGCATGAAGTGTGATGTCACCATTCTGGTATGCCATCACTGCTTCATCGAAATCACGGAAGATGGAGCCTTCACCGGGCTCACCGTCCTTGATCAGAGTCATGTAATAGGATCCAAGCACCATGTCCTGTGTAGGAACATTGATAGGTGCTCCGGAAGCAGGCTTCAGCAGGTTGCCGGAGCACAGCATAAGGAAGCGGGCTTCCGCCTGTGCCTCAGCAGACAGCGGCACGTGAACGGCCATCTGGTCTCCGTCGAAGTCTGCGTTGAACGCTGTACATGCAAGAGGGTGGAGCTTGATAGCTCTTCCTTCGACCAGTACAGGCTCAAATGCCTGAATGCCGAGTCTGTGAAGCGTAGGTGCACGGTTGAGAAGGACCGGATGATCCTTGATGACCGTCTCGAGTGAATCCCAGACCTCTGTTCTGGCACGGTCCACCATCTTACGGGCGGACTTGATGTTGTTTGCGACACCGTTCTCAACAAGATGTTTCATGACGAACGGTTTAAAGAGTTCCAGAGCCATCTCCTTGGGGAGACCGCACTGATAAAGCTTCAGTTCGGGTCCGACAACGATAACTGAACGTCCGGAATAGTCGACGCGTTTGCCGAGGAGGTTCTGACGGAATCTTCCCTGCTTGCCCTTGAGCAGGTCGGAAAGGCTCTTGAGCTGACGTGAGCTGGATCCGCCTGTTACAGGACGTCCGCGGCGGCCGTTATCGATAAGAGCGTCTACTGCTTCCTGCAGCATTCTCTTCTCGTTACGAACGATAATGTCAGGAGCTGCAAGTTCGCTGAGTCTCTTAAGACGGTTATTCCTGTTGATGACCCTGCGGTAAAGGTCGTTAAGATCACTGGTGGCGAAACGTCCGCCGTCAAGCTGCACCATGGGGCGCAGATCCGGAGGAATTACCGGGATGACCGTGAGGATCATCCATTCAGGTCTCTGTCCGGAAGCCAGGAATGCTTCCACGACTTCAAGCCTCTTCGCTATCCTTGTTCTCTTCTGTCCGGAAGCAGTCTTCGCTTCCTCTCTGAGCTGAGCTGCGAGCTGCTCAAGGTCTATCTCCTCAAGAAGTTCCTTGATAGCTTCAGCACCCATTCCGGCCTTGAACTCGTCCTCATAACGCTCGAGCATGTCTCTGTACTCTTGCTCATTGAGGAGCTGTCCTTTTTCAAGAGGGGTAAAACCGGGATCTGTAACGATATAGGACGCAAAATAGAGGACCTTTTCAAGGTCGCGGGGGCTGAGCTCAAGCATCAGTCCGATACGGGAAGGAATGCCTTTGAAATACCAGATATGTGACACAGGAGCTGCAAGTTCGATATGGCCCATACGTTCACGGCGCACTTTGGCTTTCGTGACTTCTACTCCGCAGCGATCACAGATCTTGCCTTTATAGCGTATCCTCTTATATTTGCCGCAGTGACACTCCCAGTCCTTTGTCGGTCCGAATATTCTCTCGCAGAACAGTCCGTCACGTTCGGGCTTGAGTGTGCGGTAGTTGATGGTCTCGGGTTTCTTAACCTCACCGTAAGACCAGTTTCTGATCTGATCAGGGGACGCAAGTCCTATCTGGATAGAATTGAAATCATTGTGTTCCATACTTTTACTCTCCTCCCCTTATTAGTTAAAGTCGTCGTAGCTGTCGTCACTGTCATCTGCCAGTGCCTGAACCAGCATGTTCATGTCGAGCGCGTCATCTGAGGGATCAGCTTCCTGTTCTTCATCCATGGTGTAGTCATCCGGATGTTCAATCGTGAAGTTCCTCAGTTCATCGTCGACTGCTACGTTTGTCATGTCGTCATTCATCGATCCGATGCCGATCTCATCGTCATCAAGATCCTGCTTGAGATCGATCTCATTGCCGTCATTGTCAAGCACACGCACATCGAGAGCGAGGCTCTGGAGTTCCTTGACCAGAACGCGGAATGACTCCGGGATTCCGGCTTTCGGTATATCCTGACCTTTTACGATAGCTTCGTATGTCTTCACACGTCCGACTACGTCGTCCGATTTGACAGTAAGGATCTCCTGAAGGGTATAGGCTGCACCGTATGCTTCGAGAGCCCAGACTTCCATCTCACCGAATCTCTGACCGCCGAACTGGGCTTTTCCTCCCAGAGGCTGCTGTGTGACCAGAGAGTAAGGACCGGTGGAACGTGCATGGATCTTGTCGTCTACCAGGTGATGCAGCTTGAGGTAATACATGTAACCGACAGTTACCTTGTTATCGAATCTCTCGCCTGTACGTCCGTCGTACAGCCAGCTCTTACCGTCAGGCTCAAGTCCGGCCATCTCAAGGCAGTCTCTGATATCGCGCTCAGTGGCTCCGTCAAATACAGGAGTCATGACCTTCCAGCCAAGTGCATGGGCAGCATAACCCAGGTGTACCTCGAGGACCTGTCCGATATTCATTCGTGAAGGTACGCCGAGGGGGTTAAGGCAGATATCAAGAGGTGTGCCGTCAGGCAGGAAAGGCATGTCTTCCTGAGGAAGTATCCTGGAAACGACGCCTTTGTTTCCGTGACGTCCGGCCATCTTGTCTCCGACAGAGAGCTTTCTCTTCTGCGCAACATAGACTCTGACGACCATGTTGACTCCGGGTGAGAGCTCGTCGCAGTTTTCAGGTGTGAACACCTTGACATCGACTACAGTGCCATATTCGCCGTGCGGGATCTTGAGAGAGGTATCTCTGACTTCTCTTGCCTTCTCACCGAAGATAGCTCTCAGGAGCCTCTCTTCCGCTGTGAGCTCGGTCTCGCCCTTAGGCGTTACCTTACCGACAAGGATGTCGCCTGCAACGACGTCAGCGCCGATTCTGATGATACCTCTGTCGTCCAGATCCTTGAGGGCATCTTCACCGACGTTGGGGATGTCCCTCGTGATCTCTTCCGGTCCGAGTTTGGTATCGCGGCATTCGAGTTCATATTCTTCAATATGGATACTGGTGAATGTATCTTCCTTGACCAGTTTCTCATTGATAAGGACAGCGTCCTCATAGTTGTATCCCTGCCATGTCGTGAAACCGATGAGCATGTTCTTGCCCAGTGAGATCTCACCTTCAGCAGTAGCGGGGCCGTCCGCTATGACCTGGCCTTCCTCGACTCTGTCGCCTTCATTGACGATAGGTCTCTGGTTGATGCATGTGGACTGGTTGGAACGCAGGAACTTCGTCAGTTTGTATGTGCGCTCTTCTCCGTCATCTTCTCTTATGACTATCTTTCCGGCGCTTACGCTGGTAACAGTTCCGGGAGCTTTGGCAAGCACGACTACTCCTGAGTCGTGAGCTGCCTTGTACTCCATTCCGGTCGCTACGTAAGGCTGCTCAGTAACAAGAAGCGGTACAGCCTGGCGCTGCATGTTGGCTCCCATCAGAGCACGGTTGCAGTCATCGTTCTCAAGGAACGGGATCATTGCCGTTGCGGCAGAAACGACCATCTTGGGTGAGACGTCCATGTAGTCAGCCTGTGAAGCGTCGACTTCAAGGATCTCACTTGCGTGACGGGCATTGACTCTCTTCCTGACGAAGCGTCCCATGCTGTCGAGTTCTTCGTTGCCCTGGACGATAACGAGCTCGTCTTCCACGTCAGCGGTCATATAAACCACTTCGTCCGTGACGATGCCTTTTTCCTTATCGATCCTGCGGTAAGGAGCCTCAACGAATCCGTACTTGTTTATACGGGCAAATGTTGCCAGATAGTTGATAAGTCCGATGTTCGGTCCTTCTGGGGTCTCGATGGGGCACATGCGGCCGTAGTGGCTGTAGTGAACGTCACGGACCTCGAATCCTGCACGGTCACGGGAAAGTCCACCGGGGCCGAGAGCGGAAAGACGTCTCTTGTGAGTGAGCTCTGCAAGAGGGTTGGTCTGATCCATGAACTGTGACAGCGGGGATGATCCGAAGAATTCCTTTACCGCTGCGACAACGGGACGGATATTGATCAGGTTCTGTGGTGTCACGTTCTCCTGGTCCTGTGCATGAAGGGTCATACGCTCACGGATATTGCGTTCCATTCTTGAGAAACCGATGCGGAACTGGTTCTGCAGCAGCTCTCCCACGCAGCGGATCCTGCGGTTTCCGAGATGGTCGATATCATCTGTAGTGCCGATGCCATGGGCAACGTTTATCATATAGCTTACTGAAGCCATGATGTCATCAACTGTGATGTGCTTGGGAACAAGCTCAGTCAGTCTGCGGCTGCACTCAGCCTTTATATCTTCCACATCAGAATTGTTCTCAAGGATCTCTGCCAGTACGGAAGCACAGACGCGCTCGTTGACACCGACCTCTGCAGGATCGAAACTGACGAATTTAGCCATGTCGACGGTGCTGTTGGAGATGACCTTGATCTCTTTCTCTTCATCGAGCTTCACCCAAACGGAGCTGATGCCGGAATCAGCGATCGCTTCAGCAGTCTCCCTGGAGATGACCTGATCGGGTTCGGCAATCACTTCACCTGTGAACGGGCTGACAGCAGGTCTTGAGAGCCTGCGTCCGGTTATCCTCTGAGCGATGGATAGTTTCTTGTTGAATTTGTAACGTCCGAAATTCGCGAGATCGTAACGTCTCGGATCGAAGAAGAGGTTGTTCATATATGAACGGGCGCTCTCGAGTGTGGGCAGTTCGCCCGGACGAACCTTGCGGTAGGTCTCGAGAAGTCCCTCTTCTACGGACGCAGTAGTGTCTTTTGAAAGGGTGGATGCCAGATACTCGTCCTCACCGAAGAAATCTATGATCTCCTGGTTGGTACCGAGTCCCAGCGCACGGAGAAATACGGTAACGGGCATCTTGCGGTTCTTGTCTATCCTGACGTAGAACACATCATTGAGGTCTGTCTCATACTCGAGCCATGCTCCTCTGTTGGGGATGACCTGTGCAGAAAACAGTTCCTTGCCGCTCTTGTCACGTACCATGTCGAAGTAGACTCCGGGTGAACGGACCAGCTGGGAAACGACGACTCGCTCAGCTCCGTTGATAACGAAGGTAGCGCTGTCAGTCATGAGCGGGAAATCGCCCATGAATATCTCCTGCTCCTTGATCTCACCGGTCTCTTTGTTGAGCAGACGGGCCATGACCTTGAGAGGAGCATTGTACGTGGTATCCCTGGCTTTACATTCTTCTACGGTGTACTTCGGAGTTTCATCCAGATGGTAATCCGTGAAATCAAGAACGAGGTTTCCCGTGTAGTCTTCGATAGTCGAGATATCACGGAACACTTCCCTCAGTCCTTCATCCAGGAACCACTGGTAGGAAGACTTTTGTACATCAATAAGGTTAGGCATCTCCAGAACTTCGTTAATATGAGAGAAACTCATACGTTCTGTGGTACCTAACTTAACGGGATGCGCATTGACCATGCTTGCTTATTCTCCTGTTTATCTTAATACATTAATGAATTGGGTCAAAAAGCGACAATAAAGGCGGGGGTCAAAAGTCCAAAAATCATCGTTATGACGAATAATTTAATGGCGCAATCGTCCCTCCGCGCGCATGAACCCAATATAAATGCTAATTTTGTATTGTAATGGATGAAACAGATATTGTCAACCTCCTGATATTACTAAAATTATGCTTTTCATATCAGAACTGATGTAATTTCAGTGTTGTAACAATTTGTAATCATTGTTTGAAACGTAATTACATCCGCGTTAACAGAGACGAAATCCTTTTTTCCCCATACGTGTATCTTTTCCCATAACGTCCTAATCGGATATAATGTAATTTATGACTAAATTGTGAATGGTATCGGATAAGGAAAGGATATTTCAAATGGCATTGATCAACAGAGATTCAAGTATCTGGACCAGGAACTTCTCACTTCTGTTCCTGTCACACATGCTCTCTTCAGCCGGAGTGTATATGGTAAATACGCTCCTGCCTCTCTACAGCAGATCCATGGGAGCTACTGATACTATCATCGGATTCGTATCCAGCGCTTTCTACTTGGTCGCACTTGCTTCCCGCCCAGTCTCCGGGCCAGCCATAGACGCTTTCGACAAAAAGGTCCTGTTCATAATACTCACCTTCGGAAACGCTTTATGCATGTTCGGGTACAGCACAGCTGCGAGTCTTGGCTGGATCATATTCTTCCGTATGATGCACGGTATCACTTACGGCAGCCAGGCCGCATTGTGCCTCGCAATGGCATCAGGCTCCCTTCCCAAGGAGAAACTGTCAAGCGGTGTAGCGACCTATGCGCTCAGCAATGTACTTCCTCAGGCGCTTGCTCCAGGATTAGGGCTCAGTCTATCTGAGAAATACGGCTACAGAACAGTCTATATGATCTCTGCCATCATCATTGCAGCAGCTGCTGCCATGGGCTTCCTTATGGATTACAGCGATCATGAGCGCAAGCCTTTCCGTATCAATCTGCACTCCGTCTTTGCAGTGGAAGCCGCTGTCCCGGTTCTCATCCTTTTCCTGATGGGTGTCGCTGCCTCTGCCAGCTCAAGTTTCATGGTGCTGCATGTCAATGACAGAGGCGTGGAAGGTCTGAAATATTATTACACCATCAGTGCGATATGTCTGGTACTTTTCAGGCCGCTTACAGGCACTCTTTCCGATAAGTACGGGATCAAAAAGGTTATCATTCCCTGTTTCCTTATCTGGATCGTTTTCTTCCTGAACCTTTCAACTGTCAACTCGACATGGAGGCTGTGGCTCGGGGCTGTCCTCAGCGCTGCCGGTTTCTCATCTGCCCATACCCTTCTTCAGGCACTGACCATGAGAGTCACTCCAAGCAGCAGAAGAGGTGCAGCAAGCTCATCATGTTACATCGGTTATGACGGCGGCACTTTCCTGGGAGGAATCATTACAGGAAAAATCGCGGATATGATAGGTTATTCAAAGTTGTTCCTAGTCAGTATCGTCCCTGTAGTCTTATGCATTCTGATCATGATTATCTGGACCAGCAGGAACGGTGGAATAAAATATCCGGAGGATTAATATTTTGAAGTATGTAGTCAACAAAAGGAATTTCATCATTCTGTTCCTTGCAGCGACATGCAACTACATCGGTTCCTTCATGACAGAATCTCTTCTCTCTGTCTATAGCAAACAGCTCGGCGCTACCGATGTTCTGGTAGGTATGGTATCAGGCGTCTTCTATGCTGTCGCACTTTTAACAAGGCCGTTTACCGGCACAGCAATGGACTGCTTTGACCGCAAGAGGATGTTCATCCTGTTCAGTTTTGGCAACATGCTTGCTCTTCTTGGATACAGTATCTCCAAAAACATCTGGATGATAATTGCATTCAGGGCACTGCAGGGCTGCACATACGGGGCAGTTGCTGCACTGACACTGGTCATGTCGACTGAGACACTGGACAAAGAACACCTGACCAGCGGAGTTGCAGCTTTCGCTATGTCACAGATATTCCCCCGCCTCATAGGACCTGGACTCGGTCTAAAGCTCTCTGAGAATTACGGTTTCAGGACTCTGTATATTGCTGCAGCGTCTGTCGTTCTTCTTGGAATCATCCTATGCTTCTTCCTGGAAGAGGAAGAGATGGAGAAGAAGAAATTCAAGCTTAGCCTCAACAGTGTGATAGCTATGGAAGCCATAGTACCGATAATCGCTTTGTTGATCATGAACTTCTGTGTCTCTGCTACGACAAGTTTCATGATGCTGCATATCAATGAGAGAGCCATCGAACATGTAGAATACTATTTTGTGGTGAGCTCCGTTGCGATGCTTATCCTTAGACCTCTGTTCGGAAATCTCGCAGATAAATATGGTACAGAAAAAGTTCTGGTGGTCACACTGCTCTGCCTGTTCGCAGCTATGAACATCTTTGCCAGAGCTCATTCCTTCAAAGACCTTGTGCTTTACGGCATCTTCAACTCAGTAGGTTATTCTGCCTCCGTATCTCTTCTTCAGGCACTCGTAATGAGAGTAACGCCTGCAAGCAGGAGAGGCTCAGCCAGTTCATCCTCATACATCGGATCAGATGTAGGTCTGGTCCTCGGAAATCTTATAAATGGAACCATTGCAGCCAGATACGGATATCAGACCCTGTTTACAGTCTTCTCCTTCCCGATCTTCCTTGCTATTGCAGTGATAGTGATCTGGGCTAGGAAGAACAACGGTATACCTGTTCCGGAAGAAGAATAAACAAATACAAAAAACAGAGATCCGGCAGCGTCCTAGATTGGACACTGCCGGATTTTGTATACCCGTCAAAACAGTAATGCTGTCGGTCAGTCAAGGAAATCTCTGAGCCTCTTGCTTCTGGTCGGATGACGAAGTTTTCTGAGGGCCTTTGCTTCGATCTGACGTATTCTCTCACGGGTCACCGCAAATTCTTTTCCGACTTCCTCAAGTGTTCTCGGCCTTCCGTCTTCTAGACCGAATCTCAGTCTTAGGACCTTCTCTTCTCTGGGAGTGAGCGTAGCGAGGACCTCAGTCAGCTGTTCCTTGAGCAGTGACTGGTAAGCTGCTTCTGCCGGTACCTGAGCGTCTTCATCAGGAATGAAGTCTCCGAGGTGGCTATCTTCTTCCTCTCCTATCGGAGTCTCCAGAGATACAGGTTCCTGAGCTACTCTTAGGATCTCACGTACTTTATCTTCCGTGATGCTCATTGCTTCTGCTATCTCTTCAACAGTAGGTTCACGGCCATTCTCATGAAGCAGCTGAGCCGATACCTTCTTGACTTTATTGATAGTCTCCACCATATGCACAGGGATCCTTATGGTCCTTGCCTGATCTGCTATTGCACGAGTAATCGCCTGTCTTATCCACCATGTGGCATAAGTCGAGAATTTGAAGCCTTTCGTATAGTCAAATTTCTCAACAGCCTTGATCAATCCCAGATTTCCCTCCTGAATCAGATCAAGGAAATGCATTCCTCTGCCTACATACCTTTTTGCTATTGACACGACAAGCCTGAGGTTGGATTCAGCAAGGCGCTGTCTGGCTGTCTGATCGCCTTCTGCCATCCTCTTGGCCAGCTCGACTTCCTCTTCAGGCGACAGCAGCTGGACCCGTCCGATCTCCTTGAGGTAGACCTTGACAGGATCGTCTATATTGACACTCAGGGACGCATCCGCTTCAAGCATCTCATTGGAGATAGTAATGTCATCCTCCACTTCTGTAGGAAGATCCTCAACTATCTCAATATTCTGATTCTCAAGCGTACTGTACAGTTTATCGACCTGATCAGCATCGAAGTCCATCTCTTCGAGGGCATCGGTGATCTCCTGCGTGGAGAGTTTTCCGTCGCGTTTGCCCTGCTCGATCAGTGTCTTCAGCACTTCTTTTCTCTCACTCATCTGATGTCAGTTACCTTTCCTGTTCTTGATCATCCTGTTGATCTCTTCAAGTGACATATTCGCAAGCTCATCTTTTGACAGCTTGGATCTGTTCTCCAGTATCTTGTCTATGAAGAAATCTGCATCCTGCGGTTTATACTGCACTGAACTGCTCTCAGCTATCATTCCCGACAGCGCGCTTATCTGTTCCGGTTCCAGAACAGCCGTCATAGATGTAAATCCTGTGAATTCGTTATTCTCTATCTGAGTACATATCTTATTGAAGATGTCACCGGTTCCGGGATCTGCAAAATCTTCTCCTGATATCCTCTCGCGTATGCTCCTGCAGAGATCAGGATGAGCGCATACTAGCGCCACCAGCCTTCTTTCAGCAGATACTGTACCCAGTTTTTCCCTTTCATACGAACGCAGATTGTATCTCTCTCCGATGCTCTGTGCAAACTTGTCGTTTTCTCTCCGCGTCTGTGCAGATCTTCTTGAGTTTCTCTTGCGCTGAACCGTGTAAAGAATGGTGTTCTTGTCCACCTCTGTCTGCTGAGCTACTCGGCCGGCCCACACCTCCGTCTCAGTGGCAGACGTACTTCTTGCCAGAATCGAAGTAGCTTCTTCCAGGTATTTCACCCTGTCGTCAGGAATGTCGAGATTATACTGCCTGGCAGCCTTATTGAGTTCATACTCCATGGAACCGCTAGCCTTATCAATCAGCGCTCTGAATGCTGCAGCTCCGGACTTTTTGATCAGCTCATCCGGATCCTTCGCTCCCACTACTTCAATAACACCTGCATCTATTCCGGCTGCTCTCAGGATATCTATCGCACGTCTTGTAGCACGCTGCCCCGCTTCATCCGAGTCGTAACAGATCAGGACATCGTTGACATATCTCGAAATGACCTGTGCATGCTCAGCAGTTATAGCCGTACCTAATGTGGCAACTGCTTCAGTGAATCCTGCCTGCCACAATGAGATGACATCCATCTGTCCTTCAACAAGTATCAGCCGGTGCTGTTCTGAGTTCTTTGCAAAATTGAGGGAAAACAGAGTCCTGCTTTTCTTGAATACCGGTGTATCTCTGGTATTCAGATACTTTCTGCTGTCATCGACTATAGTCCTTCCGGAAAATGCCACAACCTGACCGCGCAGATCTATGACCGGAAACATGATCCTTTGACGGAAAAAGTCAGACGCGCTTCCGTTCCTGTTACGGAAACAAAGGCCTGCATCGATCAGTTCATCATCGGTGAACCCTTTTCCGTTCATATAGTCACGTAATGCACCCCAGCTCTCCGGTGCATATCCGATACCATACTTGGTGATCGTCCTGTCCTCGAGTCCTCGGTCCCTTACGTACTTTCTGGCGATTCTTCCGCTGTCAGAGTTCAGCATCGAGAAGAAGAATCTTCCCGCTGTTTTGTTGGCTTCAAGTATCCTCTTGTTCCTTTGAGCCGCTCTCTGATCGCTACCGTCCGGAACTGTCATTCCGGCACGGTCCGCGAGCAGTTTGACCGCTTCCATATAATCAAGGTTCTCGTACTTTTCAACGAATGAAATGACGTCTCCGCCTTCATGACATCCGAAGCAGTAAAAGCTGCTTGTCTCCGGGAATACCGTGAAGCTCGGTGTCTTCTCATTATGGAAAGGACACAGCGCAGTGTATAGTCTGCCTCTGTGGTTCAGGCTCAGATAAGACCCGATGACATCCACTATATCGCTTCTCTCGTGAAGCTCGTCCATAAAATCCTGCGGCAGCGGCACAGCACTATCCTCCTTTCCGAATTAATCTTATGTCTGTCCGATCAGTATACCGGCCATGATTTCGGTATGAAGAGATCGGTATATGTCCTTGTTGCAAACTCGTCGCTCATTCCTGAGATATAGTCCGTTACTGCCCTGTCCACCCCTTCTGAGAAAGCTATCTCAACATAGAAGGGAGGCATGGCATCCGGATTATTGTGGTAGTAGTCAAACAGCGACTCTACGATACCGTATACTTTCTTCTCTTCTTCTTTGGGTTTGCCGTCAAGATTGAGGTATATGGTCTCGTACATAAAATCATTGAACTCTCTGAATGCAGCATCCGTAGCCTCATCCATGGCCAGAATACCGTCATGGAAGTTTTCAATCAGAGAAGTGATAAGAGTAGTTATCCTCTGGGACTTTCCGGTACCGAGATGACTCCGCACTAATGCAGGAAGCATATCCTCTGTCACAGCCCCGGCGCTGACAGAATCCTCGAAATCGTGATTGAGAAATGCTATCCTGTCGGCAAATCTGACTACCTGCCCTTCCAGTGTAGCCGCTTTCGGGCCTTCGGTATGGCAAGCCATACCGTTGAGAGTCTCATATGTCAGATTGAGTCCTTTGCGGTTTTTCTCCAGTTTTTCGCAGACACGTACGCTCTGAAGATAATGTTTGAATCCGTTCGGGTTAAGCGCATTCAGCGCTCTCTCACCGGCATGTCCGTAAGGAGTATGCCCGATGTCATGCCCCAGGCCGATCGCCTCAGTAAGATCCTCGTTCAGTCTCAACGCCCTTGATATCGTACGTGCTATCTGGGTAACCTCCAGAGTGTGCGTCATCCTGGTGCGGTAATGGTCTCCGAGGGGAGAAAGAAAGACCTGAGTCTTCTGTTTCAGCCTTCTGAAGGATTTGCTGTGCAGGATGCGGTCCCTGTCTCTGGCAAAATCAGTGCGGATATCGCATTTAGGTTCGTCCTTAGCCCTGCCCCGGCTCTCACAGGCTAGGGCCGCATAGGGAGACAGTATTTCTTTTTCCAGTTGTTCCTGCTGTTCTCTGAAATCCATCTGTATACCTTTCCGAATATATTATACGAAGAAAAACCTTAAAACTCTTCTTTTCCGCCGTGTATTGTCCCTTCATAAGGAATGATCATCTGCCAGCAGATGAACAGAACCATCATTCGCATGTGGGAAAGAATCCGCGCTCAACAAGGACTGGAGCGTTTTTCCCTCTTGAGAGCTCCTGCAGTGCAGGTTCGATCTTTGATTCCCTGACATCATTGGCGATATATGATATCTTCACCTGATCAAGAAATACTGAGGCGGTTATCTCAGCACCTGCTTCCCGGAGGATCCTCACTGTTCTCTCATATTCAGGATAACCGCAAACGAACTCGTATATACCGGACTCTTCCATCGTCACGATGCCGGCTTCCGTTACGGCCATACCCGCAGAGCCTGAATAAGCCCTCAC
Source organism: Oscillospiraceae bacterium (assembly GCA_017405465.1). Taxonomy (GTDB): domain Bacteria; phylum Bacillota; class Clostridia; order Oscillospirales; family Ruminococcaceae; genus RUG11783. Next base: position 18,142 of record JAFRAJ010000044.1, read on the forward strand.
CAGCCCGCCCGTTCCCAGAAGTGTCCCGCCGAAATACCTGGTGACTACGATGATAGCGTCCGTGATATCTCCCCGTTCCAGTATGTCCAGGACAGGCATCCCGGCTGTTCCGGACGGCTCCCCATCGTCACTGTATCTGCTTAGATTGCGCTCTCTGAGTCTGTAGGCAAATACATTATGGGACGCTGTCCGGTTCTGAGCTCTGATATCTTCCAGAAAATCCAAGGCTTCCTGTTCTGTTTTGACAGGACAGGCTCTGGCTATGAATCTGGACTTTTTCTCTACCAGTTCAGCACCGGCTTCTTTTCTCAGAGTGATATAACCCATGGTCTCCTCCGCAGGATCTGTGCTCACAGTATAACAAATCTTCTGGATACAAAAAACTGAGCGCTCCGTAAAGGAACGCTCAGTCTTAATGTTAAGTGATCTTCTTGAAGCTTATGCGACAGCGTTGTCAGCAAAGCCCTTCAGGAAGTAATACATGGATCTTGATCCTGCATCGATGTAGCCGATGGCTCTCTCTGCAAGGTTCCTTGCTCTTCCGAGCTTCGGGATCATGTCTCTCGTGGCTTCGGATCC
>JAFRAJ010000045.1 GCA_017405465.1 Oscillospiraceae bacterium
ACATGGATTTCACCTTTTCCTTTCTGCTGTCAACCGTAATACAAATATCTGATCCCTGAACGAATAAATGCAAGTTGCGATCTTGCAGGACTAAAATCAACTTGCTCCCCGTCACTGTTGCAACAAGCTCTGCACTTCAAGTACCGGCAAAGAACACAAGAATATCGTTGACATTGCCTGACCTGTTTGTTAAAATACATTTTGCAATTGCGAGTGTGCTGGAATAGGCAGACAGGCACGTTTGAGGGGCGTGTGTCCATGACGTACGAGTTCAAGTCTCGTCACTCGCACCAGAAACCGCACTTCGGTGCGGTTTTTCTTTTTTAGCAGAATATCAGAAAAGAACAAATAATATGCAAACTGCCAAGATGTCAGATAAAGGAGATCACTGATGACCGACAGAAGAAAAAGATGTTTAGAAGAGTTCAGTAAGACAGGGCTTGACGGCCTGCTGTTCGCGGAAGGGGCAAACTTCCAGTATCTGTCGGAATGTACGTCCTATTTCTGGCAGCGGGAGTGTATGGGACTGGACGCTCCTGCGGCAGGCAGCCATATCATCCCGGAGAGCGTAATCTACATGGACAGGTACGGGAACACCACCGTCCTGACTATACCCAGGAACAAGGACCATTTCGATACGACGAAGAACGAAGTTTTGGTGAGCTATATGGATCAGTTCGAAGACGAGCTCAGGCATATCGTTGACGGAAAGAGAATAGGCATCGGAAGGAACTGCGAAGACTGGTTTATAAGAACGCTTAAAGAATTGGATCCTGCAATAGAGACTGTAAGTGCAGAGAGGATATTTGAAGGCGTCAGACGCATCAAGGACGAAAAAGAGATAGCCCAGATGCGCAGGATGGCAAAGTTCACAGACGATGCTGTCATGTACGTCGTGAAGCATATGTATGAAGGAATGACCATGTTCGAATGTGAGAGGGGCATCGTCGATTATGGCCTTGCACATGGCATACAGGATCTTTCCTTCCCTCCGACATGTGGTTTCAAGACGAGAAATACTGAGAACGCTCAGAATATAGAACCGTTTGAACCCGAGAGAAAACTCGTGCCCGGGACCATGGTGGCTTTCGATATAGGTTACATGGATCAGGGTTACTGTTCCGACTGGGGCCGCACGGTCTACTGGGGAAAGGCTCCGGAACTGGTGAAGAACGGATACGCCGCTCTTCAGGCAGCACAGGTGTACATGATCTCTCAGATAAAGCCGGGAGTCACCCGCTACGGAGATCTGTATTCGTATATCTGCGACAAGGCAGAAGAACTGGGTTATTATCAGTATCTGCGCTTCAAGAGGGAAGACAGAGGAGGAAACGGACATCACATAGGAACTGATGTTCACGAGATGCCCTGGCTCACCAGCGATCAGGATCTTGTACTCCAGCCTGGAATGATCTTCTGTTCTGAGCCCAAGATGTTCTTCCCCAATGAGGGATATATGAGAGTGGAAGACATGATCCTCGTCACAGAGACCGGAGCGGAATCACTTACGGCATTCCCGAGAGATCTCTTCGAGATCTGAGATCACAATATACAGAAAAACAGCCTTTTCGCATCTGTGATAAGGCTGCTTTTTTATTATGAGATCAATGACCCGAATACTGTAAGGCTATTCTGTTTCCCGCTCATTCGAGAACGGCGAAAGATTGACCTTTCACAGTCAGCTCATCACCGTTTACCGAGCACTCGCCGATGGAATAGATCACTTTTTTCCCCGCGAACGCCGGATCGCGTATTGTTTCGGAGGCAGAGGATGGATTTACCGCAGCGATAAGACTGCCTCGTCCGTATACGAATGGATATCTTTCCTTTTCTGCGTATATCACGCTGAAAGGAGCATCTGCCTGCAGATCTGGAAGGCTGTGCCGCAGAGCAATGAGACGTTTCGTCTCGTTCAGCAGAGAAAAAGGATCTTTCTCCTGGGATCCTACTGTCGGTGCGTCGTCAGACAGGTCGACCGGCAGGTACAGTTCTGACGCAGGAGCGTCAGAGAATCCGTGATTGATGCCGCTGTCCCACTGCATCGGAGTCCTGCTTCCTGTGCGCTGATAACCGCCCTCCTTTGTTTTGACGTCCAGGAAACGCATTCCTATCTCGTCGCCGTAATAGATAAAGGGAACGCCGGGCATTGTGAGAATGAATGCATATGCAAGCTTGAGCTCGGCCGGAGTCAGAGTGTGAGCGGGCCTCGGCGTGTCATGGTTGCAGGTGAACATGCTTATATAGCCGCGGTCCTTAGAAATGTTATATTTCGGAAGATAATCATTCAGAAAGCGAAGGATGTCTCCGCCGGAATCCTTCTTAAAGAAACTGTGATCTCCGCCTTCCGTTTCCCAGTCCCTGAGCAGAGTGTTGTATCCGTTGCCGTGATGATCAAGGTAGAAATCCATATGGAAACCGCCAAGGCACAATGCCTGGTAGGGATTGGACCATTCGCTGACCATCGCAGCCTGAGGATAGTCCCTGTCCAGCATGGAACGTATATCTGCCCATATGGCTGCTGTGGCGTGCTTGTCGGCGTCATCATTCTTTACCAGAGAATCAGCCATATCAACGCGGAATCCGTCGCATCCGGCGTCAAGCCAGAAACGCATGATGTCTTTCATCGCTTCTCTGGTAGCCAGAGCTTCGGGAGAATCAGGTGCCGACATCCAGTCCTCAGTCCTGTCGAGCCACCCGTAATTCAGCGCAGGCTGGGATGCGAAGAAATTGAGCATGTAGGACCCTGCTCTCTCCTTCATGCCGGAGATATAAGGATGACCTGCGATGCCCTGGAATGCATGATCAGTCCAAACATAACGGCCGCTGTATTCGTTAGGCTCGCTTCTGCATGATTCAAGAAACCATTCATGCTGGTCCGAGGTGTGCCCCGGAACGAGATCCAGCAGCACTTTGATGCCCCGGAAATGAGCTTCATTGAAGAGCCTTATAAGATCCCCGTTGGTACCGTATCTCGGCGCTACTTTTCTGTAATCCCTTATGTCGTAGCCTGCGTCCATGAAGGGCGAGTCGAAACACGGGTTGATCCACAGCGCGTTGCAGCCTAGCTCCTTAATGTAGTCCAGATGGCGTATTATTCCTTCTATGTCGCCGATACCATCGGAGTTGGAGTCACTGAACGACTGCGGATAGATCTCGTAGAATACGGCGTTTTTGAGCCATTTAGGTCCCATAGATGATACCTCTTATTTCTGCCCTACAGTCAGTACGGCAATGCTGCATGACGGAAGCGTGAGCAGGTCTTTTTCTTTTGTGATCTTCTCTTCTGAAGTGTTGAGCACTGCAGCCAGTTCCGTACTTATCCCCAGAGAGGAGAGATCGATGCTGCACTGTTCTTCACCGAAATTCATGGCAATGAGGACGTCACCGTATTCGGTGTTCCTGCGGAATAAGACTGCGGCAGAATCTGTGCTGAGTTCCGTGCCTTCTGTCTCTCCTCTGGCGATAGACGGGAAAGCTCTCCTCACCCTGATCACCTGTCTGAACCAGTTGTACAGGGAACTGTCATCCTTGATCTGATCGTTGAGAGAAGGGAACTTCATGGTGACCTCATCCATATCAGGAGGCCCGGAGCACATACCTTTTGCCTTGGCGTCATCGCTCCAGTACATGGGAGCGCGCTTGTTCTCGTCCTTGCCGGAACCCTTCATGCCGATCTCTTCGCCGTAATACATGAAGGAACATCCCCTCATCAAAAGGCTTACGGCATAAGACATTTTAGTGACCGGCCCTTCATCGACTGCATAGTACCCGGCGCTTCTGGCCATATCATGGTTGGTATAGAACGGAGCATCTGTGAAATCCGGATTCTTCGCTTCGAAAGCTTCTTCCGAGTATTCCATGGCTCTTACCAGATCAGAAGCTTTCAAAAAGCCTGACACCGCGTTTCTTACATAACCTTCATTGCCGGAGAATGGGAAATTGAAAAGGGAGTCTATACCACTGGAATACAGCTCAGCGATATTGTTCCTGTCTGTCCATGCCTCACCGACTATATAGCAGTCCTGCTTTATGCTCCTGCACAAGTCGCAGAACCATCTCAGGAACTGGGTATTGGCCGGCGCGTTGCCTGTATGGTACGAGGTGGTAGCGTCAAGACGGAATCCGTCCACTCCTTTATCCAGCCAGAACTTGACGATATCAGTTATCTCGCTGCGCACGTCATCGGAGTCCAGATTGAGATCAGGCATCCCGGACCAGAACTGGGCTTCATAGTACCAGTTCGTGTCTTCCACAGGGGCATATTTGTCCTGAGGCTGTCTGGAGAAGTTGTAGTAACTGAAGTACTTGCAGTAGGAAGGATCCGGACCCCAGTCAGGGGGCAGTTCATGAAGATAATCAGATGCTTTCCTGAACCACTCGTGATCGACTGCCGTGTGGTTGAGCACCAGGTCCATCAGGACGCGGATGCCTCTTTTGTGGCATTCGCTGAGCAGTTTCTCGTAATCCTCCAATGTCCCGAAAGCGGGATCGATGGAGTAATAGTCAGTGACATCATATTTATGATACGAGGGAGAAGGATGCACCGGCGTGATCCAGATCTGGTCGAAACCCAGATCCTGGATATAGTCCAGTTTGGATATGATGCCTTTCAGGTCTCCTGTGCCGTCTCCGTCGGAATCACAGAAAGACCAGGGGAATATCTCATATGTTGTGCGGCAGAAATCGTCCGTTTCGACCGGTTTCAGCTTTCTGTTGAACGAATACATCTGCAGTCCGCTCCTGCTTTTGCCGCAAAGCAAGAGAACTGCTGCCGCGGCACATACCGCGAGCAGCAGCGAGCAGATCAGTAATAATCTTTTTCTCTTTGTCATCCCTTGACGGCTCCTGACATTCCTTCGACGTAGAATCTCTGCATGTAGATGAATAGAATTGCGATCGGTATCGAGATGATGACAGCTCCTGCAGCGAAGCATGTGTACCACTGATACAGATATTCCTTCTGAAGCATGTTCCACAGTCCGATCGCTACTGTGAACTGATCGGCGTTTGCACGGCATATTACCTTGGCAAAGACGAAGTCCACCCATGGAGCTATGAATGATGTCATCACGGTGTATATGACTATTGGCTTGGACAGAGGCATGGTGATCTGGGTGAACACCTGCCACTGTGTGGCGCCGTCTATCACGGCTGCCTCATCTACTGACTTCGGGATCGTGTCGAAGAATCCTTTGGCTATCTGGAACCCAAGCCCCGTACAGGCTGAATAGACGATTATCAGTCCCAGACGAACGGCGGAGCCTTCTGTGAGTCCCATTGACTTGAGTATGAAGTACTGGGCTACCATCGCCATGAAGCCGGGGAAGAGCCCCAGGATCATCGCGATGTTCATGTATGTCTTGCGGAAGCCGAAACGCATCCGGCTCAGCGAATAAGCTACTGAAAGCACGAAGAACGTGCTGACTATGCAGCAGATCACCGCTATGATGAAGGTGTTCCAGAACATCTTAGGGAAGTTCAGGACATTTCTGTCGGTGAAGAGCTTGATGTAGTTGTCCAGGGTGTAGGCCTGGGGCAGGAAGGTGTTGGTATAGGCACCTTTCTCGGCGCGGAAACTGGTCAGAACGATCCATATTATGGGCAGGACCCATATGACCGCGAGAACTGCCAGGAGGAGGTGAACCAGGAAATTAACCGCTCTTTTGCGGGGACTGAGTTTGTTCTTCTCGAGTTCCATCACATAAATGCCTCCTCATTCTTGTAGGAGCCGGAGTTCCTGTACGTGATCAGGGTCACGATGGTCAGGATCACGAAGGTCATGATGCCTATTACGGCTCCGAGGTTGTAGTACTGTTGGTCAACAGTGAGCTTGTACAGCCATGTGACCAGAAGATCTGTCTGTCCGGCAGTGTCGCCCACGAAGGTGGGGCCGCCTCCGGAGAGCAGGTAGATGACGTTGAAGTTGTTGATGTTGCCTACGAAGCTGGTGATCAGATACGGAGTAGTGACGAACAGCATGTAGGGCAGGGTTATGCTGAAGAATATCTTTACCGGACCTGCTCCGTCCATCCTGGCAGCTTCATAGAGCTCTGCAGGGATGTTCTGCAGTATTCCGGTGACCTGCAGCATCGTGTACGGGATTCCTATCCACAGGTTGATCACGATGATGGTGATCTTTGCCCAGGTAGCATTAGTCCAGAAGGGAAGAGGGGACGAGATAAGTCCCAGGTTCGTCAGCAGTACGTTGACGGCTCCGGAAGGCTGGAGCATGATGTTCATGATCATCAGTGTTACGAACTGGGGCACTGCTATCGACAGTACGAAGCAGAAGCGCCAGAAACCCTTCCATTTGGTATCCTTGCGGTTGATGATCATCGCGAGCACCATTCCGAGGATGTAGTTGAGGAAAGTGGCGAATATCGCCCATACGATCGTCCATCCAAGGACGTGCCAGAACTGTTTTCCTATATTGCCGTTGAGTGAGAGCACTCTTGAGAACTGGTGAAGTCCGTCCCAGTCGAACAGCATGAGGTGCTCGTCCTCTTTGGAATATGTAGTGAATGCCATGGAGATCATGTAGACCAGCGGCACGATGTTGAATATCAGGATCCCTAGGCAGGGCAGTGACATCAGAGTGATGTGGAGATTGTTGTTGAACAGGCTCTTCACGTCGTCTTTGAGAGTCGGGATATGTTCACCGTTCTCTTTTTTCAGCTGGAGACGGTATGCGTGCCTTAACTGCAGCACCCAAAGCGCTACAATACCTGCTATTACGAAGCAGGTGATGACTCCTTCCAGCAGGATGAGCTGAGAGTTGTCTCCGGCAGTATATTCATATACCTGTTTTGCCTCGTTCCATACCTCGCCCTGTTCCACTGTACCGAGGCTAGGGAGCATGGCAAGCCTGTGTATTCCTGTACCGGCCATATAGACGATGAACGCTATCTCCAGTATCAGGATCAGCAGACCCTTGACCAGCTGTCCGCGGGCTGCAATGCCTAAGCCCATAACAATCATGGAGAGTCTTGTCAGAAGATCTCCGTTCTTTATGGCGCCGGCTGTGCTGATGCGTCTTTCTTCCATGATCTCATTCTCCAAAATAACAGATATGCAGACCGATGTTGCTGTGAAAGGGGACCGGACCGTGATCCGGTCCCCTTCTTTGTTCAAACCTTAAGTGTCAGGTTTACTGAACTGCTGCCTCGTTCATGGCTTTGTTCATGGCTTCGGTCTTTTCTGCAGCATTGTCGTGAGTGACTGTCTTGGCAACGATCTCTTCACCCATTGACTGTGCAGGACCCCAGTACAGACCCATGTCGGCCACGACGGGCTGAACGATGGAAGCCCAGTCCATGGTATCCATCTGAGCCTGGGCGAGAGCGTCATTGTTGACCTTTACGCCGAGGTCGGTGGGGATGGTGTTGCGCAGATCATAGTGATCTTTCTGGGCAGATGTGCTTCCGAGGTAGAGAGCCAGAGCTACGCAGATCTCCGGATGCTCTTTATAGAGAGCGGTCGCGGGGTTGACGCCTATGGCTTTGGTGCCTGCGAAGGACTTCATCTGCTTGAGAGAACCGCCGAGGTCGATGGAGGGAGCGGGACGGATGCCGAGGTTGTCGCCGTAAGCGTCAACAGCCTTCTGATAGTCCCAGGTGCCGGAGAAGAACGCTTTTGCGTCAGCGGCACTTCCCACATCTCCGTTACGGAAGTTGGGGTTGGCAGCAAGATCTACGAGGTAATTGGTCACTTCAACAGCCTTGTCGCCGCTGAAATCGATGCCTGCTGCGTTGTTCGTTCCGTCAGCTCCGAAGAGAGTGCAGCCGTTGGCTACATAGAAGGAAGCGAGGTACCAGGAGTTGGTGAGCGGGAAGGCTACAGGAGCCTTGGCGAGCATGGCGTCGAGGGACTTGGCATCTTCTTCTGTGAAGGCGCTCTTGTCATAGAACATGAACCATGTGTTGCCTGTAAAGGGCACGCCGTAGAAGGAGCCTTCATAAACGACAGTGTTGTAGGATGTGGCGCTGTTGTTCGCTTTGATGGCGTCGACTGTGCTTCCGCCGAGCTTTGCGATGGCATTTGCCTTTACCAGATCCGGGATCTGGTCGTTGGCGAACATATAGACGTCCGCGGCTGCGCTGGGGTCGGTGGTCACGTTGGTCTTGGCGTCACCTTCCGAGCATACGCCGTATTTGAAAGTGATCTCCCATTCAGGATGCTCCGCGGCGAATTTCTCGCACTCGGTCTGGAGCCACTTTCCGTTATCGTCGGACTGGTCTTCCTGAGGACCCCACACTGTAACGGTGACTGCGGTCTTCTCAGGTTCCTCTTCCTTCTTGCCGCAGCCTGCGAGCATCGTCATGAGCATCAGGACTGTGAGAAGAAGGGCAAAGAATTTTTTGGATTTCATTTGTTTTCCCCCTAAGGTTTGTGTTGTTTTTATTTTTACCGGGAATTCCCGGTTATAAACTTATCAGACGTATTCGAGATTGTTTCCGGTCTCGGTGTCAAATACATGTATGGCGTTGGGAGCGAAGGTGAATCCCACTTCAGTCCCTGCTGAGAGATCTCTCTCTCCTAGATCCAGGGTAGGTACGATTATGATGCAGTCGGTGCCTTCTGAAGCTACATGCAGATGTATGGAGCTTCCCATCATCTCGCTGACATCCACAGTTCCTGTGACCACAGTGCCTTCCGCACCGTCGAGAGTGATGTGTTCAGGCCTGATGCCCACGGTCACATCCTGCTCAGCTGTGTTTCTGTCGGACAGGTTCTTCTGCTTGTCTTCAGAGAGCTCTATCTCGGCGTCCTTGACTCTGACAGCATATTTTCCGGCTTCGTTCTTGACCAGTTTTCCGCTGAACATGTTCATCTGGGGAGTTCCGATGAAGGTCGCAACGAAAGTGTTCACCGGTTTATTGAACACCTCCTGAGGAGTGCCGATCTGCTGGACTTCACCGTCCTTCATGATCACTATCCTGTCGCCCAGAGTCATCGCTTCCGTCTGGTCGTGAGTAACGTAGACGAATGTGGTATTGATGCGGCTGCGCAGTTTTATGATCTCGGCTCTCATCTGGTTACGCAGCTTGGCGTCCAGGTTGGAGAGAGGCTCATCCATGAGCAGCACCTGAGGCTCCCTGACTATCGCACGTCCTATTGCGACACGCTGTCTCTGTCCGCCGGAGAGGTTTCTCGGCTTTCTGTTGAGATACTGGGTGATACCTAGGATCTCCGCAGCTTCCTCGACTCTCCTGTCCATCTCCTCCTTGGGTGTCTTCCTCAGTTTCAGGGGATACTCAAGGTTCTGCCTGACTGACATGTGCGGATACAGTGCATAGTTCTGGAAGACCATGGCGATATCCCTGTCTCTGGGCGAAACATCGTTGACCAGGCGGTCTCCGATGTACAGTTCTCCGCGTGTTATGTCCTCAAGACCTGCGATCATCCTCAGCGTAGTGGATTTTCCGCAGCCGGAAGGACCGACCAGTACGACGAATTCCTTGTCTTTGATCTCCAGATTGAAATCGTCTACAGCAACTACGCCTTCTTCTGTGACCTTGAGCTGATTCTTCTTGGGCTCAGCAGGTTCATCGGCGTCTCTTTTCCTTCTTCTTTTAGGCTTGGTCTCGTTTTCTGTGCTGGGATAGATCTTCTGAACATGTTTGAGTGTTACTGTTGCCATGGTTCTTTCTTCCTTTGCTTAAGATCGTTATGACAAACGGGGAGAGGAGACGCTCTCACCCTCAAGATACGAGAATGGTATGACGGAATGAGCTGCAGGCCTTCCGTAACTGATGCGCAGTAGAAGGTCATCCACGCTCCTTGCGGCAAGTTCCGAGATGTCCTGCCGTATCGTAGAGAGCCGCGGCACCGAATACATCCCGTTCTCGATACCGTCGAATCCCACTACTGAGATATCGTCCGGCACGGAAAGACCTCTGTCGCTTATCTGTCTCATGGCTCCGAAAGCGACTGTGTCGCTGACTGCGAATATGCCCGTGATATCGGGACACCTGTCGAGAAGTATGCCCGCCGCTTCATATCCTGCCTGCATGGAATATGCACAGGGCTCGTAATACTTATCCTCTGAAAAACTTACGGATGCTTTACTCATGGCATCCAGCGCTCCCTGCAGCCTGAGCGTGCTGTTGTCGTCAGGATATGACACCGGATAGCCTCCGAGGATGCCGATTCGTGTATGGCCTGCTTCTATAAGTTTCGTTACAGCGACTTCTGCTGCGGCACGGTCGTCAGTGGTGAAGCTGGAGAGGTCGGGGTGTCCTACAGCGGAGGCATCAGCGGTTATAAGAACGCAAGGTACGCTGATGTCCCTGAAGCTCCCGCGGAAAGTCTCTGTGCTGCCGCCCAGAAACATTATTCCCTTTGGGCGGTATGCTGCAGTTATCTGCATAGCAGCTTCGATCTCGTCTTCTGTCTCGTTCAGGAACTGAACGGATACGTTCTCTTTGTGTTCTCTCATACGGAAGAGTATCTCTTCCAGTATTGAGACAAGAAAAACATTCTTCATTCCCCTTACTATCACATATATTCCGGAAGGGGCCGGCTGCTTCAGTCTTTTAGCGTTGTCGTTGGGCTGGTAGTTCTGTTCACGGATGACTGACTCTATGACGGAACGTGCCTTTTCACTGACATCGGCTTTATTGTTCAGCACTCTGGATACTGTTCCGATGCTGTAGCCTGATATGCGGGCTATATCCTTTATTGTCGCCATCTCAGTCCTCTTGAATGATTTACGTGAACGATACCGTAATCGTTTACGGTATGATTCTAACAGATTATAAGGCATTGTCAACAGAATATTAGCGCTGAACTGCCTAAATTCAGCAATATTAATCAAAGACGGCGGCGTATCCTGTGCAATAAGACGAAAAGAGACCCGGCAGTATGCCGGGTCTCTTGTCAGAGAATATCTATGATCAGTCTTCTTCTGCCATTACAGGCTGTGATCTGCGTGCCTTGTCCATAAGGGCTTCGCGTTCCTCTACGGATACTTTAGCGAGGATACCGTTGATGAAGGCGACCATGTCGCTTCCCTTGCGGCATCCGATAGCATTCGTGAGCTTGGTCTCGTCGACAGAGAATCCTTTTCCTTCTTCAAAAGTGATATAGGTAAGGTCGTCATTCGTCTCACAGACGGCTTTTGCGACGTCTATGTCTTCTACGAATCCGTCAAGGACTCCGCTCTGGACTGCGAGGATCTTGGCAGGGCTGTTCTCATAGGGCATGCCCTTTACAGCACCGGGGACCTGATCTATAAGGTCATAGTGCAGTGAGTTGAGCTGCGCACTGAGTGTGATGCCGTCAAGATCATCAAGGGATTCAGCGCCGAGGAACTTGCTGTCCTTGCGGACGACGATGACCTTCTTGCCTCTGTAGTATGCGTCAGTAAAATCAACGGTCTGCTTTCTCTCTTCTGTGGGGGACATGCCTGCGATGATGAGGTCGATCGTGCCGGCTTCAAGAGCAAGGGTGAGTCCGTTCCACTCGAGTTTGACGACTTCTACTTCGACACCGAGTTCATCGGCGATCATACGGCTGAAATAGACATCATATCCGTCAGCGTAACCGCCGCTCTGGATCTTCTCGGAAGTATCGGTGGGATTGGTGACCATCCAGTTGAAAGGGGCATAATCGCATTCCATGCCGACGCGGAGCTTGCCAGAGGCCTTTATGGTCTCCATATCGGTCATGGGAGTCTCTTCTTCCTGCTTTTTTCCGCAGGCTGCAAGTGAAAATGCGAGCATGAGGATGAGCAGGAGAGCGATAAGCTTTTTCATTGTTTCCTCCAATTATAAATACGTATTATTTAGCGCATGGATGCGCAGTATAAACTGTGTCCGTTCAGTCTGTAAGTGAAACGTCGTTGAAAGAACCGTTCTTCCAGACCATGATGCTGCGGAATCCCAGATCCGCAAGATGGGATGACGCGTATCCGAAATGACCGCAGATGTGCGAGGGGTCATGGGCGTCGGAACTGAGCGTTACCTGATAGCCTTTTTCAAGTATGAACTTCAGGATGAAATCAGCAGGGAAAAGGATATGGCGTCTTTTCCTGTTCAGGTTGACTGTGCTGACCTCGAAGATCGCTCCCGAGTCTCCGGCGGCTTCAGCAGCTTCCAGAGCCGCTTTTCTGTAAGCGGAGCAGTTCTCATCAAAATACCTTCCGGAAAGGTTGAATTTCCTCACGAGATCGAAATGACCGATGATATCCGGAGCGAACTTCGGGACATCTTCCGCTATATGACGGTAGTAATCCCTGACCAGAGCCATACCGCTGCCGCCGTACCATTTTGAAAGACCTTCTTCCAGAAAGACCGGAGATTCATCTATGAGTATCCGGCCGTCAGGAAATCCTATGCTGTGGCGTGAACCTATCCTGTACTGCAGACGGCTGTCTTCCTGCCAGCAGTCGAACTCGTTCTCGATGCCGCATACGATCTCGATGATGCCGGCAAATCTGTCGGCCAGAGAGGTATTCTCTTCTATATAGGTACTGAGGTCTTTGCCAAGAGAGCCCCAGTCATACCACGGAGTATAACAGTGATCCGAAAAGCCGAGGACGCTCACACCTTTTTCAGCTGCCTGCAGAACAGCCTGTTCAGCTGAACTGTTTCCGTCGCTTCTGACAGTATGTGTGTGAAGGTCTGCTTTGATCATTTTTACACCAGCAATCATAAATATGCTCAAGATTATAACATAATTGCGGTTTTCTGTAGAGAGAGCCGTGCTTTGGATGTAGCGGAACAGTATCAGAGCCCTTGTTCAAATTGAAAGAGCATAGTTTAAAGTATATAATATCATGTAATCTGACAGTATCCTGCCGGATAGCGTCATGTCGGGAAAGCCGGGATCAGAAAAGGATCCGAAGGCTGACAACAACAGTATAAAGGATATCAATCATGAAGAAGATCATCAGTATTATGCTTATCTGTCTGATGGCTCTGAGCCTCGTTTCCTGCGGCAAGAAGCAGGAAGATGAAGGCGATATCGCCGCCATCAAGAAAGCCGGAGTCATCCGCATCGGAATGGAATGCGACTATGCTCCCTTCAACTGGATGGCTACCAGCGCCACCGATACATCCGAAAAGATCCAGAGCGGCGGTTACGCTGACGGATACGACGTTTATTTCAGCCGTCTGGTGGCAGAAGCTCTCGGAGTCAAGGTCGAGGTAGTGAAACTGGAGTGGGAAGGCCTGACCCTTGCTCTTGAAGCAGGCACCATAGACCTTATCATCGCGGGAATGTCACCCACGCCTGAACGTCAGGTGACAGTGGACTTCACGGATCCTTATTACATCGGCGACAAGTGCATCATCGTCCGCAAGGACAGCAAGTATGCAACAGCGAAATCTCTTGAGGATTTCTCCGGAGCTCTCATCACCCACCAGCACAACAACGCGTTCGGCGAGCTCATCGATCAGATCCCCGGCGTTACCAATGACGACCGTTATGACAACACCCCCAGGATGGTGGTCGCTGTCGAGAGCGGAGAGGTCGACGGATTCGTTGATGAAGTCTCTGTCGGAATGAGCGTAGTGAACTCCAACCCGGATCTCATGTATGTTACGTTCGAGAAGGGAAAGGGATTCACAGTTGACGAGAGCGACGCTGTAAACGCCATAGGATGCCGCAAGGGCAGCGATCTCGTTGACTTCATCAATAAGGAAGTCCTGGCAAAGATATCTGAGGAAGAACGCCTCAAACTCATGGAGAAGGCAGTCCTCACCCAGCCCAACAGCTGAAAAAAACAAAATAACAGAAAGGTGATCCCCAAATGCCGAAAACATTCTGGGAATGGATTCCGTTCCTGTGGAAGAGCTACTGGCCGTTGCTGCTGAAAGGAGCATGGACGTCTCTGTATCTCTCATTCCTTGGAACATCCATAGGATTCATCGTCGGACTACTGGTCGCAATAGTGCGCACCATACCTGATCCTCCAAAGACCAAGAAAGTGAGATACTGGGTCCTCAAGGTCGTCAAAGCATTCCTTGTCGCATACATAGAAGTGTTCAGGGGTACGCCTCTTATGGTCCAGGCAATGGTCATCTATTACGGTCTCATGAAGTTCGCTTCCCTGAGACTGCCTCTGATAGTTGCTTCGATGGTGATCGTCGGAAGCAACACCGGAGCATACATGGCTGAGATAATGCGCTCAGGCATAATCTCCGTGGACAAGGGTCAGACTGAAGCTGCAGTCTCCCTCGGTATGACTCACTGGCAGACCATGAGCAGCGTGATACTGCCTCAGGCAATAAGGAATGTCCTTCCTTCCGTGGGCAACGAATTCGTTGTCAATGTCAAGGACACATCGGTCCTGAACGTCATCGCAGTATCGGAACTGTATTTCGTCGGAAAATCGGCGTCCGGAACATACCTGAAATACTTCGAGGTATACACCATCGTCGCAGTCATGTATCTGATAATGACATCTACGCTCTCCCGGATCCTCAAGCATATCGAAAAGAAGATGGACGGACCGTCTGAGTACGAGGTCCTGAAAGAGGAGGAGGATGAGAACGATGGCTGATCCTATCATAAGAGTCGAGCATCTCAGCAAAAAGTTCGGTACGAACGAAGTGCTTAAAGACATCAATTTCAGCGTACAGCCGGGAGAAGTGATCAGTATCATCGGTGTCAGCGGCACCGGGAAGAGCACGCTGCTTCGCTGCATCAACCTTCTTGAACAGCCGACTTCCGGCAATATCTATTATCACGGGACGGACATACTCTCCGGACATTTCGATCTGGCACACTACCGCGCAAAGGTCGGCATGGTCTTTCAGAGCTTCAACCTGTTCAACAATCTGACAGTTCTCGAGAACTGCGTCGTGCCTCAGATGAAGGTGCTGAAACGCAGCAGAGAGGAAGCAGAGAAGATAGCCAAGGATTATCTGAGAAAAGTGGGGATGGTGCAGTACCGCAATGCTAAGCCGTCACAGATCTCAGGCGGACAGAAACAACGTGCTGCCATCGCGAGAGCTCTGTCCATGGATCCGGAAGCCATCCTTTTTGACGAGCCCACATCGGCGCTGGATCCCGAGCTCATAGGGGAAGTCCTGGACGTCATGAAGAATCTCGCTGCCAGCGGACTCACTATGCTGGTCGTGACACATGAGATGAATTTTGCAAGAGATATCTCCAACAGGGTCATCTTTATGGAGAGCGGAGAGGTCGTCGAGGACGACACTCCGGAAGTCATCTTCGGGAATCCCAAGGTGCCGCGTACCAGAGAGTTCCTCAACAGGATGCTTCCCAAAGAAGAATAACGAAATCAATAAACTGAAACAAAATGTACTGCGCTGTATGCCCGGCATATTGCGCAGTCTTTTTTGTCACGGCGAGTCACATGATGTGCAGCCATGGTATTATTTATAAAGAAGAAATAAATAAATCGGACCGGAGAAACAGATTTGGCAGAAGAGTATCGCATCAAGGATTCTGATATCGAAGAGAGCGTCAGAAGGATAGGGACTACGTTCCGCAGGATCACTCCGTATCAGACCGAGGAGCTGTTCCGGAAAACAAATGCCGCGGAAGAAAGACTGATAAAAGGCAAATGGGTCCCGATACATACCGAGGCTGAGGAAAGATTCATCACCAGAGGAGACGGATCTGAGCTCAGGATCCTTGTCTGCAGAGCTAGCGACAAGGAGAAGAGGAAACCGGGTGCGGCCGGACTGCTCTGGATCCACGGGGGAGGATACGCTACGGGAGTCCCGGAGCAGGATCATCTTTTCGTCGACATGTTCTGCACCGAGGGAGAGTGCGTCGCAGTGCTTCCGGACTATATACTGTCCACGGAAGCGCCGTACCCCGCTGCGCTTGGAGACTGCTGTCTTGCTCTTTACTGGATGCTGGAAAACGCAGAGGAACTGGGTATAGATACCGGCAGGATCTTCGTCGGCGGAGACAGCGCCGGAGGAGGGCTCACCGCAGCGGTGTGTCTCAGAGCCAGGGATGAAGGCATAGTCAAAATAGCTTTTCAGATGCCTCTTTATCCCATGCTGGACGACAGGGAGACAGATTCATCCAGGAACAATGACGCGCCTGTTTGGAATACAAGATCCAACAGGGCGGGCTGGGATCTCTATCTGGCGGGATATGACAGGGAAAGAGACGTCCCGTATTATGCTGCTCCTGCGCGGGCTGAAGACCTCAGCGGGATGCCGCCTGCATGCACCTTTGTGGGGACCATAGATCCCTTCCGGGACGAGACAGCTCAGTATGTGGAGAAACTGAGGAAAGCAGGTATACAGGTCGCTTTCCGTCAGTTTGAAGGCTGTTTCCACGGGTTCGACATGATAGCGTATGCCACTAAGCCTGCAAGAGAGGCGAGGAAGTTCCTCAGCGGGGCATTCAGGTATGCGCTGGACAATTACAGGGCAGAAAACATCATATGAAGACTTTGTTTTTTAACGGAAAAGTATACACCGGAACGCTACCACTTAAGGACAGCTTTGCGGTGGAGGACGGCAGGTTCTGCGAACCCGGCGGAGAAGACGAGAGGATCGACCTTGAGGGAAGATTCGTCTGCGCCGGATTCAACGATTCGCACATGCACCTGCTCAACTACGGAAGAGTTCTCACGGGGGCCATGCTGGCTGAGCACACTTCCAGCCTCAGCGGTCTCAAGGAATACCTCAAGGACTTCCTGAAGGAACATCCGGTGCAGGACGGAGGCTGGCTCAGAGGCAGAGGATGGAATCAGGATTATTTCACTGACACTGACAGGATGCCTGACAGATGGGATCTTGACGAGGTATCAAAGGATATCCCCGTGATGATCACGAGGGCATGCGGGCATTGCTGTGTCCTCAATTCAGCTGCGCTAAAAGCAGCCGGGATAGACGCGGATACTCCGGACCCTGACGGCGGCGCCATCGGCAGGCAGAACGGATTCCCTGACGGAAGGCTCTATGAGAATGCGGTCGGCATCGCCTCTGCCGCCGCAGCGCCTCCCGGAAGAGATGAGATAAGAGAGATGATAATCGCCGCATCCCGTAAGGCCAACAGTTTCGGACTCACCAGTGTGCAGACAGACGACTACGGAGTGTTCTCCGGAGTTGCTCCCGAGATGATCAATGATATCTACAGGGAACTGGCCAGGAATGGTGAGCTCACTGTCAGAGTTACCGAACAGTGCAATCTCGGAGGCAGAGAGTGACTCGCGGACTTCATCCGCAGCGGCGGATTCGCAGATGCCGGGGATGCAATGTTCCATACCGGACCTCTTAAAATGCTGGGGGACGGATCTCTCGGAAGCAGGACTGCAAAACTGTCGGAGCCGTATCCCGGAACGGACGGCAGCGGCATTCTGATCTACACTCCGGAAGAGATGCATGACATGATCGCGATGGCAGCAGCTGAGGGACGCGGATCTGTCATACATGCCATCGGCGACGGATGTCTGGATCTGATCCTGGATTCTCTGAAAAAAGTCCACGACGAGATACCCGGTGACAGAAGGGATGGCATAGTGCACTGCCAGGTCAGCAGGCCTGAACAGCTGGACAGGATCGCTGATCAGAAACTGCTGGTCTATGCACAGTCAATATTCCTGGACTACGACAACCATATCGTGGAGCAGCTGATCCCGGAGACGGCCAGGGGATCCAGCTACAGCTGGAAAACACTGATCGAAAAGGGAGTGAACGTGTCCAACGGATCCGACTGTCCGGTGGAGGAACCGGATGTCATGAGAGGAATACAGTGCGCAGTAACCAGAACTTCTATGGACGGTACAGGTCCCTATCTTCCTGATCAGGCGTTTACGGTGAAACAGGCTCTGGACAGCTTTACATCAGCGTCTGCATATGCCTCATTCGAAGAGGATATCAAGGGGAAGATAGAACCTGGGATGCTTGCTGATTTCACTGTTCTTGACAGGGATCCTTTGGAGACCCCTGCGGAGGAACTCGCTTCTGTAAAGATCGCAGAAACATGGCTCGGCGGAAAACGCGTGTATTTTTAACAAATTGATACATTAAACTGCCAAGAGGCGGTCGCGGAGACCGCCTCTTTTTGTGCTTCCATACGAAAATAATGAACAAACGCCATCACATGGTTGTATGAGGCTATAATGGAGGATATATTTTCAAAACCATGAAAAAAACATTCAAATAAGGAGTCTTTTTATCATGAAGAATATTGTAAAGAAGATCCTCGCGGCGCTTCTCCTCTGTGTGATCATGCTGAGCCTATGCTCATGCGGGAAGAAAGAGGAAGAGGAGATAGATACCACCGGAGTGGCAGACGGAGTCCTGACAGTCGCCATGGAATGCGCAAACGCGCCTTACAACTGGGCACAGACAGATGATTCCAACGGGGCCGTTCCGATCAAGGGCAGCGCTCTTTACGCAAACGGATACGATGTCATGATGGCAAAAGCCATCTGCGAGAAGAACGGATGGAAACTGGAAGTCGTCCAGCTTGACTGGGATTCCCTCATCCCCGCTCTCATGGCAGGCAGTGTCGATGCGATAATCGCAGCCCAGTCCATGACCTCTGAACGTCTTAAACAGATAGATTTCTCTATCCCGTATATGTATGCCAACGTCGTGGCGCTGACCCTTAAGAACAGCCCGTATGCAAATGCAAAAGGACTTAAGGATCTTGCAGGAGCGACCTGCACCAGCCAGTCCGGAACGACATGGTACGATTCCTGCCTGCCTCAGGTCACCGGTGCAGATATAAAGATGCCCGCAGAAACATCTCCTGCCATGCTGATGGCACTTGAGACCGGCCAGGTAGATTTCGTAGTGACAGATATCCCGATCGCGGAAGGTGCCGTAATCGCTTATCCCGATATGGTGATCCTTGATTTCACGAAGTCCGACGACGATTTTGACGTACCGGAAGAGGAAGTCAACCTCGGTATCTCCGTGCAGAAGGGCAACACCTTCCTCAAGGAGAAGATCGACGCTTATCTCCAGGGTAAGACAGCAGAAGACTATAACGCACTGATGAGAGAAGCCATCAAGGTCCAGCCTATGAGCGACGAGGACTGATCTGAGAGGCAGATATGATAATTACCCGTTTTGTACAGCTTTGGGAGGATATACTCTATATATTCTCCAAATACGGCAAGGTCTATCTCAACGGAATATTCAATACTCTGGTCCTGTCCACGACAGCCACTATTATCGGATGTGTCATCGGGTTCATCTGCGGAGTGATCGACGCAGTGCCGATAAGAGAGAACGATCCGGCCTGGAAGAAGGTCCTGCTGCGCATCATAAAGGTACTGGTCAGGATCTATGTGGAGTTCTTCCGCGGCACGCCGATGATCCTGCAGGCAGTGTTCATCTTCTACGGACTGCCGTACTTCACCATGAACAAGGTGCAGTTCTCCAACATCTGGACTGTGTCTGTCCTGGTGGTCTCCATCAACACCGGCGCCTATATGGCGGAGTCGGTGAGGGGAGGTATCTTCTCGGTGGACCCCGGCCAGACAGAAGGCGCTCTGGCGATAGGGATGACGCATTTCCAGACCATGATAAAGGTCGTGCTGCCGCAGGCAGCAAGGAACATCATGCCCCAGATAGGCAACAACTTCATAGTAAACATAAAGGATACTTCCGTTATGTTCATCATCGGATTCTCCGATTTCTTCTCTGTACACAAGATGGTGTCCGGAGCGATATTCACCTATTTCCCGTCGGCAACGATAGAGATGGTCGGATATCTTATACTCACTCTTCTTTTCTCTGCCATACTGAGATGGGCTGAGAGAAGGATGGACGGATCGTCAAGTTATGAGCTGGTCAGGGCCGATCATCATCTGGCAAGATCAGGCGACTATAATCATACGATCCATTACGGAGAACATTACCGCAATGGCAATGGTCCGGAAAGAAAGGGCTGAGGTGACGTTATGGGAGAACTGATACTTGAAGTCAAGCATCTTTCTAAATCGTTCGGCAGCAATGAAGTGCTTAAAGACATCGATTTCACATGTTCGAAAGGCGATGTCACCAGCATCATCGGATCATCGGGAAGCGGGAAGACCACGCTGCTGAGATGCATAAACCTGCTGGAGAATCCGTCTTCCGGACAGATCCTGTTCCACGGACAGGACATAATGGAAAAGGGATTCAACGCTCCGAGATACCGCGCGAAGGTCGGTATGGTGTTCCAGAGTTTCAACCTCTTCAACAACATGACCGTCCTCGAGAACTGCATAGTGGGACAGACCACAGTTTTGAAAAGAGACAAAGCAGAAGCGGAAGCCAATGCTCTGAAGTACCTGGAAAAGGTCGGAATGATCCCGTTCATGAATGCGAGACCTGCCCAGATCTCCGGAGGACAGAAGCAGCGCGCAGCCATAGCAAGGGCTCTTGTCATGGATCCGGAAGTGATGCTCTTCGACGAACCGACATCGGCTCTTGACCCTGAGATGGTCGGAGAGGTGCTGGAAGTAATGAGAAACCTCGCCTCTGACGGAATGACCATGCTGGTCGTGACACATGAGATGTCATTCGCCAGAGAAGTCAGCACCAACGTCGTGTACATGGACGAAGGAGTCATATGCGAGGAAGGACCTCCGAGCCAGATCTTCGGAGATCCGAAGCAGGAGAGGACTAAATCTTTCCTGTCAAAGTTTAAATGAGTTAAGAAAGGAAGACTCCGGAGGTCTTCCTTTTTCTCTGCATATAAGTGTTTCGGAAAGTCGGTTTCTCTTTCCAGAAGAGCAGGCAATAGTTTATTATTAATAAAAGAAAAAAGGAATCAGGAGGAATCCTATGAAGCTGAATTACAAGAGGACGTTCCTTATAGGGCTGGCGTTCATGTCCATCTGTGCTTTCTGGCAGATGTATGACAACGTTATACCGCTGATACTCAAAAAGACATTCGGACTGGATTCCGTGGTGTCCGGAGCGATCATGGCTGCGGACAACGTCTGTGCGCTGTTCCTGCTGCCGCTTTTCGGATCGATCTCCGACAAGACCAGCACCAGATTCGGCAGAAGGATGCCTTTCATTATGATAGGGACGGCTCTGGCAGCGGTATTGATGGAGTTCCTTCCGATGCTGGACAACAGTTATTTCGTAAGACCTGCGCAAGGCAAGATAGTGACGTTCATAGTCTGCCTCGGCGCGCTCCTTATATCCATGGGAACATACAGGAGCCCGGCAGTAGCTCTCATGCCTGACGTGACTCCGAAACCGCTCAGGAGCAAAGCCAATGCAGTGATCAATCTTATGGGTGCAGTCGGCGGAGCTATATATCTCGTGATCGCCGGTGTGCTCTATTCAAAGAGCAGGACAGAGGGACTGGCTCACGTCGATTACACTAACCTCTTCCTGATCGTCGGAATGCTGATGGTGGTCTCTGTCCTCATCCTTTTCTTCACGACAGACGAGAACAAGCTTCACAATGAGCTTCTGGAGTATGAAAAAGAACATCCGGAAGAGGATCTTGCAGAGACTGACGGCAGCGGAGCGGAAGTGCTTCCCAAAGATGTCAAGCGCAGTCTCGCGTTCATTCTGGTGTCGATATCGCTCTGGTTCATCGGTTATAATGCTGTGACTACATGGTTCACGACCTACGCTTCAGAGATGTGGGGAATGGCTCTTGGACAGTCATCGACATGTCTTACTATAGGCACTGCCGGAGCGATAGTTTCCTACATACCTATTGGAATGATCGCGAGCCGCATAGGACGCAAGAAAACTATAATCGCCGGCTGCACGCTGCTGTGCCTGTGCTTTACTTCCGGATTCATAGTCACTATGCTCACTTCTGAGTTTTCGCCTGCACTGTACGTTATGTTCGCGCTCGTCGGCCTTGCATGGGCGGCGATAAACGTGAACTCTCTTCCGATGGTGGTCGAGATGTGCAAAGGCAGCGATATAGGAAAGTTCACAGGCTACTACTATACTTTCTCCATGGCAGCGCAGGTGTTCACTCCCATCGCTTCCGGATGGCTGATAGATCATATCGGGTATAAATCCCTGTTCCCGTATTCAGCCCTTTTCGTCCTCGCATCGATCGCTACTATGACACAGGTCAAACACGGAGACAGCAGACCTGATGTCGTAAAGGGTATCGAGGCTCTGGATGTGGAGATGGACTGAGAAAAGGGAGAAGAACAGATGGGAAAATTCAGGATATGGATCAGACGCTTTGAGGATCTCAGCTTCTCCAGGCTTTTCAACACCATAAAAGGAGTGCAGAACCAGAAGAACGTTCCGGGACTGTTCATCCTGATAGACATGGTACTGTGCTATCTGATCCTTGGTACGGGATATCTGGATTACTACAACTTCGGATTCGTCAACACTCCATGGAAGAAGCGCAGGACATTCATGACCATGGCCGAGAACGTGGAACTGTGCAGAAAACTTGATGATTCCGAGAAGAGGATGCTCTTCGAGGATAAGATCAGCTTCCTCAAGACTTTCAGCAAGTATATCGGTAGGGAATGGCTCGATCTGAGAGAATCAGGAGAAGAAGGATTCGCCGCTTTCGTCAAAAAACACCCGGTATTCTTCGCAAAGGAACTGGACGGTTCAGGAGGAAAAGGCGTCAAGAAGATAAAGACTGATGCCTCCACAGATATACCCGCTCTTTATGCAGAGCTTTGCGGGAAGAATATGTGGCTGACTGAGGAACCGATCAGACAGCACTATGAGATGAACAGGCTCTGTCCCGACAGCATCAACACTATAAGGATGACCACCATACTCAAGGACGGAGTGCCGCATCTCATGTACTCCCTCGTCCGTATAGGCGCCGGAGGGACAGAGGTGGACAATGTCTCCAGCGGCGGATATCATGCGATCCTGGATGATGACGGGATCATCAGAGGAAAAGCACATCACGAGAAATCTTTCTCACTCGCTGAAAAGCATCCCATGACCGGGACCATATTCAACGGATTCGCGGTACCGAGATTCAGTGACGCAAAGAAAATGGTGCTGGAAGCAGCAGAAGTCGTTCCTGAGGTAAGGTATGTCGGATGGGACGTGGCGATCTCTGAGGACGGTCCTGTATTCGTTGAGGGAAACACGCTTCCCGGATATGACATGTGTCAGAACTACTGCAAGGTGGGCTCAGACAGGACAGGCATCAAACCCTTGTTCAAGGAAGTGCTCGGGGAAGAGTTCCCGGATTGATCCGAAAACTTAAGATGACCGGAAGGGCATGGCCAAAAGCCATGCCCTTCCTTACATAAGATCTGTATTGTACCGCTATTGCTGGGAAACAGTGAACAGTGAATAGAAATAGCCTTTCTTCCCCAGCAGATCATCGAACGTGCCCTGTTCGGAAACTGCACCGTTTCTCAGAGTGAAGAGCTTTGTGCAGCGCTTCAGGATGTTCTCATCCAGATCATGAGTGACTATGACCCGGGTATAGCCGTCAAGATCCAGGATGGCATCAAGAACTTCGAAACTGGTCTCAGCATCAAGGGAAGCTGTTGCTTCGTCAACGAACAGAACGGGAGTCTTTCTGAGCAGAGCTCTCGCGATGGATATGCGCTGGCGTTCTCCTCCGGACAGACCGGAGCCGTTTTCTCCGCAGAGATAATCATCTCCCTTTTCACTCAGCAGCGTGCTGAGTCCTGACATCCGCACAGCTCTGTCGATTTCCTCCTCCGGGAAGTCGGAGAACATCGTTATATTGTCGCGGATCGTACTGTTGAACACGAATACGTTCTGCTGGATTATGGACACAAGATCGTAAAGGGAACCTGGGGAGATAGTCTTTAGTTCCTTTCCGTCGTAAAGTATCTCACCGCTGTAATCACGTGATGATGCCATAAGCAGATTCAGAAGGGTTGATTTACCGCTTCCGGAACCTCCGACCAGTGCATAACAGCCTCCTGCCTTCAGCTCCATGTCGACATCGTTCAGAACGGTATTATCCTTTTCGTATGCAAAGCAGAGATCACGTATGGAGATGCCGTCCTTCAGAACAGGCTCAATGAGATCGCCTTCGTCCGGAATGTTACGGTTCAGCGCTTCAGCCAGTTTGTCAATGAGACTGAATGATGATCTCATGCCCGCATAGAAAGCAGGGAATGCATTTATCGGACCCAGTATGTAGTTCAGCAGCTGCACGAAGACTATCGCGGTACCGCCTGTGATGTCGTTCCCGGACAGAGCCAGGGCAGCTGCGACGAAGAACACTCCGAACTGAAGGAGACCTCCTGCTATACCTGAGGTATAGGTCGATAACGAACCGATCGCGGTGCGTCTTTTTGTCGCAGCTGCGATGGCTTCATTGCTCTCCTCATGCATGCGGGCAATGTTGACCTCAGCTTTGGAGCTCTTGATCACGGCAAAACCGGTGAGTATGTCCTTGAGTATGCCTGTATAACGCTCTTTCTGATCGGAAGCATGTTTCTCTGCTTCCGCAGCTTTGTTCCCGAAAATGACAGCTGCAGCGATAGGCAGCAGAGAGAATCCTATGGAGACCAGCGTGAGCAGAGGACTGTACCACAGCATGAGGCTCAGTGCCCCGATGAAAGTGAGCCCTACACCGATAGTGTTCTGGAAGGGATTGATGAAATCACGTTCTATGATATTGACGTCATTGGAGAGCGCGGAAAGATACAGAGCGCTGTTCTCTCCGGAGAAAGCCTGTATGCCTTTTTCCAGAAGTCTTCCGAATACGTAACCGCGATACTGCTTCATTGCCTTTGAACGGAATCTTGAGAGATAGATATATTCAAGTGCAGCAGCGAGCACATGAGTAGATATACCGAAAAGAGCAAGAATCATAAGTGTCCTGAAAGTGAAGGCAGAGGTGCCGGACATAAGATCAATGATCTCTTTGATGAGCCATGAGATGATGAGCTCTCCTGCTGCCGTACAAAAAGTCGAGATCAGTGTCATGGTAAGGTTAGCCTTGTTACCGCGGAACATCTCGCTGATGAAAGGACGGCGCAGGTCCCTGATCTCTTTTCTGTTCATGCGTGTTCCTCCCTGTCTGTTTCTGAAGAGGCGGAAAGTATTTCCATTGTCTTTTCCCAAAGTGATGTGAACTCACTGTCCTTAAGATGGTCCAGGATAAAACGGATGCTGTTTTCTGCGGTCCTGCCGAGAAAATCGTGTATGCTTATATCGTCTCTGCTTTCCACGAAACGCATGCCGTCAGCGCTGTGGTCGAGGTCGGCGTCGAACCTATACATCATCTCAGCTGCCGTCAGCAGGGATGACTGTGCTTCTTCTGCATATCCTCTGTGCATCAGAGCATGTGATCTGATCGCATACAGGACTGCATTCAGTTTGTCATTGTAGCCCTGTGCACCGGGCTCCCACAGTCCGCTGAAATATGCGATCGCCCAATCCGTGATATTCTGTTCGGATACAAAGTCACCGCGGCGGCTGAATACGAAAGCCAGCCCCATAACAGCATTCAGCATCTCGAACGCATGAGATCTCATTGCGTCAGAGAGAAACGGCACAGATTCTTCAATCCGGTCAAGAAGGACCGCCAGCGAGAGTCCGATATCGAGATCCAACAGACCGCTCGTGTTGTGCTTTTTCATGAGCTCGATACCTTTTTCTGCTTCTCCCATAAACACATGGATCGAACCGATAGTTCCGTAGATCGTATACTCGCTGATATACGGGTCAGTATTCTGTGAGATGAGCAGAAGAGCCTGATCAAAGAGTTCAAGCGCACGTCTGAGATATTCGTTGCTGTGATCTTCTACTCCGAACACATAATAGACCTGGGCACATCCGTAGGTGACGGTAAATGAGTTGGGGTATTTTTTTAGGGCTTTTTCTGCTTCTGATATCGCAGCAGGGTCACTGGTGCGCAGGAATGTGCTGATACGCTCAGCGAACGCGTCAAGGCTGTTGTTCCTCGATCTGTAGCCCAGCAGCGCGTCAACTGACATGTCGAAAAAGTCAGCAAGCTCTACGATCATAGGAAGCCCCGGGACGGAAAGACCGGATTCCCATTTGTGCACAGCGCCGGGGGTGACTTCGAGGACCTCGGCAAGCTGTTCCTGTGTCAGCCTGCGCTGTTTCCGGAAAGAACGTATGTTTTCTGAAAGCGTCAGCTGCATCTCAGCACTCTCCTTTGTTTTCTGAGTTGATTATATTCGTTAAAAACTGGAAACACCATACACCAATAATACTAATAGAATATAATTTAATATACTAACAGTATGTACAGAAGGAAAAAACAGCGGCAGGGAAACTATCCCTGCCGCATATTATCGATCGTGCTGAGGATCTGCTCAGGCGTATTCCGATCCTGACGTCAGCTTCTTCCGTACTGTTCGTATGCGGAAGCTATCTGGTACTTGGAATCGATGCCGAGATATTCCTCCAGCGTGAGCCCTGATTCATACACTTTGGTGGCGATATCGACTCCGAGATATCTGACGTGCCACGGCTCGAAGATATATCCTGTGATGTCCTGTTTGCCTCTGGGGTATCTGATAATGAATCCGTACTCGTGACCGTGTTTCTCAAGCCATCTTCCGGCCGGAGTATTTGCGAAACTGTCATCAAGCGAGTTCAGGTCCATGGCGAGACCGGTCTGATGTTCGGAATGTCCGGGCCTTGCTGAATAGGTATCAGCTTCAGCCATACCGTCATTTCCCACATATCTCCAGTAGATGGATTCCTGGGTACTGTATGAGCGGAATCCCGAGACGATCCAGAGATCGATGCCGTCACCGGAGGCAGCGTTCTGCATCTTCTTGAAAGCGTCATAGCATTCGTCTGTGAGCCCTCCCGGATTGTAGCTGCTGGGAAGCTGATAGGTCTTGTTGGCGATCAGTATGCCGCTTACATATGTGACGCCGTCTCTGACCTCTATATCGAGTTCCCACTGTGCTGTCAGTGTGATATCCTCACAGGGCAGTACAGTTCCGTCTGAAACGGTATTCCCGCTGCTGTCTGTCCATCCCTTGAGTCTGCGTCCGGGTATCTCTCCTGCAGAAGCGGGAAGGGTCAGAGGATCTCCTGTATGCAGTGTGAGTGCAGGCGGATCCTGTCCGCCGTTCGAGTCAAAGGTAACAGTATAGCTGTTCGGCTCCCACTGAGCAGTCAGCGTGATATCAGCCTTGGGGCTTACGGGAGAGGCAATGGGATCGCCGTTGAGCGTCCAGCCTTTGAAAGTGTAATCTTTCCTCTCAGTCACAGGCAGCTCTGCAGAACGATGCCACTTCACTGTTATATCGTCAACAGGCTCACCGCCGGCGCTGTCAAAAGAAACATTGTATCTTACCAGGCCGGGGCCGTAGATATCATACAGTGCAGCGCCTCCGGCGGCGAAGATCAATGTGAGAATGATGCCGATGAATATGCGCAGACCTGTTCTTTTGCGCTTTCTGTCCATGATGCATACCTCGTAATGAATGTATAATCAATGTATAAATAGTATCATAAACCAATTTTGAAAGTGAGACAAAATGGATATATACGTCCTTAAATATAAGGATCCGCTGTGGGAAAACGTCATCTCCTATGCCGACAACTGTTCATGGCGGGCGGGGCCTTATCTTGCCCGCATGATGAGAGAGGGAAGGTTTCAGGACTGGGAGAGAGTGATAGCCGCTTTTGATGGCACCGACCCTGCTGGGTTCTGCGCCTTCACCGAATATGACTTCAATGACGCTGCAGAGCCGGAGATAAAGCCTTATATCGGATTCGTCTTCGTGGGAGAGGACTACAGAGGCTGCCGTCTTTCCCAAAGACTGACAGAAACTGCAGAAGAGTATGCGCGCAGCATGGGATACCGGGAAATATACCTCACAAGCGGAGAAAAGGGACTGTATGAGAGATACGGATATTTGGCGGCCGGTGAGAAGATGACGGGGAACGGTACAACTGAAACGCTTTTCAGGAAGCTTTTCTGAACAGAAGCGGAGCAAATCGGCGGGTCATATCCGCCGGTTTTTTGTACATATCGGAAAAGTCGTATCAAGTTGACCTCAGACAGTTGTCCGCAAAGAAAGAAGTTATATATAATTTGGGAAGAGATAGTCACGGCTAACTTACACGAAGCGCATTTTAAAGAGTCAGATCGGAGATGACTGTTATGACACTGGATCAGCTTGAGATTGGAAAGAGCGGAAGGATAACAACTGTCGGAGGGGAAGGAGCACTCAGACTCAGATTCCTGGACATGGGACTTATACCGCACACAGTAGTGAAGATGCAGAAAGCCGCTCCTCTGGGAGATCCGATACAGATACTCATAAGGGGCTATGAGCTGACGCTCAGACTGGAGGAAGCCGCAAAGATAGAGATAGAACCGGAGGAGGCAGAAGAATGATACTAGCACTTGCCGGAAACCAGAACAGCGGAAAGACCACACTGTTCAACGCTCTGACCGGATCGAACCAGCATGTGGGAAACTTCCCCGGGGTAACGGTTGAGAGAAAAAGCGGAATGGTCAAGGGTTACAAGGACTGTGAGATCGTCGACCTCCCAGGGATTTATTCCATAAGACCGTATACTCAGGAGGAGATAGTCTCCACCGATTTCATCCTCAAGGAACATCCGGACGGAATAGTCAATATAGTCGATGCGACAAATATAGAGAGGAACCTTTATCTGTCTCTCCAGCTGCTGGAGCTCAAGGTCCCTATGGTCATAGCTCTCAATATGATGGATGAGGTCCGTGCGAACGGCGGATCGATCGACGTTGAGAAGCTCAGCGAGATACTCGGAGTTCCCGTGGTTCCGATCGCAGCGGCCAAAGGAGAAGGCATTTCGGAACTTATGGAGACCGTATATAACACCGCCTCGAGAAAGGTGCTTCCGTCAGTATACGATTTCTGCGATTCATCCAGTGCGGTACACCGCTGCATACATGCCATAGTCCACCTGATCCAGGATCACGCGGATATGCTTGGCCTTCCGTACAGGTTCTGCGTCACCAGACTGATAGAAGGCGATGGTGACATGGATGAGCAGCTCGGACTCAACCAGAACGAGAAGGAACTCATAGAACACATCGTTGTGGAGATGGAGGATTCCACAGGCCTGGACAGGAATGCAGCCCTGGCGGATATGAGATACAACTTCATAGAAGGCGCAGTCGATGAAGCTGTCATAAAGAGTCATGAGAGCAAAGAGCACAGAAGAAGCGTAGCGATAGACAAGGTACTTACCGGAAAATACACCGCACTGCCGGTGTTCTTCCTGGTAATGTTCCTTGTATTCTGGCTTACGTTCAATGCTATAGGTCAGAGGCTGTCTGACCTGATGGCTGTCGGTATTGAGAATCTGACTGCGGCGGCAGCCGCAGGACTTGAGGCATACGGGCTCAACCCTGTCGTAAAGAGTCTCGTTATAGACGGTATATTCGCCGGCGTGGGCTCAGTGCTGAGCTTCCTGCCTATAGTGGTCACACTGTTCTTTTTCCTCTCAATACTGGAAGACACAGGATATATGGCCAGGATAGCATTTGTTATGGACAGCCTGCTGAGGAAGATCGGCCTTTCCGGAAGGAGCTTCGTGCCTATGCTCATGGGCTTCGGATGCTCGGTGCCTGCCATCATGGCGACCAGGACGCTTTCATCCGACAGAGACAGGAAGATGACCATCCTCCTGACACCGTACATGAGCTGTTCCGCCAAGATACCGATCTACGCAGTGTTCTCCGCGGCCTTCTTCCCGAAGCACGCGGCATTCGTAATGATCGGATTATATGTGACCGGCATTGTTGTCGGCATACTAGCGGCTCTGCTCTTCAAGAGCACGCTTTTCAGAGGCAATCCCGTGCCATTCGTCATGGAGCTGCCCAACTACAGGCTTCCTTCCGCGAAGACAGTCGCCCTGCTGCTGTGGGAGAAGGCGAAGGACTTCATCGAGAGAGCCTTTACCATCATATTCTTGGGCTCCATGGTGATCTGGTTCCTTCAGACATTTGACTCCAGACTGAATGTAGTAGTGGATTCGGCTGACAGCCTGCTGGCTATCATAGGAAGATTCATAGCTCCTGTATTCGGACCTGTCGGGTTCAATGACTGGCGTGTTGCCACATCGCTCATCTCCGGATTCACCGCAAAGGAATCTGTCATCAGTACCCTTGCAGTGCTTCTCGGTACCAGCATAGATAACCTCGGAACAGTGCTCGGATCACTGTTCAGTCCGCTGACTGCAGTGAGTTTCCTTGTGTTCACGCTTCTCTATACGCCATGTGTTGCAGCTATCGCAGCTGTCAGAAGGGAACTGAACTCCGGGCTCAAGACTCTCACAGTCGTTATCTCCCAGTGTGTGATCGCATGGATAGTTTCCTTCATTGTGTATAATATTGGAGGAATATTACTATGAGTATAATCGATATACTTGTGACGGGATCGATCATTGCGGCAGCAGCTGCTGCAGTGAGACATCTCAGAAACTCCGGAACTTCCTGCGGTCCTTGTGCAAACTGCCCCGGCAGTCTATACTGCAATAAGAAAAAGAACTGAGTGCGGGGACATAACGTGATCAAAAGACCGTACCGGCTATTACCAGTGCGGTCTTGTTCTTATATCGGGGGACGCTGAATTGGCAAAAGACGCTGACATCATCATAGTCGGAGCAGGAGCATCCGGAATGGCAGCAGCGATAGCTGCTCTCAGGACGGATCCTGCTGTTAAAGTGCTGCTTCTGGAGAGAGCGGACAGGCCAGGTAAAAAGATACTGGTGACCGGTAACGGGCGATGCAATCTCTCCAATAGCGAGATGGATATACCTTCCTGTTATAACGGGGAAGCAATGCACTACAAGAGCGTGCTTAGAGATTTCGGCGATGATATAGGATTCTTCCGAAGTCTCGGGCTGCTGACAAGGACCGATGAAGAAGGCAGGGTATACCCCATGAGCGGCCAGGCTTCATCTGTGCTGGACGCACTGCGGTTCGCGCTGTCTGCTGCCGGAGCAGAGATCGTATGCTCAGCTGAGGTCACTAGAGTCGAGAGCGTTTCAGGGTCTTTCAGCGTTCACACTGCGGACGGAAGAAGGTTCACATCTTCCGAAGTTATAATCTCAGCCGGATCTCCGGCCGGTGTCCACGGATATGAAAATCAGAATCTGTTCGGAAGTCTCAGGAGGATGAATATCCGGATAAAGGAGTTCTCTCCCGCACTTGTGCAGCTGACTGTAAAGGATCTTCCGGCGCAGCTCAGAGGAACCAGAGTGAGAGCAGTCGCCAGTCTTGGGAATGACAGAGAAGGCAGGGTCAGCAGGACAGGAGAGGTGCAGTTCGGTGACGGATATATATCCGGGATATGTGTGATGGATCTCTCAAGGTTCTATGACGGAAAGACACAGAAGAAACTGTCGCTGGACATGTGTCCCGAGATGACAGCGGGAGAACTGGAGAATTTCATAGCAGATGCTATATCATCCAGGCCGGACAGCGATGCAGCAGCAGTGCTCTCTGGGATAGTTCCCAAAGCAGTCGGAGAGACAGTGCTCAAGAGGTGCTGCAGGGACCTTTATAAAAGAAAAGCAGGTTCCCTGAGCCCGGAGGAGATCTCTCAGACCGCTTCCATGCTTAAGTCATTGTGCTTCACTGTGACAGGAAAAGGCGGTTTCAAAAGCGCCCAGATCTGCACTGGAGGAGTAGAAGGGCTGGAAAGATCGTCTCTTATGGCGCCGGAAGTTCCGGGACTCTATTTCTGCGGAGAGATAGTGGATGTGGACGGAGAGTGCGGAGGCTATAATCTTCACTGGGCATGGACATCGGGAAGAGCTGCAGGTACTGCAGCAATTGGAAGATTGCACCAGGACCAGTGAATATACAAGCAATTTCTGCGGTCTAATGTTTTTCACATGTTCTGGATGATATTTCTATATGCGGATAGCAAAGTGAGTTAAGTATCTAAAATAGTCGGCATGCATCCATATTACTAATATTCTTCCATTTATATCCGGACCATAGTTGCTCCTAGTATTGATGAATTCAAAAAGATAACTATCGAGTGGATGGAATAAAAGAAAGAAGGAGACTAAGACAGGAGAAATAATGAACGACAGTGAGAAAGCTTATAAAGAAGCTTCTGGCGTAGATATCCAGGAGCAGAAAAACATATGGGATGAACGAGGAAAAGGCTATTACGGCGAGTACTTGGTGTTCAATCATCTATACGGTGAGATACCAGGTATGAGCAAGATACTGATGAACTGTGAGATACCGGTTGAGGGGAACAAGAAAACAGAGATAGATCTGATTCTTGTTCATGAAACCGGTATCTATTCATTTGAGATGAAACAC
>JAFRAJ010000046.1 GCA_017405465.1 Oscillospiraceae bacterium
AACACCTCCTTTTGAGAGTATCTTACAGATACATTCTAACACTGTAAATAATCCTAAATTAGGACAATGGGAGGCGTATTAAAAACCAGTTATCAAAGTGTCTCAGACACAGGAAATATACAAAAAACAAGAAAGGAGTCACGCGCTCCTCCCACGACTGAAGTCACCGGTCTCCGCGCCTGGTTAAGAATGAAAAGATGATCGGGATGCTGTGGGAGAACGGATCCCGGGCTGATCTATAATAAGAGATCCATACACAAAAGAAAGAGCGCCGCAGGTCAGCCTGCGGCGCTTATCTTACTGTCAGCTTTTAGGATCAGTCTTCTTTTGTCTGGTTGAGCAGCCAGGACATGATGCCGTATTCGTTCTTGTAGGTCGGCACCCAGCTCCAGTGGTTCTGGCGGAAGAGTTTTCCGTAGTTCTCGGGCTGCATCAGGCTGGGGGTGATGGAAACGTCATACTTCTCGAGGTCTTCCGGTGAGAAGAGAGTCAGGTGAGCGTTGTCATTGCCGTTGTCTCTCATGTTCATGACGGCGTCTACGAGATATTTATGACGGTAGAGGGTATGGTCGATGTATGCGGAGGTTACCCAGATCGGACGTCTGATGGACTTGAGGATCGTGAAAGTCTCGGGAGTCATTGACGGGCATACCGGTACGGCTGCCGCGAACAGGTCGGAGCCTACGGACATCGCGCGGACAGTTCCGGCTCCGCCCATGGACATTCCGGTGACATAGATCCTCTTGGGATCTACCTTTCCTTCTCTGATCATCCTTCTGATGAGATCGCATACGAGTCCCAGATAATATCTTGACCAGCCGTATCTGGGGTCCTTGGAGAAGTCGCTGTTCTCAAATCTGTTGTTCAGACTGCGCGCGCTGATATTGGAAAAGTCGCGGCGCTCCTCGACGCACATCGGGGCGAGGACATAGAGGTCCGGATAGTCTTCCGCGAAGTTGACCGGGCCGTAGTCGGCAGTGAGCTGCTTCTCGTTGTCCCTGGCGCCTTCTCCGTCTTCATATCCGCCGTTTCCGCCGCCGTGCAGGAAGAGGATCATCGGGCGGGGCTCAGTCGCGTTCTCAGGTGAATAGAGACGGTACATGAGACGTCCCTCGACCACCTTGGCGAACTTGTCATCCATCGTGCGGGTCCTGACTTCGAATTCGCTCTGGCCGATCTTTTCGTCCCCCACTACGAGGGTCCAGACAGCTTTATTGGTGGAGGGCACTACTTCGATGTGGAGCACTCCGTCCCTTACTTCGACGCTCTTGACGTCTCCGGGGGCAACACCTCTGGTCTCCTTGAGGTATTCGATATGCTCTGTTGATACTGCGGGTCCTTCCAGACGGACCTGATCCAGTGCGGGAGCTTCACCGTCCCACGGGATCTCCAGCCAGTCGATCTCCTGTCCTGTAAGTCCCAGGAATGCATGCGCTACGTTTGCCATATTCTTTCTCCTGTCTTCTCTAGTATTTTTATGATTTTCCCGGCAGTCCGGGAACGCTTTACCATGATTAAATTATAAGTCCGGCATCTTCCGATAGCAATGTGCCTCACTCTTTCCTGAACCCTTCTTTGTACTTGTCAAGGAAGTAATCCAGTTTGTACTGCTGGAACTTCGGGAGTCTCCTCTCTCCCATCCAGGGCGAGGTATCGAACATCATGGTTCTCTTGTCCTCTTCTGTGTACGGTGTCCAAGCCGCCAGTCCGGGGCCGTTCGGATCTCCGTTCTTTACGAAGTTGGCCCAGTACTCTGCCATCGTGTTGGAGAGCTCGTAGTCGCTCGCGGCATACTGTCTCCAGTCACGGTCCAGAGTCTGGAACACATAGTAATGTTCAAACCCGTGATACGCTCCCTGGAAATCGCCGGGGGCCCGTCTGATATTGCAGTACAGGAATGCCGGCTTCATGTGATTGTGAAGCTGCGTCTCTGCGAACATCCTTGCTCTGTAGATATTGCTGTCAGTCATTGCCACGGCGATATCGCTATCGCTTATCCTGTCGCAGAACTTTACGAACTCATCTGCCTTGTCACCGAACTTCTTTGAGTACTCAGCGACTTTCTCTCTGGTGAGTATGGCGCTTGGAGCAAATGTCGTCACTATGGCTCCCTCGTCTCCTGCGCCTCCGACCAGATAAGGAATATCGTGATGACGGCCGCTGATGTATATGTCGCAGGGATCCTCCGGGAACACGTATCCGTCTATGACTCCGCGGAAGAAGCAGAGCCATCCGGGCATCTTCCTGTACACTTCCCCGAGTTCCTCACAGGAGAGCTTCCTGAGCTCGTCGAGCGAACTGCATCCTGCAGCCTCGGCAAACATGTCTCCTCTTCTGAACGCCTCCTCTTTCGGCATCCAGAACGGTGAAGATTCGGGTCCGTCGTTCGGGTCCATCATATCATGAGTCACCGGTGCGCTCTCTATGATGCAGCCGGCCAGATCTCCCTCGGTAAGCGGAGTACAGGCAAGCGCGGTAGCAGCGACAGCACCGGAAGAATGTCCCATAAGCGTGATCTTATCCGGATCCCCTCCGAAGTTCCTGATATTGTTCCTGACCCACTTCAGCGCGAAGATCTGGTCCAGATAGTAGATATTCCCCGCGCTGCCGTAGGGATTCTCCTTCTCCATGTCACGGTGCACCAGCATGCCGAGAGGACCTGTACGGTAATTTATGATGACCGTGACGACGCCTCTCTTGCAGAAGCCTTCTCCGTCATACTGCGGGCGGTTTGACGCGCCTCCCATGAAAGCCCCGCCGGGTATGAACATCAGGACAGGCAGATCCTCTCCCGGGTGTGAGGCCGGCGTGTATACATTAAGGTAAAGGCAGTCTTCGCTGTCTCTCAGATCGTCGCTTCTTCCCATAAACTGATAGCAGGCATTTCCGAATTCCACACAGTCCCTGACCCCTTCCCACTTCTCATGAGGCTGAGGGAATCTCCACCGGAGATCTCCGACAGGCGGCGCTGCATAGGGAATGCCTTTGAAAACGGTAAACTTCGGATTGTTGCCCTCCGTTCCCCGAACTGTTCCGTATTCCGTCTCTGCGAATCTCATCGCAGTCTTTCCGTTTCCGTATGTGAAAGCCATCATTAACCCTCCTGTATCTTTTTTCTTTAATTATATGTCATTCTGCAGCTTTCTGTCTCCCTCCATAAGACCGCTGAACTTGCCTTTTTCAGCCTAATATGAGAAAATTAAGTCCCATTACAGAAAGGAGCGGATAACCGTGAAAAGATCATTCCGTAACGGAGAAAACAACAAAGACAACAAAGTCGCTACCGCTGTGGCCGTTGCTGTCTCATCCGGCGTAGCCGTCGCGGCGCTTACGATCGCCGTTCTCACAGCAGTTTACTGCAAATCCCTTCTTGACGTAGAATACATCGCCGACACAGACGTGTATGACGAATGATCAGAAGGAAGACCTGTTGAAAAGGAAAAAGATATGAGTAAGAAATACAGATATGTCCCCAAGATGGCTTCATCAATAAGGGAGATGGTAGAGAGCACCGTCAGCGCTCACGGCGACGACATCAGCCATATGTTCAAGGCAGGACGTTCAGACGAGGTCACTTCCGTCACTTTCCGTGAATTCTATGACATCATTGAGAATCTCGGTGCAGCCCTCAATGACATGGGATACGGAAGATCCCACATCGCCTGCGTCGGCGAGAACAGCTTCGACTGGATCTGCGCTTACATATCCGTCATCCAAGGAGCAGGCGTATTCATTCCTGTTGACAAGGACCTTCCCACAGACGACAAGATCCATGTTCTGACTGAGAGCGACGCTGAAGTCCTGTTCTTCTCTGACAAATATGAATCCTGGGTCAGGGATAACATAAAGCACCTCAAGAACATCAAATGCTTCATCGGCTTCTCTGTGGAGGAAGATGACAAGAAGATCAAGTCCTATAAGAAGCTCCTGGAAAAAGGCGCCTCTCTGGACAGGAGCGAATACGACTCGATGCATTCTGACGAGCATGATCTGAAGCTCATGGTCTACACGTCAGGCACGACCGGAATAGCCAAAGGCGTCATGCTCAGCGAGCACAACCTCGTTTCAGTCATAGTCAACGCGCTTTACGTAACACAGATCTTCGGAAAGAGTCTTTCCATCCTGCCTTATCACCACACCTATGAAGGTGTTCTTGACGTCGTGGGATGCATATTTGAAGCCAATACGCTGTGCATAAACAACTCTCTCAAGAGGATCGTAAAGGATCTGCAGGAATATCAGCCGACACAGATATTCATCGTTCCAGCCATTGCTGAATTCATGTATTCCAGTATCCTCAAGAACATAAAGCAGCAGGGCAAGGAGAAATCCTTCAACGGCGCTGTGCTTCTGGCGAGATCCATGAGAAAGATCGGCATCGATCTGCGTCCTGTTCTGTTCAAGACGCTGCGCAACGTGTTCGGCGGCAAGCTCGTCAAGATAATCTGCGGCGGAGCCCCCATAAGACCTGAGATCGGCAAATTCTTTGACGATATAGGCATCAACCTGATCGGCGGTTACGGCATTACCGAATGCTCGCCTCTTGTCTCGGTCAATGACGAGAAATCCCTTACATATGATACTGTCGGTTATGCCCTGCCCTGCACCCAGATCAGGATCGACCAGCCCAACGAAGAAGGCATAGGCGAGATCCTCGTCAAGGGCGACACCGTCATGTTGGGCTATTACAAACAGCCTGAAAAGACCGCAGAAGTCCTAACGGAAGACGGATGGTTCTACACCGGAGACTACGGATATGTCAACAAGCAGGAACGTCTGGTCATCACCGGAAGGAAGAAGAACATCATCGTTCTCAGTAACGGAAAGAACATCTATCCTGAAGAGATAGAAGGATACATCCAGTCAATCCCCTTCGTGGAGGAAGTCCTCGTCAAAGGTCTCAAGAACGACAAGGGCGATGAGACATCTCTGGAGGCTGAAGTCTATCTGAATGAGCCTCACGACGATTCAGAAGTAATGGCGGCTATACAGAAGAAACTCTCTATTCTCCCGTCCTACAAGAACGTCTCCAAGCTCACGGTACGCAGCGAGCCGTTCCCGAAGACCTCTACGAACAAGATCAAGAGACAGTACAGTTGAACAGATAACAAGGCATAAGTCCGCGCTTTCCGGCGCGGACTTTGAACTATCAGGAGAAAGAAAATGTCTGAGATCAAGAATTTCAATGACCGTCAGGGCAACACCCTCGCACTGGCCGCCGCGGATGACAAGTACATGATCGGCGGAGCCCTCGTGGACAAGATGCAGTCGGAAAAGGTCCCGTTCTTCATCACGACCTACGCGATGGACATACCCAGGGGCATCACGATGTACGCCCTTACCGACGAGTTCTACACCACCTACAAGAACAAGCTCCTCAAGATGACAGCCAGCGGACTTCCCGGAGTCGTCACTACCTCCTTCAGGAACTTCGTCGAGCCCGAGGACTACCTGCAGCAGTTCGCTGAGGCCCTCTCCCAGATGAAACTCACCCCCATGGCGCAGGCAGATCTTCCGAGCTACATGGGGCAGAACCGCGACACCGTCTACAACAACATGATGGCGGAGTACAACGCCGCCTTCGAGATGGAGGCTGCACAGGGAGCCCCGACCTACGCGAACAACACCATATGCAAATCGGTGCTGGTAAGATATACCGGCACATCCGCCGCGGGAGTAGACAGCGTCGTTCTTGCCGGCATGGACTATCAGGGTGTCGAATACTACACCACGGCTTCGGCGATCGGTCCCCTGGGGACCCTGTTCAAGGGGCTGCAGAAGACGAAGTCCTCCACACAGTTCGGGCACGGCACCCCCTGCGACGCCATCGATTGGGGCGCGGTGAACAAGTTCCTTCTCATAACCCCAGCGCAGTATGAGCAGGAGACTACCTCCGATTTCATCGATTTCGTCTCCACCTTCCACATGGAGCCGAATCTCCGCGCGAGATTCTATCAGGCCCGGGAAGCCAGAAAGATGCAGCTGCAGCAGGAGATCCAGGCGCAGAACGCGATGCTTCAGGCGCAGCTGGCGCAGTCCCGCGCTTCTCTCGCCGCCAACCAGCAGCGTCTCGCCCAGACACTGGCAGCCAACTCGGAAGCCATGCACGCAGGCATCATGGACAGCTGGAACAGGAAGATGGCCTCCGACAGCAGGATATCCCAGGCGCGCTCAGAAGCCATAAGAGGCGTGGACACCTACACGAACTCGTACGGGCAGGACGTCGAGGTCAGTGTCACTGCCGACCATGTCTACCAGAACCAGTACGGCGACGTCTACGGCGTCTCGGGACCGGCTCCCGACAACGAGACACTGAACAGGCTGAACTGGACAGAGATCCAGAAGAAATGACTGATCAGAGATACCTGGAGAGTTCCGGAAGGGACTCTCTTTTTTATTTCGCGTTCCTTGACAAAGGCTTCCCGGGTAATGCACAATAAACGAGTCAGCAGTATTCCGGAGGAAGGTCAATGATCTCTCAGAACCGCATCCTCATAATGATGATGTATATGCTCATGCGACGCATGGGCACTGAGGTGATGTGAGGATCGATACTGCTGAAACAGAAAAGGTCCATAATCCCCGCGGTGCCGAAGAGGTACCGCGTTTTTTTGCGAAAGGAAAAAGAGAAGAAGATGAACTACAACATCGACACACTGTGCGTCCAGGGAGGTTATATCCCCGGTAACGGCGAACCGGTACAGCTCCCCATCACCCAGAGCACGACTTTCCGCTACACATCCGCCGAGGATATGGGAAAGCTGTTCGATCTTGAAGCCAGCGGCTATTTCTACAGCCGTCTGCAGAACCCCACCAACGACCTCGTCGCAGAAAAGATCTGCAAACTGGAAGGCGGCACCGCAGCCATGCTGACCTCTTCCGGACAGGCAGCCACCTTCTATTCGGTATTCAACATCGCTGAATGCGGAGATCACGTCGTATCCTGCTCAGCTATCTACGGCGGATCCTATAACCTGTTTGCGAATACGATGCGTAAGATGGGAATAGAGTTCACTTTCGTGTCACCGGAATGCTCTGATGAGGAACTGGAAGCTGCCTTCCGTCCCAACACCAAGGCAGTCTTCGGAGAGACCATCTCCAATCCGGCTCTTGTCGTCCTCGACATCGAGCGCTTCGCGAAAGCGGCGCACGCCCACAGTGTTCCTCTCATCCTCGATAACACATTCGCCACCCCTATCAACTGCAGGCCTTTTGAATGGGGAGCTGACATAATCACGCACAGCACCACCAAATATATGGACGGTCACGCCGGTGCTCTCGGCGGAGCCATTGTCGACTCCGGAAATTTTGACTGGATGGCACATGCAGACAAGTTCCCCGGTCTCACCTCTCCCGATCCCAGCTATCACGGCATCGTCTACGCAGAGAAGTTCGGCAAGGAAGGCGCCTTCATCACCAAGTGCACCTCACAGCTCATGCGCGACTTCGGTTCCATTCAGGCTCCTCAGAATGCCTATTATCTCAATCTGGGGCTCGAGAGTCTTCACGTTAGAGTAAAGAGACACTGCGAGAATGCTCAGGCTGTCGCTGAGTTCCTCGCTTCCAGTGACATGGTGTCCTGGGTCAGTTACTGCGGACTCCCCGGAGACAAATATTATGAACGTGCTAAAAAATACATGCCGAACGGTTCCTGCGGAGTCGTTAGCTTTGGAGTGAAGGGCGGAAGGAAAGCAGCTGAGGTCTTCATGTCGAACCTCAAGCTCGCCATGCTGGAGACACACGTCGCCGACTCACGCACCAGCTGCCTGCATCCTGCAAGCACTACACACAGACAGATGAACGACGAAGAGCTCATAGCCGCCGGTGTACAGCCCGATCAGGTAAGGTTCTCCTGCGGCATAGAAGCTGCCGAGGACATCATCGCCGATATAAAACAGGCTCTGGAAGCCGCAAGGGAGGCCTGAACCATATGCCTATAAAGATCTCCAGAGATCTTCCCGCATTCGAGACCCTCACGAACGAGAATATCTTCGTGATGGATCTCGACAGAGCGACGACCCAGAGAGTCCGTCCCCTCAAGATCGCGATTCTCAATCTGATGCCTACCAAGGTGGAGACCGAGACCCAGCTGCTTCGCATGCTGGGCAATAGCCCCCTTCAGGTGGAGATAGAGCTCCTGCAGACCGCTACACATACCGCAAAGAACACCTCAGCCGAGCACATGTCTCATTTCTACAGGACGATAGATGACATCCGGGACAGGAACTTTGACGGAATGGTGATAACCGGAGCTCCTGTGGAACATCTTGAATTTGAAGAAGTGGAATACTGGGACGAGCTCTGCGACATTATGGAGTGGACGAAGACACATGTCTTCAGCACCTTTCACATCTGCTGGGGTGCCCAGGCAGCGCTCTACTATCACTACGGGATAGGAAAGCACCCTCTCCCTGAAAAGCTGTTCGGCGTGTTCCCTCACTCTTCAGAAGTGAGAAACAGCAGACTGTTCAGGGGAATGGACGACGTGTTCATGGCCCCACATTCAAGACATACCACCGTTCTGAGGGAAGACATAGAGGCATGTCCTGCACTTACTATTGAGGCATCATCTCCCCAGGCAGGCGTCTATGCCGTTACAGCGATGGAAGGCAGACAGATATTTATCTTCGGGCACAGTGAATATGACCGCGGCACACTTGAGAAAGAATATCTCAGGGACAAGAATGCAGGCCTTCCGATAAAGCCTCCTCTCAACTACTACCCTGATGACGACGATACCAGACTGCCCAACATGACCTGGAGATCCCACGCGAGCCTCATATACGCAAACTGGCTAAACTATTATGTATATCAGGAGACCCCTTATGACCTGAGAGAGGTCAATAATATCTGAAATCGCTGTGAGGGGTTGGAGTTGTTCATTAAAGCATTTCTCTTGTTTTTCCCGCAAGATACAAAGGCAGATTCGTAATAAGCCCATCCTTTCTGTAGCCTCGCTTTGAGTAGCGAAGCGCATGCTCCGGTCGATGATCTGAGACATACTTTTTGAAAGAGGGAGCAGACTTATCTTCGCCACCTTTCGCTTCCACGGGGATGATCTCGGCTCCGTATTGCAGGATAAAATCGATTTCGCTGTTCTTGTCGGAATAATACCGAGGGTCTACCTCAAACTGCCCACGGAGCTGCT
Organism: Oscillospiraceae bacterium; assembly: GCA_017405465.1. Classification (GTDB taxonomy): domain Bacteria; phylum Bacillota; class Clostridia; order Oscillospirales; family Ruminococcaceae; genus RUG11783. Next base: position 9,149 of record JAFRAJ010000046.1, read on the forward strand.
GCAAAACATAGTTTTCCGTCAGCGGACCTTTGAACTGATAATCGCTTTTTAAGAGGATGGCGCTGTTGTCGATCCCTGCCATAGCTTTCAGAAGTCCGGTATCAAAGACAAACAGTTTGAACTGGTCCAGTTTGTCAAACGCTGCCAACGGATGCTCCATCTTAGAAACGTTATAGACACGGTTAAGCATCCCTGCTGAAACAAGCCATTCGATTGCTTCTTCAAAGTCTCTTGCCCTGCCGCCCTTTCTTACAGCCCCGTACATGAACTTCTCGTTGGGCTTTGCAAGCTGTGAGGCGATACTGCGGAACACCATCAGGATACGCCCACTGTTGACTTTTCCGTTGTGCTTGGAAAAGTCGTTTTCGTAGATTTCGATCAGTTCTCTCTGAATTTGAGAAATGCGGGCAGGATCCTTGTACTTGATCCATGAGGCGATGCATTCCGGCATTCCGCCGATGATCAGGTAATTATTATAGGCATCAAGCAACCGCTTGTGAAAGATTTCCTCGATCTGCTGTTCTTTTTGTATGCTGTCGTAATAGGAAAAGAGCGCCGGATCGGTCGCATCCAGGAATTCATCGAAGCTCATCGGATATATGTCAAGCAGATTTACCATGCCCACCGGGTAGGATTTGGGGGTTGCGAGAAGTGTACCCAAAAGACTTCCGGCAGCAATGACGTGGTATTCGTTTGCCTGCTCCTTAAAGTATTTCAGAGCGTTCAACGCCTCAGGACATTCCTGAATTTCGTCGAAGATAATCAGCGTTTCACCAGGAAGTATCTTTTCTCCGGAGATCATAGATAAGAGCTCAATAATACGCCCCGGATTCTTGTTGGTCTCAAAAATGGATTTAAGCTCATCTTCTTCATCGAAGTTGAAATAGACATAGTGATCGTAGCAGTTCTCTCCGAACTCCTTCATCAGCCATGTCTTGCCGACCTGTCGTGCGCCTTTTAGGACCAGCGGCTTGCGGTCTTCACTCGATTTCCAGCGGACTAAATCCGCAATTGCCTTACGTTTCAAAAAATCACCGCCCTTCTCAAGTATCCGGCTATAGTATAACACATTTTTCTGAATATTTTAGGGTAGAAACAACACATTTTTCTGACGTTTACACCCATAGGTCAACACATTTTTCCTACGATTCGACAAATCGCACATTCGACGAAACGAAACCTCCTTTGTACAATGAATGTGAGAAGGAGGTTTTGCTATGAAATCATTGTTTGACGTTTACGCTCACGAAGAGTAATACCATCCTCTAAATGTTTCAGAACGATCTCTAGTTTTTGTTCTCTTGATACTTGCATAATAAAAAACCTACCTCAATAACTATAGTACTAAATGTCTAAGTTATTGGGGTAGGTTTATCAATTCTGGCGGAGAGTGTGGGATTCGAACCCACGTGACGTTGCCGTCAAACGGTTTTCAAGACCGCCTCGTTATGACCTCTTCGATAACTCTCCGTATCTCCGGGTAATGAGTTTTTCTTCATTGCCCGCTTATTGTACTATTTTTGCTTTTTATTGGCAAGAGCGGTTTGTCATGTCGTGTAATCGACTACCGAGATCTCCTTGCCGTCCCTGATGTAGACTCTCTCTACTCTTCTTGAGACACCGCATAGGATCTCATAGCTGATAGTTCCCGCAAGAGCTGCCACATTGTCGACACCGATCGGGCTGTTCTCTCCGAACAGTATCACCTGATCTCCTTCCCTGACATCAACTCCGGTAACGTCCAGCATCATCTGATCCATGCAGATATTTCCGACTATCGGCACTACCTTGTCATTGACAAATGCATATCCCCTGTTGGAAAGGACTCTGGGATAGCCGTCCGCATATCCTATCGCTACAGTAGCGACGCTCATCTCCGATACAGCTTTATATTTCCTTCCGTATCCGATGGTCTCTCCCGGATGCACATTCTTTACCAGCGAAACTGTAGTCTTGAGAGTCATCACAGGCTTCAGATCTATCTCCTGCATGGGCTTTCCGCTGGGAGAACACCCGTACAATACGATTCCGGGTCTCACCATGGTGTGATGATACGAAGGGATGAGTATCATGGCTGCTGAATTGCAGCAGTGGACCCTGTTGAAATCTATTCCCTTTTTCTGAAGTTCCCAGATCACATCCGAGAAACGGTCATGTTGAAGCTGTGTAAATGCTTCCGAGTCCGCGGAATCCTCATCCGCGACGGCGAAATGCGTAAAGATGCCCGTAGCGTTGAGTCCGGGCAGGTACACGGCTTTTTCTATCTGATCAACGCACTCTTCATCCGCGGCGCAGAAACCGATCCTTGTCATTCCCGTGTCGACCTTCACATGAACGTCCACGGTGATACCAGCTTCGACTGCGGCGTCGCTGAGTTCTTTCGCATAGTCAGGACCAAGCAGGGTCTGTGTGATATTCAGTTCGAACAGGTCCGTGCAGTTCTCCGCAGGCGTGTATCCGAGGATCAGCACAGGCTTTGTGATACCGGCTTTGCGGAGCCTTTTAGCTTCCATGAGATTCGATACGGCAAACCAGTCCGCAAACTCCGAGACAGCATTGGCCACTTCCACGTCTCCGTGTCCGTAGGCGTCAGCCTTAACGACAGCCATAAGAGCTACGCCGTCCTTCAGCATGCCTTTGAGCTGTTCGCAGTTATAACGCAGGTTGTCCAGATTGATCTCTGCCCATGTCCTTTTAAGTTTCTCCACAGAGTGACCCTCCTGTCAGTCGTTGATAAGTCTTGCCGCCAGAACATATCTGACCAGTTCATCGCTCGTGCATGTTGAAAGGATCAGGATCTTGTCATCATCCTTAACATCCACGCCGAAATCCACATAGCTGTGGCTCAGAAGATACGATATCGTTTCCTTGAATGCCTTTTCGCTGGGGTCGGGATCTATATAGTTTATTGTTATCGGGATATCTGAACAGGCAAACACCTGCCATTTCATCTCCCTGTACAGCAGCGACAGTGTGATCACCGGATGTTCCTTGGCGAAGCTCTCGTCCCTGTATCTCTTTATCTTGCTGAACTTGTTTCCGTTGGAAGAGTTGCCTGAGGAGTGGCCGTAGATTATCGTCACCCTGTCATACAGAGTAGAGCCGCTGTGGATGTTGATGAAATCCATAAAGTAACATCCCCAGACGCTGTACCTTCCCTCTTCATTTCGTCTCAGGTAGAAGTTATTGTCTGTGGACTGCATCACTCTGTCATCTATCTCGCACCCGTCCAGTGTGAGCCATCCCACTACATCGCTGTTGGCTGCATGAGCATCCTGCAGCGCCTGGCTGGAGAATTTCTTTTCCCCGCCATAGTAGTCATCCTCTGTCTTTATGTCATTAATCACCGGATCCGACCCTTCCATGGTGTTCACCGGTACCGGTCTCATCAGGAATGCGACAGCCGCCAGTCCTGCTGTCATTATGAGGAACATGCATGCGAGCCATCTTCCCGCAGCCTTCAGTCTGTAGCGCAGCCCGTCCGTGATCAGAGCCTCTACCATTCCGGCTGAGACGGGGTCCACATTGTCCAGGAAAGAAGCCGTTTCCTCTGCAGGTCCTTCAGCCGGTTTCGGTTCAGCTTCTCCTGCAGGTTCTGCCACCGCCGGTGCAGCCTCCTCATAGGAAGGCACCGGCTGCTTTTCCTCAAGGACTTCTCTGGAGGCTTCTTCAGAAGCCCTGAATATCTTTTTATCGTTATTATTGTTGTTCTTTCTGTTCATGGATATACCCGCCGCATGCGCGTTCGGTTCTCCCTCAAGGATCACGCCCTTATGGCGTCCATAGTATTATAACCTATTATCGTCTTTTTGTTCAGTACCCGCCGAGCGGCAAGACAGCAATACTACAATTTGTAATAGTCAAATACTATTTTACATATTGTACTTCCTGTTCTTCTACTCTCAGATTCTATACCGGAAATGTGTATACAGAATTAACAAAACAGTTATCATAATATATGTTTTCATTGTATAATATTCGTAGAACCTGAAAAGGAGGTTTATACATATGATAGTCAAAACATCAGGCCACGGACTCAACCTGCGTCAGAGCTTTATAAACAAAGCCGAACAGCGCATGCAGAAATTCGACCGCTTCTTCAATGAAGAGCCGGAAGGCGCTGTCAACGTCGATCTTGAGAAGGACAGGTACACAGTCGAAGTGACCGTCAAGAGCCGCAGGTTCTTCTTCCGCACCGAGCGCACATCCACAGACCTTGATTCCGCGTTCAGGGAAGCTGTCGATACCATGATGAGACAGATCGTAAAGAACAAGAGCAAACTCGGAAACAGAGTCAAGGCAAAGGAAGTCGATCTCGCAGGCGAGGAGATGGACCTCACACCGGACAGCGATGTGGAGCAGGAATACACCATTGCCAAGGAAAAACGCTTCGCAGTGGAACCGATGAGCGAGCAGGAAGCTATCCTGCAGATGAACATGCTCGGACATACTTTCTTCATGTTCCGCAATGCAGAGACCAACGAGATTAATGTGGTCTACCGCCGTCATGACAATACATACGGCTTGCTAGTTCCAGTTAACTGATATACAATTAGCACACCGGCGCCGCGGACCGCGCGGCGCCTTTCCTTTTTCAGGGGTGAGATATGTACAGACTAGTAGCGACCTGCGGATTCGGCCTGGAATCGGTGCTCTCATATGAGATAAGGCATCTGGGCTTTGAAGGAGTTGAAGTAAGCGACGGAAGGATCTTCTTCGACGCTGATGAATATGGGATCGCAAAGGCAAACATTTGGCTGCGCACAGCTGAGCGCGTCCTGATAGTTCTGGACGAGTATCCTGCTGCGGATTTTGACGCTCTTTATGACGGGGCTTATGCTGCTGACTGGTCTTCCGTGCTGACCTCAAAGGACGCTTTTCCTGTAAAGGGCTACAGCCTGTCAAGCAAGCTCACGAGCATTCCGGCATGTCAGTCAGTCCTGAAGAAAGCTATAGTTGAGAAACTGAAGGCGCAGTATCACACTGAGTTCCTTCCTGAACGAGGAACGGAGAAGAAGATACGTTTTGCCATCGTCAAAGACATGTGCACCCTCATGCTGGACACTTCCGGGGACGGCCTCCATAAAAGAGGTTACCGTCCACTGCTAAATGAAGCTCCGATCAGGGAGACTCTTGCAGCCGGAATGTGCGATCTCGCAAGAGTATACGATGACAGCAGGGTCCATGACCCGTTCTGCGGATCGGGTACTCTTGTGATCGAAGCTGCCATGAGAGCTCTCAACATGGCTCCGGGGCTGAACAGGAGATTCGCCGCGGAAGAATATGATATCGTCGGCAGAGAGATATTCGACGAAGTCAGGCAGGAAGCAAGGTCCATGATAAAACAGGATATCGCTTTTTGCGGGACCGGCTCAGATATAGATGAGAACGCTGTCAGGATAGCCAATGACAACGCGGAGCGTGCAGGAGTCGCAAAATACTGTTCCTTCTCGGTGGCTGACGCCAGAAAGCTGACTCCGGAAGAGGGTTCCCTAATCATAACGAATCCCCCCTACGGAGAAAGGCTATCCAGTCCGGAAGAAGCAGAGAAGCTCTGCCGGGATTTCGGCAGGAGGGTGATCGGCGGGAAACAGCGCGGCGCGTATATCATCAGCAGCTTGTCTGATTTTGAGAAGCATTTCGGAGCCCCTGCATCCAGAAGACGCAAACTTTATAACGGAATGATCCCGTGCCAGCTGTTCATGTATTTCGGAGCCAGGAAACAGCAATAGACTTCATTATATGTTTCGAGCCGGGCCTTTAAGGTCCGGCTTTTTAAGTTACAAAAAAGCTGCGTACCTTCCGGACGCAGCATCATATACAACGTTATTATCTCAGTCTATCCCGGTGATGTCCTCGTACACCTTCTCGTCTACTGCGGCATAGCCCAGCTTCTCTCTGGCTATACGCTCGAGGAACTCCTCTTCCGTACCGGAGAGCATGTGTCTGAGCTCATCGTTCTCCTTCTGCGCGACTTCGATCTGCTGTTCGATGAGTGCAAGCTGCTGCCTCTGTTTATAAAGACGAACTCTGATCGAGATCACGTTGATAAGAAGATATACACAGAAAAGAGAAAGAAGAAAAAGGATAAACTTGCGGCGGTTCACGTAAGCCGTCAGTTCTTTCTTCTCTTCTTCTGTCATATTGTTGGCTCCGAATCTCATGCGGCACTGCCGGCAGAACGCCTCTCCTTTCCTTTTTCTATGATTTTATTATCATATACATCTGCTTTGCAAGGTCCTTGGACTGGGTATCCGTGACCATGAGCACCTTGAACTTCGTTACGTTCTCTCCCATGGTTATCTCAACTATATCCCCGACCTTGACGTCATAAGATGCCCTGACAGGTCTTCCGTTCACGGAGACCCTGTCAGCGTCACACACTTCGTTTGCTACTGTACGCCTCTTGATGATCCTGCTCACCTTGAGGAATTTGTCAATTCTCATCTTATTTTGGGAACGGTCCCGGGCATAATCCGCCCGGGACCTTGAAAAACAATATTATTTAACAGCTTCTTTGAGGGCTGCGCCGGCAGTGAATTTGGGGCTGCGGGAAGCGGCGATCTCGATCTTCTGCTTTGTAGCGGGGTTGATGCCGGTGTGTGCCGGACGTACCTTTACATCAAAGCTGCCGAATCCGACGAGCTGTACCTTTTCTCCGTTCACGAGTGCCTTTGTGATCTCCTCAAATACTGCGTTCACAGCAGCGGCTGAATCCTTCTTTGTCATGCCGGTGTTCTCTGCCACCTTGGCGGCGAGTTCAGTCTTTGTCATTTTTCATTTTCTCCTTAACATTTCGTTATTTAGATTCTGCCCATAGCTCATTGAGCAGGGCCATATCTGCATTTTTCATATCGATTCCGCGCTCAATGGCGAGCTCTTCTGTCTTGCGGAATCTTCTGATGAATTTCTCACAGGATCTTGTAAGAGCAAGTTCAGCATCAGCAGAGATGAATCTTGCTACGTTGACCGCCGAGAACAGGAGGTCTCCAAGTTCTTCGAACGGATCTCCGTCACCGGCCAGCGCCTGTTCCAGTTCAGTGACCTCGCTCCTGAGGTCAGCCATGGCGCCTTCCGTGTCTCTGTAGTCAAACCCTGTGCGCGCCGCCCTCTTCTGGACTTTCTGACTGCGTATGAGCGCAGGATATGCGGTCGGCACATCATCTATGGCGTCGGATCCTGTCTTCTGATCCTTCTCGACGCTCTTTATGGCATCCCAGTTCCGGAGAACTGTCTCTGTATCATTTGCCACTACGTCTCCGAACACATGCGGATGACGCAGAACGAGTTTCTTGCAGAGTCTGTCAGCGACCTCATCTATATCAAAGGTCCCCTTCTCGCTCTCTATCTCGCTGTGCAGCGCGACCTGCATGAGAACATCGCCCAGTTCCTCTTTGAGGTTGTCGAGGTCGCCTGTGTCTATGGCTTCAACCGCTTCATAGCACTCCTCGATCATATCCTGTCTTACGGACTCATGAGTGGCCTCTTTATCCCAGGGACAGCCTGTCTCGGGATCCCTCAGACGCTTGACTATGAGAGGTACGTCAGCGAGTGTATATTTCGGTTTTATAGTGAATTCAGCCATGGATTGATTCTACCCCAGCATATGTATTTTTTCAAGTGCAGCAGCTATCTTGCGGCCTCCCGGAAGGCTCTCCACGATCTCTCTCGTGAGGAGCTTCAGAACCATCGCAAGCACCGCATAAACGATCACTGCGACGAGACATCCGGCAAGCGTAGAGATCTTGGACGGTACCGCTCCGGACAGCAGAATGTAGGTCATCCTTGCCGCAAAGCCAGCGGCTGTTCCGGCCAGCATCGGCTTGACGATAGTCTTGACGAGATCAGTCTTTACTCCGGTCTCTCTTGTGATGATCACCATTCCTATAGCGCTTATAGTCACATAGCAGATCAAAGTGGTGACAGGCACGGCTTTGATATTCAGAGAAGGTATGGACACCAGCACACAGTTCACCAGTATCTTGATGGCACATCCGACCGCCATCAGTTTGACAGGCAGGTCTATCCTTCCTATTGCCTGGAACATCATATTCACGAAGCTTGCAAGGCACACTGCTATAGCTGAGATCCCCAGTACAGAGAGCATCGGCGCGGCTAGTATGGCTCCGATCTCAAGTGAGGGATACAGGAAGTTCAGCAGCGGTTCCGCCATGAATGCCATACCCAGTCCCGCCGGTGCCGCAATCAGCATCGTGATCCCCATCATCGTCTCTATGTGCTTCTTTACCTGTTCCTTGTCGCCTCTTCCGAGTGCGGCTGTGATATGCGGCAGAGCACTGGTCGCAAAGTTGGCGGTTATAGTGGGAACAAGGTCATAGAGAGGTATGCAGTATCCGTAGACTTCATAAAGATAAGTAGCCATATCGGAAAGCTGCACTCCGGTCATCTCAAGAAGCCCTTTGTGCGACGCGAGCAGCGCAGTCATATTCCTGTTCATGGCATTGATGAGGCTGCGTATGACTGTCATGTCATCTATCAGACTGGCTACTCTGAGCGTGATAGCAGAAAGAGCAAGAGGGAATCCGTATCTCAGTATCTGTTTGCGCAGGACATCAAGTCTTTCAGGTTCAGGGCTGGACTCTATCTGCTCTTCAGTGAGCATGCCTCCCCTGCGTCTGTAGAAGATCACCAGGCTCAGGAAAGCAGCTCCGGTGGATATCGTCACAGAGGAGATAGCTCCTGCTGCAGCTATCGCCAGGATCGACGACATGGCTGATGCAGAAGTCTCCGGGACTCCGAGGACCGTGCCGTTGGCAGCGAACTCAGAGCGAAGTATAAATGTCAGCAGATATGCTGTCCCATATCCGAAGGCAGCCTTAAACAGGACCTCCACAACATCAGACATTGCTGTGGGGACCATGTTTGACAGGCCCTGGTAATAGCCTCTGTAAGAGCTCATCACGCAGCTGAAGAATATTGACGGGGCGACAGCGACCACACACAGGTGAGCATACCGGTTGGTAGTGATGCTTGCGGTGATCGGCTTAGCCAGCAGCATCAGACATACGGCGCCGATGACGCCGATGACGGCGAACAGTTTCAGCGACTCCCTGCGCAGGTTCACCACGTCTTTGTACCTGCCGCTGGCGGAGTATCCTGCCACCAGCCTAGATACAGCGACCGGGAACCCTACGACTGCTATGGCATACACCGCTCCGTAGATATTGTAGGAAGACTGGTAATACGCCCAGCCTCCGCCTGCGAGAAGCTCTATGAGAGGGAATTTATAGATCAGGCTGACGATCTTTACGATCGCCAGTGAGATGGTAAGCACCAGAGCGCCTTCTGTTATGCTTTGTTTTCTGATCGACAACTCTCTTCTCCACTTATAAAAGAAGGTGGGCATGGTGAATGCCCACCTTCCGGAATTTCAGCTCTTATTCAAGAGATGCTCCGCAGATCGGGCAGACCTTGGTTCCCTTGGGGAATTTCGCTCCGCAAACGGGGCAAACCACTGTCTCTTCCTCGACTGCTTCAGCAACAGCTTCCTTTACTTCCTCAACAGTCTCCTTGACCTCTTCGGCCTTCTCTTCTACGGCTTCCTTGACCTCGGCAGCTTTGGCTGCTGCGGCTTCCTCAGCCTTCTTTGCGAGCTCTGCGAGTCCGGCCTTGAGTTCCTTGGCCTTGTTCATGAGTTCATCGAGTCCTTCGGGTTCTGTTCCTTCGACTTCCTTCTCGAAGAACAGTTTGCCGAGTGCTGCAAAAGTCTCGGTAAGGTCATGCTCGAGTTTGAGCTCTTCTGCCTTATCCTTTCCTTTTTCGATCAGATCGTTGGCTGTTTCTTTAGCTGTGGAAAGAAGTTCCTTTCCTTTGCTGGCAAGTTTATCAAAAAAATCGCTCATTGTTTTTCCTCCTTGAGATTATAGGCATTTTCATTATAGCCAAGGCCAAAAATCAATTCAACAACCATACAGCCGCTCAGTATCACGTTAACGGAAAATATACAATTGACAGGATCTCTGTTCACATATCACGCCTGGCCCACTCGTAGAAGTCCCTGATCCCGTCTTTTCTTGCAAGCATATCCTCATATCTGTCCAGATAGTCCTGAGGATATTTGAGATCGAATATCCTCTCGATCCGGTCAGTCCTGCTGTCGCGCAGCTTCGTGACGGCACCCGCGCCGCATGCAATTATGCTCTGCAGTTCGTCCATAATGAAGAGATTGTAGAGGCATTCCGTTCCCGGCTTTGCATATCCGGTGTTCTCCAGGCTGTCCACAGTACCCTTCTGCCTGTACATATAGTAAGGCAGATATCCCCTCTCAGTGAGCTCCCTCTGTGCATAGTCGACCATATCAGAAGCATCGGGCGAGAATATCTCGCTCTCCGTCTCTCTCAGGAAGGAAGCGCGCTTAAGGGTCAGGGCATGTACCGTTATGTTCTCTGCAGCGAGCGTCTCAGCTGCCCACACGACGCTGTGTTTAAAGCTTTCCAGATCGTCTCCTGGAAGTCCCGCTATTAGGTCCGCGTTGATATTGTCGAATCCAAGCCGCCTTGCCAGTTCATAACAGCGCTCTATGTCGGCTGCGGTGTGTCTCCTGCCCACTGCTGCGAGAACGGTATCGTTCGCAGTCTGGGGATTTATCGATATTCTGGTGACTCCCGCATCCTTAAGAACTAGCAGTTTCTCTTCCGTGATGGTATCAGGTCTGCCGGCCTCTACGCTGTATTCTCCCTCTGTCGGTGCTCCGAAGCACTCAGCTATTGCCCCGGTCAGTATCCTGAGCTCCTCTGCGCTCAGCACTGTCGGCGTGCCTCCGCCGATATATACCGTCTGCATCTCGAGTCCGAGATCCTTCGCTATCCCGGAAGTGTGCTTCAGTTCGCCGCACAGCGCTTCCACATACCTTCCCGTCATGGAGCGGTCTCTTTCCACTGTTTTCGACACGAAGGAACAGTAGCTGCATCTGGAGGGGCAGAACGGGATGGATACATAAAGCGAGAATCCGTTGTCACGGCAGTGCTGCCTGAGCTTCAGTCCGGTCTGCGCGGTCATTCTGCACAGTTCGGCTTTGCGGGGATCCACAAGGGATCTTTCTGTGAAGAATCTCTCCGCTTCATCGGCAGACATGCCTTTCTCCATCAGGTCCGCCATGTACTTCGCGGGTCTGATCCCCGTCATCACTCCGAAGGGAGGCTTCTTCCCCGTCGCTTCTGACAATATCTTATACATCATGACGGAAAGAGCATGCTCCATCTCCTTCTCAGGCGTGCCCGAAGCGACCGTGTCCTCCTGCGAGAGGATCGTCTCCCCTTCGCGGAACCTGACGCTGAGCCTTACGGACCCTCCCTCGTCAGCTGCAGCAGCGGCACAGTACTCATCTGCGTTCTCGTCCGGAGCCCCGGAAGATATCTCCGGTCTCCAGTAGAACATCCTCATTATGTTTTCCAGTTCGTAATGGAATCTGTCTTCCAGAAGATAAAGTGTCATAACAGAAATGGATTGTTCTCCGTCTCGTATTTGAAATCAGTGGTCATTCCGTGTCCTGGTATCACTACCACGTCGGAATCACGGAACCTCTCCACAAGTTTTGCAAGTGTATCTGTTAATCTGTCCCAGTCTCCTCCCGGCAGGTCAGTCCTGCCGACGGACCGGCGGAACAGCGTATCGCCGGCAAACAGGTATCCATCCGTGAGATAGCACAGTCCTCCGGGTGTATGACCGGGAGCTGCGATGACTTCCAGCGTGATCCCGCCGTATGTCAGGATCTCACCGCCCTTCAAAAGGATATCTGCTTCTTTTTCGAGTCTGTCCGCGTCACCTTCGCCGATAAGCACCGGCGCTCCTGTCGCTTTCCTGAGGGCCTCGACTCCGCCGGTGTGATCGTCGTGTCCGTGTGTCAGCAGAATCGCAAGGCATCTCAGCCCGTTTCTTTCAAGATAGCTGAGAAGGACTGACGGATCTCCGCCCGGATCCACCACTACAGCTCCGTCGCTGCCGTCAGTCAGCAGGCAGCAGTTTGCCATCAGTCTTCCCAAAGGGAATATCTTTACATCAATCATCTTTTCCACTCCTGTGTGTCCAGCATGACAGTCACAGGTCCGTCATTGCAGATCTCGACATCCATATGCGCGCCGAATTCTCCGGTCTTGACCTCTTTGAGGCCCATGGATGACAGTATCCTGACATATTCTTCATAGGCGTCGACAGCGAGAGGAGGTTTGGCCGCTTCGATAAAACTGGGTCTATGGCCTTTCTTAGTGTCTGCGAGCAATGTGAACTGCGACACCACCATAGCGGAAAGGCCCAGCTGCAGTGCCGACAGATTCATCTTCCCTTCGCTGTCGGTGAATATCCTGAGATTCGCGGTCTTCTCTGCAAGTTTTCTGCAGTCCGCGATATCATCTCCTGCAGCGCATCCATACAAGACAAGGAGACCGGGTCCGGTCTCCCTGATCTCTTGTCCGTTTATAGTAACTCTTGCATATTTGACTCTCTGCACTAGTGCTTTCACTGACTGTCACCGATACGTTCCACACGCAGAACGCCCTTTATCTTTTTGAGTTTATCCAGAGTTGCTTCCAGATGGTCCTTGCCGCTGACTCCTATAGAGAGAGTGATGTTATATCTTGCATCTCCCGCAGATCCTGTGTTGAGAGAATAAATGGGGATATGAAGAGATGACAGCTTTCCGCTTATGTCTGCGATCATCCCCGTACGGTCAAGACACGTGATTACAAGATCTGCCTTGAACTGTTCCTTGACGCCGCTGTCCCATTTTGCGCTGACCATTCTGGCCCTGCCGTCCTCGGTGCTCATGGCATTGATCACGTTCTTGCAGGACTTCTTGTGTATGGAAACGCCCTTGCCTCTTGTGATGAATCCTACTATCTCGTCTCCGGGCAGCGGATTGCAGCATCTGGAGAACCTGATGAGGCAGCTGTCCAGCCCTTCGATTATGACTCCGTCAATGGATTTCGCCCGGGTGATGGGAGCTTCCTGGATCTCTGCCAGAGCATGCTCATCTGCTTCGTCAGCCCTGCGGATCTTCTCATATTCCTCCCGGGCCTTCGGCATTATCCTGTTTATCGGAATACCGCCGTATCCGATCTCCGCAAAGAGCTCTTCTCTGGTGTTGAGCCTCTGCCTGCGCACGAGCTCATCCAGGAAATCTCCGTACTTTTCTGCAGGGATGCGTATAAGCTCTCGTCTGAGTTCCTTCTCGAGGATATTCTTTCCCTCCTCGATGTTCTCTTCTCTGCGTTCCTTTTTGAACCAGCCGCGGATCTTCGCTCTGGCGCTGCTGGTCTGTGCGATATTGAGCCAGTCCCTGGACGGTCCCTTGTCTTTGGGCCCCAGGATGATCTCAACTACTTCGCTGGAGTTGACCTGATAGTTTATAGGGACGATCCTTCCGTTGACCTTTGCCCCTGTCATCCTGTTTCCGACTGCAGTGTGGATCGCGTATGCAAAGTCTATGACAGTAGCTCCTGCGGGAAGATCTATTACGTCTCCCTTGGGCGTCAGCGCGAATACCTCCTCAGGCAGCAGGTCGCTCTTTATGGATCTCAGCAGGTCAGTGGCATCTTCTGATTCCTTCTGGCTCTCCAGAAGCTGACGCACCCATTCCAGTCTCTGATCGAAGCTGTCGCTGCTGTTTACTCCGGCTTTATATTTCCAGTGTGCCGCGACGCCGTATTCCGCCGCGCGGTGCATCTCGTATGTCCTTATCTGTATCTCAAAGGGCGTCGCATTGCGTCCGATAACAGTCGTATGAAGAGACTGGTATCCGTTGCTCTTGGGTGATGAGATATAGTCTTTGAAGCGTTTGGAAATCGGAGTGTACATATCGTGCACGACACCGAGCGCGTTGTAGCACTCAGCCACAGTGTCCACCAGGATCCTGACAGCATAGATGTCATAGATCTCTTCCAGACTGCGGTCCTGGACATACAGTTTGTTATATATACCGTAAATGGACTTGATCCTTGCCTGGATCTCCACATTCTCCATCCCGTTCTCACGGAGCCTCCTGCGGATCTCCTCCGTTACGGTCTCCATGAAGGGCCCGTTCTTTTCCTCCATATCTGCAAGTATCCCGGTTATGTCCTCATATGCATCCGGGTCCAGATATTTGAGAGAAAGATCCTGCAGTTCATCCTTGAACGGCTCCATTCCAAGCCTGTGGGCTATCGGAGCGTAGACCTCCATGGTCTCCCTGGACTTGTCGCGACGCTTCTGCTCGTCTTGATAGTCCATCGTTCTCATGTTATGCAGTCTGTCGCAGAGCTTTATGAGCATGACGCGTATGTCCTTGCTCATGGCAAGGAGCATCTTCCTCAGGTTCTCTGCCTGTTCCTCTTCTACTGAGGAGAAAGAGATCTTACCCAGTTTCGTGACTCCGTTGACCAGCTCCGCGACTTCAGGTCCGAATCCCGCCTTTATCTCATCAAGCGAAGCATTGGTATCCTCCACGACGTCATGAAGAAGCGCTGCGCAGATGCACTCGGTATCGAGTCCGAGATCTACGAGATATGACGCAACGCACAGCGGGTGGATGATGTAAGGTTCCCCGCTGCGTCTGAGCTGATCTCCGTGACAGCGCGCAGCAAATTCGTAGGCCTTCCCGATCCTCTCAATGTCGTAAGGTCTGCCGCTGTTCTCTATGATTTTTTTGAGATCTTCGAATGTCATTGCTTTCTTTACTGGTCAGATCTGCATATGGTCCTGTATGTAGGAGAATCCATAAGATCCTTCTTTTCTTCCGTGGGTATCGGAACAACGAGTTCTCTGTCGTCATCCGTCTTCTCTATCTTAGCGAGTCCCAGCTCAGCAAACACCCTGAGCAGAGCCATCATCTTTCCGAGAGGCATGCCTGCGATCTTTCCGCTGAGCCCGGCTCCGTGAGAGAGCATCACCTCTCTGCTCTTTATGCATCTGTAAACCGCCGCAGCATCGTTTCTGTCACATCTCAGAAGCGAGTCAGGCCCGCATGTGCCAGAGAAGTTCATCCTCCTGAGCTCCTCAAAGGAACTGATATCATCATTAGTGAGACATGATCTTCGTATGTCTATGACCTTGACAGAGACCATAGTCCTTATCTGTCCGTTATAGAGTGACAGACTGACGACTACGTCGACCTTCTCACCTGTCTTGAAGGGGAACTGACAGGGCTTGGTCCCGAAAAGTGCGGCATAGAACTGCTTCTCCCCGGTACGGAAGCTTATCCTGGTGTGTCTCTCTCCGAGAGGATAGAGCCCTTCTACAGTACAGCCTCTCACCACGAAGCACGGCTGACTGTTCCCGTTGCCGAAAGGCTTAAGGATATCGAGTCCTCTGACTTCTTCTTCGCTGACGTCCTTTGAGCATATCTCAGCGTCTATATCAACGGCAGGCAGCGAATACTCATCAGAATGTTCCCTGCAGTACTGTTTGACCCTCTCCCTGAGCATGGGTATATTCTCCGTTCTGATGCTGAATCCGGCAGCCATGTCGTGACCTCCGAACTTTTCCATCAGGTCAGAACACTCCGAAAGCATCTTGTAAAGCGAGAATCCGTCCACGCTTCTGCCTGATCCCTTGGCGGTGTCTCCGTCCACAGAGATCACGATGGCAGGCTTATCATACTTGTCAACCAGCCTGGAGCTTGCGATTCCCATCACTCCCGGATGGAGGTCTTCCGCCGCTACGACGATAACGGGATCAGAATCGTAGTCCACGCTGCTGAGGAGAATGTTGCTTATCTTCTCTGTCGTCTCCTGCTCTGCTTTCTGCCTCTGTCGGTTGAGATCTTCTATCTGCTCCGCAAGCCTGACTGCATCTTCTTCATCCTCAGTGAGCAGGAGCTCCAGAGCCAGGTTCTCGAGTCCCATCCTTCCGGCGGCATTGAGTCTGGGAGCCAGGTTGAACGCGATATTCATCTCGTTTAATGAGTCCTGATCCACACCTGCTACATCGCACAGCGCCTGCAGTCCGGGAGTCAGCGCTTCCGGTACCTGGGACAGGCCTTCCCTGACTATATACCTGTTTTCGCTGCACATAGGCATGATATCGCTTACCGTACCCATGGCAGCCAGCAGTCCGTAACTCTCCACTGCCTCCTGCACCGTAGTTCCCTCCAGTGCCGCCGCAGTCTTGAGAGCAACGCCCACTCCTGCAAGGTCAGTGAACCCGGACTCATCATCCGGTCTGTGCGGATTCACCACAGCTACTGCAGCCGGCAGTCTTTCCTGCACGACGTGGTGATCCGTGACTACCGTATCTATACCGATGGAAGAAGCATACTCTACTTCATCGAATGCTGAGATCCCGTTGTCGACGGTGATTATCAGCGATACTCCGTTCTCAGCAAGAGAGTCTATCGCTTCATTTGAGAGTCCGTATCCTGTCGTATCCCGGCTCGGGAGCGAGCAGACTACGTCCGCTCCGAGTCCTCTCAGGCATCTGTACATGACTGTGGTAGCAGTAAGTCCGTCCACGTCATAGTCGCCGAATACAGCTATCCTCTCACCGCCGTCAACAGCAGCATGTATCCTTGCGGCTGCCTTATCCATGTCCTTAAGGGTGAAGGGATCATTGCTGACTAGATCCCCATCCAGGAATCTGCGCGCATCTTCCGCATTTGTATATCCTCTCGCTGAAAGGACCAGGGCTGCGAGGTGAGTCACGCCTAGTTCTTTTTCGAATCTCTTTGCAAGTTCCCTGTCAGGATTGCCGATCCGCCATCTCTTGATATTCACGATGCAGTCTCCTTTCCCTCTTAAGTATATGGACACGATCTATCCTCTCAGTCCTTTAAGGGACTGAATCTCTCAATAACCGCCGCAGCTGTCCTAAGTCCGTCAACTGCGGAGCTCATTATTCCTCCTGCGTATCCGGCTCCTTCCCCGCACGGGTACAGGCCCTTGATACCGACAGCCTGCCTGTCCTCTCCCCTGTTTATCCTGACCGGTGCTGATGTCCTTGTCTCCACTCCCGTCAGTATCGCTTCGGGCGACCCGAAGCAGCTCATCTTTTCCGAGAAAGCTCTGATCCCTCCTCTGAGGCACTCGGTCAGTTCGCTTCCGAACAGTCTCTCGAAATCTACTGCTGTCAATCCTCTCGGATATGTGGGCTTTACCGAACCGATGTTGAGGCCTCTCTTTCCTTCAAGGAATGAACCGGCATCGCTGGCCGGCGCTGCATACCTGCCTCCGGCAGCAGCGAAAGCCGCCCTCTCCATATTCCGCTGAAAATCTATCGCGCGGATCGGATTCGATCCGAAATCCGCAGGATTCACCGAGACGCACACGGCGCTGTTTGCATTTATCCCGTTCCTGCTGTAATAGCTCATCCCGTTGGTCACTGTGCCTCCGATCTCGGAAGCTGCCGCGACGACGTTGCCTCCCGGGCACATGCAGAAAGTATATACACCTCTCCCTGAGACCTGAGCGGACAGGCTGTATTCTCCTTTGGGAAGTCTGGGGTCTCCCGCCAGCTTTCCGTACAGAGATCTGTCCACTTCGCTCTGCAGATGTTCTATCCTGAATCCGACAGAGAAGGGTTTAGCTGTTATCAGGGCACCTTTATCCATGAGCATGGAGTATGTGTCCCTGGCGCTGTGACCGCATGCAAGTATTACCGTCTCAGCAGGTATGTCACCGTCTGTACATCTGACACCGATGACCTTTCCGTCTGCAGTTATCAGATCGTCCATGCGGCACAAAAATCTTACTTCTCCGCCGTTCTCTATTATCTTTTCTCTTATCCTCTTAACCACGGAACGGAGGTTGTCCGTGCCGATATGAGGCTTTGCCTTCGTCAGTATGTCGTCCGGCGCCCCGAAAAAGCAGAAAGTGTTCAGTACGTAATCACACAGACCGTCACTGATCCTTGTGGTCAGTTTTCCGTCCGAGAATGTCCCGGCTCCTCCTTCTCCGAACTGGACGTTCGTATCAGCATTGAGATCCCCTCCGGAGAAAAAAGACGATACCGCGGTAGTCCTGGAATCCACGTCTGCCCCTCTTTCAAGAAGCACTGGGCAGTACCCGTACTCTGAGAGCAGATATGCCGCGAACAGCCCTGCCGGACCGGCTCCGACCACTACAGGCCGGTGCCGCGGTTTCTCGGTTCCCGGTTTGGGACTGAGCTGCTGCTTCTGAAAGAACTGCATCTCAGGATGCGCTGCCGCCGTTCTTTTCTCCGTCTCCTGATCCTCGAGGGATGCCGTTACGGAGCAGACCATGGAGGCTTTGCCCCTTCTGCAGTCATAAGATATCTTCCTCAGCGCATAATCTCCCGGAAGTCCTACCGCTTTTCTTGCAGCCTCTTCCGCTTCCTGCGCTGTGCTGCCCAAAGGCAGTCTTATTCCTGATACGATGATCATCGTCTGGTGACCTCGACGTTGACTGTGTAAGTTCCTACAGCCCATACGGTCCCGCCGGACGGGATTATCACAGTAGCGGCGACAGACTGTATACCGCTGTCCGTCTTGAGCTGTGAGCCGTCTATAACAGCTGTCAGTGACCCGGTTACCAGTCTGGAGAGATCTTCTGTCTCGCCGATGACAGTAACACCGGTTATTCTGTCGGTCAGTATCTTGGCTTCATAGCCTTCAGGGAGATTGGAGACCCTGATGTCTGTGACCGTCATCTTGAGAGAGCTCATGCCTTCCGAATTGAACTTGACAGACACTGTGTCCGCATCTACAAGCTTCACATAGCCGGAAGGAAGCGTCAGATCGAAATCATAGGTGCCGTTGAGATCCAGTGAAGTCATATCGATATATCCTATCGTCCTGACAGTCGTCGGTGTAACGGAGGTCCCCGTGTACGCCACGCTTATGCTGGAAGGAGACAGCGTGTATCTGAGCACAGATGTGTCGAACCCCGCAGGCACGTTGGTGAACTCTATGTCAAAGCTCATGACGTCCTGTTTGTATACCGGCACCAGCACATCGACGCTGCGGTAGTCAATCCTCAGCAGATCTGTCGATATCTCATTGTCCTCAGCGTCATAAAGACGGATGACTGCGGGAACTGTATGCGATTCCGTAAGCGTCCCGGAGAGCACTCCTTCCGCGGTGACCTTGCGGATCCTGTCAACGGTCTCGCTGCTTCCGACGACCGTTATGGACGCAGGCGAAGCGACAAAAGGCTGTGTGACATATCCCTCTGAGAGGTTGAAGCCCGTGATGACAGGAGTGATCTGGAATCTTCTCATGACAGATTCACCGAAAGTCAGCACCAGTCTGGCAGGATTCACGGATCTTATCTCGTAGTCGAGAAGCTGGTTGTTCTTCTCTGCGTTGAGAGTGATATTGTAAGTCCCCGCTTCCGTGACCTTTGAGAAATCCGGGGTCACAGTGATGCTGTCAGCATTCAGATTACCTATGATGCTCCTGTCCCCGGAGACCGTGACGCTGACGGTGTATTCTTCTCCGTTGTCGATGATATCCAGTCCCAGTGACTGATAACTCGCTCCGGTGGACGGGATCTCTACTTTGATCCCGTCTATAGTTCTCGTGCTTATGCTGTTGACTGAGAAAGCCACGAACGACCATATGAAGACCGCGATCACCAGCGACAGCGCCATCAGTTTGGGCTTGCTGGTAAGCCAGTCTGAAAACAGTTCCTTTATCCAGTCTTTCTTCACTTCAACAACCTCTTTAAGCTGAATTTCTGCTTTTCGTCATCTTCCTTCTCCTGCGGCAGCAGCTGGGAAGAGAGCATCCTCAGAGCTCCTGCTCTGTCGAGATTTCTTACGATGACTCCGTTCTGTGCGACCGAGATCATTCCGTTCTCTTCCGACACGATGAGCGACAGCGCATCAGAGATCTCCGTGACCCCGAGTCCCGCACGGTGTCTGGTTCCCATCTCTTTATCTATCTCGGTATTGTGCGATACCGGCAGCAGGCATCCGGCTGCGACGACTCTGTCTCCGCGTATCACGACGGCTCCGTCATGAAGAGGAGCTCCTTTATAGAAAATGTTGCATATCAGTTCTTCTGTTATCTCTCCGTCAATGCGTGTTCCGGTGGCGATTATCTCGGTGAGAGGCGTCTCCTTCTCGAAGACTATCAAAGCTCCTGTATTCGTTCTGGACATCGATGCTGCAGCAGCGCATATCTTATCGTATGCGGACAGCATCCTGCCTGCTGTATCCTCATCCAACTTGATCGCAAAGAGAGATCTCCCGAACCTTGTCCTTCCGACTCTCTCCAGCATATTCCTCAGTTCAGGCTGGAATATGACGACCAGGACCACCAGTCCGTAACGGACCAGGTAGTCGATGAAGAATGTTATTGTCTTCAGCTGAAGAAGCGTGGAGGCTGCATATGCCGCGATAAGGACAGCGATGCCTTTTACCAACGTTCCTGTTCTCGTATGCGCCATCATACCGATGACTTCGTAGATGAGATACGCCACCAGGATGATATCCAGCGCGTCTCTCCACGTGAAGGTATTGGCTGTGGCTATCAGCCCCTCCCATAGATTTCTGAAGAATTCAACCATGTCTCAGATCTTTCCTGCTTTATATTAGTGATCAGTTTCTTGTTATAAGCGCTACGGCATGGGCGGCAATGCCCTCTCCGCTTCCCGTGAACCCGAGGCCCTCTTCTGTAGTAGCCTTCACATTTACAGATCCTTCCGGAAGTCCGGTATCCGCAGCTATATTCTGTGCCATCTGCGGGATATGGGGCGAGAGTTTCGGTCTCTGACAGAGCACCGTAGCATCCACCGACGCCGCTCTGAATCCCTTCTCCGAGATGAGCCTTACGCATTCCCTCAGCAGTTTCCTGCTGTCCGCCCCCTCAAAGCGGGGATCGGTATCCGGGAAATGGTATCCGATATCTCTGAGTCCCGCAGCTCCGAGGAGCGCATCGCAGACCGCGTGCAGCAGCACGTCGGCGTCCGAATGACCGAGAAGGCCCTTTTCCCAGGGGATATCCACTCCTCCGATCACGAGCCTGCGTCCTTCCACGAGCCTGTGGACATCATATCCGTGTCCTATTCTTATGTCACTGTCTCCGAGCTGCATCCTGGCTCTTTTTATATCCTCCGGTGAAGTGATCTTGAAGTTTGACCTTTCGTCTTCTATGAGCTTCACTTTCCATCCGTTGGATTCGAACAGCTGGCAGTCGTCGAAGCTCTCGTCTGTACTGTATATGAACTTCCTGTACAGGTCCTCCCTGAACATCTGCGGCGTAGTCACTGCATACAGCCTGCTCCTGTCGGGAGTGCTGACCGAGAACCCCTCTCCGTCAGTGACCTTTATAGTATCCGTCACGAGAACAGCAGGCGCGGCAGCGCCGTATTCCCTGACGGCTTCGGCTGTCTTTCTTATAGTCTCCTGACTTACGAAAGGCCTTGCGGCATCATGTACGGCCACATATTCCGTCCCTTCCGGAACTGCTTCCAGTCCGGCCCTGGCGGAAAGGCATCTTGTCGCTCCGCCTCTTACGACTGCTTTAAGTTTGGGGTAGCGCTCTGTCCAGGATCTCACAGTTTCCACAAGGTCATCTCTTGCGACCGCCACGACGGCGTCGATACAGGGACTCTCGCAGAAGACAGAGACCGATCTTTCGAATACGCTCATGCCCCCTATCTCCAGCATAAGCTTGTCGGTTCCCTTCATACGGGAGGATGAGCCTCCGCCCACTATGACCGCTGTGATACCCATCTGCAGCCCTTTCCGAAAAATGGATATAATATCCTCATTCTAAAAAGATATTATACAGAAAGCACCCTTTCTTTACAAACCGCATGATGCCTTCTATTTGACCCTTGAAGTGCAGAGCTTGTTGCAACAGTGACGGGGAGCAAGTTGATTTTAGTCCTGCAAGATCGCAACTTGCATTTATTCGTTCAGGGATCAGATATTTGTATTACGGTTGACAGCAGAAAGGAAAAGGTGAAATCCATGT
>JAFRAJ010000047.1 GCA_017405465.1 Oscillospiraceae bacterium
CGTCGGCGACTACGCCCCTCGTGGACTTCCACCACAGATTGACGGCATGCCCGTCATACTAAAGAACGGTCGCACACCAATCGGTGCGCGACCGTTTCGATTATCTTGTAATAATTCTATTCCTTACAGGATCATGCTTTTCCGTCGCAGCCGAGAACGTCGGTGATCTTGTGCATGACGAGCTTCTTGATGGCTTCGCGGGCGGGTTTGAGATACTGACGCGGGTCGAAGTCTGCCGGATGTTCGGCAAGATACTGACGGACCATAGCGGTCATGGCGAGTCTCAGGTCAGAGTCGAGGTTGATCTTGCAGACAGCGAGCTTGGAAGCTTCACGAAGCTGCTCTTCCGGGACGCCGATTGCATCAGGCATATTTCCGCCATACTGGTTGATGATGGCTACGAGATCCTGCGGTACGCTGGATGAACCGTGAAGGACGATCGGGAAACCAGGCAGACGGCGGCTGACTTCCTCGAGGATGTCAAAGCGGAGCTGGGGCTTCGTGCCGGGTTTGAATTTGTATGCGCCGTGGCTGGTGCCGATGGCGATCGCAAGGCTGTCGCATCCGGTGCGTGTCACGAACTCCTCAACATCCTCAGGACGGGTGTAGGAGCTGTCCTCTGCAGAGACATTGACTTCGTCTTCTATTCCGGCGAGGGTTCCGAGCTCAGCCTCTACCACTACACCGTGATCATGAGCATACTCGACGACCTTTCTGGTGAGGGCGATATTGTCCTCGAAGGGCTGTGAGGATGCGTCGATCATGACGGAGGTGAAACCGTCGTCGATGCAGGACTTGCAGAGTTCGAAAGAATCGCCGTGGTCAAGATGCAGCGCGATCGGCAGACCGGTCTCGATGACAGCTGCTTCGACGAGCTTCATGAGGTAAGTGCGGTTCGCATATGCGCGGGCTCCCTTGGAGACCTGCAGGATCAAAGGAGCATTGAGTTCCTTGCCTGCTTCTGTGATGCCCTGAATGATCTCCATGTTATTGACGTTGAACGCGCCGATAGCATAGCCGCCATTATAGGCCTTTTCGAACATTTCTTTTGTTGTTACGAGTGCCATACTGTTCTCCTTTATCTGATTTAATTGAATCTTTTATATATCGGTCATTGACCGATCAACTCCAGACTAAATTATAGTGAAACGGCATTATGATTTCAACCGCAGCAGTACCTTCGACATGTGTTTTTACACCTTACTTCAAAGGCTTTTTCCTATGCCATTAAGTCTTTCTGATTATTGAATGAAGTACCTTTGTATGCTATAGTTACGGTGTTGAAATATGCTAACAATTTTATTGGAGGAATATCATGTCAGTACTTAAAGGCGCATGCATCGTCGGCCAGTCCGGCGGTCCGACTTCGGTCATAAACGCCAGCGCGCAGGGCGTCATCGAGACAGCTCTTGCAAATGAAAACATCACCAGAGTCCTCGCTGCCGAGAACGGTATCCTGGGCATACTGGAAGACAGGATCTTTGACTGCGGCAAGGAAGATCCCAAGGAGATCGCTCTCCTTAGCGGCACTCCCTCCTCTGCCCTCGGTTCCTGCAGATACAAGCTCAAGGACAGCGAAGTAGACGATACCGACTACAAGCGCATCCTCGAGATCTTCAAGAAGTATGATATCCGCTACTTCTTCTACAACGGCGGTAACGACTCCATGGACACCTGCAATAAGGTCTCCAAATACATGCAGAAAGTCGGCTACGAGTGCAACATCATCGGTGTTCCCAAGACCATAGACAACGACCTCGCAGGAACAGACCACTGCCCCGGATTCGCCAGCGCAGCCAAGTACATCGCCACATCTGTCGCCGAGGTCTCCCTCGATGCCATCGCATACGGCGTGAACGCACCTATCGTCATTTTCGAGATCATGGGACGCAACGCCGGCTGGCTCACCGCTGCTGCTCACCTCGCCAACGTCATCGGTGAAGGTCCTGACCTCGTTTATCTTCCCGAAGTTCCGTTCAGCGTCGACAAGTTCCTCGCTGACATTGACAGAGTCCGTGCAGAAAAGGGCAAGTGCATCGTTGCAGTATCGGAAGGCGTACATGACGCAGAAGGCAACTTCATCTCCGAACTCGGCAGCAATCTTGCCAAGACCAAGGATGCCTTCGGTCACTCCCAGATGGGCGGTCTTGCCGGCACGCTCGCAAACCTCGTAAGTGAGCATACAGGAGCAAAGGTCCGCGGCATCGAGCTCTCACTGCTTCAGCGCTGCGCTGCTCACTGTGCATCCGGACAGGACCTTGAGGAAGCATATGAAGTCGGCAAGCAGGCAGTTCTCGCGGCAACAAGCGGCGAGACCGACAAGATGATGGCTATCAAAAGAATGGAAGGCGAAGATTACAGATACACCATCGCTGCTGTTCCCCTCTCCGAAGCCGCAAATGCTGAGCGCACCGTTCCTGTTGAATGGATGAACGAAGACCACAATGAGATGACCGACGAGTTCGTAAAATACTGTCTGCCTCTCATTCAGGGACCCACGCTCCAGAAGACCGAGAACGGACTTCCCAGATTCGCTCATCTCAAGAAAGAGCACGCATGATCCTCAATTAACAGATCAATTGAGTTTCTATATTATTACAGCCCGTCAGTATCTGACGGGCTGTAGTCTTATTCACTATTAGTAAACTCAGGTCTCTGCGTGTCCTGCTTCGTTCAGATCGACATTGCTGGTCTCCTTGAGATGTTTTGCCACATGCATGATGGAAAGCAGCATGAACGGCACGAAGAACACCAGCTGGATGAGGCCTATCTTCCTAGAGCCGATGAACTGGTAGAGCACACCAACTATTATCGTAACCAACATATTCGATATAGCAGTGTACTGCAGGAAGCTTACAACAGATACTCGTCTCTCTGTCGGGACAGACTCAGAGGGCACTACGATATAAAGAAGATCCGAGAATGACCACAGTCCTCCGTACATCAGACCATTCGCTACAGCAAGCACCACAGGACCTGCTCCGAACACTGCTGCTAACACAAAGAACATCTCTCCTACAAGGGCCAGTACTCCGAACAGGATACCTGACTTCTTTCTTCCGAGCCAGTCTGTAAGGAATCCGCTGAAGAACGCGAACACGGCATAGACTATCGGTTCAACTGTATAGAATGTGTTCATACCGTCATTTGTCATCCCATACGCCAGCATCGTCTCGGTGGCGTACCCCGTCAGCGCAACCGCGCACATGAATATCGTCAGGATGATGAGCAGGGTCCTGGTCTGACTATTATGGAAGATATAACGGAACGTCTCCTTGATACTGTAATCACCGGCCTGTTCCTCTGTTTCGTCCTCTACCGGAGCTTCAGTACCCTCTATCTCCTCTATCTTTCTCTGCAGGAAGACAGGAGTCTCTCTGAGCAGGAAGATGCTGGCTGCGCCGACTGCTAGAGCCATGATCACAGGGACCAGGAAAACGAGCCTCCACGTCGTGAGGTCGGAAGGATCATAGAAAATGCTCCTCAGCACGCCTATCAGTGAAACGCTCAGAAGTGCTATTCCCTTTGTAACACTGCAGTATGTAGCGCGCCTCTCCTTTGGGGCGACTTCCATTATGTAGATAACCTGCATGTCGTTTGGGGTGAAGAATCCATAGAGCACAGTTCCTATTAGATACCAGATGTAGTTCGGAGCGATCATGCATATCAGCATGCCCACTCCCATTCCGATGGTATTGATGATAAGGAACATCTTCCTCCCGTACTTGTCCGAGAAGGATTTGTAGAAAGGCATCAGGAACATGAACAGATATGTCGGGATCGAGGTAACGGCCATCTTGCTTACCGCTGAAGCGTATTCATCGGTGTTAGTGCTCGCTCCAGGGATCTTGAACAGATCGAATATCATGTATGTCCGCATCTGATTGATATTGCTGGTGATCTCATCCACAACATATATTATGGTCAGGATCACCATTATCAGGGTCATATTCTTAAGGAAAGAGAGGCTGTCCGCTTCCTTCTTCTTGAGAAGTGCCAGTTCCTCTTCCCTGCCGTTTTTCACGGTCTTTTCGGCATTTTCACTCATTTTTCTTCTCCAAAAGATTTGTACCTCAATTATATTAGGAAACTGTCCATAAATGTCCTGATTTCGAGGAATTAGAAGAGATTTGTACATACTGCACATCATCCTGCGTCGATTTGCACAAATGCAGGAACACCCTTACGGATATACCATTTCTGAATTATAATATTCTATGTTTCAGATTACGGAGGGCATTAAGATGCTTAAGAACGAGAAACTGAAAAGTGAGATCAAAGACTTTCTCCTCGTGACTGTAGGATGTCCCATCTATGCCATAGGGCTTTCTATGTTTCTGGACGCGAACAACATCTCGGCAGGAGGTGTCGCAGGTCTGGCCATGATCGTCTCCTACTTCACGCACATCGATCTCGGTCTCATGATTTTTCTTATGAACCTGCCACTCTTCGTAGCAGGATGGCTCAGGTTCAGAAACAAGTTTCTGTTCTATACGATATATGCCATCGTCGTGTCTTCCTGGATCATCGACTATATCGGGAGAGCCTTCCCTGACTATATCCCGCTCACAAAAGACATGATGCTGGCGTCTATCGCCGGTGGAGCGATAATGTCAGTCGGCATGAGTCTTATCTATCTCGGAGGTGGAAGTGTCGGAGGCACGGATATCATCATCAAGTTCCTGAGGCAGAAGCATAATCACATCGGCACCGGAACCCTTTCGTTCGTGATGGACCTAACAAGCTGCATCCTCTCGGTCTTCGTATTCGGAGGATACGAGCTCGGTGTATACGCAGCACTTGCCCTTTATGTTCAGGGAGTCGTGATGGACAAGATGCTCTATGGCGGAAACGAAGCCAAGCTCATCTATATAATCAGCAAAAAGACAAAAGAAGTGTCTCAGAGACTTCTCAATGATCTCGGTATCGGCGTGACGTGGCTTGAAGGTATCGGTGCCTATACAGAAGAGAACCGCAAGGTGATCTTTGCCGCATTCAGAAAGCAGAACTACCAGCGTGTCAGACAGATCGTCAAGGAAGAGGACCCTGAGGCATTCATGATCGTAACGAGCGCCACCGAGATATTCGGAGAAGGCTTCAAGGATCATTTCGCAGATGAGCTTTAATCTCATATGTTGTATTGATTTTAGAAAAACGCTGTGTTAGAATATCATGGCAATCGGGGTGTAGCGCAGTTTGGTAGCGTGCTTGAATGGGGTTCAAGAGGCCGCGAGTTCGACTCTCGCCACTCCGACCAGCAAAGGCCTTCAGGAGATTTCCTGAAGGCCTTTTTTTATGTTCTCTCCTGAACTTCTGCTTATTTGCAGCAGATCATGGTTCGAGTCATATATAGTGCAATATTGCATTAAGCGTCTATAATAAAATTACAGAGTTAATCTCCCATCTTTTACATGGAGGATCATCAATGGATAACGAAGATATCAAAAAAGATACAGAAAAGATAACAAAAGAAAACGCTGAAATTCCTGAAAGTGCTCCGGATGAATATGTTCTTCCCGGCAGTTCAGAAGAAGATGATGACATAATCGAATCACCGGATGTCTCAGAAGTTTCTGCAGAAGGTTTACCACAGACCGCTGAGTCAGTCGATGCTGCCCCTGAAGTTCTTTCTACTGAAGCCGAACCTTCACCGGGACCTGTTAAGGCAAAGAAGGGCAAGAAAGGTCTCATCCTGGCGCTTGTTGCGCTGCTCTTGCTCATCGGAGCAGGATGCGCATGGTTCTTTTTATTGGGACCCGGTGCGAAACATTATACCGTAACTTTCGATACAGACGGCGGAGATCCTGTCTCCCAGGTCACAGTGCTCTCCGGAAAAGAAGTATCATTGCCTTCTTTGACAAGAGACGGTTATTCCCTGAAAGGTTGGACACTCAACGGGATTGAAGTCAAGGAACCTTTTATTCCCAAGGCTGACGTCACTCTCAAGGCTGTATGGAAAGGCGATCTCCACTCTATTCTCTTTGAGTGTATAGGAGCTGTTCCGGACAAGATCGAAGCTCAGTTCAGAACAGGCGATCCGATAATTCTCCCTGCTGACCCTGTCAAGACAGGCTATGCGTTCGTAAGATGGGAGGAAGCTTCAGGAAAGGAATACAAAAACGGAGAGCCAATGCCTGCGGAAGATCTCGTCCTTCACGCAGTCTGGATGGAAAAGAGTTTCAAGGTCACATTCAACACTGACGGAGGCTCCGCAGTCTCCCCGCTGATTCTGATGGAAGGCATCCCATTCCCGTCAGTAAAGTCCACTAAGGAGAACTACACATTCGTTCACTGGGAAGACAAGAACGGCAAGACAGTCAATGCAGGTGACATTCTCCCCTGCGAAGACATTACACTTTATGCCAAGTGGAAAAGAAACACCTTCAAGGTCAGTTTCGACAGCAGAGGCGGAAGCAGCGTTCCGAGCATAACAGTAAATGCTGGAGATAAACTTAAGCTGCCTGCCGATCCTGTAAGAAGCGGTTATGACTTCGTTACCTGGGAGGACAAGAACGGAAATCCAATCTATGACCAGGCTCTGCTCGAGCCCAAAGATTTAACTCTCTATGCTGTATGGAAAGAAATAAAGGTCGACGTAACTGGCCTGGAAGTCTCCCCTTCCGCCATAACCATGGGAATCGGGAAGACCGAACAGCTGGTCGTGACAGTAAAGCCGTCAAATGCCACCGACAAGACACTCGGTTTCTCTTCCAGCGATACATCCGTGGCATCTGTCAATGACAGCGGTCTGATCACTGCAAAAGGAAAAGGTGAATGCACTATCACAGTCTCCTCTTCCAATGGAAAACTGTGTCATATCCCCGTGACAGTGAAGAACCTGGTCACCAGCATAGATCTACACGCATCAGCTCAGATCCTGAGCCCTGTTTCCGGAGATATCGTCATCACCTGCGATGTCCTTCCGTCCGATGCTGATATCAAAGCAGTCCAGTGGATCGTAAAAGGCGATGTGGATGAGACCGGCAACAGACTTGCGAAAAAGACAGAAGAAGGCAACAAGATCACCTTCTCTTTAGGCACTCAGGGAAAGAATTACGGAGGCTCCTTCACTGTACAGGCTGTCTCCAGAGACGGAGGTGCAGTCTGGAGTCAGGAAGTCACTATCACAGTTGAACCGGAACTATCACTGTCGGTCAGCTGTACTGATGGCGGGCTGAAGAGTTATTCCGATGAAGGCGGGATGCTGAAGCTCTTCAGCTACGACAATAAAGGTATCACTACAGTAAAAGCTAACTGTAAAGTGACCTGGAACTATAATACCTCGAACGGAGTTCTTACCAATGTCTCAGAAGAATCAACAAGTATCTCTTTCGTAGTCTATAATGTCGGAACCGGTTCATATTATCAAGGGTCCCAGATCACGGTAAAAACTAATGGCGGTCAGCAATATACTATAGTTATCAATCCCGTAGCTCCGTGAATCCTCCTGTCCGGAGATGGACAGACCATCTTGTAACTATACGGAGGCAAGTCTGAAAAGACTTGCCTCCGTCCATCAGTCTTTGAAAGTGATAATGAGACAATAAAGATGAATTTCACGATAAGAAAAGCAGAAAAATGCGATGCTGATGATATCAGCAAGCTGTTCGTGGAGATGTTGTGTACCATACACGGAACTACAGATGAACAAGGCTATGATGAAGGGTATCTGGACAAATACTTTCTTGGAACCGGAGATTTGATCTTCATTGCTGAATCTGAAGATAGGATCATAGGCTTTCTGTCGGTTGAAGTTCACAATGATCCTCAGGATTATATCTATCTCGACGATTTCTCTGTCACCGAAAGATACAGAGATCTCGGGATCGGGACAGCGCTTTTGAGAAAAGCAGAAGATTATGCCTCCAACATAGGTATGCCTGCTATCCTTCTTCATGTAGAGAAAACTAATACACAGGCTTTTGGATTGTACCGTCGAATAGGATTTCGTGAGTTCCGTGATGACGGGACCAGGATTCTGCTTGTTAAAGACCTATAGTGCTTATTAAATACTGTTTTGCTTTCTGTGTCTTTGTGTCTTACTGTGCCTTTTTCTGACAACAATTGACATTCACTCACAGCGTTATGTATAATAAATAAGCTTTCGGGGGTGTAGCTCATTTGGGAGAGCGCTTGAATGGCATTCAAGAGGTAGTGGGTTCGATCCCCATCATCTCCACCAAGGACCGTGAACCTACCCCAATAACTTAGACATTTAGTACTATAGTTATTGAGGTAGGTTTTTTATTATGCAAGTATCAAGAGAACAAAAACTAGAGATCGTTCTGAAACATTTAGAGGATGGTATTACTCTTCGTGAGCTTTCAGAA
>JAFRAJ010000048.1 GCA_017405465.1 Oscillospiraceae bacterium
ACATGGATTTCACCTTTTCCTTTCTGCTGTCAACCGTAATACAAATATCTGATCCCTGAACGAATAAATGCAAGTTGCGATCTTGCAGGACTAAAATCAACTTGCTCCCCGTCACTGTTGCAACAAGCTCTGCACTTCAAGAAAGAGAGTCCTTCACAATATTTACCGTTGTTTGATGTGTCATGCTGTGATAAAATCAACACGAACTTATTTATTATTTAAAGGAGATATAAAGTATGCAGATCGGAAACGCCTTCATCTTCGAACATCCTCTGATCCAGCACAAGCTCTCTCTTATGAGAGACAAGAACACCAACACCAAGGATTTCCGTCAGCTGACCAATGAGCTGGCAGAACTGATGGTCTATGAAGTGACCAAGGATCTCCCCCTCGTCGACAAGGAGATCGAAACTCCGATCACGACCGCAACATTCAAAGTCCTCGCTGATACGCCTATCACGCTCGTTCCGATCCTCAGAGCAGGTCTCGGAATGGTGGACGGCGTTCTGAAGCTCCTTCCGACCGCAAGAGTCGGACATATCGGCGTGTACCGCGATCCCGATACACATGAGCCCGTAGAGTACTACTGCAAGATGCCTGAAGATGTCGCTGAGAGCATCGTCTTCGTTCTCGACCCGATGTTCGCCACCGGCGGAAGCGCCTGCGCCGCACTCGATCTTCTTAAGGCACGCGGATGCAAAGATCTGCGTATGGTCTGCATCGTAGCTGCTCCTCCTGCTCTCGAACGCATCCAGAAAGAGCATCCCGATGTTCCCGTGTACTGCGCCGCTCTCGATGAAAAGCTCAACGAGCGCGCATATATCGTCCCGGGTCTGGGAGATGCCGGCGACAGGATCTTCGGTACTAAATAATCCTGTTCCAACTATAGTCATTAATACAGGCGCAAAGTGTCTTCAGTGGTGCTTTGCGCCTTTCTGTAATAGGGTGTGTTATGGCTGACAAAACGAAAAAGAAGAAAAAGGAAAGACCGTTCAAGCCTATATCATGGCTCTACAGGCTGGGCCTGTATCTCTTCGGTCTTTATCTCAGAATATTCAGAGGCGTCCACATCGACAAGTCAGAGATCAAAGACCTTAAGGCTCCTTATCTCGTCATCGCCAATCATGAATCCATGGTGGATTTCTGTGTAGTTGCGAACATATTCATGCCGGAAGTCCTCTGCTTTGTGGTGTCTACTCACTTTTTCCGTGATCCTGTCATGAGCATAGGCCTCAAAGTCGGGGACTGTCTTCCCAAGAAACAGTTCTTCCCTGATCTCTCAGCGGTAAGAAAGATGCTCAGAGTCATCAGGTCCGGAAAAAGCGTCGCGATCTTCCCGGAAGGCCAGACATGTTTCAGCGGGCAGAGCAACGATGTCGATCCTGCTATCGGCAAACTAGCCAAGATGATGGGAGTCCCTGTCGTGAACGTGCAGCTCAGGGGCAACTTCCTCACTGCTCCGAAGTACTCTCATTCTCTGACCCCGTCCTATGCCGAGGCCAAGGCATCCGTTCTGCTGACAGCGGAGCAGGTCGCTTCCATGACTGACGCTGAGATCGCTGAGAAGATCTCGGAAGGCATCGCTTTCGACGAGTATGAGTGGGAACGCACAGTCATGAAGAAGAGCCGCAGACCGAGATCTCTCGAAGGTCTCGAGAACATCCTGTTCCTGTGTCCGTCCTGCGGAAAAGAGCACACTATGACAGCGTCAGGCAGAGATCTTTACTGCACTGACTGCGGATACCGCGTCTCCACAGACGATTACGGATTCCTGCACGATGCCGACGGCAGCCCTGCCAGATTCGATACTCCTCCGAAATGGTACAACTGGCAGTATGAAGAACTTCAGAGAAGGCTCGATGACGGAACACTGCTGCCGTTCACCGTCAAAGGGCGTTTCATGGAATCCGCTAAGGAAGACTTCTCCGAACACGGCTACCGCTGCCACGGAGAGGGCACCGCGACACTCAGTGCAGACGGACTGGTGCTTGATGTCACACGCGACGGCGCTCCGTACACTTACAAAGCACTCCCCACCATAGTCTTCAACCTGACGCACAGCGCCGATCTCTGGTGCTTTGACCTTCCCGGAAATGAGAAGGAAGACCGGGATTTCGCCTTCGACACTGAGGACTCCCGCGACATGATGAAGGTCATCCAGACATGGACGCTCCTTCGCAGGAACCTCCCTTCCGAATGATCCTTTTTTCCCTTTCCTGATATCAGAAACGGATTACCCGTGAACGATTATACGAACTGTTTTGACGAATGTTGAAAACTCTGTTGAATTTGTTAAAAACTCATTTTTATTACTTTTCCGGTCTTCTGAAAGAAGGCCGGAAATTTCTGTAAAATGGGCTGATTTTTGTTTTACATCACTGTCAATTCTATCTATATTTCACGACGGTTTTCTGCAGTCTTGTCTGTTTCTGCGTATCATGAGCAGATCTTTCATCGGATCCGGCATTGTCGAAGATCTGTGACAGGTTCCACAGTCCTGTCACGGTTTTAATACAAAACGTAAACAGACCTTGACATCAGTTCTCCGGCACAAAAAACAGCGCTCCGTCTTCCAGAAGAAGGAGCGCTGCTATTTTTATTCTGTTATCAGATCTCCCTGACGTTATCCACCAGCGGGGACATGGGCTTGTCGCCATAGATATTCAGGATGGCGTCTGCGAAGAGGCCTCCTGCGGACAGCACTTCGATCTTGTCGATGCGCTTCTCCTCAGGAACATTGATGGTGTCGAGGACCACCAGTTTGTCGATCGGGGATTCCTGGATCCTCTGTACCGCGGGTCCTGAGAGCACCGGGTGCGTGGCGGTAGCAGTGATCGTTCTGGCACCGGCCTCCTTGATGGCGACAGCCGCGTGATAAAGCGTCCCTGCTGTATCCACCATATCGTCAAAGATGATGATGTCCTTGTCCTTGACGTCGCCGATGATGTTCATGACTTCGCTGACATTGGCCTTGGGGCGTCTCTTGTCTACGATCGCGATAGGCGCATTGAAATGCTCTGCGAACTTTCTCGCTCTGTTTATGGATCCGACGTCAGGCGACATGACCACCAGATTTGGGTTCTCTTTTCCGAACTTTTTGAGGAGGTAAGGAGCTAGTATCGCGCTTCCCACCAGATGATCGAGAGGTATGTTGAAGAATCCCTGGATCTGGGGAGCGTGGAGGTCCATCGTCAGGATCCTGTCCGCTCCAGCCACTGTGAGCATGTCTGCGACCAGCTTGGAGGTGATCGGATCGCGTCCTTTCGCCTTGCGGTCCTGTCTGGCATATCCGTAATAAGGAACTACTGCTGTGATCCTTCCCGCAGACGCTCTCTTGAAAGCGTCTATCATTACGAGAAGTTCCATGAGATTGTCATTCGTGGGTTCCGATGTCGACTGGATGACGAAGACATCGCTTCCTCTCACTGTCTCATACACCGATACGGATGTCTCTCCGTCGGTGAACTTGCCGACATCACATTTACCGAGAGGTATTCCAAGGGCTTCTGAGATCTCGTTTGCCAGAACAGGGTTCGAATTTCCGGCAAAAAGTTTTATTTCTCTTCCGTGAACATTCATTCCGCAGTCTTCTCCCCTAGTATTATTCGCTATTCGTCTAATATATATTGTCTCATCTGACAGCCATGTTTTCAATGTGAAAAGATTGTCATTTTATGACATCTGGCTGTCTGACGGCTATTTCCCCGTCTGCCGTGCTTTTCCTCCGTTTATCTCATCTTGCTGTGCTTTACATCATTTATTTATATTGTTTTTCCGATATGCGTTCTGCTATAATATCCTTTGCGAAAAATTGACATACTATATATGTAATTTAATATGGAGGTTTCTATGGCTTACAAGTATGTTTACCTGTTCTCCGAAGGCAACGGCTCCATGAGAGAGCTGCTCGGAGGCAAGGGAGCAAACCTGGCCGAGATGACAAACATCGGCTTACCTGTTCCCCAGGGCTTCATCATTTCGACTGAAGCCTGCACACGCTATTATGATGACAACGAGACCGTCGCTCCCGAGATCGAAGCAGAGATCTTTGAGTATCTGCACAAGATCGAGGACATCAACGACAAGAAGCTCGGCGATCCCGCCAAGCCCCTGCTCGTATCAGTACGTTCCGGTGCCCGCGCATCCATGCCCGGCAAGATGGACACCATCCTCAACCTCGGAATGAACGACGAAGTCGCCGCCGGACTTATCGCCGGCAACAGCGATCCCAAGTTCGAGCGTTTCGTTTATGACTCCTATCGTCGTTTCGTCCAGATGTACTCCGACGTCGTCATGGGCCTCAGCAAAAAGCGCTTTGAGACCATCATCGACGAGATCAAGGAGAAGAAGGGCGTAAAGCAGGATATCGAGCTCGATACCGAAGACCTCAAGGAGATGCTCAAGCTCTTCCGCGAATTCTACAAGGAGAACATCGGCGAAGAGTTCCCGCAGGATCCCAACGTCCAGCTCATGGGAGCCGTCAAGGCCGTTTTCCGTTCCTGGAACAATGAGAGAGCCATATTCTACCGCAAGATGAACGAGATCCCCTCCAGCTGGGGAACAGCCGTCAGCGTAATGCCGATGGTATTCGGAAACCTCAACAACAACTCCGGTACAGGCGTTGCCTTCACCCGCAACCCCGCCACCGGTGAAAAGGGCCTCTTCGGTGAGTTCCTCATGAATGCTCAGGGCGAAGACGTCGTCGCCGGCGTAAGGACCCCCTCCAGCATCGATGAGCTCGCTCAGACCAACCCTGAAGTCTACAAGCAGTTCTCCGAGATCGCAACAAGACTCGAGAACCATTACCGCGATATGCAGGATATGGAGTTCACCATCGAGAACGGCAAGCTTTATATGCTCCAGACCCGTAACGGAAAGCGCACCGCCGCTGCCGCTCTGCGCGTAGCGTGCGACCTCGTTGACGAGGGAATGATCTCCAAGGAAGAAGCTCTTCTGATGGTCGATCCCAAGCAGCTCGACGCTCTCCTGCACCCCCAGTTCGACGCTGACGCCCTCAAGAAGGCGACAGTCGCCGCCTCCGCTCTTCCCGCCTCCCCCGGCGCCGCCTGCGGACAGGTAGTATTCTCCGCAGAAGAAGCCATCGCTGAGGCAGCCAAGGGCAACAAAGTCATCCTTGTCCGTCTCGAGACATCCCCCGAAGACATCGAGGGAATGCATGTCTCCCAGGGCATCCTCACGGTCCGCGGCGGTATGACATCCCACGCGGCAGTCGTTGCCCGCGGCATGGGAACCTGCTGCGTCTCCGGCTGCGGCGACATCAGCATGCATGACGATGAAGGCTACTTCGAAGTATTCGGCAAGCGCGTCAACCGCGGAGACTACATCTCCCTCGACGGCAGCACCGGCAACATCTACCTCGAAGCCATCCCCACAGTTCCCGCTTCCCTCTCCGGCAATTTCGGCCGCTTCATGGGCTGGGCTGACGAAGTCCGCACCCTCGGCGTCCGCACCAATGCCGACACGCCCGCCGATGCCAAGCAGGCATTCGAGTACGGCGCAGAAGGAATCGGCCTCTGCCGTACAGAGCACATGTTCTTCGAGACCGACCGTATCGCGGCTATCCGCGAGTTCATCGTCTCCAAGACGACCGAGCAGCGCAAGGTCGCTCTCGCCAAGCTGCTCCCGATGCAGCAGGGCGACTTCGAGAAGCTCTATGAAGTGATGCAGGGCAAGCCCGTTACCATCCGCTTCCTGGATCCGCCTCTCCATGAGTTCGTACCCACCAATGCTGACGATATAGCCAACCTGGCCAGGACCATGAACCTCACAGTTGAAGAGGTCTATCAGACCATCAACAACCTGCATGAGTTCAACCCGATGATGGGCCACAGAGGCTGCCGCCTCGCCGTCTCCTATCCGGAGCTCGCCGAGATGCAGACCACAGCCGTCATCCAGGCAGCATATGCAGTCATGGAGCGCACAGGCATGGAAGTCGTTCCGGAGATCATGATCCCCCTCGTAGGCGAGATCAAAGAGCTCCAGTACGTCAAGAAGGTCGTCTGCGACACAGCTGACGCTATCATCGAGAAGATGGGCAAGCCCCTCCATTACAAGGTCGGCTCCATGATCGAGATCCCGCGCGCAGCTCTCACAGCTGACGACATTGCCAAGGAAGCAGAGTTCTTCTCCTTCGGCACAAACGACCTCACCCAGTACACCTTCGGATTCTCCCGCGACGACGCAGGAAAATTCCTCAATGACTACTACGGAAAGAACATCTATGAGCTCGATCCGTTCGCTCACCTCGACCAGGTCGGCGTAGGCCGTCTCATGAAGACAGCAGTCGAACTCGGCAAGCAGACCCGTCCCGACATCAAGCTCGGAATCTGCGGCGAGCACGGCGGCGACCCGACATCCATCGAGTTCTGCCACAACATCGGACTCACCTATGTTTCCTGCTCACCCTTCCGTGTACCGATCGCCCGCCTCGCAGCCGCACAGGCAGAGATCAGGAACCCCAGAAGGCAGGCCTGACAGTCTGAACCGATAGTTTTAAGAAGCAGAGGATTATACCTCTGCTTCTTTTCTTTTGCCCTCTCCGGCATTGAATCACGGAGCCGGTGACGATATTATAAAAACAGAAAAAAACATAATATTAAGGAGGCTCTATACCCATGTTACGTCAGACAAAAACCGAGA
This sequence comes from Oscillospiraceae bacterium, assembly GCA_017405465.1. GTDB lineage: Bacteria > Bacillota > Clostridia > Oscillospirales > Ruminococcaceae > RUG11783. The sequence goes on from JAFRAJ010000048.1 coordinate 6,661, forward strand.
CCGGTCTGGTCCGCGGTGTCGTCGGAACCGACGCCAGGATCACGGTCTATAAAGGCATCCCCTTTGCAGCGTCGACAGCCGGAAAGAACCGCTGGCGTCCTCCGCAGCCCGCAGAACCCTGGGAAGGCGTGAGAGACTGCTCCGAGTTCGGACCCATCCCGATGCAGCGCGTACCCGGCGCCAATCCTGAAGGATTCTATTCCAAGGAATGGCACGTGGATCCCGAAGTCCCCATGGGAGAGGACTGCCTGAGGATCAACATCTGGACTCCCGCCAAGACAGTGGACGACAATCTCCCCGTCATGGTATGGATCTTCGGCGGCGGCCTGCAGGAAGGCTATCCTCATGAGATGGAATTCGACGGCGAGCGCATCGCGTCCCGCGGCGTCATCCTCTGCTCCATCGGCTACCGTGTAAACGTATTCGGTCTTCTGGCTCATCCGGAAGTCACAGCCGAGAATCCCGACCGTCCCGCCAACTTCTGGTTCCAGGACCAGAGTGCAGGCATCGCCTGGGTAAAGCGCAACATCGCCAACTTCGGCGGCGACCCGGAGAACATCACGGTCTTCGGACAGTCCGCAGGCGGAAGCAGCACCCTCGCACACATGCTCATGCCCATGGATAAGGGCATGTTCCAGAAGGGCATCGTGGAATCCATCGGCGCCATGGGATTCACATATCCCGTACGTCCCAACCCCAGAGTGACCCTCACCCTCGCAGATCAGGAGAAGCTCGGCGAAGCGTTCTTCAAGGAGCTCGGAGTGAGCACTCTTGAGGAAGCCAGAGCCCTTGACGGAAAAGTCATCTCCCAGAAGTTCAATGAACTGTTCTGGAGATGGGGCTACTGCGTAGACGGAAAGGTCATCGTAAAGCCCTATGACACAGCCATCAAAGACGGCGACATCCATGTCGACACCTTTATGGTAGGAAACACCAAGGACGAGTTCCTCGTTGAGCCCGACGGCGACGCCAGGACCCAGAAGATGTTCGCCTTCAACCAGGCTGGCGCAGAGACCGAGACAGTGGAAGTCGACGAGACCACAAAGGTCGACAACTGGATCGACGCTTCCTTCGGCGAGTATGCTGAAGAGTACCGCAAGCTGGTCAAGGCGATGCCCGGTGATTACTACAGGAACGCTTCCGTCAGCCAGATGTGGCTCGGAAACGAGATCTTCGACAAGGTCGCAGCCGAGCAGGGCAGGAAGTTCTATACATACGTATTCGGACCGACCATCCCCGGCGACGACGCAGGCGCCTTCCACAGCTCCGACCTCTGGTTCGAGTTCGAGACACTGATGAAATGCTGGAGGCCATTCGACGGACATCACTTCGATCTCGCAAGGAAGATGTGCAACTACTGGACCAACTTCGCTAAGAACGGCGACCCCAACGGAAACGACAAGGACGGCACCCCGATGCCGACATGGACGCCCTACACGACGGAGAATCCTTCCTCCATCCAGTTCTTCGATGAGATCTCTATGGGAAACGGCATCAGCGAGCGCGACCAGTTCCTCATCGATATCAACACCAAATAACCCGGTTTCCGGAGATACAAAGAGCGCCTGCCGCGGCAGGCGCTCTGATCTTTTATATTGGACGGCTCATTCTCCGGACCGGCTGCACAGTTCCCTCAGCTTCTCCCTGAGGAGCTCATATCTCAGTCTCTTCTCCTCTTTTGCAAAATGCTCTTCCCTTGTCTGCGGATCATATACATCATAATCCAGCTCACCGTCCTCAAACTGTTCACTGGTCAGGTCGAACATACAGTTCCCGACTCTGTTGAAACAGTGGCGGTTGCCGTCAGGAAGCAGGATGCCCAGGACCTCTCCGCCGAATATATCCTGAGCCAGAAAGGCAGTGACAGAGCACTGTCCCAGCGTCATGTTCTGAGGCGTCCAGTCCTTTCTCATCCTCGGCGCGCATGTTTCGGCGCACCAGACGTGCCTCAGCGCTTCATACAGTCCGGCAGGGTCCCCAATGCCTTCGTATTCGCTGTTTATGGCTCTGCATCCTGTGATGTCGTCTCCCCATTTTCTGAATCCCATCTCTGCCTCCTCCATCATCTCGTGAAGATCACGCTTCCCGCTTCCGTCGGGTGGTCATACACCACTTCCTCTTCCTTATCGGACCGGAATTTGAGAAGCTTGTTCACGAGCATGATATCTCCGCCGGCTCCGAGGACCATCACGATCCCCTGGAAGAAGACGAAAAAGTTTGCCATGAACAGTCCCGCTACGTACGGAATGATCCCTACCAGGAACAGAGGAGCCAGCGCTCCTACGACATAGTACGACTTGGGCAGCGGGGACGCGCAGGTGCAGTACGGATTCATGGTCCTGACGATCAGACCGAAATCGATATCCTTCCAGCCGTTCTCGCAGTAGAGGCTCCATGCAGCTCCGTGAACCAGCTCATGCACCACCGTAAGCACCAGCATGACCAGCAGCGTCGGAATGAGGGGGATGCGTCCGTCTGAGATCTTGCCGTTGATCCCCCAGAAAAGGAATATGCTTGCCGCCGCAAACGGAAGTCCGATCAGCGTGATGATCAGATTTGCCTTTTTCAGGTCTATGATCAGGTCATGCCTCTCATATCCCTCTGCTTCCATCCGGCTGCAGATCTCATTGAATCTGTCCGTTCTTTTCTGTTCAGCTTTTGTCAGAACTCTCTCCCTGCCGTTCTCCTTCATCTCGTCTCTCCGATCCAGTGTTTATTCGTCAGCAAGAGGATAACACTCACTTCTTATACGGTCAATGCCTTAAAAGTATTCCCTTTTCCGGATGTAACTATATAATTATATTCAGTTGATATTTCTCATATATGGAGGAGACATCAGATGGCAGATCTTGAAAACAAACTGAAAGAGACAGCAGAGAAGGCTGTTGACGTGGCAAAGGACACCGTGGAAGGTGTCAAGGAAGAAGCCAAGGCATTTGCTGCTGATACCAAAGGATATTCCCAGGATGCTGTTGAAGCAGTCAAGGAAGAAGGCAAGGAATTCGTAGAGGAAGTCAAGGCCGCTGTAAAGGGCGAGAAACTTGAATCCGCTTCCGAAGAGGGCGGCGCAGGCTACAGGGCAAAGGGCGGCAAGCCCACAGCTCTCGAGGTAGCTTCTCTCGTTCTCGCGATCTTTGCCGTATACCTCGGAGGCATCTTCGGCATCGTCTTCGGCGCAGTCGCGACCGTTCTCGGTGCAAAGGCCCGCAAGGACAACCAAACCACACTGGCCACCTGCGGTTTCGTGCTCGGAGCAGTATCGGTGGTACTCGGCGTTCTCAGACTCATCTTCTGAGATATCTCTATCGGAAACAGACGGCTTGACGCCGTCTGTTTTTTCATTCTACAGATACGGCAGGGAGCCTTATCCGATATTGTTACATTCCTCCCGGGTATAGTATATTATTCATAATTCAGAATTTCCCTGTCCGCAGAAGGCAGAAAGAGGTCCGTCATGGCAAAGGATGTATTCATCAGCTATTCCCACATTGATGCCGAAACTGCAGATGCTGTATGCGAAAAGCTGGAGCAGAACGGCATCGAGTGCTGGATCGCCCCGAGGAACATAGGTCCCGGGGACGAGTGGGCTTCTGCCATCATGGACGCTCTCAACGAATGCAGGATCGTTCTTCTGATCTTCAGCAAGGCTTCCAACGCCTCTGTGCAGGTGCTGCGTGAGATAGACAAGGCCGTCTCCCTCAAGAAGATCATCATCCCGTACAGGATAGAAGATCTGAAACCTACCGACGCCATGGACTACTATCTGTCCACAGTCAGCTTCCAGGACGCCTTCGGGCGGAAGGCGAAGAAGGCTCCGGACGCCCTGCTCAAGAGGGTGAAGAGGTCCCTCGCCGGCAAGGACAAGCGATCCTTCAAGAGGATGAGGCTTTTAAGTGCTGCGCAGAATGTGAAGCACGGGGCTCTGCGGCTCATAGGTTCTGTGCTGTCCTTCCTGATCGCTCTTATCCTTTTCCTTACTATCTCAGTACAGTGGTCTTTCCGCAACGATACCTTCTGGGCTCTTCTGGGGTTCGGGCTGATATCCTCTGCGATCGCTTTCTTCCTGTTCCCGAGAAAAACGGATCCTGAAAAAAGATGGTTCCTGAAGCCGTGGTTCATATGCACCGTGCTGTGCGTCTTTTTCACTCTCCTGATGTTTGAGATGTCAGGCAGGTACGAAAGGATAGCTCCCAAAGAGATAACCGTCGATGGCGGCACTCAGCAGGAGAGCATGAACGTCACGAACTGGTCCATAGCAGCCGAGACTGCCGACGGTCTCGTATACTATGCGGATATGAATGAGGCAGATCAGCCGGTGCTGCGCGTCGCGACTCTCGAAGAGTTCTATGCAGGAGAAGAAGGCCGCGTGATACTGAAGAATGTCTGGGCGGATAATCTCGTCCCTCTGGAGAACGGAAAGCTCATCTACCGGGATTACTCTTCCGACAAGTTCAGCATGCATCTCCTCAATCCGGACAACGGTTATGACCTTACTCTCAAAAAGAAGACCACTTCCTTCTACTACAGGGACAGCTACGGACTTCTTTACGGGGAAGAAGGCTCTTCGTCCCACGGCATCGGAATAATCACATATGACGGAGATTATGACGGGAACTATATCGATACTATCCTCTACAACCCGTTCTACTATCAGGGACACATCTATTATCTGGATAATGATTACAATCTCCGGAAGTATCCCGACGGGTCTGTCATCTCATATGACGTCAATGATTATTTCATAATATATGATGACATCATCTATTTCTCGAGCGTCAGCGGAGATCTGTTCAAGGCTCCTCTTGATGATATCTCCAATGTGGAAAAACTTTCGGACGGCAGGCCGTCAGGCATCGTGGTCTACAAGGACTGGCTGTATTATCTCGACACGGAAGACAACTACTTCCTCTACAGGATCCCCATTTCGGGAGGAGAAGCCGAATTGGTGGAAGCCCGGTCATATAACGCCATCAACATTATCGGTGACTGTCTGTATTTCTCCTGCCGCAGCGGCGGATATGCGAGGATGCTGCTGACTGACGAAGCCGCCTGAAAGCCTATTACGGAGGTCTTGAATGGCCAGTGATGTTTATATAAGTTACGCGGTCGCCGACGAGGCCGTCGCTTCCGCGATGCGCTCCTTCCTTGAGGAGAACGGGATCGGCTGTATCCCTGCTCCTGAGGGAGGACTTCCTGCGTCCGGAGATGTCATAGCTTCCTGCAGCGTCTTCGTGGTGGTATACGGTGAGACTTCCGACAGTTCCGACCGCATCCTGGCCGAGACCAGGGAGGCGATATCCCGGAGGAAGACCGTGATCCCGTTCATGATCTCACAGAACAGCCCTTCCGGCGTGATGGACTACTATCTGTCCACACTGCACTGGCTGTATGCCTACGGTGTCCCGCAGGAAGCGGCACTGTCCCAGCTTCTCGGGAGGATAAAGTCAGTCCTCGGGATCCCGGTCACAGAGCCGGACGGTATCCCCGGGCCGGAAGATGTATCCTGCGGCACAGACCCGCATTCTGAAGCAGAGGTACCGGAAAAGCCTGCGGGACCGGAGAAGAAAAGCATAGTCAAAAAGATCCTGCGCATCATATGGTTCAGCTCAGTCGCGCTGCTGCTTTTCGGTATAGCGTTCTCGCTCATTCCCGAGACGTTCATGAGGCAGTCATGGCGCAACGGGGACACCATAGATCTCGTAAATATCTTCATCGTGCTCGTGATCTTCGGGGCCTACCATGTCATGCTGGCGTTCGGAAAGAAGGTGACCAAACATCCCGGACTTCTGTGCATCGCTGTCGCCGGTCTGATAGGCACAGTCGGAGGCAGACTGAAGGTACATTACGGTTCCCTTCAGCCTAAAGTGGCATTTCCTTCCGATACCGATCCGGTCATCTGCATGAACGCGGCGAACGAGGCATTTGCCGCCGTGTCACCTGACGGCTATGTATATTACTGTGACGCACCGGACGGAAAGCCTGCAGTCTACCGCAGTTCTGCGGATGATTTTCTGAGCGGCTCCCGCGGCGAGACCGTTCTGAAGAACACCTCCGCGGACAACCTCGGGTTCCTTCCCGACGGAAGTCTCCTCTACCGCGATACCAGGAGAGGCGACCGCATGATGATCCTGGATCCGGAGACCCTGAGCAGGAAAAAACTGAAATCCAAGGCCACGTCCCATTACGTCATCACCGACGATGCCATCTTCTATCAGGAATGCGGCAGACGCCATCAGGGCATCGGAGTCATACTTCCCAGCAGAAAATATGACGGCAGGGCCGTCACCTCAGGCTTCACATCTTCCGCGTTCCAGTACGAAGGCGCTCTGTACTACGTGGTGAACAGCAGCTTCATCACACACGCGCCGGGCAGCGGCGCAGCCGTGCGGCGCGACATAAAAGGTTCCTTCCTCATATATGACGATCATTTCTATTACGCCGGAGAGGAGGGCGGACTCTACCGGGCTTCTCTGTTCGTCTCCGAAGAGACTGAAAGAGATAAGCTCGCCGACAATACTCCTTCCGACATGATCGTATTCGCAGACGATCTCTACTATCTCGACGCCGGTGACGGCACGCTGTGGTGTGTCCCTCTCGGCGGAGGTACATCCTCCATGGTAAGCGGTTCCTCCTATAAGTCGATGTGTCTCATAGAGGACTGCCTGTGCCTGCAGGACGCAGACGGCCGCATCACGCGCATGTCTCCTAAAGAGAGCGTATGACCGTCTTTTCTCAGGAACTTCAGTATCATATATACAGTTAACGCCCGTCTCCTTACGGATGACGGGCATCTTTATACCTTATCATTTATCTGTTTTTCCTGAAGAAGTACAGGATCACTTTTACGATCACATACAGTACCACTGCAGCTGTCATTACGCCTGCGGCAGCGGTGAACAGTATCGTCAGCGCGAAAGTCGGATGGCCGTGCGCCTGAGAGGACACGATCCTTGTGTCCAGATATGCTCCTGCGTAAAGCAGTATCACGTCCGCCGCCAGCTGCAGCGGTATCAGCAGAAGATCCTTCCACAGAGGCCTTCTTCCCTTTTCTTTCTTCATCTGTCCTTCTCCGTCAGTTCAGCTTCACTCTGAATGTCCCTTCTTCTGCCTCTTCCGGTATCTCGGCAAAGGAAACCTCTATCCTTCCGTAACGGGTATCAAGTATCCCTGCCGCAAGGGAGTCCAGCATGTCTTCCGGTCCCTGCGCCTCCATGAGCACCGTTCCGTCAGGGAGATTCCGTATCCACCCGGTGACTTTCATTCTTGAGGCCGCCGACACCGCACGGTATCTCAGTCCGACATGCTGTACGGTCCCGCGGAAAATGTATCTTCTTCTCATCCTTCGTTCCTCCGGACTCTTCTATGATACCATTCCATTCCTTTTCCTGCATCTTTCCCGGCCGTAAAAAAGATTTCAAAAAAAATTAGCACTCACCTATTGACAGTGCTAATTTATGGGTGTATAACGTAGCCAGAACAAAGGAACAGAGAAGATCCGAAGGCAAGACTTTGATCCGAACCCTCCGCCCCGATGCTCAGAAAAAATATCCCGTTATGAGTATAAGGAGGAAAATACAATGTTATATCCCAGTATTTGGAATGAAAATCTTTTTGATGACCTTATGAACTTTGAGTTCCCGTCCTTCCGCGAATTCGACAATGCGGACCGCAAGCTTTACGGAAAACATGCATCCCGTGTGATGAGCACCGACGTGCACGAGCATGACGACCATTACGATGTCGATATAGACCTGCCGGGCTTCAATAAAGACGAGATCAAACTAGAGCTTGATAACGGCTACCTTACAGTATCCGCATCCAAGTCACTTGATGAGGAACATAAGAACGAGCGCGGCAAACTGATCCGTCAGGAGAGGTATGCAGGCAGCATGCAGAGAAGCTTCTATGTCGGCGAGAACGTCACGGAAGAGGATATCGGCGCCAAGTTCGAGAACGGCGTGCTGATGCTGTCAGTCCCGAAGAAGGATGCCCCGAAGCTTCCGGAAAAGAAGACCATCAGGATCGAATAACATCCGCTGAAAGGGGTCTTCCCGAATAAAGGTATTGAGCCGGTCCGGCCTTCCGGACCGGCTTTTCTTTTGTTCTTTTTCTTTACTCGTGTCGTCAAACGTTCTATAATCATTGTGCAAAAATCAGTTCACAACTATTCAGAGGTCACAGCATTGAAAAAGACTTATATCCTTTCATCACTTCTGGCTGTCCCGGCAGCCGTTCTCGGCTGGTTCCTGGTGCAGGGCATCGAGCCCGCTACAGGATACTATTCCGGTGATCCGCTGCTTCTCTGGGCCGTTCTGGCGCTGGTCATCGGCATAGTCATTGCCGGATTTGCGCTGCGTTCCTATGCCACGAAGAGAGGCACACCCTATAAGACTCCGGAGCACCGCGGACTCTGGAGGTTCTTTAACGCGATCATGGCCATGCTCATCCTGCTGACTCTTCTCTGCAGGTTCTCATACTCCCGCCCCGATTCTCCGAACCTTTTCAGGGTATGGATAGTCACGGCAGCCATCGAGCTGATCGCTCTTATCTTCATGTACGTGAGGATCATAACTGACGATCCCGATGAACCTCTCAAAGCAGTCTTCCGCACCATGGGAGCCTGTGTGTATTTCACCGCGGACCTTCTCAACAGGTTCCTCTCCTCTTCCGTCAACAGGAACAATGTGCCGCTCATGATATCTCTTCTGTGCTGCGCCTCTCTCGCTATAACTTCCCTCAGGATGACACAGACGTTCACGACGGGCGAGCCTTATCCCCAGAGACAGTTCCTCTGCGCAGCTTTCATCAGCGCCATGTTCTGCGTCGGACTCAGGCTTCCCAGCGCGATGTTCTACCTCAGGACCGGCAATCTGTTCGAGACCGTCTACGTTGCGACAGATGTCGTCGCCGCCCTGGTGCTTTTCTATGAAGCGGTACTCACTCTTCACTCCCATTCCAGAGAGGACAAGTAATGAGCAAGAACAATACCGATACACGACTGCGCCTATTGAATATCCTCAGATATCTCTCAGATAATACCGACGCGGAGCATTACGCCACGGTCGAATCCATCCAGGAGTATCTTTCGTCACAGGGGATCGCCGCAGAACGCAGAGCGATCTACGATGACATGCACGCCCTTGCCGAATTCGGCTACGATATCGTGTTCCTCAAAGGCGCCCGTTTCGGCTACTACATGAACAGCAGGGCCTTCGAAGGCCCGGAGCTCAAGCTGCTGGTGGACAGCATCCAGAGCTCAAGATTCATAACTGAGCGCAAGACGATCTCTCTCATAAAGAAGATCGCTTCGCTTGGCAGCGTGCACGAGGCAAAGGATCTGGAGAGACAGGTCTTCGTGTCGGGCAGGGTCAAGAGCATGAACGAGAGCGTCTACTACAATGTCGACTCTCTCTCATCTGCGATAAACCAGAGCAACGCCGTCACTTTCCGCTATTTCGACTACGACGTCAATGGCGAGAAGGTCTACAGGCAGGACGGCGAGCGCTACACCGTCAGTCCCTTTGCCCTTATCTGGGACAACGAGAACTACTACCTTCTGGGCTATGACGAGCCTGCGGACATGATGAAACATTTCCGTGTGGACAAGATGGACCGCATAAACATACTGGACAGGAGACGCAAAGGCAGCAGCCACTTTAAGGCAAAAGATCTTTCCAGATACTCGGTGATGCATTTCGGAATGTATCACGGTGACACTGTCAGAGTCAGGATGCGCTTCTCCGACCGTCTGTCTGGACCTGTCATTGACCGTTTCGGCAAGGAAGTCAGCATGATCCCGCAGGGCGACGGCTCCTTTACCGTCGAGGAACAGATCGCGGTAAGCCCCGTGTTCTTCTCCTGGATATTCTCGTTCGGGACAGACGCGGAGATCGTAGGCCCGGAATCCGTCAGAAAAGAAGCTGCGGATTACCTGAAGGAGCTGAGCGGTCTCTACAAAGACTGATCGATAGAAATACTGCAGAGCAGGCATCAGGCCTGCTCTTTTTTTCCGTGGACCGGCATATTCTATCCGGCATAGAGTGACCCGCAGTATCATTTTGCAGTATCATTGATGCATAGGAGGCGATGACAGCATGGATGCAGTAAAGACCGGCCGGCTCATATCCGAGCTCAGACGGGAAAAGCAGCTGACTCAGCTGGAACTGGCTCAGCTTCTCGGCGTCACAGACAAAGCGGTCTCCCGGTGGGAGACCGGAAGAGGCATGCCTGATCTCGGGATCCTGGAATCCCTGTCAGCTGTGCTGGACGTCTCCATCGCAGAGCTCATCAGAGGGGAGCGCCTGGGCGATGACATCGGCAAGGAAGATGTCAGAGAGCTCTCTGCTGATAGTTTCTCTGCTGCGAAGCAGGTCATCAGGAGACGCAGGAACATCACTGTCACTGTATGCGTCATCATCAGCCTGATCCTTATCGCCGAGATCTTCGTGTTCCTCAACAGTCCGATCTATATGCAGTGGACTGACGGTCTTCTGATTCCCGAGATACTTCCGGACGGCCGCATCACTGCGAAGCTTCCGGAGGACGCCTCCGGGTATGAGACAGTGACTCTGAAGGAGGACAACAGCAGTCTTGACGATACGTTTGTCTTCTGTTACAGGACATTGTGGGACATCATCTCACACAAGCATTCCTCTGCTCTGGTCCTTCTCGGTGATACCGCAAGTACCGGGATAATAAACTACTGTCCCGGACCTGACCTCGACGTCAGGATCTATACAAAGCCCGGTCTGGATGCCTCATACGGCTCACGGATGCTTCCGCCCTATCCTTTAGGAGCATCTATCCTGTCAGGCCTCGTCGTTTCTTCTGTATCTTTACTGTTCTGTCTGAGTCTCAGAAAAGAAGGCCTTATGATCCCTCTGTGGGTGGGGATCTACGGGCTCCCCAGGGCTCTTGCCGTTGTGATGATGTCATGGCTCTTCCACGGAAAACTGTACAATAAGCCTTTCTATATCCTCGGAGTATCCCTTCTGTCCGTACTGATCGTTCTGATCTTTTTCCTCTTCATATATCTTGTGGAAAAGAGAAAAAGACAGATCCGGAACAGCGGCGGACCTTCTGCATAAAGAATGTTCTTTTGCCATAAAAAAGGACAGGAGCTGTTCAACAGGATCCTGTCCTTATCATTATTGTGATATCCTATTCCTTGAAGACCAGATACTTCTGATAGAGGAACTCGGTGACTCCGTTGACTATGAGCGTCAGCGCGAACACCAGATAGTCGTTCCATCCCGCGGAAGTGAGCCTGTCCCCTGCCCAGGTGGACAGCGGTGTGAACACGAGATAGTAGAGCAGCGTCAGCAGCATAGCTTTCGTGATGTTGCCGGTGGCATGGAACGTGTATTTCCTGTTGAAGGTGAAGTTCCAGATAACGCTGAGTATGAGCGAGATCAGATAGCTCGGCCAGTACGGCATATGCAGGATCTCCTCAAACAGTGAGAATGACAGCGTCTGTATTATTCCTGCGGACGCCGCGATCAGGAAGTATTTGACCGCCTGCAGAAAAGTCTGTTTTCCGTCTTCCATATCGTTTCTCCTTTTATTCATATTCTCCTTCGGAGGTAATGTCATGAGCAAGAACAGGAAGATCACCTACATGGGACTCGGCATAGCGCTTTATGTCGTGCTCTCCTATACCATAAAGATCCCTCTCATAAACCGCATACGCACCGATCCGGGATATCTTGCCTTCGGGCTCTTCCTCTGTCTCTTCGGTACGCCCGGCACCCTCGTAGGCGTGCTCGGATGTATTATATCAAATCTGCTGTACAGCGGGACATTCCCTCTCGGATGGGCCCTCGGCCAGACATTCATCGGTCTGTTCTGCGGCTATGTGTTCAGCCGCACGGAGAAGACATGGCTGAAGCTCGTCTGGGGAGCTCTTGCGGTGATCATAGGCATCGGAGGGATAAAGACAGTGGTCGAATCTCTGCTCTTCAAGCTGCCGTTCGGCGTGAAGCTCGTACGCGGCCTTGTCGCCGCAGTCGCGGACGCCGTCCCCTTCCTGGCAGGCATACTGCTCAGCACCAGGATACGTCTGAAGGAAGAATGATCATACAGATACTGCAGAACATCCAGCTAATAACGGCATGACCGGTCGGTCATGCCGTTTACTGTTATTCCGTCCTCCTGCGACTTATGTACGGTCAGGTCCTGTTCCGCTTGTATGAGAACAGCCAGCGGAACATGTCATCTCCTGCATAATCCACCAGTGCTGAGTTGTGGGAACCTACTACGTTATCCGTGTCGATCCCGAATGCCGACAGTTCGGGATCAGTGTACTCATGGTAGTACAGATCACGGTTTCCAAGTTCTTTCAGTCTGGAATAGGACATCCTTGACCTCTTAACCGGACATGGCATGTCACTGGAAGCGTGAGTGATATATACCGGCATCTTTGAAAGGTTGTCCAGGTATTTCATCTCGCTGCCGTCATTGAAGAAATCGAAGATCGTCGTCAGCATCGCCGCTGCAGCATAGATGTGTTCTCCCAGACTGAGGGACTGGTAGATCGCACCTCCGCCGTTTCCTATGAAATAAACTCTGCTGACATCCGCATCCAGTTCCCTGATCACGTTCTCAACAAGCTCGGTAAGATTCCTGGAATAGTCTTCCAGCATGCGCTGACCGGCTTCTCCCTGTTCAGGATGTCCACCCAGCGGATACCACGGAGCCATCACATGACATGGGAACCTGCTCTGGAACTCTTCCGATGCCATCCTGAGCGGACCGGGTCCGAGGATCTGTTCGTTGTCATCCTCGTTATTATCTCCGAGGCAGCCTGTGGCATAAACGATGAGCGGGAGCTTATCCTGAGACTCTGCCTTGTAATAGCAGTACGGGATAGTAATCCCGGTGCTTCCTGTATAATAGCCGTTCAGGTACCTTTTGACCTGCGGCATCTCTGTCTTTGCGATATCCGAAGCAGTGAACCCGAATCCGGGCACCAGACATCTGACTCTCATCTCTCCTCTGTCAGCGCGTCCTCCGTATATGGGAACAGTGCGGTCGGAAGAGACTGCAGGCACCATGAGCCTGATCTCATTCTCACTGACAGCTTCTGCTCTCAGTGCCTTGAACTGATATCTTACAGGAGTCATGTCGGAAAATCCTGATATGGAAAAATCTTCCGCGTTGACATCATATCCCTGAGCGCCTTCCTTAAGGCGGATATCGAAGCATGTGTATTTGGGTCCGATATGGTCATATCTGACTTCTGCGCTGATGCTCTCCCATACAGGAGCCGGGACCTCATAGCGGATCTTTTTGGATCCGGAGTCCCTGCGGATGTCCCTGAAGAATTCCCACGCAAGATCTGCTGCCGTCGGAGAGATCGTATGGGGACAGTCCTTTATTGCGACACATCTTATTATGGGCAGTCCTTCTTCTGCGAGCATGTCGCAGACATAGTGTTCACGCCCCAGATAACTTCTGATCTCATGCTTATCTGCGTGCATTCCGAATGCTTTTTCAGGGATGCTCAGAGTATCGGCACAGTCTTCCTCCATTGAGTACTCTTTAGTGCCGTTTATCTTCCTCCAGTTCTGCAGACCGTTCAGGAGGATATCCTTCATGTGAGGAAGGGGGGTAACATTCGGCGCGACTTTGGGAGGGACGACGAACTCAGGGATATCGACGTTGAGAGGCAGCGCGCAGCTGACTTCCCTGGTCCCGCAGATATTGATCATCGGCAGACGCAGTTCCTTAGCCCTTGCGACCTCGTCTTCCGTATTGTCCGTGCAGCCGTACGTGAACCCGAGTACGCAAGCTCCGGCATAGACATCAGGATGCCTCACTGCCTGCCATCCGGCAGTCGCTCCGCCGAACGAATGTCCTGCGATGAATATCCTCTCACGGTCGACAGGATATTCTTCTGCTGTTCTCTCTATAGCCTCGAGGACATGTTCATCGGAGTTCCCGTCTTTGGGAACGAGGACGATGAGTCCATAGCGTTCAGCTATATGCACGAATCCGAGAGACTCCAGTGAGAGCATCGTCGCACCGGAATTGTAGACACATACGATCAGGGGGCGCTTCTCATCCGACTCCCTGACATGTGAAGGGCAGTAGACCGTTCTCGACGTGAGTTCTGAAGGGTCTCCGTACACCGTACGCTCGATCCCGCGCTCTTTCCAGTACTCTGTCCGTTCCGGCGCGTCATCATCGTCATATATCAAGGAGCTCTCTATGAAAGTCTTGATAGGTTCTGCATAGGAATCGGTGACATAGTCTCTGACATTGAAATCTTTGTCCCCCATACGCTGCATGAATTCCATGGGCGTCATTCCTATATGCGGGACATACGTGTTCCACCACTGCTCAAGGTCTTTTCTCATTTTGACTGTCCTCTCCGCTGATGTATTGATTATGATCCGTCTCGATGACATTGACAGACAGATACCGTCTCTGTCCTCCGCTTACAATAATAACTCAAAACGGCACCCTGAGAAATCAGGAATCCAGATCACCTGCTCAAACGAAAAAATGCCCGGCGCGCCGGGCATTCCTTTTTGAATGATCATTCTTCCTTCTTTGTCCTGAACACGAAGAACTTCTGTCCTATATAGTTGAGTCCTATATAGCAGATGTTGGCCAGGATGCCCTTGACCGTGTTCAGCTTATCGGTGCTGAGTTCAGGCGTATAGACCTTAGAGAAGAACCAGTCCAGCACCACCTTGCCTGCGCCGTAGGCCAGCACGAAGCAGACCAGCACTTCCACAAGATATTTTGGAAGCACCGTGCTCATCGATTCAGTATTCTTGAAGGTGTATTTCTTGTTGGCGAAATAGGTAAAGATCAGGGAGCAGATGAACGCCGCGCCGCTGGTCACCCAGTAGCCCAGATGCAGGAAGTTGTTGAACACATATGTGATGGTCCAGTTGATGGCGGTGCTGATAAGTCCCGTGATCAGGTATATCAGCGTCTCTCTGGAGAAGAACTCTGTCCTTATCCATTCAATGATCTTTTTCATCGCTTTCCCTCTCAAAAGATGAGCAGCGGGAGCGAGCGCTCCCGCTGCTTCATTATTGATCTAAAAAGATTTAGAACATTTCCTTTGCTGCTTCAAGGATCTGCGCGTCGGAGAGACCGTAGACTTCAAGAAGCTGGTTGGGTGTTCCGGACTGTCCGAACATGTCCTGGATACCCAGCTTTCTGAAGGCGAAATCGCCTTTTCCGATGATGGCGTCTGCCACTGCATCACCGAGTCCGCCGATGACGCTGTGCTCCTCGATGGTGAGGACCTTCTTGCATCTGGTGGCGTACTTAAGGACAGTTTCCTTGTCCAGAGGCTTGATGGTGTGGACATTGACCACGGAGATGTTCTTTCCCTGCTCCTTGAGAGCATCGGCTGCGTCGACAGCGGGCTTTACCATGAGTCCGCATGCGAAGATGACGCCGTCGTCACCGTCACGCAGGACGTTGGCTTTGCCGATCTCGAAGGGCATATCCTCGTCGAAGACGAAGGAAGAGGGACGGGCAAATCTCAGATATACGGGGCCGTTGAACTCTGCTGCTGCGAAGGTCGCCTTCTTGGCTTCATTCGCGTCGCAGGGAACGATGACCGTCATGTTGGGGATGACTCTCATCAGCGCGATGTCCTCGATGGACTGATGGCTGCTTCCGTCTTCACCTACGGTGATTCCGGCGTGGGTCATGCCGAGCTTGACGTTGAACTGAGGATAGGCGACGCTGTTGCGGACCATCTCATATACACGGCCTGCGCCGAAGATGGCGAATGTGCTGCAGAAGGGGATGTATCCCATCGTGCTGAGACCCGCGGACATGTCTACCATGTTGGCTTCCGCGATACCGGTGTTGAAATACCTGTCGGGGAATTCCTTTGCGAATCCGTTGGTCATTACGGAAGGAGCAAGGTCTGCGTCCAGGACGACGATCTTGTCATTGATTCTTCCGAGCTCTACCAGCGCTTCGCCGTAAGCATTACGTGTAGCTTTCTTTTCACTCATCTCTTTAGCCCTCCAGTTCTTTCAATGCGGCCTGACGCTGATCTTCCTTGGGCGCCGTGCCGTGCCAGCCGACGGAGTTCTCCATGAAGGAGACACCTTTGCCCTTGACTGTGTGAGCAAGGATGCATTTCGGCTTTCCGGGGGTAACAGGATGCTCGATGGCGGCAAGGACCTGCTCGATGTCGTTTCCGTCTTCCACTTCGACCACGTCGAATCCGAAAGCGGTGTACTTCGCGGCGATGTCGCCGAGAGACATGACGTCGTCATTCTTTCCGCTGATCTGCAGTCCGTTGTTGTCCACGAACACTGTGAAGTTGTCAAGTTTGTAATTGGCTGCAGCCATAGCTGCTTCCCAGACCATTCCTTCCTGCATCTCGCCGTCGCCTACCATAGTGTAGACTTTGACTCCGTTGCCGGCGAGCTTTGCGCCGAGAGCCATACCGACTGCGATACTGATGCCCTGGCCGAGAGAACCGGTAGCGGCATCGATGCCGGGGAGCTTCTTGGGATCCGGATGTCCCTGCAGCTTGGAACCGAGCTTCCTGAGGGTGTGGAGCTCTTCCTTGTCGAAGTATCCTCTCTCAGCGAGAACGGCATAGAGACCGGGGGCTGCATGTCCCTTGCTCAGGACGAATCTGTCCCTGTTGGGATCATGGGGATTTTCCGGGTCGATGTTCATAACCTTGAAGTAAAGAGCTACAAGCATCTCTACGGCGGAAAGGCTTCCGCCGGGATGTCCGCTGGCAGCTTCGGTGACTTCATTGATGATGTCGATACGGACCTGCCGGCAAACCTCTTTAAGTTCTTTGATATCCATTTATTACTCCTTAAACAGACATGATTTGCTCTTGAAGTATAACAAAATAATGGCCATTTGTATAGTGAATGACGTATTCTGCGCGTCTTTTGACGTTCCGGGGAGTCTCATAGCCTCGTTGTCTTTTTCTCTTCACAAGAATATAATTCTTCCAGATATATAATGGAGGCATGATAAAAAGTTAAACAAAGGCAATGCGAGTCTTGAGCGCCTGATACAATGCAAATAAAGGCGCAGTAAGACAGAGTAGGTTTTAATCCGTCAATGTTTGTGGTCCACGAGATCGAAATGGAGAATGGATA
>JAFRAJ010000049.1 GCA_017405465.1 Oscillospiraceae bacterium
CTATCGGCCTGAGATACTTCTCTATCTCGATCCCTTTCATGATCTCGTCGAATACTACCACCGGATCACAGATATTAAGAAAATCTGTAAGAAACGCTGGAATTATACCTTGGGTTGGGCTAATATCAGTTATGGGAAAATATATCATGGCACTTTAAATTTTACCATAAAGATCGGCGTCGACCCTTCCGGGACGACGCCGTCTTTTTCTCTTATCCTAATTATTCGGGGGCGTGACTTTTGTCACACCCCCTATATTTACTTTATGAAATTATAGTCTCAGCTTTCCTGATCCTCGTTCTGACTTTCCTGACTGCTTTCTATCGGATAGTCCTTCGAAATGCGGAAATCAGTATAAGCCATCTGATCGAAGCCTTTGCTCTTTGATACTTCAGCTTCAGCAACATGTGTATCCATATCAGTCTCATAGAGATTGAAGATGATTCTGTCAACGACTTCTTTATGATCCGGTTCTATTCTCATAATGATGTGATAACCGTATCCTGATTCTACCAGAGAACTGTATTTCCCTATCTCAAGGCTTTTTGCAGCCTGGTAGAATTCATCCACCATCTCCCCTTCCTGAAACGTATATCCGTCAGGATAATTCTCCAGTCCGGTATCTTCGCTGAACTCATTCATAAGAGTATCGAAATCTTCCCCGGCATTAAGTCTTGACAATATTTCTTCTGCAAGAGCTTTGGTCTCTTCGTCAGTCCGCTCCTCACTTTCATCAAAGAGGAAAAGGATATGCTTTGCACCGTAGATACCAAAAGTCTCCGGATTCACTGAAAGCGCTTCTGCACTGGAGGCATATGGGCTCGTTTCACTTTCTGTCAGGAAAGAATAGTATCTATTTATGCATTCAAACATGCATTCTGTCTTGTAATAAAGATCTTCTGTTACGTACTTGCTCTCAAGAAATTCCTGGAACTTCTGATCATCCTCGAAATCCAGTTTCATCGTCTCTATCCTGACACGCACCTCATCTTTTTGTTCCTGTGTCAGGCCATGGCCTTCCTTCTCTGCCCAGTCAAGAAAAGCATAATAGAATGTCAGCTCATCAGCTACATAGTCTCTCAGATCAGCAAAGTTCTTAGCATCTGCAAAGTAGCTTGCTCCGTAATAATACAGATAATTGGCTATATCATTTGAGAGAAAATACTCATACTCCTGAGCTGAGATATCATGCTTGTTTACAGTCATGACTTTCTTTCCGCTCTTTATCGGACTGCCGGGATTATAAAGCGGAAGGAATATCCCTGCTACAACTGCGATGAGCAGCAAAGCAGCTCCAATACGGATGGCCTTTGTTTTACGGCTCACCCTCTGTACTTTAGTATTATCACTGTTTTCTTTTTTTGCAGTTTTATTTACTTTATCTGCCATACTGATCAGTTATTATCTCCCATCAATTCCTGCTGATCCCGCTCCTGACTGTTGTTAGCTACCCATTCATACCATCTGTCAGCTTCAGCAGTAATATTTATACCGCTCTGAGTGCCTTTCATCGTATACCAAGTCTGAGGATAAAGCACCACATCATTTTCAGTCATTACACAATCTGGATCACTCTCTTCATTGAGAAGAACACCGCATACAACCAGTTTGGCCCCTTCCCAGTCTGCACAGTCCGCATACAGGGTTATGAATTTCTCATCGTCAGTGATCTTGTAGTTCACATCATAGAACGATCTTATCTTCAGATTGATGATGTAATTATAATAATCTTCCTCATTGCTGAGATCTCCGGAATAGAAAATCCCATCGAGCCCTTCACCGTTATCCAGCAACATCGCAGAAATGATCTGGTATCTAGCTGTAAAATTCTCGCCATAATATGTTATGACGTTATTTCCTTTCGCATATTCGATATCGCGGTAATTTTCAAGAGCGCTGAAGACTACTCCCTTACCTACTGCAGATCCTCCGACAGAGAGATTTCTCGGGATCTCTTCCAACGGAAGGCCGGCAGTCACCGCAGCACAGCCTAATCTATTGCTTCCCTTGAAAAAATCATGATTATCGTAATATCCGTCGTCTCTGCCTTCTACAACGACCGTATCAAGATCGTGCCCGGAATTGCGTATCCAGCCGCAGAAATCCTGATTTTTCTTATTGAGCTCATCGAAAGCGCTTTCTTTCTCAACTTCTGAAGCCACTCTGTCAGAATAACCAGAAGTAAGTCTTCCGTACGTCAGTCTGTCACTGAAACCCTGCACTGTTCTGATTCCGAAATAACCTGCAGTAAGTGCTACACCTCCAGCACAGATTATGCTTACTGCCTTCCTTATGAACAGTCCGGCAATACTTTTGGGATTATCCTTTCTGTCCAGATCAGCGATCTTTCTGTTTGAGAATTCATTTCCTCCATCAATAGGCTTTCCCTGAATGAATCTTCTGAGCATATCGAAGGAGTTCTTTGCAGCAAGCGTCCTGATATTGTCACGGCTTCTCATGTCACCGAAGCGGAATTCTTTTACTATTGTCTTCTTCCTGTCGCAGACAGCTATGAATACCTGACCCACTTCTTTGTCAAGGTATGAACCGACACCTGGACCTGCAATTCCGGTAATACCTACACCATACGTAGCCATACCGTTTTTTCTGGCTCCTCTAGCCATCTGAGCTCCGACAGCTGAGCTGATAGCTGTATATTTCTTTAGCAGACTGTTATCTACTCCGAGACTGGCATTCTTGACCCAGTCCCCATAAGAAGTGATTCCGTATTCAAAGACTGAAGATGATCCCGGAATATCAGTAATCATCTTTGCAACCATTCCGCCTGTGCAGCTTTCAGCCAAAGCAACGGTCTGTTTCCTTTCTATAAGGAGCCTGACAGTGGCCTCAGCAAGCGTTTCACCGTTCTCTGAATAGATGCTGTTTCCCAGTATAACCCGCAGTCCGCTTATCAGATCTTCCGCTTTTTGTTCTGCCTCTTCATCTGTATCTCCATAAGCAGTTACGCAGATCTCCACTTCTCCTTCTTTGGCGTAAAGCGCTGCGTGCGGATTCTCTCCGTAGAGGCGGTCTTTGATCATGTTCTCAAGTTCAGACTCGCCTATCCCGCTGACACATACTGTCCTGCTGTATATTTTCTGTTCTGAGAGTTCCGCAAGTAAAGGAGCTGCTTTGTCATTGAACATCGGGATCAGTTCATGAGGCGGTCCCGGCAACATGATGATCACCTGCCGGCCCTTCTTGATATAGATACCGGGAGCAGTTCCGTTGTCATTGGCTAAAACTATAGATCCCTGAGGTATGAATGCCTGCTTCCTGTTGTTTTCTTTCATTTCACGGCCGCGGCTCTCAAAGAAAGCACGGATGCGTTCCAGACTTTCCTCATCTTCCACGAGAGGCATTCCGATAGCTTTGGCGATCGTTTCCTTAGTAAGATCATCATCTGTAGGCCCAAGTCCGCCTGAGTAGACTATTACACTGCTTCTGTTGATCGCAGTTCTCAGTGAACCAACTATTTCCTGCGCTTCATCAGAAACAGTAGTCTGATGAATGACATCAAACCCAAGTTTCTGAAGTTCTCTGGAAAGAAAAGATGCATTCGTATTCTCAGTTCTGCCGCTTAGAAGTTCGTCACCGACCGTAACGATCTCAGCCTGCATGTTCTGTGTCTTCATCATACATAGTCCTCATCACTGAAATGGATTACTTTAAGGACGCTGTTTTCC
The DNA here is from genome assembly GCA_017405465.1 of Oscillospiraceae bacterium. Classification (GTDB taxonomy): domain Bacteria; phylum Bacillota; class Clostridia; order Oscillospirales; family Ruminococcaceae; genus RUG11783. The sequence continues at coordinate 3,687 of JAFRAJ010000049.1, forward strand.
GCAGCTTCGGCTTCCAGTTCCAGAAGTCCAGGGATCCCATTCTCAGCTTCCTCAATAGCCTCGATCACAGGCTGTGTGCGAGGATGTTTAGGCGTGAAGATGGTACAGCAGTCTTCGTAAGGTTCTATAGAGACGTCAAAAGTATCTATCTTTCTGGCATACTCTGAGATCTCCACCTTATCATTTCCTATCAGCGGTCTGAATACAGGCATCTGAGCAACTATATCCGTACATCTGATAGCGTTCATAGTCTGGCTTGCTACCTGACCGAGACTTTCTCCGGTCACGATAGCTCCGCAGCCTTCTTTATTTGCGATGATCTGAGTAATCCTCATCATCGATCTTCTCATAAGAACAGTGAAATAGTCTTCCGGAGCAGTATCTCTGATACGTATCTGACAATCAGTGAAAGGAACTTCAAAAAGACATACCCTGCCAGCCCATCGTGAGACACGCCATGCAAGCTTCTCAACCTTGTATAAAGCCCTTTCTCCTGTATAAGGAGGTGACTGGAAATGAACACATACCAGTTCGCATCCTCTCCTTGCCATCATCCATGCAGCAACCGGGCTGTCTATGCCGCCTGAAAGCATGCATGCAGCTTTCCCTGCATTGCCTGCAGGTATTCCTCCTGCTCCCGGAACCTGATCCGCGTGTACGTAAGCTGCATCGTCTCTCACTTCACAAATAACTGTAATGTCAGGATTCTTCATGTCAGCTTTCAGGTTAGGATGTCTCTCTATAAGATAGGCTCCGACTTCTCTGGAGATCTCCATAGAGTTCATCGGAAATCTCTTGTCAGCACGCTTTGAATCAACCTTAAATGTCGATACCTCATCCAGAGCTGTTCCCAGATAGTTCTCGGCAGTTTCACAGATAGATCTCAGATCCTTTTCGCATACTGCTGCTCTTACGATAGCTGAAAGTCCGAAAACTCGTCTGATCTCATCATAAGCCATGTCTATGTCTGCATTGATGTCCTGAGGTTCAATGTACACTGTGGACTGTGCAACATGTACTTTAAATGCTCCGCATCTTTCGATACGTTTCCTTATCGTCCTGATCATCGAGTTCTCAAATTGGTTCCTGTTGAGACCTTTCAGGGCGAGTTCTCCGTATTTCCCAAGGATTATCTCCATACCTTAAGTTATTTCCTCTGTAGTGTTTTTATAGCAAGTTCGAACTTGTCAGCAGCTTCACTGACTTCATCTTCAGTGGTATACGAAGAAAAACTGACCCGGATCGCAGAATCTATGAGATTGTCATCAAGATTCATCGCTGTCAGTGTATGGCTTTTCTCACCTTTACCGCACGCGGACCCGGAAGATACCATAACTCCGTTCTGCTCCATGAAGTGAAGCACTGTCTCGCTTCTAAATCCCGGCAGAGAGAAATTAAGTATATAGGGTGATGATTCAGGCGGACTGTTAATGACCGCCGCTCCTGTCTGCTCCATTCTTTTACGAAGGCTGTCTCTGATTCTTCCTATTCTGGCAAGCCCGGCAGCTGTCGGCTCCAGTTCAGAAACTGCCTGTGCAAATCCTGCGGCAAAAGCGATATTCTCCGTTCCGGATCTCAGGCCTTTCTCCTGTCCTCCGCCGAACAGGACCTGCTCCAGATTGAAGCCTTTTCTTACATATAGCGCCCCTATCCCTTTAGGTCCGTGGATCTTATGTGCAGAGACCGAAAGGGTGTCTATCGATCCGTCAAGAGCAGTATCGTGCTTCCCGAACGACTGGACCGCATCACAGTGAAAGGCAGTACGTCTGTTAATCTTTTTAACCTCAGAGGCGATCTTTTTGACGTCGTTGATCGCACCTGTCTCGTTGTTTACTCTCATACAGGTCGCCAGGACCGTTCTGCTGTCTACAGCACTAAGAAATCGGTCAATATCAAGTATGCCGTCCTGTCCCGGATCGATAACGATGATCTCGAATCCTTCCTTCTCAAGCGCCTTAACTGTATTCATCACAGAAGGATGTTCATAGCCGCTGACTATTACACGGTTTCCCCAGTTTTTCCTGGCCCTGGCAGCCCCGAAGACAGCCAGATTATTGCCTTCTGTTCCGCTTGCAGTGAAATAGAGTTCCTGAGGATCGCAGCCGATCTTTCTGGCGATCACAGATCTGGATCTTTCCAGGCTCTTATGGGAATCGAGACCTGCAGAATACAGTGAGCTGGGATTCCCGAAATACTGTCTCAAAGCATCATTTATAACATCTGCTACACTGCTGCTCACAGCAGTAGTCGCCGCGTTATCAAGATAAATCATGTAGTTCTCCGATCGGCTTCCTTCTAATCTGGTCGATTATAGCACAATAAAACGTGAAAAATGTTAAAAAACGCTCTTCTTCACACTTTTCTTCCGTTCTTGCCTGTTCTCAGACGCTCTATCTCCTCTTCTGAAGGAGTAACAAAGGCTGTTTTCTGGTTTGTATATGTGACCATACCTGTTCTAGCTCCCGGAGCCTTGCGCACTCTTCTCGCCTCAGTGTAGTCTACAGGTATCTGGCTGCTTCCTCTGATGCTTGAATGATACGCCGCGATGCAGCACGCCTGCGTCAGGCTCTCGTCATCAGGCCATATCCCGTCACATCGGAGGATAACATGTGATCCTGCAGCACCTTTGACATGCAGCCATACATCCTTCCCATCCGCTATTTTTAGAGACAGTCTGTCGTTTGCCGCATTGTTTTTCCCGACGATCACTTCCAGACCGCTGTCAGTACGGTAGTAGAAATACGGATCAGTCCTGCGTCTTCCTTTGTCTTTGTATTTGAATCCTTTAAGGTAACCGCCGTCACGCAGTTCCTTTCTTATGTCCAGGAATTCCTCCTCTGTGCTGGCGAGCTCGATCTCATACTGGACCTGGCGGAAATACTCAGCTTCTTCCTCACCTTCTACCAGCAGACGCTGCAGAACGCTCGCAGCAGTATGAAGTTTCCTGTAATCCTTATAGTACTTTTGAGCGTTCTCATTTGGTCCTTTAGTGACATCAAGAGGTATAACACACTCTTCTCCAGTGTAATAGTTCAGTACACGTACTTCCCTGTCACCCTTTTTAAAGGCATGCAGATTTGCAGTAAGGAGCTCACCGTACAGTTTCCTCGACTCCGCTCTTGAGGTATCAGCCAGCTCCTCTTGTCTGGCAGCCTGTTTCCTGATGTTCCTGTCAATCAGCTGCTTTACCTGCCTTGTCAGGTCCTGACTTCTGACACGCATTCTTTCCATCCTGTCTCTGGATGAGTAGAAACTGTCGAACATCTCGCTGGCAGTGCTGAAGGAAACATCCCTGAGGCCTTTATACTGCTTAAGTTCGATAAATGAGTATTCTGCCGGTTTCTCACCGTCATACACGATGGTGAATCGTCTTCTTTCAGGATCATCGACAGCCCGTCTTATCCTTCTGAGTCCCTCCAGCAGGAGGAGAGCATCAGCGTCATTCAGTTCATCTCCGGTCTTGTCATCGACTTCCAAAGCAGCTTCCCTGCACAGAAGCGGTGACAGTCCGCTGACATTCTGCAGCAATGCTCCTGAGACATTACGGCTGCTCTTTCTCACCGCGTTTATGATATCTTCGTCACTGTCACGCAGGAAAGAGAGTTTATCAGGCATCGGAGGAACTGTGAACTCTGTCCCAGGGTAGACCTCTCTGAGATCAGACTGCGTGCTGTCGATCCTTTTTACAGCATCCAGAATTATGCCTTCTGTACTTACCAGAACAAGATTGCTGTATCTTCCCATCATCTCTGCAGAGATCATCGGATAGACTTTCTCGCCCATCTCGTTGAGAGCTTCGAATCTGAAGAGCATCACTCTATCGCCTTCCACTGTCTCAACAGAAGTAAATCTGGCGCCGATAAGATGCTTTCTCAGCAACATGCAGAAAGCAGGAGGCACAGCGGGATATTCAAATTCTTCTTCCGTCAGGTGTGCTCTTGCAGTACCGGATCTTGCAGAAAGGAATAACGTCTTTCTGCTTTCCCTCGTCCTTATGGAAAATACCGCCTCATCTCTGGACGGCATATAAATCTTTTCGACCCTCGCTCCTTTAAGAGCGGAATCCAGTTCATCCGCAGCCACGCGGACCATTACAGCATCTAGCGCCATTTGATCTATCCTTTATTCAATGCCTGTCAGAAGGCCGGATGCAGCTTCTAGAAATTCATCTGCTTCCCTTCTGGACGGATTGTCTATGTCTTCTACTGCAGCTACTATAGCACTGAGTCTTTTTACGATATTGTTAAAGTATTTCTGTCCGTCTTCAGTATTGATGTCGATGAGTCCCAGCCATCTTTCCAGAATATCTGTTTCTCCCATGACCCCTGAATATACGGCATTGATCACGGTATAACAGTGCTTTTTCTCAAACACTGCTGTTTCATCCTTTATCTGAAAACCTTCACGCCTAAGGAAACTTCTTACCTTTTCATGGCGTGAAGACGGTACGAGAATCAGCTGTTTCTCATTGTTCTTCAGCCAGGGAGCATCAATTATCACATGCTCTATCACGTCGTCTCCGAGTCCTGAGATGATCACATCTGTGATCCGTTCTCCGGGTAATCCTTTTAGACCGTCGGTCAGGACGCACTCGTATCTTCCTTCAAATTCCCCGGACGAAAGAAGCGCAGCCGCCTTCTCAAGCGGCTGCTCCTTTATATCTGTTGCATATACATAGTCAGCCCTGCCGCTCTTGAGCAGAAAGGCACTGAGTTTTCCATGGTCACACCCGACATCAGCTGCTACCGAATGATCTCTGACATAAGCAGCCGCTGTACGGAGTCTTCTGGACAGGACAGGTAGCCGGCCCATCAGCCTGCGTTAGAAAAATACTCGTTAAGTCTTCTCACGAGTTCATCAGCATCGATACCGTGAACCATGCAGGCCTGTTCTATAGATTCACCTGCAGATGCAGGGCAACCTACACAGAACATTCCCATTTCAAAGAAACACTCAGCGGACATGCGGTCCTGAGCGATAACATCGTTGACAATAGTTTCCTTTGTAACTGTAAACATGTTTTTCCTCCTGTGGATACTGTTTCTTATCAACAGCGATTGTACCATATAGATGTAAAAAAGAAAAGGAAAAGGACCGTCACGGTCTGTCCGTTAACGGTCCTTAGGATTTTCTGAATTGGCGGCTGTTCTCAGAGCGTCATTTAGTAAGACATCGAGTCAGCTAGTGCTTTCAGCAGTCCTTCAGTTCGCTTCCTTCATCTTTGCGAAGCACTCGCTGCAATAAACAGGGCGGTCCTCACGCGGTTTGAACGGAACCTTGCAGGGTTTTCCGCAGGATGCGCAGACAGCGTCAAACATCTCGCGCTGGGCTCTGTTGGCCTGCTTGCGAGCGTCGCGGCACTCTTTGCAACGCTGGGGCTCATTCTCAAATCCACGGGAAGCATAGAATTCCTGCTCACCAGCGGTGAAAACGAACTCTTTTCCACATTCCTTGCAAACCAGGGTCTTGTCTTCGTACATTGCTTTTCTCCTCTAAAATCCGGAAATATTGATCTGCGCCCCCGGGCGGTACGACCGCCATCTTTGCTAAAAACACAACGCTCTGACAGTCTTAAGCTACTAAGGGCAGGTATATGATTAACAGATGATTCTGTTTAATCCTTTTTCAATTTGTTCCTCGCCCTCTGCAGGGCGTTCCCAATGGCTTTAGGTGTAGTATTCTTCTTTTCTGCAATCTCAGCATATGAATAACCGGAATTAAACATCAACAACGCATCACGCTCAAGTTCTGTCAGGTCATGTGCTATCTTAGCGAGCAGTTCACGATATTCTTCTCTGATTATCACCATCTCTTCAGGAGATTCCACGTATGAGGAAGCGTTCTGTTCATCTTCTCCTGAAAGAGATAATGACTCATTGAGGAGCTTATTCTTTCCGGATGAAGCACTTCTTACCATATCCGTGAGTCTGTTATTGATACACGTTATAGCATAAGTGGAAAATCTGGCATCTCGGCTTTCGTCATATGTTTCTATTGCAGATGCCAAAGCTATGATAGCCTCCTGTCTGAAATCGTTTATGTCAAGTCCCGGAACATTCAGACCATATGCCTTTTTCTCTATATAAGGCATAAAGGAATCGATCACAGCTGATAATGTGGATCCTTTATTATTCATTCTTTTGCTGGAACAGATAATTACACAAATTGTAGTAAAATTATATCATTACGAGGTATATTGTCAACGAATATCATTAATTAATTAAACACATTTTGAAATTATGTCGTATTCTTTAATCCATAATTGTACACATTGAATAAAATATATCGACACGGCGGATCTTTTAAGACCCGCCGTGTCGTATAAACCACACTATTCTATATATCTGATCAAATATCAGTCTTTCTTCTCTCCGATCGACAGGAGAAGGTTAAGAAGAATACCGGAAACGGCAGCTCCTGCAATGCAGGGGATTCCGCCGGAGAATCCGGGGAACGGGATATTACCGCCGAAGTAATACTGTCCGCCAAGACCGACGACCATGATAGTTGCGATAACAGCGATATTCTTTGAAGAGAACATATCACACTGTTTATCGATCATGATAGCGATTCCCTGAGCAGCTATTGCTCCGAAGAGATAGATCTCCAGGCCGCCGATAACTGCAGTCGGGATAGCGTAGATCGCTGAGATAAGAGGTGTGAAGCAGGAAACGATCATAGCTATAACAGATGCAACGAGAAGCACTGATGTTGAGAACACTTTTGTTATAGCCATGGTTGAGATGTTTTCGCCGTAGTTTGTTCCGGCAGGTCCGCCGATAACGCCTGCAATCATATCACAGAGACCGTCGCCAACAAGGTTCCTGTCAAGAAGCTTAATGAAGTCAATCTTCTCTTTACCCTTCTGTTCAGCAAGATTATTGACATAGACATCAAGCTGATACATATGGGCAGTCGATTCAGGGATTGTCGCTATAGCGACAGGCATAATTGCTATAATGGCTTCTAGCGAAAACTTGGGGAGTGAGAAGGCAGGAAGGGCGAAGAATGACCCGTTGCCGAGCTTCCAAGTAGAAGCAGCAACGACTTCCTCTACGCTCATCATATCAAAAAGATTACTGGCAGGTGTCGAACCTCCGACAAGATATACCACGAAAGCTACAATGCAGCCTACACCTGCTCCAAGAAGCAGCGGGAGCTGTCCGAGGAATCCCTTGAGGTAGCGAGAGAAAAGGATCGTGGAAAGAAGTGTTGAAAGGGATACCAGAAGGATACCGCCCATGCCGCCCTGCCATGTATCAGATGCAGTATAAGCGTCTTTCATCGCATTACCAGCAAGAGTTAGACCAATGATCATAGCAACAGGGCCAGTGATCGTCGGCGGAAGTATATTCTCAACTGCTTTAGGTCCACTCAATCTGATAAGAAGACCTGCTGCAATAGAGACAAGACCGCTCATCACGATACCAAACTGGGCATACTGAACAGCTTCCGTTGGAAGTACAGCACTAGTATGAGCAGCCCAACTCTCTACCTGTGCAGCTGCTTCAGGTGAAAGCTTTTCCATAATGCCCTGACTAGTTACAAGTCCTGCAACAGCTGTCAAGTATGAGAAACTGGATCCATAATAAAGGGGAATTTTTCCCTCTGTTATGAATACAAAGCAAAGAGTTGCAAGTCCGCTGGCGAAGATCGTCGTAGAGACCTGGAACCCTGTGATAAGAGCGACGGTAACTGTCGCGGGGAACATAACCACGACCTGCTGGAGAGCATAAAGAAGCAATCTCCATGTAGTCGGGCGTTCATTAGGCAGATAGCCCAGAACATTTTCTTTCATTTGGATCTCCCTTTCAAAATGATTGTTTTATTATTATTCCCTTTCACCGAGCCTGACACAGTATTCGCCATCACATTCAGGCAAACATACACTGATTATCTCGCTTCTGGATGTGGGAACATTCTTACCTACATAATCAGGTCTTATAGGCAGTTCACGATGTCCTCTGTCTATAAGAGCAAAGAACTGGATCCTCGCCGGTCTACCTTCCCGAATCACAGCTTCCATAGCAGCTCTGGCGCTTCTTCCGGTATAGATCACATCATCGCAGAGTATCACGGTCTTACCTTCTACAGGAAACGGTATCTCAGGAATATCTTTTTTCCCATCTGCAATTCCCTGATCAAGGTCATCACGGAATTTCGTGATGTCCAGTGATGCCGTCATCGGACGGGTTCCGGTGATCTGTGCGATATTGTCAGCCAGTCTCTCTGCAAGAAAAACGCCTCTTGTCTTTATGCCGAGCAGACAGATATCTTCTTCATCAGAATTCTTCTCAAGGACCTGATGAGCTATCCTTATCAGAGCTCTGTCAACAGAAAGCCCGTCCATAAGGATTGTCTTCTCTTTGATGGGCATAAAAAAACCTCCGACTCGCGCACTGAGAAGGAGGTCATTGAACATCCGCAATCAACGCACCTTTTCAGTGTCCCGCACTGATTTAAAGAAGCATTTGGCTGTTTTTCTTTCTTTATGGAATTTTAACAAAGTGTGAATACTCAGTCAATTAATAATTTACACTGCATTAGCGGAATATTCTACGAATGTTTCGTCTATTATTACGAAAAAAGGAACAGGATCCGACATTTATCACTCACCTGTTCCGCTTAATCATGAATATTCCTGAAGAACATACTTTATCATTTTGTATGCCGCAGACTTTTTCGCTTCCTTTTTTGAGGAGGATCTGGACCTGAAAGATCTTTTGAAGCCTTCTATACTGCAGACGCAGCTCCATGAAGAATTGCCGTCCTTAGTTCTCCCTTCCGAGTATGAGTATTCCGGCAGCGGGAAATAGCCTCTTCTGGACAGCGTCTCAAGCTGATTGATCGAATCTGCTCTGCTCGGTCTTCCGACCTCATCTTCTATACTGGTAAGCAGATGATTAACATCCAGATAATGATATGCTTCGCTGCAGGCTACCTTACGCGCTTCCTTTCTTGACTTGCCCGTTCCTATAAACACATGTTTCACGCCTTTGAGTTTCAGCCGACATAGGAAATGGTTTTTACGGAACTCGTTATCGTTTACCCTTCCGGATCGTTTTACTTCCTTTTCAGGTTTTGCTCTTATCTCATCTTTAGGCACAGTCTTCGGGTACACTTCACGGTATCCGGCATTCGCTGTCACTATCTCCGGCAGAATTCCGTGTTTTCTTAATGACCATTGCTGAATGAGTTCTACATAGTTTTCATTTTCGCCGCTCTCTATCCTCTCCTTAGGCTGCAGCATGTAATCAACAGAACTGATTATCTTATCCCAGTCCCATCCGCAGTCCAGAGCTATAGCTCCTACTATAGCTTCAAAGAGGTCTTCCTTGACAGATTCCTGCTGATACACTCTGTTCTTATAATCGCCTTTTCCGACTATAAGAAACTGGGCAAGATCCATCTCATCGATCACTTTGGCGAGAGTCTTCTTCTCAACAAGACTGCTTTTGATCTCAGTCAGTTCACCTTCTGAGTGTTCACAGCAAAACTCGTCATAATCGTTTTCATCATCGAAGCCTTCTTTAGAGCTGCAGAATGAGCCGAATTCTTCGGCAAGCATCCTGACTATACTCATATCAAGGACCTTATCACCTATGAATTCCAATATCTCATTATCCTGTCCTCCTTCTTCCTGTGCATAGGAGCGGCGTACAAATGCCTGCTGAAGGAGATCAAGATTCTTGAATTCATATCCTATTCTGTTTTGTATTATCTCGTAATCTTTATCTTCCATATAAAAAAGCCTTTCAGTTGATAACCAAAAGGCACGACACGACCTGATCCTGAATGATAAAGGACCGGTTCTCCTTGAATAAAACTGATCTTCTGTCCGGCAGTGTTTACCTGAACCCGCTCTCCACAGGAACAGATAAACAATACAATACAGTCGACCGTTTCGTTGTGTATGCCTTTTGTAAAAAAAATTGCTATTCCCAGTGACAGGGAATAGCAATCTGTGGCGGAGAAGGAGGGATTTGAACCCTCGCGCCGGTTTCCCGACCTACACCCTTAGCAGGGGCGCCTCTTCGGCCAGCTTGAGTACTTCTCCAAATGCCAAAGTCATCGATATTTACTTTTCCTCGTGACAACGAAGATTATAGCCCAGCACATATGGTTTGTCAATCAACAGGATTTTCTGCGAACTAATCGCAGTTAAGGGAAAGGGATTATTTACATCCCTTTCCCTTTTATTACTATTCTTCCATCTCACCGCGTGCTTTAAGATCATCGATGATCTCTGAGTAGAAATCCTCATCTATCTTGAACTTCTTGATATAGATAATATAGCCGGCAACTATACAGATCACAGGTATCAAGAGCATAGCGATCTTTATCGTTGTAACTCCACCTGAGGTAATAAATTCAGCTGCAGCATCACTGTCCTTAGTCTTTATGCCTGCAAGGATGACGGCAATGCTTATCACTCCGGTTGAGAGAGCTCCTCCTATCTTGTTGATAAGAGGCTGAATAGAAAAGGTTACTGATTCATGACGTCTTCCGAGCTTCCACTGTCCGTATTCGATAGTATCAGCAAGGAACATAAGCATCAGCAGCTGAATGAAAGCCTGAGCTACAAAGATAAGGACAGCAGCTATTCCGATAAGGACAAGAGATATCTCTGCAAATGCAAAGAGCGCGTATCCGACGATTATAAGAACAGTTGAGAAAGTATAAAGCTGTTTTCTGTTGAATTTCTTTGAAAATGCAGGAAATACCATCAGTGCAGCAAGCTGTGCTATTCCGCAGACTCCTGCGAGCACCGGATACATGTTTATGTCACCATAAACATACTGCATGTAGTATGTAGCAAAACCGGTAGTGATGCAATAACCGACCATGAAGAGAGCCATCGCCAGTGCTGTCCACATCAGCTGGTCATTCTGTGTTAGAGCGTGCCACATATCCTTAAGTGTGGTTTCTTCTTCATTGTCCTTAGAGTTCCTCTTCTCCTTTACTCCAAGCAGCGGGAACAGCAGGAAGAGGATGTACATCACACACATAGCAACAGCCACAGCGAACCAGCTCTGCTTCGTGTTTCCGAAAGCACTAGTTATTGGCTGCCAGCCGACCATTATGATATACATTCCTATATTTGCGCAGATCCTGGCAAAAGCGCCGACATTCTCTCTCTCCTTCTGGTCAGTTGTCATAGCCGGAAGAAGTGTCCAGTATCCTATGTCATTGATCCCGTATGAGATGTCCCACAGGAAATAAGCGATTGCAAAGATGATCACATATGTCGTTCCCTTGCCTATCTCGCTGAAGAGAACCAGGTAGAAGATCACACTGACTATCCCTCCTCCAAGGATAGCCGGTTTGAATTTACCCCAGGGTGAGCGGATATTATCCACCAGCATACCTGTTATAGGGTCATTAAGTGCGTCAAAGATACGCATCAGTGACAGCACCATACTCACGGCAGTAAAAATCGAAAGAGGAAGATTAAGGATATTGCTCAGAAAATAGAGAAGCGCGTTGGACTCAAAGGCATAGAACATATCACGTCCTATCGTGCCAAGTCCGAAGAAATACTTGTTTCTTTTAGCCTGTTTACTCATGTTCCCTCCGCAGTGATCACATATATATTTGAACTGAAATCTCCCTGCATTCTCATGCCGGGATCATAGCCTGTGCCCATAAATCTTGCATTGAGAGTCATACCGCTCATAAGTGCGGCACCGGTCGCATCACATTCTCTCTCTGCATCCTTCATCCGGTACTGTTTACCAGCCGCTCTCACCAGAGGACCGTCCGGTTTAAGCTTAACCGGAAGTACAAATCTGAGGAGTCCTCCGAATTTTGCAGCGTTGAGCAGCTGCTTCCGGCTCAGTACATTGTACACTGTCTCCCGTTTTAAGCCTCTGGGATAGATCCTCTCGTATCCCGGAGCAGCATGAACCAGCTCGTGGAAAAGTCCTACGATATGAACATCACCATCAGAGACCTGCATGCTGATCCCTTCCGGAGCTTTCAGCCTTCTGAAATCTCCGAACTGGAATATATCTCTGTACTGTTTATAGAACAGGATCTGGTTTTTTATCTCATCCTTTTCGACAGGAGTGAGATCATCAAGGTCAAACTCGTAACCGAGCAAACCGAAAAATGAGATATTGCCTCTGGTGCTGAGAGGTGTATCCCTCAATGTCTGGGAATGAGGTGCTGCAGATACATGCGCGCCGATCGTTGACAAAGGATAAAGATAAGAAAGCTGATACTGTATCCTGCACCTTTCAATTGCATCGGTATTGTCAGAAGCCCAGATCTGTGGAGAAAAACACAGCATCCCGAGATCGAATCTGTTCCCGCCTGACGAACAGCTCTCAAGAAGCACCTCCGGACGCGGTCCGAAGACTCTCTTTAGAACATCGTAAAGTCCAAGTATGTATCTGTGCGCACTTGCACCGAGTGCAGTGGAATGCCTGTTCATATCCCATTTAACATATGAGACTTTACCTTCTTCTATGCATCTTGAAACGTTATTTACTATATAGTCTCTGACTTCAGGTCTCGAAAGATCCAGAAGCAATTCGTTCCTTCCCAGTACAGTAACCCCGTCTTCCGCCTGGATCGCCCAGTCCGGATGAGCTCTGTAAAGTTTGCTGTCCGGGTTGACTGCTTCCGGTTCAAACCACAGTCCGAAATCAAGACCGAGACCGCTGAGTTTAGCCTGGAGACCTGATAGACCTCCGGGCAGTTTTTTTCTGTTGACGTCGTAGTCACCGAGTCCTGCCTTGTCACTGTTCCTGTCTCCGAACCACCCGTCGTCAAGGACGAATAGCTCACATCCAAGTTCTTTCGCCTTCTTCGCCAGCGAGATCAGCTTTGACTCATTGAAATTGAACATACAGCCTTCCCAGTCATTGTAGAGCACAGGTCTTTGTCTGCCTTTCCAGTATCCGGGAATAATATTCTCATTCACGAACCTGTGCATGGCCAGTGACATTCCGCCAAAACCTGTCCCGGACCAGACCATGACTGCCTCTGGAGTCTCAAATTTCTCTCCGTTTCCAAGTATCCAGTCAAACGAAACCGGAGAAATACCCTGAACGATCCTGACCAGTCCCTCATTCGACTTTTGGATACGGGAATAATGGTTTCCGGAGTATATTAGATTGAAGCCCATTACGACACCGTCTGTCTCTGTTGCCCCAGGTTCATTCAGTATGAAACCAGGATTATGAAGGGCAGAAGAGAATCCTGTAGTGCTCTCATTCACGATGCCGGACATTCCTACCGGAGCCCTGTACGGCTGCATCTCAGCTATCCAAGCTCCGTTATATGTAGTTATTTCATAATCTCCCTGAATATCCATCATGGAAGACATGATCTTTTCAACGTTTATGCTTCTGCCGGTTTCGTTGTGAAGGACAACCCTCCTCGTAATTGCAGTATCGAAAATCGTGTAGAAAAGGTGTAAAGACAGCTTGCTGGGACTGGACATGACTATCTCCAGCGTCTCTGCATCTCCGTGTGCCTGCGGGAGCGAACAGTCCATTGATACTGTATGATCGAATTTCCTGCAGAATGAATATTTGAATGCGGCAGGGATCTCCCTGTCTATCTCAAGAGGACTCTCTCTGTAATCTCCTCTTCCAAGAGAACTCCACTCAAGGGGAAGATACATAGGAAACTCCTCTCCTTCCGGTCCTCCCGTGCTTCCCCAGCCTGCACCATACCTTACAGCGAATGCATCAACATCATCGATGTCAACAGGAGCACCGAAATGAAGATGCTCAAGGTTGCCGCTTCCTGTAGCACGGAACATATACGATATATTACTGTTCTTAAGCAGAAACACATTATCCTTGATCTGTATCATTGTCAGGTACTCCTTTTGATATATGCTGTTATTGTAGATTATCTACAAATTCCAGTCAATTGTTGAGACGTTTTTCTTATATATTCCACACTCGTTCCGTAAAAGACGATCTGATACATACTATTTAAGAAGCGTTCCTCTTCTGTTTGAGGAACGCTTCTCTTCTATCTGCGAATGCAAGACTAAACAATATATGCTGCAGCAACTGCGAACAGAATGGCAGGAAGATAATTTGCTACTTTTATCTTCCGCTCCCAGATCAGATTTATACCCACGCAGAAGATGAGTACAGACCCGACCATCGACAGGTTCCCAAGTGCCTCCTCTGTAAGCAGAGGACCGATGAACCGGGCTGAAACAGTCAGTAGTCCCTGAATCACTCCGACGGGAACAGCAGAGAATACACATCCTATTCCCTTGGTACCGGTAAGAACCATTACGATGATGAAGTCCAGTACGGATTTAGTCAGAAGGACGGAATGATCCCCGTATAACCCGTCATTGAATGAACCTATCACCGTCATAGCTCCGATACATACCGTAAACGTTGCTGTGACGAACCCGTCTACGAATCCGGATTCACCGGCATTACCGCTCTTGTCACGGAGCCACTCTCCGAGTTCTTCAAACCTTCGGTCCAGATCAAGGATCTCTCCGATGACAGCACCAAGGACCATACAGATCACCAGGAACATACCATGCCCGCTGCTCAGGCTTGACCCTGATACTGTCCTCATCTTTTCAAGGGCCCCTGTAATACCCAGGAACAGCGTGCTTACTCCGCAGGCTTTGCTTAGAGTATCCCGGAACTGCTCGGAGATGTTCTTCCCGAACAGTATTCCCAGGATGCCTCCTGCAATTATAGCTGCTACATTTATCAATGTGCCCATATCATTCCTCTGCTGTCAGTTGAGCGGGCTCCAGTTGAGCGGAGGACACAGCTCGATATACAGTTTGATGAGATCCTCGTCGTAAGCTTCCTTGAGTTCATTTACCTTATCGATCACCATAGTATATCTGTGCTCAGCAGTAAACGGTTTCCATTCAGGAAGATATTCATTGTTCGGATCGCCGTATTTGATGAAGTTCATATATGCGTTTCCGATAGCATCAGCATGCTGTTTTCCGTAGATCGGCTCATTGTCAACTGGTGCTTTCTCCGAATTCCAGAAAGCGAAAGGAATGTCTGCACCATGCCAGGCAGGCATCCGTCCTTCTGAAGGCATATTGAAAGCAAACATGTATACATATGTATTATCAGAAGAACTCACCAGTGAATGGATCTTTGCCGTCTCGCAGGTAGGTCTTCTGAATCCCGCATCAAGATACATCAGATCAAGGATGTCATGATCAGGATATGCTTTCTTAAACAGGTCCAGAAGCTCATTGTACCTATCACCGAACCTGTCAGCGATCATCTTAAGTTTATCCTGTTCGGTCATGGCGACCTTTTCGTCGACCGGAATATGTACTTTGAAGTTGAACTCGCTCAAAGTCGTCGCGAGCATAAGCGGCTTGTCCTTTGACCACTCACAGAAGCCGTCAGAGATCGGGAATCCTCTGAAGTACTCATTCTTGAGAGGAGCTAGTCCGGTATTAATCCCCTGAGGTCCGAGGATCTTCTGCGCTGCCCTGTAGGCGCTGACAAGGTCACTGAAACTGACTTCGTAGATCTTGTCGATATTTTCCTTATAGATACCGAGATAATCCAGCATCGTCTTGGCAAGGATCCGCGATTCCTCTTCTGTGGTCTCTGGGCCGTCGTCAAGGACACCGCTCATGACTATTCCTCTGCTGAAAAGGTCCTTTGCTTCCTCTATCTGATACATGGACAGGACTTTTCCACCGCCGCCGGAATGCCCGCATATAGTGACATTTTCAGGGTCTCCGCCAAACGCTTCTATGTTCTCATGCACCCATTTAAGGGCAGCAACAAGGTCAGCGATTCCCAGATTCTTTGAGTTCTCGAATTCATCACCGTATTCACTGAGGTTCAGATGGCCGAGAACATTGAGTCTGTGATTCATGGAGACGAATACTATGTCCCCTTTCTGAGCCATATTGAAACCTTCCATATTCTCCACTTCCATTATGGATGAGCCTGCAAAGAAGCCTCCCCCGTGCATCCATACGAATACCGGTCTCTTCTTTCCGTCATCGTGTCTCGGTGCCCATATATTCAGGAAGTAACAGTCCTCATTCTCAGCCCACGGGATATTGAGGCCCATATTTCTGGCTACAGGTCTGTAAGGATTCATCTGCAGCATCGTAGCTCCGAATGTTTTCGCTTCCTTGATACCTTCCCATCTGTCAGGTTCTTCAGGCATATGGAATCTTTTTGCCTTGGCATAACGTACGCCAAGGAAGTGATTTACTTCTCCAAAGGTGTACCCTCTCACCTTCCCGTATTTAGTTTCGACTACAGGTTCTACAGGATCATAGAGATTAGCCATTATTAAGTTCCTCCCATTGCTTTTTCTTTGATTATACCTTAAATTTCATCGTCCTGAATGTAAAAGGCAGGAAGTCTGTACTTCCTGCCTTTAAATCGTCAGATTCCGTTATCAGCCGTTCTTCTCTTTGAAATATACATCAAAGAGGAACTTCTCTTCCGGAGTACGGGGACCTGTCGCCATCTGGATCGTGTCGAAGAACTGGATCGGGTAAGGCTTCTCTGGTGTAACGGGATCCCAGTGAGGCATCGGTGTACCGTCTGCATCATTGCCGTTGGGGTCGCCGGTCTTAGCGAAGTTCGTCCAGTAATTGCACATCTTTCTGGCAAGATCATAGTGATGTCCGTCCCAGGGTCTCCAGGATCTGGCAAGAGTCTCGAACTCAAACCAGAGATCGCTGGAATGGAATGAGCCGGCATCGTCTCCGGGGATCGTCGGACCGAAGTTATAGAAGTAGAACTTCCTTCCCATTTTTGCAAGAGAGGCTACAAGGATGTCGTTTCCGACAGCTACCCTGCAGGTCTCTGCGGCTATCTTTGCAGGTCTCGGATCAGCTTTGACGATCGCCTTGAACTCTTCAGCATACTCACCGTAATGCTGATCGATCCACTTCATGACTTCTTCCTCGTCGTCATAATTCGGGATCTCCGGCGGTAGATCGCCGTCAGCAGCATTCCTGTACTGTGCCATAGGATCTATAGACGGTCCGGTCTTGAATTCATCGACAGTGTTGCCGATTATGAACTGAACGTCATGGAACTTATTTGCAAGCATCAGTTCACCAACATCAGCTTTTGCATAGACCGGATCGATAATGTTGTTGATCCAGAGTCCGCTGCTGTTATAAGTGTCCATGATGAACTGAGCATCAAGCTTTCTGGCTTCTTCCAGAGTCTTTACACCCAGCAGATCGAAGAACTTAACGCCCATCTGCTCTACGTCCTGGAAGGTGTGTGCGGGGAATCCGCCGCCTCTGGGGATCGTAGGATTGACAGGGTTGAATGATTCGATGATGCACTTCTGGAACAGTCCCTCAGACTGGGAGGCGCACATATGGGTAAGAACAGAAGCAGCACCTGCGGACTGTCCGAAGATCGTGATGTTCTCCGGGTCACCGCCGAAGTTGGCTATGTTCCTCTTGACCCATGCGATACCGTATGCCTGGTCAAGGAAGCAGAAGTTCGAAGGAGCATCAGGCTGAGTAGCAGTCAGTTCCGGATGGCAGAGCTGTCCGAATACATTCAGTCTGTAGCCGATAGATACAAGGATAACTCCGCGGGATGCTATACGCTCGCCGTCAAATTCCATCTCATGAGGATAGCCTTCCATTAGGCCGCCTCCGAAGATCCAGATCATGACAGGCAGTTTGTCATCCTTAGTGTGCGCAGGCGTCCAGATATTGGCCCTCAGACAATCTTCGCCCATAGGTACTTCTGGATCCACATGCCATTCCTTGGCATAGAAAGCTTCAGGGTCTCTGCCGGGGATTCTCTGCATCGGAATAGGACCGAACTCATAACAGTCTCTGACACCTTCCCAGTCCTTAGCGGGCTGAGGCGCGCGCCATCTGTTCTCGTATCCTGTATCCGCAGCAAAAGGAATGCCCTTGTAGACTGTGATACGTGCGTTTGTGCCGGGGAATCCGCGGACTTCGCCGTTCTCAGTTCTTGTCTGTCTCAGATACATTTTCATATCCTCGTTTCTGTTATTGTGATGAGCTGCGCCGGAATTCCGGCGCAGCTGCCGGTTTGATTACATTCCGAACTCTTTTAGGTTGATGTCCACCATATACTGCTCTGCAGCATTGAGAGGTTCTTTTTCCATCTCTATGGTGTCATAGAGTTTTATTCCGTAAGGACTGTCAACAGTATATTTGCTCCAGTACGGCAGATCCGTTCCGTCTGCATCCTTGCCGTTAGGATCTCCGTTCTTTGCGAAGTTGGTCCAGTAATTGCAGATCTTTCTGGCACAGTCCATATGATGTCCCGTGAAAGGTCTCCAGCACTTCATAAGTGTTTCAAACTGGAACCAGAGGTCGCATGAATGGAAACATCCGGCATCATCTCCGGGTATCGATACGCCGAAGGTATAGTAATAGAAATCAAGCCCGTGTTTGGCACACACTGCTGCCATCAGTCTGTTTCCTATACCCATCTGATGCACTACTGCCGCATCCTTAAGTTTCATTCCGCCGTTCTTAACAGCTTCCCTGAAACCGTCAGCATACTGACAGAACTTATCGTCAACGAACTTCTCCACTGTCGCTTCATCATCGGATTCCGGTGCGATCAGGAACTCGTCTTTGGTGTTTCCGATCATGAACTTAACGTCGTTCATCCTGTTGCCGACGATAGTATCCTCCATCATCTCCGTCAGGAAGACTCCGTCCGTAACAGCACCCCAGAAATAATGGCATTCATTGAACTTATCCTCGATATACTGGGCGTCGAGTGCTCTGGCTTCTTCCAAAGTCTTCACGCCGAGTTTCTCGAAGAATTCTATGCCTTCCTTTTCCTGCTGTTCAAGAGATACCTGAGGCATACTCATATTCAGAGGATATTTAGGCCTCATACCGCCGATGGATTCGATGATCCCTTTCTGGAACAGACCTTTTGCTTTCGGAGAGCACATCTGGGCTACTACCGAGAATCCGCCTGCAGACTGTCCGAAGATCGTGATGTTCTCAGGATCTCCTCCGAAGTTTGCGATGTTTCTCTTTACCCATGCGATACCGAATGCCTGATCCTGCAGAGCGAAGTTTGTCGGACCGTCAGGATTCTCTTTGGTTATCTCAGGATGTGCAAGAAGTCCGAAGGCATTCAGTCTGTAACCAATAGATACGAGTATCACTCCGCGGGAAGCAATGCGCTCACCGTCAAATTCCATCTCATAGGGATATCCTTCCTGAAGTCCGCCTCCGAAGATCCACACCATGACAGGGAGCTTATCGTCAACTGTCTTGGCGGGAGTCCAGATATTGGCGGTAAGGCAGTTCTCACCTCTTTTTACTTCGGGATCCACATGCCATTCCTTTGAATAGAATGCTTCGGGATCTCTTCCAGGAACTCTCTGCATGGAGATCTCACCGAATTCGTAGCATTCCCTTACTCCTTCCCAGTCCTCTGCGGGCTGAGGAGGACGCCAGCGGTTCTTCCCAGAAGTATCAGCGCCAAAGGGAATACCTTTATAAACAGTAATACGGGCGTCTGTCGCAACTATGCCTCTGACTCTTCCGTTTTCTGTCTTTGTCTCTCTAAGCATTTATAACTCCTTATCCGGAACCTTCTTATTTCATTCCATACTTTCTGAGGTTGGCATCGATTATGAACCTGATCCTCGGATCCTCTTCCTTTTCCATCTTGACTTCATCACCTAGGAGCATTGCATGGAATCCGTCGTTATACGGTACCCACTCAGGCATCGGTGTGCCGTCTGCATCAAGGCCGTTCGGGTCGCCTGTCTTGGCGAAATTGGCAAAGTAGTTGCACATCTGTCTGGCAAGTTCGTAATGATGTCCGTCAAAAGGTCTCCAGCAATTCATAAGCGTCTCGAACTCAAACCAGAGGTCACAGGAGTGGAATGCTCCTACATCGTCTCCGGGGATATAAGGATCGAACACACTGAAATAAACCTTGCGGCCGTTGAGGGCAAGTATCTCTGCTGTAAGCCTGTTGGAAGCGTTGAATGTTGAGAAATCAGCTTCTCTTACAAGGTCTTCCCTCTTGTCATTTCCGGCAACGTATTTGACCACTTTTAGATAGTCATCGGCAAGATCGCCGAACAGGGTCTTTGCCCAGTCTTCCAGAGGCTCACGGGCGCCGGCGAAGAATTCATCTCCGGTGGCGGTGACCATGACATCAACATGATTCATCTCGTTCTTGAGCATGCAGTCGCCGGGATCCTGTGTGCAGAACAGTCCGTCTACCAGAGGGTTCATAAATTTGAATGTCTCTTTGCGGTACTGTACCTGCTTGTCATTGATATATTTTGCATCCAGTTTTCTAGCTTCTTCGATGCTGTTCACCCCGAGATATTCAAGGAATGTCTGGCCGAACTCTTCTCCGAAAGCAAGATCCTTTGTCCCTATCTCAAAATACCCGAGACTGGGAATAGCCATTGCATTCAGACCTGCCGATTGAATGATCGCATGCTGGAATAGACCAACTGTCATCGGCGAGCAGCACAGATACTGAACTGCAGCGCCGCCTCCGGACTGTCCGAAAATAGTGACGTTTTCAGGGTCTCCGCCGAAGTTTACGATATTCCTCTTGATCCACTTGAGAGCAGCTACCATGTCTAGAAGTCCGAAGTTACAGGGAGCATCAGGCTGAGCTGCCGTCAGTTCTTTATGTGCCATGAAAGCAAACACATTCAGACGGTAAGTGATAGATACGAGTATCACGCTTCTCTTGGCAAAATGTTCCCCGTCGAATTCCTGCTCATGGCCATAGCCTTCCTGCATTCCGCCGCCATGTATCCACATCATGACGGGCAGCTTGTCCTCCGTACTCTTAGCCGGAGTCCAGATATTTAACTGGAGGCAGTCCTCGCTCATGGCGATATCGGGATCGACGTGCCATTCCTTGGAATAGAAAGCTTCCGGATCAGCTCCGGGAGTATTCTGCATGGCTATAGGTCCGAACTCATAGCATTCGCGAACGCCCTCCCAGTTCTCAGCAGGCTGAGGAGCGCGCCAGCGGTTCTCTCCTACTGGAGGAGCAGCATAAGGAATGCCTTTGAAAACAGTGACTCTCGCATTAGTTCCCACGATACCCCTAACGAGACCGTTTTCAGTTCTGGTTTCTCTGATCATATGATCCTCCTGTTAATCGTTCCACTGTAAAGCGAAAAGGCTTTATACTTGTTTAGATGAGATCACGCATGCTTCCGTACCGAAAAGCACGGAAGCAGCGTGATATTTATTATTATTTGTTCACTTCGAGGAGGAACTTTTCCTTCTCTGTCGGTTCTGCTTTGTTCATATAGATCTCATCACCGAAGAAGATACCGTGTTTGTTGTCCTTAGTGAACTTCTCCCAGTAAGGCATTGGTGTGCCGTCGGCATCATTACCGTTAGGATCTCCGGTCTTTGCAAAGTTGGTCCAGTAGTTGCACATTTTCCTTGCCAGATCGAAGTGATGTCCGTCAAAGGGTCTCCAGCATTTCATAAGTGTTTCGAACTCGAACCAGAGGTCAGAGCTGTGGAATACTCCGGCATCATCACCTGGGATCGTAGGTCCGAACACGTAATAGTGCAGGTCTCTTCCCTGTTCTGCAAGATAATCAAGAGCCAGTCTTGCACCATACTCAAATGATCCGACTGTGACTGCTTTCTTGAGGCTCTCACCGGTCTTCTCTGCCTGTCTCTTACAGATATCAAGATACTCGTCTGCTCTGTCACCGAAGCATTCTTTGACCCATTTCTCGATCTCTGCTTCATCGTCTGATGCAGGGCCGATCTGGAACTCATCTGTAGTATTACCTGTCATGAGAGGTACGTCATAGAGGGTTCCGTTCTTGATGCATTCCTCTCCCATAGCAGTGAGGAACTTGCCGTCAGCCTGCGGCATGAAGAAGAAATTACTTTCAAGGCACTTGTCTTCTATGAACTGTGCATCAAGTTTTCTTGCTTCAGCGATAGTATCGACGCCAAGACACTCCTTAAGGAATCTCACGCCCATCTCCTGAGCAGTTTCAAAATTGAAGTTTCTGCCGCTGAATCTCGGGTTTGTCGGAACTTTCATGTTCACTCCGCCAGCTGATTCAACGATAGCCCTCTGGAAATGGCCTCTGGACTGCGGAGAGCAGAGATGGTTCCATACGCTCCCGCCGCCTGCGGACTGTCCGAAAATGGTGATATTCTTGGGATCTCCGCCGAAGTTCTCAATATTACGCTCAACCCATTTGAGTCCGTAAAGCTGATCCAGCATACCGAAGTTCGTGGGTGCATCAGGAGCTTCTGCTGTCAGTTCAGGATGGCAGAGGAATCCGAATACGTTTACACGATACGCTACTGATACGAGAATGACTCCGCGGTGAGCGATACGCTCTCCGTCAAATTCCATCTCCCAAGCATAGCCTTCTCTGAATCCGCCGCCGAAAAACCATACCATGACAGGAAGTTTCTCATCAGCAGATTTAGCGGGAGTCCAGATGTTCAGTCTGAGGCCGTCTTCATTCATGGGGACTTCCGGGTCCACATGCCACTCTTTTGAATAGAATGCATCGGGGTTCTTTCCAGGAACAGCCTGCATCGTTATCGGTCCGAATTCATAGCACTCTCTCACTCCGTCCCAGCTCTTGGGAGGCTGCGGAGCCCTCCAGCGGTTCTCTCCGCAAGTCGGGGCTGCAAAAGGAATGCCCTTGAAAACAGTGATCCTTGCATCGGTTCCGGGGAAGCCCTTTACCATTCCGCTCTCTGTTTTTGTTACTCTAAGCATTTCATTGATCTCCGTACTATTAAGTCTAAGTAATTAGATTATTTATTTACTTCGCAGAGGAATTTCCTCTTCGGAGTATATTCACTGTGATCCATGTAGATCTCATCGCCGAAGAAGATGTTGCACTTGTCATTCTTGTTGAATGTATCCCAGTGCAGCATCGGTGTCCCGTCAGCATCGTTTCCGTTAGGATCGCCGGTCTTGCAGAAATTAGTCCAGTAATTGCACATCTTCCTGGCAAGATCATAATAAGGACCGTCAAAAGGTCTCCAGCACTTCATTAGGTTCTCTGTCATGAACCAGAGGTCGCTGGAATGGAACGCACCGGCATCATCTCCGGGAATAGTCGGCCCGAAGTTGTAGTAATATACACTCCTGCCCTGATCCGCGAAGCATTCGAGAGCCAGATGAGTTCCGAGCTCGAACGTTCCGACAGTACAAACCTTTCTCAATGGTTCACCGGTCTCTTCTGCCATCTTCCGGCAGATCGCAAGATATTCGTCAGCCTTATCAGAGAAATTCTTCTTTGCCCACTCTTCAATAACAGATTCTTCATCGGAAGAAGGACCGTTCATAAACTCATTGGTGGTATTGCCGATAAGGATCGGGATATCAGGGATCCTGTTGGCCTTGATGGTATCTGAATAACTTTCAACCAGATATTTGCCATCTGTGATCGGCCCGAACATCATTCCTGAATCGAGGCATTTCTGCTCGATCTCCCAGGCATCCAGTTCTCTTGCCTCTGCTAATGTATTGACTCCGAGCACTTCTTTGAAGAACTTCTCTCCGTTCTTCTGAGCCATCTCGAAGTTGAATCCGCCTCCGAACATGGATCCGGGATAGCGGAACCCGCATCCGCCGGCAGACTGGATGACAGCTTTATGGAAGGCACCTTTTGCTTTAGGAGATGCAAGATGATTCCAGACACTGCCGCCACCGGCAGACTGTCCTCCGATCGTCACATTACCGGGGTCACCGCCGAAATATGCAATATTATTCTTGACCCATTCCAGTCCCGCTCTCTGGTCAAGGAGTCCGAAGTTTGCGGGATGTTCAGGATCTTCTGCTGTGAGCTCTGGATGGCAAAGGAATCCGAACACATTGACGCGGTACGCTACAGTTACGAAGATGACTCCTCTGTGAGCGATGCGTTCACCATCGAACTCCATCTCATGTGCATATCCCTCTTTGTATGCTCCGCCGAAGAACCAGACAAATACAGGCAGTTTCTCATCTGCACTCTTTGCGGGAGTCCAGATATTGAGTCTGAGGCCGTCCTCCCCCATGGGCACTTCGGGATCCACATGCCATTCCTTTGAATAGAACGCGTTCGGATCTTTTCCGGGAATTGCCTGCATGGTGATCGGTCCGAATTCATAACACAGACGGACTCCATCCCAGTTCTCGACAGGCTGAGGTGCACGCCAGCGGTTCTTTCCTGATGTATCCGCTGCATACGGGATGCCTTTATACACAGTAATACGGGCATCGGAACCGGGGTATCCCTGTACGAGGCCGTTCTGTGTCTTAGTACATCTAAGCATATCTATGCTCCTTTTTTGATTAATTAAGATCAAGCGTTGTTCTTCTTGTAAGCTTCAAGATTGGCTTTGACTATGAAGTCTGTTACAGCAGGTGTTGCCTCAGGCTGCATCTGTACTGTATCGAAGAACTGGATGCATCTGCGGTTGTCCGGAGTATAGGCTTTCCACTCGGGCATCGGAGTGCCGTCCGCATCAAGTCCGTTAGGATCTCCGGTCTTAGCAAAGTTGGTCCAGTAGTTGCACATCTTCCTTGCAAGATCAAAGTGATGTCCGTCAAAAGGTCTCCAGCACTTCATCAGCGTCTCAAAGCAGAACCACAGATCGCTGGAGTGGAATGAACCGGCATCATCGCCCGGGATCTCAGGGTCGAAGCAGTAAAGTCTTATGGATCTTCCCTGCTCGTTATAAACATCAGCAACAATCCTGGCTGCAGTCTCGTTAAGGTTTGCACTGGCAGCAGTCCTGCGGTCTTTTCCTGCAGCAACTTCCTTCTCTACGACTGCTCTGTACTCAGCTTCCTTATCAGCGAAGGTCGCAGCAAACTTATCGAAAGCTTCATCATCATCGCCTCTGGGTCCGAAAATGAATTCGTCTCCTGTCCAGCCGAGGAGTATCGGAACGTCATGCAGTTTGTTCCTCATGAGGTATCCTTCTATCTCATAATTGAGGAATTTGTGATCAACGACAGAGTTGAACGTGCCGCCGAATCCGGCCTTCGCTCTGTATTCAAGTTCTTTATCCCTTACAAATTCAGCAGGAAGAGCTCTGGCTTCAGCAAGAGTATTTACACCAAGATACTCCTTGAAGAACATTTCACCTTTTTTCTCCGCTTCAGGAAGTTCCTGGTTGTGGCTGAATGTGCTGGTTGGATAAACAGAAACAAGGCTGCCGCCTGCAGAAGACATGATAATGGCCTTCTGGAACAGACCTTCAGTAGTCTCAGAGCTCATCTGAGTGAATACGCTGACACCGCCGGAAGACTGTCCGAAGATCGTGATGTTCTCAGGATCTCCGCCGAAGTTGGCGATATTGCGCTTTACCCATTCGATAGCTGCTTTCTGATCCAGGAATCCGAAGTTGCAGGGATGTTCCGGATCTTCAGCTGTAAGCTCGGGATGCGCAAGGAATCCAAACACATTAAGCCTGTATGCAACAGTAACTAAGATGCATCCGCGGTGAGCGATACGCTCTCCGTCAAATTCCATCTCTGTGCAGTTACCTTCCTGAAGACCGCCGCCAAAGATCCAGACCATTACTGGCAGCTTCTCGTCAGCGCTCTTCGCAGGGGTCCAGATGTTTACCTGAAGGCTTCCGTCTTCACCCATCGGGATATCAGGATCGACGTTCCATTCCTTGGAATAAAATGCTTCCGGATCTTTTCCGGGAACAGCCTGCATCGTTATCGGTCCGAACTGATAGCATTCACGAATACCTTCCCAGTCCTTCGCAGGCTGAGGTGCACGCCAGCGGTTCTCTCCGCTGGGATCAGCTGCATAAGGGATACCCTTAAAAACAGTGATCCTTGCATCTGTTCCGGGGAAGCCCTTGACCATACCGTTCTCAGTCTTAGTAATTCTGAGCATTTGATTTCCTCCGTATCTTTCTTGTTTAAAATAGAAAATCCAATGCGCCTTTCTTTCTTAGAAAGGCGCACTGTTAAAATACTTATTCTGCAGCCGCCTTGACGTTCAGATCAACAAGGAACTTCGCTCTCTCATCATAAGAATCAGGATTGAATTCCACAGTATCAAAGAATCCAATATTACAAGGACGTTCAGCAGTATACGGTTTCCACTCGGGCATCGGGGTACCATCGGCATCGTTGCCGTTCGGGTCACCGTTCTTCGCAAAGTTGGTCCAATAGTTGCACATCTTCCTTGCGAGGTCATAATGCTTGGCAGTAAAGGGTCTCCAGCATTTCATCAGCGTCTCAAACTCAAACCAGAGATCGCTTGAATGGAATGCACCAGCATTATCTCCGGGCATTTCAGGTCCGAAGACATAATAATAGATTGGACGTCCCTGCTTCGCAAGAATGTCTGCAAAGATCTGAGCTCCGACTTCATTCTGGTTCACGCTGAGAGCCTTGGACAGGGTCGTTCCTTCTTTTTCTGCTTTCCTGCGGCAGATCTCGATATACTCGTCTGCATATTCACCGAAATTGTCACGCACCCATTTGATAGCTGCTTCTTCATCAGCAGGCGCAGGTCTTCCTTCGCCGTTAGTATTTCCGACCATGATCGGTACATCAGCTACATTGCCTTTCAGGACAGTGTCATCGACCTGTTCAGGCACATAAAGACCGTCGACAACGCCTCTCCACATCTCACCATTCGCAGTCATCTCAAGGAATTTGTCCTCGATGAACTTAGCATCAAGTTTACGTGCTTCTTCGATCGTATCGACTTTTAAATATTCTTTTAAGAATCTGACACCATCAGCCTCTGCTTTCTCAAGAGTGCGGTAATGGCGCATAGCTCTGTTGCTGGGATATGAGACAGCCACTCCGCCTGCAGACTCCACTATAGCCTTTTGGAATGACCCCTTAGCTAAAGGAGAACATAGGTGAGCAAGAGTGCTTCCACCTCCGGCCGACTGTCCGAATATAGTGATATTGTCAGGATCTCCGCCGAAATTGACTATATTCCTCTTTACCCAATCGATCCCTGCCTTCTGATCGAGGAATCCAAAGTTAGCGAATGCATCCGGTTGATCTCTTGTAAGATCAGGATGACACATGAATCCGAAACAGTTAAGTCTGTATGCGATGGAAACAAGGATCACTCCTCTATGAGCTATACGCTCTCCGTCGAATTCCATCTCATAAGCGTATCCTTCTCTCAGGGCTCCGCCGAAGATCCAGATCATTACAGGTAATTTCTCATCTGCGCTCTTAGCAGGAGTCCAGATATTCAACGCCAGGCTGTCTTCTCCCATCGGAACTTCTGGATCAACATGCCATTCCTTTGAGTAGAAAGCCTCCTGATTCTCACCAGGCACTTTCTGCATAGTGATAGGAGCAAATTCATAACAGTCACGTACACCATCCCAGTCTTTAGCAGGCTGAGGAGCGCGCCATCTGTTCTCACCGGAAGTATCATCTGCAAACGGAATGCCTTTGAATACGGTTATCCTAGCATCTGTTCCAGGAAATCCGCGTACCATTCCGTTTTCTGTCTTAGTAACACGAAGCATTTCTTATCTCCTTATAAGAGTTGAAAAAGCCAATTCAAATTACTTTTCCACTGTAAAAGCCATCTCATACAGATAAGTGTATTTCTTACCCGGCTCTACAAGGATCTGCTGCAGATCTGTATTGGCTGAGTTAGGCATTGCGTGAGGTTCGACGCTGAATCCGCCCCAATCAACATACGTAGCTCCGTTCTTTCCCTTGCTCATGAAAGGAAGACCCATATGGTTTCCAGTGTAGAGCATCATGCATGGTGCTGTTGAGTTAAGTGTCATAGTTATACCAGACAGATCTCCGGTAAGCACACAGCAGGGCTTGTTTTCTCTGAGAACGAAGTTAACGTCATATCCATGATTAGCCTGGATCATAGGATCATCAGCATTGATGCGTTCACCAATGGTATGAGGCTCTCTGAAATCGTAAGGTGTTCCTTCTACAGGCACATTCTTTACAGGGATTGCCTGCTCGTCATTGATGGTATATTCATCCGCATTGATCATAAGGGTATGGTTGAGAACGTTACCATTTCCTTGACCGTTAAGGTTGAATGCACTGTGGTTAGTGAGGTTGCAGACAGTGAGGTCCTCACTGTAGTATTCCGTCTCCTGTCTGAGAATGCTGTTTTCAAAAGTAACAGTCATTTTGAGAGTAAGAGCCCCGGGATATCCTTCTTCTCCATCTTTACTTACATATGTAAATACTACGGAATCATCTACGATCTCGCCATCCCAGTAACGGTTCTGGAAGCCGTTCCTTCCGCCATGGATATGTCCGCCAGCTCTATCATTCTTTTCAAGCTGGACTTCTTTTCCATTAAACATAAACTTACCGTCACGAATGCGGTTTGCAACACGTCCTACAGTTGCACCGGCAAGACCTTTCATCTTGATCTTAGTCTCATAGTTCTCCATTCCGCACATGACGTCAGTGAGTTCGCCATTCTTATCTCTGATACAAAGCTCAAGAATAGCGCACCCTATATTCATAACAGATGCAATCTGTCCTTTTTCATCTTCAAGAACATATCTGAATACTTCTCTGCCATCGTCATAGTTGCCGATGACTTCTTTAGAAACCTTGGTAGCCATATTGCCCTCCAAATCTCTTTTCTTATTACACAGGCTACAGGGAAAAACCCTGTAGCCTGCTGCAAGTTATTAGACTCTCACTTTAACGAATGTGTCAAAGCTTAATCAGCTGAGAGCACCAGCCTGTGCACGGCCGATTTCATCTTCACTGTATTCGCCATTCTCGTCACGGGTGAATTCTGCAACGAGTTCTCCTTCATACATGACAAGGATCCTGTCGCACATACCCATGAGCTCATTCATTTCGGAGGAGACCATGACGATGCTGATTCCCTGAGTGGTCAGGTCATTCATGATCTTGTAGATCTCCATCTTGGCGTTAACGTCGATTCCGCGGGTGGGCTCGTCAAGAATAAGAACATCAGGGTTCTTTGCCAGCCATTTCGCAAGAATGACTTTCTGCTGGTTACCACCAGAGAGGAATACTGCAAGTCTGTTAGGATCTTTGGGCTGAACAGTCAGCTTAGCCATATTTTCATCGATAAACTCTTTCTGTGCCTTCAGATCAACAATACCGTTCTTGCTGAACTTATCAAAGTTAGGAAGGCTTATATTCTGAGCAACAGACATGCCAAGGACAAGTCCTTCAGCTTTTCTGTCTTCAGGAAGCATTGCCAGACCTTTGTTGATCCAGTTAAACGGGCTGGGATTTGTCATCTGCTCACCATTCAGATAGAATTCGCCGCTTGAATACGGGAACTCACCAATTATGGCCTTCATTGTCTCAGTTCTTCCTGCACCGACAAGGCCGGAGAATCCGAGGATCTCACCTTTATGAAGCTGGAAGTTGATGTTTTTGAAGACTCCGGTGGGAGATGAAAGATTCTTGACTTCGAACACGACTGTGTCGGGTTCGACTGTGTCGTAACGCTCAGGATAGTAAGCCTCAAGCTTACGTCCGATCATCATTGCGACCAGGTCATCTTTATTCAGGTTGCCATCATTGACAACAGTACCAGTGACCTTACCGTCTTTAAGAGCGGTAACCCTGTCAGCCAGTTCAAGAACTTCGTCGAGCCTGTGGGAAATGTAAATAATACCAATTCCACGCTCTCTCAGCTTCTTGATAACATCAAACAGGTTTCTTGTTTCTCTTTCAGTAAGAACAGCTGTCGGCTCGTCGAATACCATGATCTTGGAGTCGTGTGACAGTGCCTTGCCGATCTCAACCATCTGCTGCTGTGAAGTTCTGTATGTCCACATCATGACGGATGAGTCAGGATTTCTGAATCCTATATCAGTAAGAATCGCATTCGCCTTTTCATACATTGTCTTGCGGTCGAGGACAACACCTTTGCTTCCCTTTGTATCCTCACGGGCAAGATAAATGTTTTCAGCTACGGACAGACCGGGGACGAGGTTGAATTCCTGATAAATAATACCGATTCCTTCCTGTACGGATTCGAGAGGGTCATTGATAACGGCCTTCTCACCGTTGATGAAGATATCGCCTTCCTCAGGAATGTTAACGCCGCCGAGGCACTTGATAAGGGTGCTCTTTCCAGCTCCGTTCTCACCAATAAGGCAATGGATCTCACCAGCCTTGAGGTCAAAAGAAACATGATCAAGCGCCTGAACACCAGGGAACGCTTTGGACAGGTCTTTTACCTCGAGTAACATGTTATTATCCATTTTTATCTCCGTTCTAATATAAACTTCAAGTAATTTCCGTTCAATCGATTAGCGGGTGATCTTCTGGGTGAGACTATCAAGTCCGCAGACCGCGATCAGAACAACACCGATAACGGCTGTCTGCCAATACATGTTGACCTGAAGAAGAACCATTGATGTCTTGATGAACTGCATCAGAACGCATCCAAGAAGAGTACCGATGACTGATCCGTTACCACCGCTCATGCTTGTACCACCAACAACGGTAGCAGCAACAGCGTCCATGGAGACGTTACCAGCGCCGGCAACAGAACCGGAGTTAAGACGGGCAACCATCATGATTGCGGAATATCCTGCGAAGATACCGCAGATGATGTAGGTCAGAACCCTCAGTTTTGTTGTATTAAGACCGGAAAGTCTTGCAGCTGTCTCGTTACCACCAAGAGCCTTGATGTGGTTGCCGAGAACGGTTCTGTCAAGGATGAACCAACCAACAACAGCAGCAATCGGAACGAAGAAGAACAGATAGGGCAGTCCGCCGAGAGCGTCGATTCCGCCTACACCGATCTTATGAATGATAGCGCCGTTGTCAATTGTTACCGGATAACCTTTGGTGATAACCTGGTCGATACCTCTGATGATGTACTGTGTACCAAGGGTGATAATGAAGGCAGGCAGTCTCAGTTTTGTGAGAAGGAAGCCGTTCAGCCAACCAAGGCAAGCACCGATAATCATAGCAAGAACCCAGGACAGGAGAGCGCCCCACCAGGTGTTTCCTACAAGGACTCCGTCACCAACAGAGAAAGACTTGATGAACATTGCCATGAGAATACCGGACATGTTCATGATTTCACCGATGGAGAGGTCGATGTTTGCAGAAGCAACAATGAAGGTCTGGCCCATTGATGCTACGCATCCGATAGCGCACTGCTTAATGAAGCTGATCAGGTTCTCTCTCGTCGTAAAAGCAGGTGTCGCAATGGACATGATGACCGAGAGGATAATAAGAACGATGATCAGGGACGCCTCACGAGAATGCCAAATGTTCATGAGGATGTCTTTGAAGGTTTTCTTTTCTTCCACTTTTCGTACACTCCTTACTTTAGTGCTCCGCTTAGTATAGTTTACGGAGAACTGATTTAAAAAATGTCTTCTTACCGGATTGCTCCGGTTTGGAAAAAGGCGTTCCTTTTTCCGGATATTAATCCTTCCCGAAGAAAGACTCCGTGAAGGAGGCTTATGATGTAGCAGCAGAACTGATACAGCATTGTTAACTGCAGGTAATGTTGTCAGAGAAGACGGAAACATGGTTCATATTGGTCTCTGCGTCGGACCAGCTATCCCCTCCCAGAACAACAAAATGCCCATATGACTCCCCTGGACCGACAAGCTGACACGATTTCATCATGACCGTTGAGCCTGAACCCAGGTCATCCGGAACATGACTTATCAGATCAGTCATACGAGTCCGGGAAGCCCCGTCCATTTTGCTGCTGTTTTCACAAAGCAGTTACGC
Organism: Oscillospiraceae bacterium; assembly: GCA_017405465.1. GTDB lineage: Bacteria > Bacillota > Clostridia > Oscillospirales > Ruminococcaceae > RUG11783. The sequence goes on from JAFRAJ010000049.1 coordinate 35,360, forward strand.
TCACTTGTCGGGCGATCCGTTTACGAGTAATGATCTCAAAACGGACTGGATACCACGTGATGGTTCCACGCCGATCCCGACCGTAATTCGGAAGGATCTGAACGAATCAGAAACCATCATAATCCATGGAAGATGCAGTTTTCAAATAGCAAGATCAACTGTGCATTTCCCTGATGAACCCACATCTTACCGCGCAGCACCGTTTGTTTTTTCAAAATAACGGTGCGCGCGGAAGCTATTAATTCACTACGGAACCATCGCCAGCCGGGTCTTTCGGCCTGACTTCAGATGTCCTGACGGACTACCTGACACTTTTCAGAATTGAAAGAACCTTTTTCGATTTGTCTTTTCAGACACACGGTTTTCACCGCAGACCATATATACGCCCTTTCTTCAGATCTGCTTCATTACAGTAAGATATGCGGCATTATAAGCATCAACTTCATATCTTATCTGATTATCTGCTGTTATCTGTCCGCTTTCGTCTTCCCTCTGAAGATCTGCATCTTCAATGACTTCAGCAACAGATTATCTCCGATTCAAGGGATAGGTCACTTAATTTGCCTGTTACCTAAGCTTCCAGGCGAGATCTGCAAACATCAGATCTTTCTCGAACGCTTCGACTTTAGAATCTGCCGAGATATGAACAAATTCAATATCCATCATCCTGGCAAGATCCTGAAGCATCTCAGGCGTTGCATCATATGAGAGAACACTGTGGTGTGCGCCGCCTGCCATCAGCCACATCTTCAAGCCTTCGTTGAGACTGGGTTTTCCTTCCCACATTACCCTGGCCGTAGGAAGATTCGGCATCTCATAGATCGGTTTTACACAATGGATGTCCTGAACGATCATGCGGAAACGTTCACCCATATCGATCATCGTAACGACAACGCCATTACCTTCATGTCCTTCAAACACCAGCCTGGCAGGATCCTCACGGTCACCTATTCCAAGAGGATGAACCTCTATACGGGGTTTCGCTGCAGCAATAGAGGGGCAAACCTCCAGCATATGTGCGCCGAGAGCATATTCAGCTTCAGGATCGAGGTGATAAGTGTAGTCCTCCATGAAGGAAGAACCACCGTTCATACCCTCAGTCATTTTCTTAACAATGGATGTCAAAGCTGAGAGTTTCCAGTCACCTTCTGCACCGTATCCATAACCCTGAGCCATCAGATGCTGGCTTGCGATACCGGGAAGCTGTTTCATACCAACAAGATCCTGGAACGTATTAACGAAGGCTTTAGCTCCTTCACGATCCATCATCTTCTTCATGGCGATCTCTTCTCTTGCCTGATAACGCACTGTTTCAAGATCGTCAGTAGCGAGCTCATAAGTGTCTGTATATACTTTCATGAGTTCGTCGATCTCATCTTCGGTGACTTTGTTCATCTCATCGACAAGTGAACCAACCGGCCAAGTATTGACCTGCCATCCGAACTTGATCTGAGCTTCTACTTTGTCACCTTCTGTGACAGCAACTTCACGCATATTGTCTCCGAATCTCATGACTCTGAGATTTCTGCTAAAGTCGTAAGCTACTGCAGCACGCATCCAGGTACCGATCTGATCAAGTACCGGCTGATCTTTCCAGAAACCGGTGACTATCTTCTGCTGAAGTCTCATCCTGGCAATGATAAACCCATGTTCTCTGTCGCCATGAGCTGCCTGATTCAGATTCATGAAGTCCATGTCGATCTCTTTGTCAGGAATATAGCGGTTATACTGTGTAGCAAAATGCAGAAGGGGCTTTTGCAGTATTCTGAAAGCTTCGATCCACATCTTGGAGGGGCTGAATGTGTGGCACCATGTCACCATTCCGCAGCATCCATCGTCGAAGTTAGCTTCCTTGGCGTATTTTGTAGCTTCATCCCAAGTCTTTACGATGCCCTTGTACCTGAGTTCAAACGGAAGAGACTTAGACATAGTCTCTGCCATCTCCTGTGCTCTCGCAGCAACGGTATCCAAGACTTCATCACCATATAGGAACTGGCTTCCTACCACGAACCAGAAATATTTTTTATTATCCATTAAAAATTCTCCTGGATTATTATCCTAGTACATCAGCAGCAAGATTTTCTGCAGGAAGCAGCTTGCAGTATGTCTCGATATATTTCTTGAATCCTTCAACGTCCTCTGTGGCAGGATTCACTGATTTCACATTGGATGTCGCGAAGACTTTATTATTGAGGTATTCTCCGAGTGTCTCGCCTACTTCCTTGCGGATCATGTACTGAGCAAGGATCGCCATTCCCCAAGGACCGCCTTCTCCTGCAGTGCTCATTACAGAGATCGGTACATTAAGTCCACCGGAAAGAAGTCTCTGACCAGCATCCGTTGTCTTGAAGAGTCCGCCGTGTCCGAACATCTTGTCAATCTTGACGCCTTCGTCATCAAGTATCCTCATACCGACGGCAAGAGTTGAGAATGCAGAGAATATGAGAGCTCTGCACACGTTCTGCAGACTGAAATCGGAATCTACTCTTCTGAACAGAGCAGGTGTGCCCTTATCTGAACCGACTACCGGTTCACCGGAGAAGTAGTTGAAGAAGAACAGTCCGCCGGCATCTTTCTCTCCTTCAAGAGAGGAACTGAACACTGCCTGATAAAGATCATTGAGAGACACCTCAACACCAAGCCTGTCAAACATGCCCTTGAACAGTCTGATCCACTCGTCTATCTCTGTTGAACAGGTATTGCAGTGAACCATTGCAACAGGTTTTCCGTCAGGAGTGGTAACCATATCGATCTCTGGATGGACAGCTTTAAGAGGATTCTCAAGAACCGTCATTGCGAATATGGATGTACCAGCGGAAATATTGCCTGTACGTTCAGAAACACTGTTTGTAGCAACCATTCCAGTTCCCGCGTCACCTTCTGGCGGACAGAACGGGATTCCGGGCTTGAGTTCGCCAGTCGGATCAAGAAGAAGTGCACCTTCAGCCGTCAGAAGACCAGCATTGTCACCTGCTGTCAGGATCTCAGGGAAAATATCCTTTATCGTGTAAGGAAGATCATTCTTCTTAAGAAGATCATTGAACTTCTTTTCCATCTCGGCGTCGAATCTCATCGTGCTTGAATCAATTGGGAACATTCCCGAAGCATCACCGAGTCCAAGAACTTTCTTACCTGTCAGTTTCCAATGTACATATCCAGCAGGAGTCGTCATAAATTTGATCTGATCTACGCGCTCCTCTTTGTTCAGGATTGCCTGATAAAGATGGGAAACGCTCCATCTCTGCGGAACATTGAAATTAAACAGCGCTGTAAGTTCTTCTGCAGCGGGACCTGTCGTAGTATTTCTCCAGGTCCTGAAAGGCGCTACCAATTCATCATTTCCGTCAAATGCAAGATAACCGTGCATCATAGCACTGACGCCAATAGCTGCGATATTTCTAAGATCCTGTCCGTATTTTTCCTTGAAGTCTCTCTTCAGGTCAGAAAATGCATCCTGCATCCCTTCCCAGAAATCTTCAAGATGATATGTCCAATAACCGCCTTCAAAACGGTTTTCCCAGTCGTGAACACCGTTTGCGATCGGTTCCTGATTGTCATCGATCAATACTGCTTTTATACGTGTTGAACCAAACTCAACGCCCATATAAAGCTTGTCAAATGTTCTGTCCGTCATACTCACCTCATTTTCAATACAAATTAGTTGTATTTGTTTTATCCAATTATATAAGATGACCGAAATATTCCTCTCGGACTACACAAATCATAGCAATATCACTGTGATTATGCAACGCAAAAAGAACGTCGCGATTACAATTTCGGCCATTTCAACAATACAACTTTTCTTGTATTGTGGATTTATACATTTTTAATTTTGACACCTTTTCCATCGTCCTAATTCACAATGGATTTGTATCGTTTTTTTCTCAAATTTTGTTCTTGTTATATATAACAAATAATAATAATATGTATTCATTATGACTCATTATTTCAGTACAAGGTGATTGTTATGGCTAAGAATCCGAAGTACCTTCAGGTAGCAAATGATCTAAAGGAAAAACTGTCAACCTACGTATATGATCAGAAACTTCCGACAGAGGCTGAACTCGTCCGTACTTATAATGTCAGCCGTCAGACAATCCGTGTATGTCTGGATATTCTTCGTGAGGAGAATATTATCCGAAGCGTTCAGGGAAGCGGGTCATATTACATCGGGAAAAAGTCCGTACATGAAAAAACGATGAGGATCGGCGTCATTACGACATATATAAGCGACTACATATTTCCTTCTATCCTGAGAAGCATCGAAGAGATATTTTCTGTAAGCTCTTATTCTTTGATGCTGAATGCGACGAACAACAGTATTTCTACTGAAAATCAGATCCTCTCTGCTTTCAACATTAATTCTATCGACGGTCTTATCGTAGAAGGTACTAAAACAGCACTTCCAAGCCCTAATGCATCTTTTTATTACAGGCTCGCCTGTTCTAACATTCCGATTGTTTTCATAAACGGTTACTACAGTAACCTTAAACATGAGAACATCATTCATGTCGTTACTGATGACCACGAAGGCGGCTGTATTGTTACAGAACATCTTATAGATCAGGGTCATACATCTATAGGCAGCATTTTTAAAAGCGACGACATTCAGGGCATCAGCCGGTATTCCGGTTATATTGATACTCTTGCACGCAGGAATGTCCCGATGGAAGACATCAATGTGATATGGTATACGACTGAGTCTAGAGATACAGCCATAGATATTTCCAATCCCAATCTGATGAGCATGATCAACAGATGCAGTGCAATAGTCTGTTACAACGATCAGATTGCTGTAAAACTTTGCTCCATACTTAAGGAAGTTCCTAATTCCGTCAGATCAATCGGCAGTTTTGACAACAACCTAATGCCTGATCTCAACGGTATGGATTTCTTCTCTGTAAAACACCCAATGGAAGAACTGGGTTCTATAGCATCCAGGAAACTGCTCAATATGCTCAACGGAGAAAAAGAACAGTCAGTAGCTCTTGCCTGGCACTAGAAAACGCCAGGCAGTACTTTTTACAATTCATTGACCGTTCGATAATAAAATGGTACTTATTATTTAAATAATTACTATTTAAAATGAAAGGAATTAAAGTCATGAGCATGATGCGAATCAATTACCGCAGCGAAATACTCGGCCGGTATGTAGACGTTACAGTCGTGTATCCCACTGACAGACTTACGATCCACGAACCCGGTGACAGAGTCGTAGCGAACCCCGCAGATGTAAAACCTCTCGCAACTTATGTGCCAGGCATGAAATTTCAGACTATATATCTAATGCACGGCGGCGGAGATGATGACACCCTGACATACCGTTACACTAACGCTGAACGTTTTGCACAGGATCACTATGTGATGCTTGTCACCCCAAATATCGTTCACAGTTACGGTATTGATACTGCATACGGGGTAAAGTATCAGTCATTTCTTGCTGAAGAACTCCCTCTTGTCATACAGACTCTATTCGCCTCCTCTCCCAATCGCGAAGATAATTTCATCATGGGTTACGCAATGGGCGGTAACGTAGCTTTAGGTACTGCCCTTCTTCATCCCGAGCTCTTCCAGACTTGTGTTGATATGTCCGGTGGAATCGGAATGACTCTTGATACAGAGGCACTTAAGAAAGAACTGGACTCCGAGCATTTCAGAAACGGTTTGTATCGAACAACATTCGGAGCCCCTGAGGATCAGGATACAGCCGCGCACAACCTCTATAATGCTGTAAAGAAAAACATCTCAGAGGGCAAGAAACTGACAGATCTGCATATCGTATGCGGAAGCAATGAGTTTATTAAGGCGCGAGTCGAAAACGATGTCAGAATTCTCGGTGAGCTTGGTTATCCGGTGAATTACATAGTTGCAGAAGGATACGATCACAGCTTCCCTCTGTGGGAAGACTATATTCCCTACGCTATGGATAATCTCCTTCCTCTCAAGAATGCTCCGATATATCCGTAACCGTCTTTATCTGACATTTTTCAAACATAATATTAAAAGGGTTTTCCGCAGCCTGCGGAAAACCCTTTTACGTTTAACTACATTATTAGTCTTCAGTTTAGTTGATCTTTACCTTTTCCCAGAGAGTATTGATATAGTCCAGCAGATCTGCGGGAAGATTCCTGTATGCATACTTATTGTACTGCTCTGCGAAGTTATCAATGGGAGGATAAAGAATATCTATTGTCTCTTCTCCGAGATCTTCCAGATACTCTTCGTCTGTATAGACCACTTCATAAGGAGAAGCATAGTATGTATATTCAGCATTCGCGACTGCAGCGTCTCTAGACATCATAAAGTTAATAAAACTTTCAGCAAGTTCCTTATTCTCAGTGCCCTTGAGTATTACCATAGCATCCACGTAATAGTTTGTCGGATCAGGATAGTAGAAACGCAGATCGACATTATCACTCTGAGCATCGAGCATGGTGAAATAGTCACCCGCATAATAAGATCCTACTTTTGCTTCACCTGTTTCCATAAGGTTGTATATCTCATCCATTACAAGACTGTATACGAGAGGATACTGCGCTTTGAGCTCTTCTGCAGCCCTGTCCCAATCAGCCTTGTCTGTGGTGTTGACATCAATGCCGAGTTTATACATTGCTGTACCGAAGGCATCCCTGGGGTTGTTATACTGCAGGATACCTCCTGAATACTTGGAATCCCAGAGAATATCCCAGCCTTCAGCATCGGCTTCATCCACTTGTTTAGCATCATAGATGATTCCTACAATTCCATAAGTATAAGGAACAGAGTATTCATTGGTGGGATCGTAGTAGAGGCCCTTAAATGAGTCGTTTAGTGTTGAGTAGTTGGGTATATTGGAAAAATCGATCTTCTCCAGCATTCCTTCCTTTATCATCCTGGCGATCATGTAATCTGAAGGGATAGCAATATCGTAACTGACAGCGCCAGCTGAAATCTTGGAATACATGTCTTCGTTGGAGTTGAAAGTATCATAGATGACACGGACTTTCTTACCATACTCCTTCTGATACCATTTCTCGAATTCCTTAACTGTGTAATAGCTTCCTTCCGCACCTTCAGAGATATACTCGCCCCAGTTATATACCTTCAGGGTGAGAGTCTCTCCGCCGCAGGATGAAAGCATCACGCACAGCGCGGCGCAGATTAGAATGACTGATAAGATCTTTTTCATGTTTTATTTGCCTTTCTCTGTTCTTTTCTTTTTCTTCTGTTTTCACTTGCATCTTCATCAGTCAGATTGCTGATAAGAAGCAGCGTCAGTATCACGAAGAAGATGATGGTCGCCAATGCATACATCTTCGGTGTAACAGTCTTTTTCGTCATGTTGTAGATCCTTACCGGCAGAGTCTGGAATCCGGCGCCGGATGTAAAATAACTTATGACGAAGTCATCAAGACTCATGGTGAAAGCCATGATAGCTCCTGTGATTATACCAGGCATTATCTCAGGTATCGTTACTTTGAAAAATGCTCTGGTTGGCGTGCATCCAAGATCCTGTGCAGCTTCAGGCAGACTTGAGTCCATCTGTCTCAGTTTAGGGAGCACCTGCAGTATCACGTAAGGCAGACAGAAAGTCACATGCGAGATGAGGATAGTTGTGAAACTCAGTGAATCGGCTCTTCCGAACATCCTTCCGAAGAACACGAACATCAACATGAGTGAAATGCCTGTAATGATATCGGGGTTGGTCATCGGTATGTCGGTGACCATATTGATAGTGTTCTTTATCCACTTATTTCTGAGCCTGTTGATGCCTACTGCAGCAGCAGTACCCATAACAGTGCTGATTCCAGTAGCTGCAAGAGCCAGGATCAGGGTGTTGCGTACACTCTCGAGTGTGGAGGAATCGATCATGAGTTCTTTATACCATCTGAAAGAAAATCCTGAAAACACTGAGAGACTCTTCGCATCATTGAATGAAAAGACAACGAGAATCGCTATAGGAGCAAACAGGAATATGAGTATCAGCGCAGTGAATACTTTCTGAGCTGCTTTCATTCTGAATCACCTCCGTAAGCCATACCGTTAGTAAATTTCTTGATAAGTGCCATCATAATGATCAGGATGACCATCAGTATAAAAGCCATCGCTGCTGCGAAATGCAGGTTATTGGCAACATACTGTCCTTCTATCGCATCACCTATCAGGAAGAACTTTCCGTTTCCAAGTTTCTGTGAGATGTAGAAAGTGCTGACAGAGGGAATAAGGACCATATTGATTCCGCTCAGGACTCCAGGCATGCTCAGCGGGAAAATCACGCGTCTGAAAACACCGTAGTTGTTGCATCCAAGATCCCTGGCTGCTTCTATAAGCTTCAGGTCCATCTTCGCCATGACAGAGTAGATGGGGAGGATCATGTATGGAAGATAGTCATACACCATTCCGATGACGACAGCACTCTCAGTTCCGATAATATGAACTTTACCCAGTCCTATCTTTGCAAAGAGCCCATTGAGTATTCCGGTGTCCTGCAGGATAGTCATCCATGCATATGTCCTTATCAAAAAGTTCATCCACATCGGTATCATGATCAGCGTCATCAGTATCTTCTGTTTCCTGCTGTTCGCCCTGGACATGATATAAGCCATCGGATACCCTGCGAGAAGGCAGATCACAGTGCTTATGAATGCAAGTTTCAGGCTCCGCCAGAAGATAAGAAGATATGTTCTGACTTCAGTATCACCAGACTGACTGGTAGCTGTGAAGAACCTGATTATGTTATCAAAGGTAAACGAAAATGAGTTATCTGTGAAGGCGTAATATGCAACGAAGCCGAGAGGTACAACGATGAACACGAACGCCCACACAGTGTAGGGACCGAGCAGTCCCCAGACCGGCTTACCGTTTTTCTTCATTACTCCTCCTCCGCTCCTTCGACCTCAGAGATATCCAGCTCTCCTGATTCTATCTCTGTCAGTTCTTCCACCTCATCAGAGTAAGTGGAGTAGTCGCCATAGAGGCCTGAATACTCGCTCTTCTTCATGATCTGGATCGCATCCGGATCGATCGTCAGTCCGATTTTCTCGTTTTCATCCACGAAATCAGTCGTCTGGATCATCCATTTGAACCCATTGACGTCGACTATGATCTCATAGTGAACTCCCATGAAGGTAACTGATGTAACTGTACCTTTAAGCATTCCATCTTCAGGCTTCACGATATCGACGTCTTCGGGCCTTATTACTACGTCTACAGGCTCATTAATCCCGAATCCGGCGTCCACGCATTTGAACACCTGATCAGCAAACTTAACCTTGTAGTCCTGCAGCATAACGCCGTCCAGAATATTGCTCTCTCCTATGAAGTCTGCAACGAACGCGTTAACCGGCTCATTATATACATCTATCGGCGTTCCGATCTGCTGTATCCTGCCTTCACTCATGACGACGACCGTATCAGACATCGTGAGTGCTTCTTCCTGGTCATGAGTAACGAAGATGAATGTGATCCCGGTAGCTTTTTGAATCTTCTTGAGTTCCTGCTGCATATCCTTGCGGAGTTTAAGGTCAAGAGCCCCAAGCGGCTCGTCAAGGAGCAGAACTTTCGGCTGAGCAATGAGCGCTCTTGCTATAGCAACTCTCTGCTGCTGTCCGCCTGAGAGACTCGTAACATCTCTCTTGGCGAAGTTTGACAGCATTACGAGAGACAGCATCTCATGGACTTTCTCTTCGATCTCGTCCTTGGGAACCTTTCTTTCTCTGAGAGCAAATGCTACGTTTTCAAACACATTAAGGTGAGGAAACAAAGCATATTTCTGAAACACCGTGTTGACGTTTCTCTTATGAGCAGGTACATCGTTAATACGCTCACCCATAAATATCACGTCTCCCTCATCCGGCTGTTCAAATCCGCCGATAAGGCGCAGCGTGGTGGTCTTTCCGCATCCAGAAGGGCCCAGAAGAGTCAGGAACTCATTGTCATATATATCAAGATTGATATTATTGAGCACTCTCACTCCGTCATAGGATTTGCTGATGTTTTTAAGCTCGATGATCTTCTCCATGATCGCGCCTCTCTGTTATTCAATAATAAAAAGGTGATATGCCGATTTCGCATATCACCTGTGAGTGCTGAAGCTTCTACACGTATCCCTGCTGACGGAATACGGTACTGAAACTGACTTGGTTTAAAGAGTCTTGCAGCAAAAAAACTTTTTACTACTCTTATTGACCATTTCACAAGTTTTATGCCCTGTCAGGCATCGGTTTAATAAAGTAACCAACTTAGAAACTGAGCTTTTAACTCAATCAATAAGGCAACAAAAGTTGCCGGCCGCATAAAACGGCTTTCCAATCGGCATTCGACCCGGCTGTCCGTATGGCCTTGGCCTTTCTTCTCAAAAGGCGGTCAAAGTATCCCGCTTCGGAAAATGCCTTTTTCAAGGCATATAGACTCTTCCCAAGTAGACAATTAATTTTACAACTTATTAATAATTTGTGTCAATGAAGCAAAGAGTTATTATTCAGTATTTTGCACAATTATCCGAACTATTTTTTTCAATATTGACAAAAACACAAGAAGCTATCGAAACATAACGCTCAATAGGTCCTTTCAGTCACTCTGAACGTTCCGAATAATGTCAGTTTCGCTCTTTACCGAATAGATCTATCAGGAAATAATCTGCCAGTTTCACCCACATCTCAAAATTAGGATATTTTACATATCCGTCAAGAATCTTCATTCCGGCCTGTCCATGAGGCGTGCCTGCAAATGTATGAACTTCAACGGGTACGCCATGCTCGACGAGACTTGGATACACATAATTGAGGTTGTTTAATGCCCCGTCTTCCCTCCCGACCGCAAAGAATGTAGGAGGATAGACTACACCTGAATAGTCGAAATCCGCACCTGCATATCTAGGCCCATAAACGCACAGGAATGCATCTGGAGATCCATAATAGTTATCGAGCTCATCGGGTACGTAATCCGGGTAATAATCCGTCATCTTTTTTTCGCCCGAGAAATATAATATGCAGTTCTCGCCAGTCACTCCTCCGTTAGAGAATCCTGCAAACGCGATACTGTTTTCAGCGACTCTCAGCCTTTTGGCATTAGCTCTGGCATATCTCACAGCTCTTGAAGCATCCGCTGCAGCGTCTTCAGGTCTCCACGGACAGGCATTTGTCCTGTTTGCAAGCAGGATGGTCTGATATCCCATCTCAACGAAATCAAGGCATGAGGTAAAAGCCTCATGATACAGCGAGTATCCGTGGTCACCGCCCGCACAGAATATCACCAATCCTTTTGGAGTGACAGATTCGGGAACCAGTATTTCATACAGAAAAGGTCTGAAATCCGGGTCATGATTCCATTTGAGATCACTGTTGTCGGTATAATCGCTCAGCATTGGAAGAACGCCTTCCGGCCAAAGATATACAGGTTCCGGATGCTCCGGAAGCATTCTTATGCTGTCACGAAGCTCAGTATATTTCCGTACCAGCTCAAGTCTTTCAGTCCTGTCTTCTGTTTCCATTATCCTTACACCGATATGCTGTAACTCAGTCATCTGAGCAGGGTCATAACATGGTGCATTCTCATATATCGGGATAGCAGGATGCTCTGCAGGAGCGAAATCCTTCCTTCTCTCACGGAGCACGGTTTCCCGTGCTTCTCTTTGAGCTCTTCTCTCCTTCAGAATGTCGTCCGTAGTCTTATTCATTAAATATCATCCTCCCATTTCGCTCTTTTATTCTCCTGATCACCTCACAGTGATCACACATTCAACTTCCCTGAATTCCTCCTTGAGGTCTCTTTCCTCTGTCATCTCGAGATCCGGTACTCCGTTGGAATTCCAGTGGACTCTCCTGACAGCAGGCATCCTTCCAAGAGGTTTTCCATCTTTATGCGGAACAGCATGGAATACTATGAGATCGTCTCCCGTATCAGGATCTTTTATGAAGCAGTTGTGTCCTGGTCCGAACATTCCCGGTACAGATTCCTTAGTCATAAAAGGCCACGGATACCATTTCCATACAGCCGGATCCATAAGATCATCCCCTTCTCTGGCTCTTAGGAAGCCCAAAGTATAAAGATCAGCCATGCCTGTCGATGACCCTGACACGCATACCCAAAGATCCTTTCCATGTCTGAGGAGATACGGTCCTTCCTCTACTTCGGTCTGACAGCGGTCCCATCCGTAGACCGGTCTCATAATGCATTGCGGTTCACTTATCAGTTGCCAGGGTCTGTCAGGGTCTATGATAGCGATATAGATATCTGCCGGAGCAGGATAGATTTTGCCATCGATCTCATGGATCTTTCTGTCTGACCACATGACATAATGGACTCCATTTATCTCAAACTCTGTCATATCGAGACTGATCCCGCCTTCTGTCAGTATCTTTCCGTTCGGTTTTACACAGAATCTCGGAGCCTCCCATGCTTCCGGGTCCTCTATGTCTCCGTTGCATCGAAGTACTGCTGCCTCAACTGTCGTCCATTCACCTGGGCAGATCCCTGTAAACAGATACGGGACATCGTTTATGATATGCAGCTCAGCAGCCCAGGTCCCGACTCTCTTTCCGAATTCTTCCGGCACTGTATACATCACTTTTGCAGGAGCTGAAAACACTCCTTCCAATGTGTCCGAAGCCCTGATGATGATATTTGTACTCCCGGAGCTCGTCAGATAATATCTTCCTTTGTATTCGATCACGCACGGATCGCTCATATGACCGGATACATTTCCTTCCAGTCCCTGAACTCCGCCTGTGCCTGAAGGAACAGCTGATATCTCTAATGGAAACGGCCAATGTCTCGTACGTATCCGTCCCTTTATCTTATAGGTGCCTGAGACGCTCTGATTAATCAGTTCAAAGCTGTTTCTGTCCCAATCGACCGGTTTCAAATGTGTGGATCCATCGCTGTAAAGACATTCGGCAGGCGGCAGATCCTCAAATGACACAGGGCCCTCAACATCAGCTACATTAACTGAGATATTCTCGGGCGGCAGGAACCATGATTTGAGACGTTTGCATTCTTCATCTGTTATTTCTATCTTGCTTCCAGGGATCGCTCCAGGAACGCCGCAGTCATCAGCAGCTTGTATGCTGCGTCTCGCTTCAGTTTTATCAAATACCTCTTTAAGCTGTCCTGATGACGCTCTGAACGTGCTTCCGTCATCCGTCTCCCACTCAACGGTGTAAAGGCCTCTCAATGCCTCATATATGGCACGCGGTCTTCTGATTTCCGTATCAGATAGCTTCAGGAAGCCGAACTTCTCGTACTCGATCAGATCTTTAGAATAAAACAGTATTGCAGAACCGGTGCTGACAGGATCCGGCGCATTCTGATTGCGCCGGACACCTATCACGAAAAATCCTTCTCTTCCTCTGAGAAGAAAAGGGTCTATCAAAGTCTTGGTAGTTCCTTTTATAACGCCATCGTTAAGATCGCATTCAGGGAACAGTATTCCTGTATTGTTTTTTAACGGAGTGAACATCTTGCCGTCATCACTTACAGCGAGATGCATCGAATGTTCAAGATCACACAGAAAACCGGGCTGCTCTTTTTGCTGAGGATACAGTTCCGGCGGATAGATTCCTTCTCCTTTTTTCATATAACTGAGCAAATATGCCATCTTTTTTCCTCCAATACAGAACATAAAAATGATGATCCACTGTAAAAATCATAACCTGTCTGAAGATTCATGTTCAATTCGGAATAGTTCCATATCTTTCCGTCGTTTTGCACAACTCAGAAATCGCTAACCGTATTTAATGACGAAAGCTGTTTCAGAATATACATCTTGAATCAAGTGACGGTTATAATTTAGAAAAACAGACAAAGGAGGCACTTTATGGCCACACTTCAGATGAACATCCTTTCCATGAAGCTTGGAATGCAGAGCAATTTCACTGTTATCCTGCCCAGCTTCAGACCTGGTGTTGATGCCGGCAAGGATCTGGAAGAGCTGTATCCCAGAGATGTAAGATTCCGCACTCTCTGGCTTCTTCCCTCAGAATACGGTGACGATCTAGAGGCGCTTCATTACACATCTATTCAAAGGTATGCTGACGAGACAGGAATGGCTGTTGTAATGCCCGCGCCACTCAACAGGATGTACTCCAACGATCCTACCAACCAGAAATTTCTCGATTACATAACCGAAGAGCTATGGAGCGTCTGCCATGGATCATTCGCTCTTTCTTATGCCCGTGAAGATAACTATATCGGCGGTTTCTCTCTCGGTGCATACGGAGCAATGAAAGCAGCGCTGCGCAACCCTCAGAAATACAGCAAAGTGTTCATGATCGGCGGTGTCTTCGAAGAGAATATCAAAGAAGGATATTTCAGGGACATCAATGCACGGATCGCTGAAGAGGGCTTGATTCCGCATCTCCCGCTTGATGACGCACTTCCCGGTGATGAGGAACTGCCGGTTCCGGAAGGTGCTGTTCTTCCAGAAGCAGCAGTATATTTTGCTTCTGAAGACAGTCTCGCCGATTATGCTAGAAGAGCTGTAAAGAATCTTAAAACAGCGGGATTCGAAGTCATATCTAAAGAGTGCCCCGGTAAAGACGACTGGGATTTCAGAGACAATGCTCTCAGATCAGCAGTTCTTGATTTCATAGGCAAGTAAGGAGGAAACGATCATGCCAGTAATGAGACTTAACTTTATCTCTAAAGAACTCGGAATGGCCACGAACGTGACCGCCATCATGCCTGGATTCGATCAGAATTTTGACGTAGGCAGGTCGGTAAGCGAGATATACGAACCTGAACGCAAGTTCCCCGTCCTCTGGCTCCTCCACGGAGGAAGCGGCGATGATGCTGACTATCTGAACTGGACCAACATAGCCAGGTATGCCGTCGAATACGACTGTGCTGTGATCTGCCCTGCCAACTACAATGCTGCCTACTCTGACTTCCCGAGAGGCGCAAAGTATTATAAATACATCACAGAAGAGTTGAGAGAATTCATTTTCTCGAGATTCCCTCATCTGTCCGATAAACGTGAAGACAACTTCATCGGCGGTCTATCAATGGGAAGCGGCGGAGCTATGAAAATAGCTATGGATAAGCCTGAACAGTATTCCTATGCACTGATCATGTCAGGCGGCATTCCTCCGAAAGGGGTCATGCCATCCGGACACAGCGCCTTCCGCGAACGGATCATTGCAGCAGGCTGGCCTATGCCAAAACAGCCGAGAGATATCGCTCGCCCTGACTCGGAAGCTATCGCCAAACGAAACGTTGAAGAAGGCAAACCGCTGCCGACTTTCATCCTATGCTGCGGTGAAGCTGACAATATCGCATACACATCACACATGAACGCCCGGAAAGTTCTTCCTGAGATGGGTTACAAGACCATCAACTTCTCACTTCCGGGATATAATCATGAGTGGGATTTCTGGGAGATCTGTTTCCGTCACGCCTTTGCTGAATGGCTGCCCACAGTCCAGAAAACCAAGACTGAAGGAACAGCCGCTGCATGGGCTCCCAGAGATGAATCAAAAAAAGAATGAAACTGGGTTTGAATCTGACCAACCCTTAATAGTCCGTAAACAAAGAACCGATGTGCCGCATTGCGGTACATCGATTCTTTCTGTATCCTGAGTTTTTTGCTCAGATTCTGTTTAACTTAGTTCTATTCTCTTTGCTTCAGGTGCAACTATGACCTTCTTGGGAAGATGGAGAGTAAGCACGCCGTTATTATAATCACCGGTGATCGCGTCTGAATCTATCGCGCTTATATCGAAGCTGCGTTTATAGCTGCCGTAACTGCGCTCGCGTCTGATATAGCCTTCTTTTTTCTCTTCATTTTCATTTCCGCGCTCTGCGCTGATCGTCAGCCTGTCGCCGTCTACATCGACGTGGATATCTTCCTTATTGAAGCCTGGTAGATCTGCCATAAGCTTATATCCGCCTTCTTCCTCCGCGATATCTGTTCCGAAAGCCAATGCAGCAGGACTGGCCGAGAAGAATCTGCGTTCCATTTCTTCCAGTTCTCTGAAAGGATCATAATTGAAAAGGCCGTTATTATAGCGTCTTGTAGAAAGTCCAAACATATTTAAAATACCTCCGTATATCATTTAGTTAATGTTCTGGGTTTCCTGTTCTCTTCGATCGTTATTATCCTCTGAGGATATTAACGGCCAATATCAAAACTGTGAACTAAACGTGAATAATTAGCACTCTAATATTACGACTGCTAATAATATTGATTGTATGAATGAGCACGAGTGCTAATCGTCAGTTTTTATTGCCGAAGCGCCTTTCATCTTATTGAAGGCTGTGATAATATGTCAGTTATCTCATATGCGGAGGTCTATGAAGATGTTTACAAAAGAAGTACTTATCCTGTGCTTCAAGATTTTTTTCTCAAGGATCCTGGACGTTTCACTTGGAACTCTGTGCACCATTTTTACTGTCAGAGGCAGAACACGCACCGCATCTCTTATAGGTTTTGTACAGATCATGATATGGTTTCTTGCTGTACGCACGGCATTCAGTTCCAGTGAAGGCGGGTTGCTTCTTGCGATCTTCTACGCAGGAGGTTATGCAGTAGGAACATATGTCGGCGGTGTTCTTGCGAATAAGCTCATCAGGGGCACTGCTACTGTACAGGTCGTAAGCAGTTCAAGAGATGATGATCTCATCAACGCCATCAGAGAAGCCGGTTTTGCTATCTCAGTAGTTAATGTCAATCCGTCACAGTTCGGCGGTGAGAAATACATGATTTTCGCTGAGATAGATACTAAGAGGATAGAAGAACTGAAATCAGTAATCTACTCTGTTGACGAAAAGGCTTTCATTATCGTTCAGGAGACAAAATACGTTTTCAACGGTTCTATAAAGTGACATATTATTAAACAAACTCCCGGTCAGCATGATTCACCAGGCTGCCCGGGAGTCTTTTTATTTGATTAAGGTTTCATCCAACCATGCTGACCACAGATCCGTCATAGTGTTCCTCAATAAACTTTCTGACTTCTTCGCTGGTAAGAGCTTTGACAAGTGCCTGCACGAGCTCATCCTTCTCGTTCCCTTCTTTTACTACCAGAAGGTTAGCATATGTTTCAGCTGCTACCGAGTCGCTCGTTTCCTTGATAAGAGCGTCTTTTGCAGCACTGAGGCCAGCGTTTATCGCATAGTTTCCGTTGATGACTGCGAAATCGACGTCCTTGAGGTGAGCTGTAAGCTGAGCTGCTTCGATCTCAACGATCTCGATATTGTGAGGATTTTCTGTGATATCAAGTTTTGTTGCATTGACTCCGGCATTTGGATCAAGTTTGATCAGTCCGTTGTACTCAAGAAGGAGCAGTGCTCTGGCTTCGTTGCTGCTGTCATTGGGAACTGCTATCTGAGCGCCGTCGGGAATGGCATCAAGAGACTTGGTCTTTCCGGGATACAGTCCGAGAGGTTCATAATGTACCGAGCAGACCGATACCAGATGGGTTCCTCTCTCAGAGTTGAAGCTGCTGAGATACGGACCATGCTGGAAATAGTTGGCATCAAGGCTGCCGTCCTCCACCGAGGTATTGGGGATCACATAGTCATCAAACACTTTGATATCAAGTGTTATTCCTTCCTTGGCAAGAATATCCTTGCACACTTCAAGGATCTCTGCGTGAGGAACAGGAGTAGCTCCTACTGTAATGACCTTTTCGTCTTTCTTTCCGCAGGAAACAAGAGTAAGCGCGAGTACTGCGATGAGTACGATTGTGAAAATCTTCTTCATTTTTATTCTCCTTTTATAAGGCTTTACGCCTTCAATTATTGTTTTTGGTGTTTCTGTCTGCCTTTACTGAAAGCCGCGCACCGGCTTCCTGAATAATCTGGACCATTATGACCAGTATCACTATAAGCACGTACATTATGCCGGTCTCCCCGCGGTAATAGCCGTAGTTGATCACTATAGATCCAAGACCTCCTCCTCCGCACACACCTGCCATTGCTGAAAATCCGAGCACAGTTATCAGTGAAGATGCAGCTCCCGTGATAAGTGAAGGAACAGCTTCCCGAAGGATCACTCTCGTAATGATCTGCATATTGGTAGCCCCCATGCTCTGTGCCGCTTCTATTACTCCGTGTCTTACTGATGAAGCAGAAGCTTCCACGCTTCTTGCAACTATCGGAAATGAGGCTATGACCAGCGGAACTATAGTCGCTGAGGATCCTATAGATGTGCCCATAACGAATCTTGTGAGCGGTATCGCAGCGACAAGAAGTATTACGAAAGGAACGGATCTCAGAAGATTCACTACAGTCCCGAAGAACCTGTTAAGACCTGGATTCGGTGCTATACCCTCCGGTCTGCTTACAGATAGGAATAATCCAAGAGGCAGTCCGATAATATAGGAGATCAGAGATGCTGAAACAGTCATATAGACCGTCTCCAGAAACCCTGTTGCTATCAGCCCCAAAAACTTGCTGTCAAACATCTGTCTCCTCCGTGTAAGTAATATTCTCACTGTCGAGATAAGCCATCATTCTCTCTGCCGAACCGGTTCCAGAAGGAAGCTGGATTATAAGCTGACCAAACGTTTTTCCGTCTATCTGTTTGGTATCTGCCGCCACGATACTGACCGGTTCACCGCAGCTCAGCACCATATTCGCGACTATCGGCTTGTCTGTTGTCGTCCCGTCGAATACAAGTCTTAGCAGTCTCCCGTTCCCGTCAAACGGTTCCACACCACCGGAAGGAAGTATCAGTTTCTTAGCCGCATCAGTTCTCGGATTTCTGAATACATCACTGACATTTCCTGATTCCACGATATGGCTGTCTGCTATAATAGCCACTCTCGAACATATCTTTTCGATCACTTTCATCTCATGAGTGATCATCACGATCGTCACTCCGAGTTCTCTGTTGATCTCCTGCAGCAGTTCAAGTATCTGGATCGTAGTAGTGGGATCCAGCGCGGAGACAGCCTCATCACACAACAGCACTTCAGGATCGCTGGCAAGCGCTCTAGCTATGGCAACTCTCTGCTTCTGGCCGCCGGAGAGCTGCGACGGGAAAGCGCCGGCTCTTCCGGAAAGTCCTACTCTGTCGAGAAGTTCAGCAGCTCTTTTCTCTGCATCAAGCTTTGTATAACCGGATATCCTAAGCGGAAAACAGACATTGTCCAGCGCATTTACCTGTTCCAGCAGGTTGAAATCCTGAAAGATCATTCCGATCTTTCTTCTCGCCAGACGGAGATCTGCCTCATCCATTCCGGTGATCTCCTGCCCCGAGATAAAGACTCTGCCTGCAGTTGGACGCTCCAGAAGATTGATACACCGTACAAGGGTGCTTTTCCCTGCCCCGGACAGCCCTATGATCCCAAAGATCTCTCCCCTGTAGATATCAAGATTGACGTCCTCGAGAGCCTTTACTTCCGTTTCCTTTCCCTCGTCATAGGTCTTTCCGAGGCCTTCGATATGAATGATCACATCATTTGCTGACATCGTTTCCTCCAACAAAAAAAGCTGCCGTCCATACAAGGACGACAGCATAACACTTCGTGGTACCACCTTGATTCATCCCGGCTTCACAGGCGGGACCTTAGAGAGCGCCAACACGCTCCGGTGCTGTATCGGGCACTCCCGTCGCAGCTTAAACAGATTCGGCTGCGCAGCTCCGAGACCATGTTCGGCAAGACCACCGGCACTCCCTTTCACCTTACGGAGCTCTCTGAAGCCGCTGAATGATGCTTACTCTTCTCTTCTCAGCTTTGAATATTCATTACTAGTGAATTTTATTCTTTAGGACAAATCATGTCAAGACATTTTTCGCAATTATGTATAAAGCCTTTTTCAGTTATGCATCTCTTCCGATGTCGGCCACAGATTTGATCAGCTCGATATCATCAGCAGACACCTTCATATTGCAGCGAAGGCTCCTCCCTCCAGCATCTGTCACAGTTATATCTATTACGCTGCCTTCACCGATATATCCGCCCGAATTAAGTTCCTTGAAATAAGGCAGCAGTTTGGGATGAGCAGCAGTGAAATCTCCCCACATCTTCCTTATCTTCAGCAGAACCATAGGATTTATAGCCATTATATTACCTCAGTAAAACTCTTTTTATTCGACGATCTCGCCGTCTCTCATTATACAGACACCGTCTGCCCAGATCGTGGGATCATGCGTCACTATGTCAAAATGTCCCGGGGCGCTCTGTACCCCTCCAAGTGAGATGTTTCTTCCCATTCCGATGTGGAAAGTGCCGTAGGTGGATTCGTCCTCGATATACGAAACGCCCCTGCATCTGGATAGTGCGTTAAGTCCAATGCCGAACTCACCGTTTACCCACATCGTATCGCTCCCGAAACTCTCGATATATTTTACAAGTCTCCTGGCGTCCTCATGTGTGTCTGATGTTGAGAGCCTTCCGTTATGAAACTCTATATGTATCGGTTCATTTACAAGACCTTCATATCCTAACGAACCGTCCAGTACAAGTATCCCTTCCGTAGCGTCCTCTACCGGAGCTACATATACCTCAAAACTCGCGCTGGCCACATCTCCTCTGCGTGTGGCGCTTCCGTTGTAATATCCACCTTTGCGGCCCTTCTTATAAAATGTAAGATCAGTTCCCAGTGCGGTCTCAACATGGAGACGTTCCGCTTTGTTGATCTTAGGAAGGATCTTTTTTGCCATCCTCGCAGTCCATCTGCAGTCCATGGCAATAAACTCATTTTCCAGAAGCGAAGTTCCATTGCTGCATGAAAGCGGCAGTGAAAGGAATCTTGCACCTGCTTTGGTAGCCTTGCTTACTTCTGGAGTAGTAATGAATGAATAATCAGTGGCGCCAATTATGACATTAGCCCTGCAGAGCTGTTCCTCCATCTCATGGATAACATCCCCGCTTTGCACGGCATCAGCCGGTAACACGACGACCTTAAGTACAGAATCACTGGCACGTGCCCATTCTTCTACTGCTTCTGCCTCCCTTAGATGTGTCTCGTCTGTAATAAAAAGCACAAGCTCATCTCTTGATACTTCGAGCCAGCGGTTCATTATGATTGATACGCCGGTCTGAATCCTCATGGCAAAGGTCCCCTCTCTTTTTTTGCAGGTCAATTATACCTCATACTTTTCAGCTTATCCAATGGACTGAAATCAATCCGACTTTCTTGGAAAGATCTTATACGATTGGTACAAGCCTTGTTTCAGCGCACTAAAGTATTGTTTTAATAAATACACAGTGATAGAATGTTAATAATTTAAACAGGTGAAGTATATTTCATAAATACACACCTGTCCCGGAGGCTCACACAGTGACGGAAGATAAGGAAAAACGATCCGGAAAGCTATACACAAAAGAACTGATCAGATATGATTTCGATCATCCGATAAGGCTGGTCGCGTTCCGTACCGGAGGCCTTGATTCTCTTTTTTATGCTGTGATGCTGAGCATCTGTGTTTCAGCTATGCTTCTGATCCTCAGTCTCAGGGGCGGTAAGCTTCACTTTGAATTTACCTTAGGGAGAACCTTACTCTCGTTCCCGTTCTCGATCTTCGCAGTGATCTTTTATCAGCTTCTCCGGGAACTAAGAGTATATCCTCCCAAACTGCTGAAACAGAATATTTGGACTATTGATGAGCTCATGGCTCTCACGAAAAAGGACAGAAAGGAAACCGAACAGATCATCACCCGTGTTCTCGAAGCATGCTTCACCGTCAGCGCCGAATGCATACTCAGCGGAGATCCTGCGTTTCCTGAAAAAAACGGTGCATCTGAAGCACCTGCAGAGGAACCTTCTCATGAAGAAAGTTTCTCGAAGTTTGACGACTGATGCCCGACGCTAAAGGTACAGTGTCGGAGATCAATATAAATCATCAGTAATAAGAAAAGGAGAAAGAGAATGGAAATCGTAAAACTAATTGGCGTCGTGATCGTCGTCATTGGCTTCGCACTGAAGTTTGACACGATCGCAACCGTTGTCCTTGCCGGACTTGTAACCGGCCTGGTCGCCGGCATGACTCCATTGGAGATTCTCAACACATTGGGCACTACCTTTGTGAGCGGCAGAAGTTCTACCCTCTTCGTCCTTACGCTCCCCGTAATCGGTATCTGCGAGCGCTATGGACTTAAAGAGAAGGCTATAGACTTCATCCGCAGTATCAAGAATGCCTCTACAGGCGGCGTCATCCTGATCTATCAGGCGATCCGTACACTGTCTGCTGCATTCTCTCTCCGTCTTGGCGGACACGCACAGTTCGTACGTCCTGTCGTTGTTCCTATGGCAGAAGGTGCTGCCATCTCCAAGTACGGTGAACTTTCCGATGCCATGTCCGACGAGATCCGCGGTGCATCCGCAGGCGCTGAGAACTATGGTAACTTCTTTGCGCAGAACTGCTTCATGGGTTCTTCCGGAACTCTGCTGATCGTCAACACCCTCGTTGAACAGGGACATGACGTCACAGTAGCGCAGATTGCAAAATGGTCTGTTCCGATCGCTGTTATCTCTGTCCTCGCCGGTGCAGTTCGCTGCCTGCTGATCGACAAGAAACTTGCGAAAATGGCCGATGCAGAAAGGAGTGATAAATAATGGCACCTGCTGCAATAATTTCTGAAGTCTTCTATGTGATCATTGGTATCATCTTCATTCTTGTCGGCGTTAAAGCCCTCAAGGACCCCAATGCTCAGAAGAAAGGCACAACAGTTGCCTTCTGGTTCATCCTTGCCTTCACATTCATTTGCGGTTACTGGCTTCCCAAATGGCTGACCGGTCTCGCAATAGTCGCCATGGCTGTCATTACAGGAATCAAAGGCGTTGTACAGAGCGCCAGTGATGTTCCGGATCCCAAGGTAGTCCGTGAGCGCGCAGACGCTATCGGATACAAGATCTTCATCCCCAGCCTGGTACTTGCTCTCGGCGCAGTTCTTCTCACCACACTCGGTGCTAAGATCCCCGCCATGAACTGGATGAACGGCAACAACTCCATCTGTGTATCCGCAGTATTCGGTATGATCGCAGTGCTGGCTTTGACAAAAGCCGCTCCCAAATATGCCGTAACAGATGGTACACGTCTTATGGATAACGTTGGACCGACCGGTATCCTTCCTCAGCTTCTTACAGCTCTCGGCTCACTGTTCACCGCCGCAGGCGTTGGCCAGGTTATCGCGGGTGGCGTAGCTAAGGTAGTCCCGGAAGGAAACAAACTGATTGCCTGTGCGATCTACTGCATCGCCATGGCAGTATTCACCATCATCATGGGCAATGGTTTCGCAGCCTTCTCCGTCATCACAGTCGGTATCGGCATCCCGTTCCTTATCGCACAGGGCGCCAATCCCGTCGTTGTCGGTGCACTCGGCCTCACAGCCGGTTACTGCGGAACTCTCTGCACACCGATGGCTGCAAACTTCAACATCATGCCTGCTGCTCTTCTTGAAGTCAAGAACAAATACTCGATCATCAAGAGCCAGGTGCCGGTTGCTATTTGCCTGCTTTGCATACACATTGTTCTGATGTATGTATTTGCGTTCTAATTCTAAGAACTAATCCGCGCGCGGGATGCCGCGCGCGGATACTTTAAGGAGATCCTATGAAAGTATTACTTACTGCTTTTAACCCCTTCGGCGGAGAATCTGTCAACCCTGCACAGGAGGCAGTCGAAGCCGTTGCTGATACAGTCGCCGGAGCTGAAGTTGTAAAGCTTGTCGTTCCTACAGTATTCAAAAAATCTATTGAGACTGTCCACGAAGCCATGAAGAGGGAGAAACCCGACGTGACTTTCTGTATCGGACAGGCAGGCGGACGCATCGGTCTGACTCCCGAACGCGTCGCCATAAATCTCGACGACGCTCGTATCGAGGACAACGAGGGCAATCAGCCTGTAGATTCACCCATCTTTGAAGACGGGAAGAATGCTTATTTCACATCTCTGCCGGTTAAGGCAATGGTTCAGAAGATCAAGGACGCCGGTGTACCTTCCAGCATTTCTTATACCGCAGGTACATTTGTCTGCAACCATCTTATGTATGGAGTCCTCTACTATATCGAAAAAGAATTCCCCGGAATGAAGGGTGGATTTATGCATGTTCCATATCTGCATGAGCAGGCTGTGAACCGCGCGAATACTCCTTCCCTCTCAAAGGATGATATCGTAAAAGGTATCGAGGCAGCGATCGCTGCTATCGTAGAAAACGCCTGATACTCCTCCTCGAGTTTATTCTCTGGAGAAAAAGATTACCGGACATGTTTGTTCAACATGTCCGGTTTTGTTATTTATTTATGTCTCAGCCGCTTTCCTCTTCCGATGCGACATCTGCCGGGACCTCTTCCACAGTAGAATGCATATACGGATCTGTAGGATCCGGCTGTGCATAAACGTACAGGATATCTGAAAGCTTGATTATCTGTTCCGGTTCCATGCTCTGTTCATATACGATGCCTGGAAACCCGTTCTCAGTCTCTCTGAAAATAACAGTGTAATTGATACCGTATTGTCTCAGTACGTGTTCCGCGTTCGGTACGTATAGGCCTGAAAGATCCGGGACCACAGCAGTGGTATCTTTTGTTTTATTGACAAACAGAGTAATGGTCCTGTTTTCAGGGCTCACCATCGTTCCCGGCTGCGGATCCTGATTCACTATCGTTTCCGTTTCCATTCCTTCCATATAGGTGCTTATAAGCAGAAAGTCAAACGATATCCTGTCTAGTTCCGCATCTTGGACTTTCATGAATCTATAATCAGGAACTTCTACCATCATGTAAGCCGGGCCGTCATCAGGTTCCTGCTGTTTTTTCTTTTCACGTTCCCTTTCCGCAAACACATTGCTTATAACAAATACTGCAATCATTACAGCCAGAAGGCTGGCTGAGATCAGCGCCAGATATCTCCACCTGTTCTTTATTTTCTTCTCTTCTTCTGCAGCTTCTGCCTGCTCTTGTTCACTGTAATAAAGATCTGTAAGGAAAGTAGGCACTTCCTCCGATGTTATTCCCTTGACAGCATCTCTGAACCCGTTTACCGAAGATGTTCTGTTTTCTCTGTTAACCAGCATCGCATTCCAGACGGCGTCAGATACATTGTCTGGAACATTGAAATCTACTTCTCCCATAGGAGTAAGCGTATCGAAGTTTTTCCTTTGTATCCCGTCCTGAGGTATGGTACCTATCACACATCTGTAAAAAACAGCTGCGATACTGTACACATCACTGCCGCTGTCAGCCTTTTCCCCTGATTCATATTCCGGAGAACAGAAACCTACCGCTTTTTGTGAAACTGGTCTGTCCCCGACACAGAATTCCTCGATGCGCACATCGCCGTTAGAATTGATGAGTATAGTATCTGGAGAGATGTTTCCATGGAACAGTCCGAGTGAATGTACCCTGTCCAGAGCGTCTATTACCGGGTCCATCACAATCTCGGTCTGTGCTACCGACAGCGTTCCGCCACTTCTTCTCAGTAGCTCTCTGAGCGTCATACCTGAGAACTTCGCAATAACGGCATATGCTGTACCGTTCTGCTGGATCACTTCTCGTACACGAGGTATCGCACAGTCCTCAGGAAGATCTTTCATGCGGGTATAGTTTGAAATGAATCGGTTCAGACCGCTTCTGTACCTTTTCTCTGCTCCTTCTATAGCCTGCATGGCCATTTCACCAGACTGCCTGTCAATTCCTCCTGCAGGAAGATACTCTCTTACTATACATGTGCTGTACTGCTGTACATCGAACGCAATATAATCGACACATTGTGTATATATACTCTCAGCTCTTCCGGTGAGGTATCTTCCTTTTCCTATTCTTGAGCCTATCGGAAGCAGTCCATCCGGATTCTTCTGTGTGCCATCATAACCGCATGTCGGACAAGCCGTTGCCTCAGCAGGCACCGGACTCATACAGCACATACAAAGCTTTCTGTCAGACATGCGATAGTTCCCCTAAAAAACAGCGGCGCATAGCGCCGCGTTTTATTTTATACAGCCGTTCACGGCAGATCTTCATCATTTTCCAGATTGTGCCAGACACCCTGGATATCATCATCCTCATCCAGCATATTGAGCAGAGTGCCCATATTCTTCAGCTGATCAGGATCAGAGAGAGCAGTATATGTTGACGGAACATAAGCCACTTCTGCAGAAGAGAATTTATATCCGAGTGCCTCAAGACCCTCACAGGCCTGTACGAGCGAATAAGGATCCGTAGTGATCTCTGCGATGTTCTCATTAACTTCGAGGTCATCTACTCCGTCAACTTCCATGGCTTCCATCATGAGCTTATCCTCATCGATCGGATCCTCGTCTTCAATTACGATGACGCCCTTCTGGGTGAACATATATGATACGCATCCGGTCGTGCCGAGGTTTCCGCCGTATTTGTCGAAATAATGTCTGACAGAAGCTGCTGTCCTGTTTCTGTTGTCGGTAAGTGCTTCACAGATAACGGCGATCCCGCCGGGGCCGTATCCTTCGTAAACGATGCTCTCATAGTTCGCACTGTCAGAAGAGGCTTTATCTATAACTCTTTTTATATTGTCATTCGGGACGTTGTTTGCCTTGGCTTTTGAAATAGCATCACGAAGTCTCGCATTGGTATCAGGATTCGTGCTTCCGCCTTCTTTTACAGCGACTGCTATCTCTTTGGCGTATTTGGTAAATACCTTGGCCTTAGCACCGTCTGCCTTCTCTTTTTTACGTTTGATATTGTTCCATTTGGAATGTCCGGACATAGTATCATCTCCTTGGGTAAAAGGTTCTGCTTTTTTCTAGAAATATTATATTTATTCGTTATCGGATTCGCAATGATTACCGTCATGATCTGCTGTTATGATATCGAACAGCTCCCTTATACGAAGCGTCTGTCCTGTAAGATACAGGAATCCAAAAAGCGCTTCCAGTCCGGTAGCTGCCCTGTAATCCGCAGGATCGGCATTGCGTGATGAAGTAACCTTGTTCGCGTTTCTTCCTCTTTTTATAATGTCTGCTTCCGTATCGTTCAGTAACGGTAATATCACCTCTGACGCCCTGTGCTGAGCTCCTGCTCTGACATAGGAAACACAAAGGCTGTGCAGTTTGTGAGCAGGAGCATCATGTGTAAGACTGATATGCTCCCTTACCAGCGTCTCATATACTGCATCCCCGATAAAAGCAAGCTCGACGGGGCTTTTCTGTTTCGCTTCATGAGCGGTGAGAGTACGCTGCTCAGGTAATGTAATCAAACTGGTAATCTCCTATGCGTATAGTATCGCCTTCCTGCACTTCGAGTTCGACGAGCCTGTCCAGGATCCCCGAATCGGCAAGTGCATTCTGGAAGTACATTAGTGACTCGTAATCGTCAACGTTGCTCTGCATAAGGATCCTCTCGAGCCACGGAGCTTCAATGACCCACTCGTCGTTATCATCATCGCGGTTGATCTCAAAGTCTCTGTTCCTACCGCCCCTCTCAGGTTTCACAAAGTCAGGTTCATAGACTTTTACCGGCGGCATGTCTGCAAGGATCTCTGCACAGTGATTGACAAGTTCCCTTGTTCCGTCAGTCGTTGCTGCGGAAATCTCCATATAATCAAGATCGTGCTCCTTCGCATAGGACGCAAAGTATTCCCGCATATCACTGTCAGCGATATCGATCTTGTTTCCGACTACTATCTGCCTTCTTGAACCAAGCTCTTCACTGAATTCAGAAAGTTCTCTGTTGATCTGCTCAAAATCTTCTACAGGGTCCCTTCCCTCACTTCCGGAAACATCGACAACATGAACGATAAGTCTGCATCTTTCTATATGCCTGAGGAAGTCATGCCCAAGTCCTATTCCCTTGCTGGCTCCTTCAATAAGCCCCGGTATGTCAGCAGCAACGAAAGAAGTGTCACCTACTCTCACGACTCCCAGATTCGGGGTCAGCGTAGTGAAATGATAATTTGCGATCTTCGGCCTGGCATTAGATATAACCGAGAGCAGCGTGGATTTGCCTACATTCGGGAATCCAGCGAATCCAACGTCTGCTATGAGTTTCAGTTCGAGAGATATATCATAGCTTTCTCCCTGTGTTCCGGTCTTTGCAAATCTTGGGATCTGTCTCGTCGGAGTTGCAAATTTAGCATTTCCGAAACCGCCTCTTCCTCCCTTGCAGATCAGAACTGGTTCATCGCCAGAGATATCGGCCATTATCTTGCCGCTCTCATGTTCTCTTACTATCGTTCCTCTTGGGACCTTCAATATAAGATCATCAGCGCTCTTTCCCCGGCATCTGTTTCCTCTGCCGTTTTCTCCGCTGTCTGCCTCATATTTGCGTCTGTATTTGTAATCAGTGAGTGTAGAGAGATGGTCGTCTGCAACAAGATATATGCTGCCTCCGTCCCCGCCGTCCCCGCCGTCCGGGCCGCCGTTAGCAACATACTTCTCTCTGTGGAAACTGACCGCACCGTCGCCTCCGCGGCCAGCCTTAAGTAAAATCCTCGCTTTATCTATAAACATATATGAATCCCGAAAATAAAAAAGAAAAATCCCGTGCTTTGCAGCACGGGATCCGGTTCAGTTAATGACGTTGACCTTTTTACGGTCCTTGCCGTAGCGTGTGAACCTGACGGTACCGTCCGCAAGTGCGTAGAGTGTATCATCGGATCCGATCCCTACGTTGAGGCCGGGATGAATGTGTGTGCCGCGCTGACGAACAAGAATGTTGCCAGCGAGAACGAACTGACCGTCCGCTCTCTTAACGCCGAGGCGCTTGGACTCGGAGTCTCTGCCGTTCTTTGTAGAACCAACACCTTTTTTATGTGCCATAAGTAAAACCCTCCGTTCCCTTACGCGTTGATGGCAGTAACTTCAACTTTAGTGAAGCTCTGACGATGGCCGAGATGACGTTTTTCGTTCTTTTTGGGCTTGTAAGTGAACACGTCGATCTTCTTGGATTTTCCCTGCTTGAGGACCTTTCCTGTTACGGTTGCGCCTTCCACTGTCGGATTTCCAAAAACTGTGGTGTCGCCGCCGAGGGCCAGGACCTTGTCAAATGTGACGGTCTCATCAGCTTCAGCAGCGAGCTTCTCGACGTAGATAACGTCTCCCTGCTCGACTCTGTACTGCTTGCCGCCAGTTACGATAACTGCGTACATTTCTTTACCTCTGTCTTTTTATTCGACACGCTGCAACAGGCGGTATGAAGATACTCTTGGAAGCCTGTCTCAAGCGGACCAATCTATTATAGATGACATAAAACATTGTGTCAATATATGCATTCTTGTACCTGCTCATTATGATTCAGTACGTTAAGGTATTTCATTTTTCTTAAGAAATTCCATCACCTGTTCCCTGTTTCTGAGTGCTGTTCCGGCTCCCACCGCAGTCGTGCATATGGCACCGCAGGCTGAGGCAAATCTGAGAGCTATTTCCGCTTCAGAACCTCTCAGCAGTTCTGAGCAGAATCCTGCAACAAAGTTATCTCCTGCTCCGGTCGCGTCCACTGCATCTATAGGGAAAGCCTCAAGCCGAATCTTCTTATCACCGCTTCTGAAGAAACACCCTTTGCTGCCGAGCTTTACTATCACGTTTCTGACTCCGTATTCCAGCAATACCTCCGCCATTTCTTCCGGATCTTCTTTTCCTGTAAAATAACGTGCTTCATCCTCATTAGGCGTAATGTAATCTATAAGAGGCAGTGAATCCCGGACATCTTCAAGAGTAAGAAAGCGGAAATTGGGAAGCTTCGTATCAGCTATCACGATCTGTCCAGCTTTCTTGGCATTCACGACAACATCATGAATGACATCAGGATCATCAAACGGCGCTCTGAAGAGAGAGCCGATTATCAGAGCTTTGGCATCAGTGAAAAGCGAAGGATCATTTTCCGGATGATAGTTGAAAGTATGCGCACCGTTTGTTATTGACTGTCTGGTTCCGTCCTGTCGTACGAACATCGTCGTGACTGGTGTCCCGCCTTCCCGCGGAGTTACTCTCACATCCACGCCGTTTCTTTTCAGTTCACTGAGTACCATCTCACCGGCAGCATCACTGGCGAGAGAACATAATAATCCTGTCCTGAGCCCGAGTTTTGAAGCCGCTATCGCTTCATTTACTGCTTCCCCTCCGACGTTGAGCGACCCGGACTGAGCTCTGTATCCAGACGCTGAAACTGGTGCAGGATCAAATCCTCTGATAATGGAGTCTACCAGAGCCATCCCTACACAGATAACATCATAACGCATACATGCACCTCCTCCTGCAGTATCTATACATGCCCGCTTCGGTCGTTACTCCAGTTCTTTCGGTATGCTGAACTGTCCGTCAATGTTCTCAAAGGTATACAGTGCACAGTTTCCTATGTACTTTGACCAGTAAGCACCTTTCGAGTCAGGAGTCAGATATTCCAGGAGCCCTTTCATCGCGATCGCATGAGTTGAGATCAATATATTTCCCTTAAGATTCTGTATCCTCCGCAGAAACTTTCCAGCTCTTTCAACTACTGAAGACAGCTGCTCCATTCCTTCCGGTGCGGGGTTGTGAACAAAATCGCTGAAAAACCTGACGATCTCCGGAGGCGGATTCTTCAGATCGATCCCTTCATATGGACCATAATCCATTTCTATCAGAAGCTCATCTATTACAGGGGTTCTGTACGGAGCTATGATCTCTGCTGTCTGAACTGCACGTATGAGAGGGCTTGAGAACACATGGTCGAAAGTGATCTTCTTCAGCTTTTCAGCTGCATCTTCAGCCTGTGCCACACCTTCTTCGTTAAGAGGCTGATCACTTCTTCCCTGAAGAGAATTCGTCCGATTGAGTTCAGTCTTTCCGTGTCTGATGATATATATCATTTTTTTACACCTGTGCTTTGTTATGTGCGGACAAGGCTGTGCAGTAACCTTATTGGTTTTCTATCTCTGCTGATCCATGTATCTTATGGACACATTACCTGTTTCGAAACGTAAGATTGCTCCCTCTTCAGTCATGACAGACAGCGCTCCATCATCTTCCACTGACAATGCAGTACCTCTCATCTCTTTATTGTCGTATACAAAACTAATCTTCCTTCCGACAGTATCACATACTGCTCTGTATCTCTCAATGACTCCGGCTGGGTCGCTTCTTATCTCCTCGGTGAGTTCACTGTATAGAGCAGCTGCCAGCAGATCGCGGCTGAGCGTATCTTTCCCTATAGCCTTAGCTATACCCGAAATCTCTTCCGGGAACCCTCCTTCAGGTTCCTGCAGATTTATCCCGATACCCACGATCACTTCGCCGGAGCCTGTCCTCTCACAGAGTATGCCTCCGGCCTTCATCCTATCGTAGTAAATATCATTCACCCATTTCACGGATGTCTCTATTCCAAAACTGTGAAGCGCTCTCACCGAAGCAATACCTGCAGCGAAAGTGACAGGAAAGATGAGAGAGACATCTCTATAAACTGCCGTAAAATACAGTCCCGTGTCCTGAGGAGAGTAGAAGCTTCTTCCATGGCTCCCTTTTCCCTGTGTCTGACTAGATGCAACAATGAGGATATCTCCGTCATGCTCAGAAATAAGGCTCCTGGCACGCGTAATAGTGGAATCTACTGTTTCATATACCGATATATAAGGATAGAGCCCGCGTTCTGCGAGCTCTTTTTCTATCAACTTTCTGTCAGGGATCATTTCAAAGCATCTCCGCCTCAGTATACCGGCCAGGCTGCAAACGGCCCGTCGTTGGCTGATTCTTCTTTGACTTTTCTGATCGATAATATATCAAGTATGACAACGAAAGCGAAGAACACATAGTACAGGTAATCATATGTGCTCATGAGGCAGTAATCATAGAATCCGTGAAGTAACACTGCGATGATATACGATACTCTGAGATAATGTCTCGCTTCACTCTGGCGTCCGAGCAGCATCGATTTCTTTGCCTTGGAATAATAATGCCCCATAAAGATGCTGAAAGTCATGTGACCGGGGACTGAGAGTATCGCTCTGGAAACCGCGACCGACAGTCCGTACTGCTGCACATACATCACATTCTCAAGAGCTGCGAACCCCAATGAGACGAAGACTGCGTATACAATACCGTCAAAGTTGCAGTTGAACTCATCATTGTTCCATGTGAAGAGTTTAAGAGCAATAAACTTGACCCCTTCTTCACAGATCGCAACTATCAGAAAAGCTGTAACAAAAGCATACAGTTCCGAGTTGACGTCAATATGGTTAGAAGCCAGACTTATCAGCGAACTCTCAGCGAAAGCTGCCGGGAAGCATGAAAGAGCACCTGCTCCAACCAGCCTGATCAGCAGTCCGAGTGGTTCCTTCTCGATTCTGTCAAGCCTGTAGATGTAATGCATAAGGAATAAGGCAGGCAGCAGAGCTGCCGCAGTCAGGATACGCATCATAAACTCCTCTTATTTCCAGTAATCAGAGAATTCTTTATTTCTCTTGCGTCTGTCAAAAAACAGCCTGATATTTCTTACCGCATCATTCCACATGAACACTATAAGTGGTAACAGTGCGGCAATAATGAGCAAACGTGCATAGGGATTTATTATGAAGCTGTAGATCATGAAGACAAGATCTATAAGAGCAACCCATTTCACTTTCACAGGTATCACATAGAACAACAACACCTGATAATCAGGATAAAGTATCGCGAAAGCGAGGAACAGCGACAGGTTTATATAATAGTTGGATCCGACAGTAACAAAAATGGAAGCGATCACTGTACAGACTATCTCCATCAGATAGTAGCAGTTGAAGTTGAAGCTGCCCCATTCATGTTCGAGAGCTCCGCCTATCATGTAATAGAAATATATAGTAAGAAGGAAAGACAGCGGATTTCTGCTTTCAGGCTCGAAGATAAAAGTCAGACAGCGCCAGATCTGTCCCTGAGTCACAGCCTGCCAGTTCAGGTACAGCATCTGAGTAGCGAATCCATCCATAAGCAGATCTGCGATATAAACTATTGCCATTCCCCCACAGATGACTACCATAAGATTCTCTATCGCGAATCTTCCGAAGCGTCTCTCCAGTTTATTCAAAAGCTTCAATTCAGGTACCAGCCTTGCATTTTTTCACAGATACATTATATATCTTATAAATCTTTCCAACAACCGAAAACGTTGACTCAAGCCTTCAGTAACTGTAGAATACCTTATGTGACAAATATGCGGGTATGGTGGAATTGGCAGACACGCTAGACTTAGGATCTAGTGGGCAACCGTGCAGGTTCAAGTCCTGTTACCCGCACCAAAATACGTGAAACCGCCTGTCGCCGACCGTGGATGACAAGCGGTTTCTTTTGTCTAACCAGTCATCCCGTCACTGCAATTTACATCTTCTGAGATCTTATATCCGTTGCACTCCCGCCGCTTTGAAGAATTCCTTTAGACGTTCCGGCATTACACTGCTCCCATTCAAGCCGGTGAACGCTATCTCTATCTTTTTGTTTGAACCGTGATAATCGCTTCCTGCAGTGACGTACAAGTTGTATTTTCCAGCTAAGTCAATCATCTCAGCTGTCTGCTGCATATCGAATCCGGAATAAAAAGCTTCCACGCCTTTAAGACCGAATCCTTTCAGTTTAGTAAGTCTGTCCTCCATCTCTTCGGGGGATATCTTCTCATCTCCGCTTCCGAAAAGCGGATGGGCAAGAACAGGGATACCGCCGCTCTTAAGTATGCTCTCTATCGCCTGTTCAGGTCTGATGTACTTTTCATTCACGTGGAGCTTATTGATATAGTTGCTGATCGCATCGTCTTTGTTCTCCGCAAATCCGTATCTAGCCATAAGATTCCCGAGATGAGGCTTCCCGGGATTGTCCAGAGCAAGTATGCTTTCTATCTCATCCTTAGGGAATCTGAATCCGAATTCATTCTTGAGGAATTCGAACCGTGCCGTCATCTTCTCCATGCGGAAACCGTGTCCGATCCGCACAGTGTCATTAATCGCCTGTGCTGAAGGATCGAATCCGTATCCAAGTATGTGATACTTTCCTTCTTCATCCTTACATGAGAACTCCACTCCGGTAATAAATACGGGATCTTCTTCGCGCAGCATAGCTGAGATGCTGACTGCTCCTTTGAATGAATCATGGTCAGTTACTGAGAAGACCTCCAAACCTGCCTTCCTTACGTTTTCCAGCAGTTCTTCCGGCGTATCAGTCCCATCAGATATATTCGTATGCAGATGCAAGTCTATTCTGCCAGTTCCTTCAGACATGTAGTTTTCCTTTCCTTTTACAGACATTTTTAATCTGTCGTCGTTTCAGCAGCCCAGTTCTATGAGGATACTGACGTCTATGTTCCTTTGAAGAAGCTCTTGCGTGAGTTATTTATTTCGCCGTATATACAAGCATGACACAGAGCTATAATCAAGTCTGTCTGTTACATAATAACGTCGTATGCGTACTTATTGCATTTTGGGTGTCAGCACGCATAAAAGGCCTTATCATGATTAATGTGTTATATTAATTATATAAGATATAAGAAACACAATTCCTTTGATCTTATGAATGCAGGAGAATCATGGAAAGACAGATCATCGCAGAACGTCCGGACAAAACTGTCTTTGCACAGAACGGACTGTGCTATAAGATGTTCGAACCCGGATACAGCAAATCTACCATTCTCAGCGAAGCATTGAATCAGGGCCTGGTAGAAGAGACAGGGCTTAATATCCCCGGTCTTCTTGAGATCACTAAGATAGACGGGTGCTGGACCATCGTGACCGAATACATAGATGGAGAGACCATGGAAGTTCTTCTTGAAGAATCTCCGGAAAGGGAGAATGAGCTTCTTAAGCAGTTCGTTGACATCCAAGCAGAGATGCAGACGAAGCGCTGTCCCCTTCTTACTAAACATCGTGACAAAATGAATCGAAAAATATCTGAGACGGATCTTTCTGCTACCCTCAGATACGATCTTCACAACCGGATAGAAGCGACACCGAGGCACAACTTTCTGTGTCACGGCGACTTTAACCCTTCCAACGTCATCATAAACAGCGAAGGCAAGGCATACATCATCGACTGGACACATGCGACTCAGGGAAACCGTGAAGCCGATGCAGCCAGGACTTTTCTTCTTTTCCTTTTAGAAGGCAAAAGACAGCGGGCAAGAAAGTATCTACGGATGTTCTGTGAAGCCACCGGCTGCACCAGACAGAGTATTCTTGAATGGCTTCCAATCCTGGCAGCATCCCAGTCTGTTAAAGGCATCAAGGATCAGACTGACTTTCTGTATACCCTGATCTTCATGGACAGATCTAAGCTGGAGGCACTAGATGAGTAATTTCGAAACAAGGATACAGTACCTTAAGTATCAGGTCCTGAAGGAAGTAGCAAAAGAAGCCTGGGAGCAGAATCTTGTCGAGAATGTTCTGGATATTCCGAAGAAGATCATTCCCGGAAAGACTCCTACAATGAGATGCTGCGTCTACAAGGAACGCGCTATCCTTCAGGAAAGAGTAAAGCTTGCAATGGGCGGCGACCGCACCAATCCAAACATCATCGAAGTGATCGACATTGCTTGCGATGAGTGCCCTATAGGCGGGTACGAAGTGACAAACACATGCCGCGGGTGTCTCGTTCAGAGGTGCAAGGTAGCCTGTCCCAAGGACGCTATCTATTTTGACAACAATCACCAGGCACATATAGACAAGTCCAAATGCATCAACTGCGGAGCATGCGCAAGAGCCTGTCAGTACACCGCTATCATAAACCGCAAACGTCCGTGCGAAAATGCATGTACTGTAAAAGCCATAGAGGCCAACGAAGACCAGGCTGCAAAGATCAACGACGATAAATGCATCAAATGCGGCGCATGCATCTCTCAGTGCCCTTTCGGCGCGATCATGGACAAGTCTTTCATTCTTGATGCGATCGATTACATCATCAAGAGCGAGAATAATACAGAATTCAAAGTCTATGCTCTTATAGCTCCGGCTATAGCTGACAGTTTCAGGGAATATAAACTTGGCCAGATCGTAACCGGATTAAAGGAGCTGGGGTTCTATGACGTCATAGAAGTAGCCAAAGGTGCGGATCTAGTCGCGTACAGCGAAGCAAAGGAACTTGATGAGAAAGGATCCCTTCTTTCATCTTGCTGCCCTGCTTTCGTAGACTACGTCAGGAAGAACTTCCCGCAGATGGCTGACGACATATCGACCAATCTCTCTCCAATGGCGGCAATTGCTAAGGTACTTAAGGATGACGATATAAACTGTAAAGTTGTGTTCATCGGTCCTTGTACTGCTAAAAAAGCCGAGATACTGCAGGAGAGAGTAGGCCAGTATGTAGACGTTGCCCTCACGTTCGAAGAACTTCAGGCCCTGTTCGACAGCCGCGAGATAGATCTCGCTTCTCTTGATGAGAGCACACTGGATCAGGCGTCCTATTACGGAAGAGTATTTGCCCGTTCAGGCGGCCTTACAGAAGCCATTCGACAGGGACTCGGTGAGATAGGTTCATCTCTGGAGCTCAAACCTGAAGTGTGCAGCGGTATAGAGATGTGCAGAGCTGCTCTTCTGAAAAGGAACAGAGGTATGCTTCAAAGCAATTTCCTGGAAGGAATGGCCTGTGTAGGCGGGTGTATCGGAGGCGCCGGTACCCTGCAGAAATTCGGTATTAAGAAAGAAAATGTAGATAACTACGCAAAATCCAGCACAATTCAAGATATCTCAGAGAGCGTTTCCCGTAAAAACATATGACAGGAGCTTTACAATGATCTCTCTCAATAATGGATGGGAGTTCACTCCCGAATGCACTGATTCCTTCATCTCCGGTAAAACTGCAGGCGAGCCTGTTCGTCTTCCTCATACTGTGAGCATCCTTCCTCTTCACTATGCAGACAAAAAACAGTATGAAATGGTAAGCGGTTACCGCAAGACGATCACTGTTCCCGAAGAAGCCGAGGGCAAAAGGCTGTTTATCTGTTTCGAAGCTGCGGCTCACATAGCCACGGTCTACGTTAACGGTCAGGAAAGAAACACCCATCTCTGCGGATATACGGCTTTCGAGACAGAACTGACTTCATGTGCTGTCGCAGGTGAGAAGATCGATGTTGCTGTCCGCCTTGACAGCACTGAGAATCCCGCAGTTCCTCCATTCGGATTCGTTATCGATTATCTGACATACGGAGGGATATATCGTCCTGTATGGCTTGATATCAGAGAACAGGACTTTATTTCCGACGTGTTCGTGACTACTCCAGATCTCACAACAGTGAATATCCAGGTAACGACCTGGCCTGAAGACGGTCATGGCAAGACAGTTCAGATCCTTGACTCAAACGGCAACGCCTGCGCGCTGGCTTCATTTGACGATGACCATATCGTACTGAATGTACCTGATGCCAGGCCTTGGAGTCCGGATGATCCGGTACTGTACACACTGACAGTTTCTCTTGATAACGGAAGCAAAAAGACAGTTACATTCGGATTCCGTACTGCAGAATTCCGGGCAGACGGTCTCTATCTTAACGGCAAAAAGACTTTCATGAGAGGTCTTGACCGTCATCAGAGCTACCCTTATACGGGATATGCTGTTCCTGACAGCCTCCAGGTAGAAGATGCCCGTATCCTGAAAGAAGAACTTGGATGCAACGCAGTCAGGACATCCCACTACCCCCAGTCACAGTCATTCATCGACGCCTGTGACAGACTCGGCCTGCTGGTATTCACCGAGATCCCTGGCTGGCAGCATATCGGAGATGAATTCTGGAAAAGAGTAGCTTGTGCGGATGTCCATGAGATGATCTGCCAGTACAGGAATCATCCTTCGATAGTCTTATGGGGAGTCCGAATCAATGAGAGCCAGGACGACGATGAGTTCTATGAGGAGACCAACAGGATAGCGCATGAGCTTGACCCCAGCAGACAGACGTCCGGTGTCAGATATATTCAGAAAAGCTCGCTTCTGGAAGATGTCTATGCATTCAATGATTTCACTCATTCAGGAAACAATGAACCCATAACACAGAAGTCCAAAGTTACTCCTGACATGAATAAAGGCTTCCTTATCTCGGAAGCCAACGGGCACATGTATCCAACCAAATCCTTTGACAAGACAGAAGTCAGACAGGAGCACGCTCTGCGTCATGCCAGAGTTCTTAACGCTGCTGCCTCTACCGGAGAACACGCGGGCTGTTTCCAGTGGTGCATGTTCGACTATCCAACCCACAAGGATTTCGGTTCCGGCGACAGGATATGCTATCACGGAGTAATGGATGCGTTCCGAAATCCAAAGCTGGCTGCCTCAGTTTATGCCATGCAGCAGGATGAACGCCCTGTTCTTGAAGTAGGTTCAACGATGGATATCGGAGATTACCCCGGAGGCATGCTCGGGAAGGTATATGCCTTCACGAAC
Source organism: Oscillospiraceae bacterium (assembly GCA_017405465.1). GTDB lineage: Bacteria > Bacillota > Clostridia > Oscillospirales > Ruminococcaceae > RUG11783. The sequence continues at coordinate 73,558 of JAFRAJ010000049.1, forward strand.
GCGGATTCGGTGAAACTCTATAAAAATGGCGCTTTCGTCAAGGAATTCTGCAGTACCGAGTTCACTTCACTCAATCACGGTCCCCTGCTTATAGACGACACGATCGGTGATCTTCTGCGTTCCCAGGACGGTTACACCGGAAAACTTGAAAAACTTCTGCATGACTGTCTGGTTTCTGCTTCTGTAAACGGCATCAACAGCATGCCATTCATTGATAAGATCAAATTGGCATGGATCATGCTCCGCTATCACAAGACTTATGCCGATGCGGTCGATCTGTACAGCAGGTACGTAGGAAACTGGGGAGGCGATGCGACTGTCTGGAGGATAGATGCTGTCAAAAACGGAGTAGTAACTGCTTCCAGGACACTTACTCCTTCTGCCGATCTGAAGCTAGAAGTCAAGACAAGTTCCACTGTTCTGAAAGAAGGAGACACCTATGACATGGCCGCTGTCAGGATCAGAATTCTAGACGGAAACGGAGCAACTGCAGTATACGCACAGCTTCCTGTCTCATTCCGCACTGAAGGTGATATCGAACTTGTCGGACCCTCCATCGCCACTGCTGAGGGAGGAATGACCGGCACTTATGTTCGTACTGTTGGAAATACAGGTGAAGGCCGGCTCTTTATAAATGTTCCGGGACTTGATCCCGTCGAAGTGAATTTCGAAGTGAACTGATATCGTATTCATATAAAAACACACCGTCTCCTTTGAACAGAGGCGGTGCATTTTTATGAAAAGCCGTACGAATATCAGATATTAGACAGTTCCATCATATGGATCAGGAACCTTATACCTTGAAGATATGATCTGACCGGAATATGCTCATCAGTTCCATGAACTCCGCTCTCGATATCTTCAGGTTCAGCAAGAAACGGTCCGAACCTCAGGCACGTATCGCAAATGATCTCATATCTGCAGGCATCAGTCGCTCCTGTCGACATGCAGGGAACGAGAACCATATCCTTATAGAATTCCTTAGCCGTCTCAGAAAGCGTCCTGAATCCGAACCCGTTAGTCCTGGCAACAGCAGAAGGATCATTCGACTGCAGGAATCTCAGACTGATATCACTGCTGGAGACTGCCTCTCTGCAGTGCTCCATAACCTGTTCAGCTGAAGTCCTCTGGTTAATCCTGAAATTGATGACTGCGCTCATGTCCTGAGGAAGGACATTGCAGGCGCTGCTTCCTCCATTGATCATCGTCGGAGCTATCGTAGTAGTTACGTATGCGAACGTCTCGGGTTGCTGATACAGTATCTCCGCGATCTTTGCAGCGTTTCCATGTATATCTATGACAAGTTCTCTGAAAGGGTCTGCAGTTATATACGGAGCCAGGATCTCCAGAGCCCTTCTGACCGGATCAGGCAGCGATACCGGGAACGGATGATCTGCAATCTCCGTTATGGCTCTCGATATCTTTTCCAGCGAACTTCCTCCATATGGGTTGCTTGAATGTCCGCCGATACTCTTGACTGAAAGCTCAAGGTCTGCGTAGCCTTTTTCCATAATATCTACCGCTGCTACGAAAACGCCGGGAGCTCCGAAAGAAGAAGCGTCACTGATAACTCCGCCGCCTTCGTCGAGAACGAATTCCAGTTCTACCCCCCTGTCACGAAGCGTATCAGCAATTGATTTTGCTCCGAGATTGAATGTTTCCTCATCATCACCGAATGCAAGGAACGCAGTCCTTCTGAACTTGGCACCGGATGAGAGGACATATTCCGCAGCCTCCAGTATCCCGAACACCATGTTCTTTATATCAAGAGTCCCCCTTCCCCAGACAGCATCTTCCGCTATCTCTCCGGAAAACGGAGGGTAGCTCCAGTTATCTTCTGTTCCTTCCACTACGGGAACAACATCCTGATGCGACATATAAAGGCAGGGCTTCAGTCGAAGATCAGAACCCGGAATAGTTATGAGTATTGACCGTCCTATCATCTCCAGCGATCCGGCACTCATGATATTGGGATAACTGGCCCTTATCAGTTTGTTCAAGCCTTCGAACTCTGCATCGTTACTGCGTATCCCGCCTGTGTTGACCGTGCGGAATCTGACTGCTCTTGAAAGCCGTTCGACTGCACCTTCTGCGTCGAGGTCCGGATACATATCCTCATTTCTGAAATGGTCAAATATTTCAGCCATAATCAATCCTCCAGATATCTGGCCAGGAATTCTCTTGTTCTTGCATTTTCGGGATTCCCGAAGATCTTTTCCGGGCTTCCCTGCTCGAGTATCACGCCGTCGTCCATAAAGACCACTCTGTTACTGACTTCTTTTGCAAAAGCCATCTCATGAGTGACGACGACCATCGTCATGCCTTCTTCTGCAAGTTTCTTCATTACATCGAGGACTTCGCCGACAATTTCAGGATCCAGCGCCGAAGTCGGTTCATCAAACAACATGATCTCCGGCTCCATACAAAGCGCTCTCGCGATAGCAACACGCTGTTTCTGTCCTCCTGACAGAGTATTTGGATCTGCATACATAAAATCTTCCAGTCCTACTGCCTTGAGATTTCTAACAGCTGCAGCTTCCGCCTCTTCTCTTGGGATTTTCTTTACAACCACTGGAGCCATAGTGCAGTTATCAATCACGTTCTTATTGTTGAACAGGTTGAAACTCTGGAACACCATACCGATGCTCTGTCTGAGGCTGTCGATGTCCACAGAAGTATCCATAAGATCCTGCCCGTGGAACAGTATCCTTCCCCCGTCTGCCTCTTCCAGCAGGTTGATGCATCTCAGAAGCGTGGATTTACCGGATCCGGAAGCTCCGATGATACAGACAACTTCGCCTTTGCTGATCTGAAGATCAATGCCTTTGAGGACCTCAAGATCTCCGAACGATTTATAGAGTCCTTCTATCGTCAATACTGTTTCTTCCATATCATCCTCCTCAGTTCGAGCTGGTTATGCCCTTTACCGGAACGTCCAGTCTTCTGCCCACATACTGCAGAAGGAGCGAAGAGAGCCAGGTCAGGACCAGGTAGATAAGGGCAGCTACACAATAGATCTCAAGAGATCTGTAGTATATCCCGCTAACCGATTTTGTTGCATACATAAGATCCATAACACCGATGACAGAAAGAACAGAAGAGTCCTTTATGTTGATGATGAACTCATTGCCGATGGAAGGGATACTGTTTTTTACAGCCTGCGGAAATACTACCCGGCTCATTGCCTGCCAGTGAGTCATTCCAAGGGATCTTGCGGCTTCTGCCTGACCTTTGTCTATCGAAATGATCCCACCTCTAAGCACTTCCGTGATATATGCAGTAGAGTTCAGAGAAACAGTGAAAAGTCCTGATATAAAGAAGCTCCAGACATTATTGATCTCTGTTACAGTCATCCCGCTCTTCTTGAACAGATCGAATCCCAGATAATAGAATATCAGCGTCTGAACCATCATCGGAGTTCCTCTGATGACGAATATGTAAAACTTTGTAAGTGAACTGGCCAGCCACTTCAGAGCCTTGACGAAATCATTGTCTCTCTTCCCAGGCTCCAATATTCTGAGGAACACCATGAATATCGAGAGAATGAACGCTATAGCAGTTCCGAACAAAGCGATCCTGATCGTAGTCCACATTCCTGTCAGGATCATCTCCCTGCCGTTGAGCGTCATGTAGATCATGGACGGTCCGAATTCCTGGGGATTAGAATCGAGTCCTGAACAGTATCTGACCAGCCAGATGAATCCTAGTATTCCTCTGTCTGTCACTGTCGCAAAAAGGATCAAGACTGACAGGCAAAACGCGATCCCCGCTGCCAGTTTGCATGCTCTGGATGCAAAGAATGATCTTTTGTATTTATTCTGTAAGATCAGCTTCCCGATGAGTGCTGCAGCACAGTATGCCAGAACTGTATAAAGAAGTATCCCGCACACGTTATCTGCAATGCTTCCTGAAGGGATGAAGCTGTACGGAGTGTCTTTACCGTTAAGAAGGCTCAGCGCTGCAAGCGCAGCTACACCAGCTGCAGGAAGAGCATAACTGCTGTTTCCAGTAATAAGATCTTTTAGAATTCTCTTCATTTGTTTATTACCACGCCGCAGGATTTGTTCCTGCGGCGTTCTGTCTTTTTCCTTCGTCAGACCGGCTGGTTCTCCACAGCCGTATCCCACATAGCGTCTCTTTCTGCCTGATCGACTGTTGCCAATGCCTCATTCACGAGACTGAGAAGATAGTCATCAGTCTTTCTAATACCTACACATGCCCCCTTTGCGGGAAGCTCGAAACCATTTCCTTCTTCAAAGCTTATAGCTACGAAATTAGGATTTGTTGCTATATATCCCGGCGCATTCTCCATATTGATGACAAGCGCGTCGCAGGTCCCCTGCTGAAGTCTTGCGACCATATCAGGCACACTGGATACTCCGGGAAGATGATTGACTCCGTTTATCTGATCAATGACAGTGTCAAGTGCCGTATCCTTCTGCCCGAGCACACTTGCTCCGCTGAAATCCTGAATGCTGACTGCATTTTCAAAAGGCGATCCGGCATTGACCATCATCCCGTACTGTGTCTCATGATACGCAGAACTGAAGTTTATAGACTGTCTGCGTTCCGCAGTGTCCATCATTCCAGCAATGATGGCATCGATCTGTCCCTTGTTGAGAGCTTCGATAAGGCCGTCCCAGTCCATCTTGATCACTACCAGTTCAAGTCCGAGATGATCAGCTATGATCTTCGCCCACTGTACGTCGAACCCCTCTGCATAAGCTCCGGGAACATTGAAAATAGGAACATTGGTTTCTGTTGCGGTGGCTTCCTGCCAGTTGTTAGGCGCATATGCGCATTCCATACCTACACGGAACTGTCCGTTGAGGTATGCCAGAGGATCTTCATCCTCCTCAGGTGTGCTGCCCTTGTTTGAACTACCGCATGCAGTCATAGTGAATGCGATGATAAGAGCGAGCATTGCTGAAACGAACCTTCTGAATCTGATCATTTTCTTTCTCCTTCGATCAATCTTTTTTGCAATAAAAAAGGCCGTAAACGCTCGCGGAGCTTTTACGGCACATGATCTTAAGAGACTGTGTAAGTCAATATTTCAGTACCCGGATAGCGCTCCACTCACGTGACAGTCCGGCGGATATTCTCCGACGGCCCAGCGAAGAGAGCGCAGCTGCTTTTTCTTCACTTCGGCGGTGGCCCCTTTCCTCTGTCCCTAAAGCTGCTTATGTGGAACAGGCTACTGATGGACACCGCGCCTCTATCTCGCCTGTCATGTTAAGACAATAACCGTGCACTGTCAATACGGATTTATAATATTCGTTGTAGTTGTATATTATTCGCATGCTGCCTTTGTTCTTTTTTGTGACCTTCTCCAAACTTTTATGCTAAAAAAGCTCAGCCGAATAGCTGAGCTTTTTAGACACTAGTTGTCCTTTTGCATAATAGTTATACGAGGTAAGGGCTCTCCGCAGTGTCCATAGGATCAGGTAAATCATCCCAGTCACCGCAAACAGAAACGAGATCATAACCTGGTGCACCTTTTCCTCTGCTGAATCCGCGTCCGTAATCTCTCATTCTTCTGGTATTTATGACCAGGACCATATCTCCTCCGCCCTGCAGGGGATCTATCCTGTTTCTTGTAGCCTCCCTCATGCACATCATGTAGAGATGAGGGTTGAATCTGATGTACTGTGCAGGCTCCTCGAAAAAGATGTTTGACCAGCGGCGGATCCTGTCCTCCGCGTCGAATCTGGCTTCCGGAGCAGCATCATCCGGAACCGGTTTCATAGATCTCAGAGAATTGCGCATATACATCTCTGTATAGAAACAGTGTGTGATGTTGACGTAAGGAGAATAATGCCAGGTTATCTTCTGGCCTACCAGTTCATCCGTAAACGCATGCCGTCTGAACGGAAGTTCTTTATCCTTTCTTCTGAGTGCTCCAAACAGGATTCGGTGACGAACCAGCTGTGTCCGTTTCGGCATCAGTTCAGCTAAGACTTCCGTAACAAGGTCCTGACCTTCATCCAGTATCAGTGTTACGCACTCCCCGTCTTTCATATATATGACCATCCAGACATCGTCATCACATCTGAAACAGTCACATGAATATTCTCTGTATGTCTTTCCTTTTTCAGCGATGATCATAGTATTGTCAGTCAGAAATCTGATCACGTATTCCTGAAGGCTGTCCATGACCAGCTCAAAGACTTTTCCGGCTATACCTTTATCAGACACAGCTACATAACGCCTTCTTCCGCTGTTTTCTTCCGGCAGATCCGGTGCAGGATCTGAACCCGCAAAAACATCCATCTGTCCGTCGCTGTCTGTTACGTCAACGACTGCAAGAGCAAGATCCTCCTCGGAAACATATGTTTCCCGTTTATCTGACAGTCTTACCTGCCCGGTCCTTCGTCCATCGGCATCGATACTTTCTGCAGGACAAACTGAAGAGACCATATCACCTTTGGTTATCTTTATCACTTTCCCCGTAACATCGATAACTGCATCAAATTCATCTTCTTCTACAGAGTAATCTGCACTTTCCCGCACGGAGTATTTCACCGAATCAAGGAGAGACTGATCTCTTACGACAGCAGTGACAGCATATCCCCTGTGATAGGCCTCTCTGGCGACACGTCTCCCCAGAGAATTGTCAGCACCGACAACAGCTATTCTCTTCTTCATGCTTTCACCTCCTCAGACACGGTACGGGGTAGGTTCCGTTTCAAGCGGCACCTCTTCATCCGTAGGATCTCCGAACGCCATAAAGAATCCGTGATCAAGTCTGTCTCCCTTTCTGGAGAATGTCCTTCCGAAATCACATCCTTTGTTGAAATTAGCAACGAACATCAGGTTGTTTCCGCCTCTGGTCTCATCGACTCTGTTCATGTTGGCTTCAATACAGCTCAGCAGATACATCCCGTCTTTTATCTTGATATATGCAGAAGGTTCTTCGTATAGCAGCTGTCTTGGACGAAGTCCCAGTTCTATCTCTTTTTCCTCACGTTCTATCTCTTCAGGAGTTCTGGTATCGGTAAGGGGCCGTATACGCATATACCTTTCAGTTGTATACATCTGTGTGTTGATGAATCCGGTAGAGTAGTACCAGTTTATCTTCTTCCCCACAAGATCCCTTGTGAATCCGTGACGCTTGTACGGGAGAGGTCTGTCCGGTACACGTATAGCTCCGAACCTGAAATCGACGACTGCAAGACGCGGTCTGAGCGGATAGTATCCCTGTCTTGATACTGCCATTGTTACAAGGCTTTGCTCCTCATCAAGCACCAGAGTCACGCAGACCAGAGGATCACATTCCGATAAGATGGAAGCCACAAAAAAAGTCTTCTCATCCGGTTTAAGACAGCCGTACTTCTCATATCTGACAGGTCCTCCCGGGCTTCTCCATTCAACTATATCGCCCGTCACGAATCTGAGTTCGTACTCATCTCCGTCATCCATCGCCAGGTGAAAAACACGTCCCGATAGAGAATCGTCTGTAGATCTGACATATTTTTCTCCTGTCTTCAGGAACTCTTCTCTGTTTATCTCCAATTCGGTATTCTCTCCTTTCTGACTGACAACAGTATTTCCTCTCTTGCAGCAAAACTAAAAGCCGAAGGCATCCCTGAATGAGATGCCTCCGGTATATAAATAGATTATTTAGCGTGTTTCTCGAACCAACCGGTTATCTCGTTGAGTCTTCTGATCCTGTGCTCCGGCATACCGCTTCTGGACAGTTCATGGTTCTCCCCATGGAAAACACACATTCTCGTCTCAACGCCTCTGGTCTTAAGAGCAGTGAAGAACTGAATTCCCTGCTCGAAGGGGCATCTGTAGTCCTGATCGGAATGGATGAACAGTGTAGGCGTCTTGACATCGTCCGCATATTTGAGCGGAGAATGCCACCAGATCTTCTCGAGGTCTGTCTTGTGGTAGATGTCAGCGCACTGCTGGTCTCTGGTGAACATCGGGCCGATATCGGAAACTCCTTCAAATGATACCCAGTTGCTGATACTGCGCTGAGTTGCTGCACAGCAGTATCTATCGGTATGGCCGACGATCCAGTTGGTCATGTAACCGCCGTAGCTTCCTCCGGTAACACAGACTCTGCTGGCATCGATCTGAGGATATCTCTTAAGGACTTCATCAGTGAAATCCATGATGTTGTTGTAGTCGCAGGTGCCGTATTTGCCCCTGATATCAGCGAATTCATCTCCTCTTCCGTCAGAGCCGATGGGGTTGCAGAAGAACACGAAGTAGCCGAGGCCTGCCCAGTACTGCATCTCATGGAAGAACAATTCACCGTAGACGGTCTTGGGGCCGCCGTGGATATCAAGAACTGCAGGGTATTTCTTTTCAGGATCGTAATCGATGGGTTTGAGCACCCAGCCGTCTATGTCATACCCTTCGCTCATGAATGTGAACTTCTCAGGCAGCGCGACATAGGTGTCTTCGAGAACTTCGGTATTGAAGCTGCTGATCTGCTCTGCTTCTCCGCCGTTAAGATCCGATGCATACAGTTCCTGGAGCTTTCCTGCGAAGAGCCTGACTGAAAGGACCTTTCCTGTCTCTTCCACCAGGTCATAGTCATCCACAGAACCTTCTATATCGATAACTGTCTTCTTCTCTCCGTCCGCCGTCAGACAGCAGAGCACGCCTGCATTCCTTCTGGTCTCAGTGAAGTAAATACCGTTTTTCCCATTCTTGAGAGTGCGGCCGTGGCCAAGGCGGCAGTCGCTTCCTGTGGAGTTGCCTACAGAGCATTCTGTCTTATAGAGCAGTTCTTCCTTTCCGGTATCCGGATCGAACCAATAGAAGTCGGAGTCCTGGTTCATTCCATGGCTCTTGCCATCAGACATGAGGAGCACGAGTCTGCCGTCAAGTTTGGCACCGGCGCTGACAGAATACACCTTGTCATCTCTGAGCACAGTGACTTTGCCGTCTTCCTTGCTGTATGAGAAGATCGTGCTCGCAAGGTCAGACATTCTGCTTCCCTTGCTGCCCCAGAATATGATGCGGTCTTCCAGGAGCTCATATCCGCTGACACTGTATTCAGGATCGTTGATCCTCTCACAGGTGTTCTTTTCTTCATCATAGAGGAAAAGTGCTCCGCGGTTGCCGTTTATGAATCCGGCGCCGTTGAACCAGAAAGGAACCTCGTCGACAACTTCATAGTCGGTGTCGTTCTTGATCCTCTCGTCTTCCTTTTTCCTGTCCTCTTCGCTGAGCTTGTAATAATCGGGACACTCCTTATTGATGCTGCCGTTTACAACATACACCTTATCGTACCAGAGTTTCATTCCGCTGGCTCTGAACGGGAGCTCCCCCGTTTTTTCGGCTTCACCGCCGTCAAGGCGCAGAGTGTACAGAGGCGTGAAAGCCTCACGTCCTTCAGCTCTCTTCTTGTCTTCATCTTCCCTTGAGGTGAAGACGAACAGTTCATTGTCATTCTTCCAGGCGAAAGAACCTTCCTTGCCTCCGGCAGTGAGCCTTCTGAGCTCCCCGTCACGATACATCCACAGATCGGAGGTATAACCTTTTCCGTCCTTCTGTGCTTTTCTGACGACAAAGACCGCTGTCTTTCCATCAGGCGAATAACTGAGTCCGCTTAAGAATTTGTACTTCTTAAAATCGTCTACTGCTACTGGTTTCATTTTTATATTCCTTTCTTTTCAGAATTCGTAATCACCGAGCTCCTTAAGAGGACGTTTGAGCTCTTGCGGATGCCGCATCAGCCATTTGAAGTATTTCAGACTGCGCACGAAATAGAATCCGTCAGCGATCCTCTCATCCAGGATCACTGCCATAGGCAGGTATGTCCTCTCCCTGCCTTCCTCGTCATTGCGTTTGAACATGGTACCGATTATGACGAAGAAAGAATTTGTTCCGTAGTTGTTCAGATGATGATATGAGGCTCCTGCTCCGATACTTCCGAGATTGGTAAGAAATACGGAAGCATAGTTGGAATCCCCGTCAGTCAGGAATTTGGGCATGATTCCGTGATATTCGAGCCTGTAGACTATCCAGAAGAATATCTCAAGGAACCACCTCGGGAATTTCGCGACCTTGCCAATGAGATCATCCAGGTCGTTCTTTCCTTCCTTCCTCATCTTTGTGACATCTCCGAGAATCTTCTTTGAGAAGTCATCTATCATCATGTCATCTTTTGCAGTCATAAATACGAGACTCTCCTCAGCTCCGTCCGCAAACTGACGTTTTGCTGTGAATGAAAGAGATATCTCCTTCCTCTGCCAGAAATACCTTCCGGAGATAAATCTGTTGAGTAGCGGCCGATGATAGACCGTTTTCGCTACAGCAGTGCACACTGCATGGAATATCTTGTAGTTGGTTCCGTTCGCGTCATTCTCATTTTTCATCCATTCGAGAAGATCCGTAACGTCGATCTCCTCCTGTTCAAGAACTTCTGCATCAGTTCTGTTCTTCATGACATACGGAAACATTGCATGAAGACCGTCTACATCTACTCTTACAGCGTCTCTTCTCTCTCTTCTGGCCATTTATACTTTCCACTCCTTATATTATCTGCAGTTCTCTGCTGTCATTATTCAGGCACTCACAGCCGTCTTCTGTCACGATGACCAGATCTTCTATCCTGACTCCGAACTTTCCGGGGAGATAGATACCCGGTTCGATCGAGAAGCACATTCCGGGTTTGACCGTATTCGTATTCACAGGGCTGACATCCTGCGGTTCATGTACTGTCATTCCGATCCCGTGGCCAAGTCTGTGTGTAAAGTATTCACCATATCCCGCATCAGATATTAAATTCCGGGCTACAGCGTCTATATCACAGAACCGGACACCTGGTCTGATCACTGTTTTCGCTGTCTCATTCGCCATTCTCACGGTCTCATATACTTTTCTCTGTTCTTCCGTTACAGCACCAAAGAATTTGGTACGGGTCATATCTGAGCAGTAGCCTTCATATATACCACCCATGTCTATCAGGACACAGTCGCCCTTTTTCAGCTTAGTGTCTCCGGTCCCGTGATGCGGATCGGAAGCATTCTCTCCGAAAGCCACTATCGTCTCGAAGCTCAGTTCAGGAACACCTTGTTTTTCAAATCCTTCCTTAACGAATGCTGCCAATTCCTTTTCTGTCATCCCTTCCCTAACCTTAGAGAAGGCATATTCCAGAGCTTTGTCGTTCGTAACAGAACTTTTTCTCATCCTGTCGCATTCTTCACTGTCCTTGATTATCCTTATGTCATCCACTGCTGCAGTAAGTGAGATCGCGATCTGCGGGTAAGTCTCAATGATGGGAATGATATATTTTGCGGTAAGATCTCTTTCAGTTCCGAGTCTTTTCACTCCGCTGAGCTCTGAGCAGAGTACAGCCGGTGCATCATCATTGTCGGAATGCCACAGCACTTCGACCTCGGGCTCATCAAACACAAAAAGCTTGTTGGCAAACAGGACATCCTTTCCATCAGCTCTTACCAGCAATAGCCACATCCGCTCTAACGGATAGACCTTTGCCCCGGTAAGGTAGAATATGGACATGGGGTTTGCTACGACCATCGCGTCCAGTTCTTCTGCTTTTATAGCATCACGAAGTTTTTCCAGTCTGCTGTTATACATCGCTCTTCCTCTCCGTTCTCCATATGACATAATTATGTGCGTTTCGCTATCTCGTAGTCAATGAAAAAATGCTTCTTCCTTTACTTCATCCCTCACTGATGAAGCATATTGCAGGCTTCTGAATTCTGTATTAAGATATCCACGAAAGAGCAGTAATCATTCAAACAACAATCACCCGGAGAATTATGGCAATGACAACAGTTACACCAGCAGCCGCTTTTGAAATCATCAAGAAATACAACACTGAACCTTTCCATCTCAGACATGCAGTCACAGTTTCCAAGGTCATGAGATATATGGCTGAAACTCTCGGATACAGAGAAGACGCTGAATACTGGGAATCTGTTGGAATGCTTCATGACATAGACTTTGAGCAGTATCCGGAGTGCCATCTTGACAACACCCCTGCCATACTGAAAACCGAAGGTATCTCAGAAGACGTCATACACGCTGTCTGCTCCCACGGATACGGGATCTGCAGCGATGTAGAGCCTGAACACGAAATGGAAAAAGTTTTGTTCGCAACTGATGAACTTACCGGTCTCATCTGGGCTGCAGCGAAGATGCGTCCTTCCAAGAGCTGCACAGACATGGAGCTCTCATCACTGAAGAAAAAATACAAAGACAAGAAATTCGCTGCCGGGTGCTCCAGAGAGATAATCGCAAAAGGAGCTGAGATGCTGAACTGGCCTCTTGACGATCTGCTTCAGCGTACACTGGATGCCATGAAATCCACAGAAGAAGCCGTCAACAGTTTCTGTTCTTCTTTTGAAGACTGACAATGCCTATCATATACAGATACAGCCGGATCCTGAAAAAGATCCGGCTGTTATTGTTTTATTTTTTGCCTTCCTGTTATCCGGCAATGGTATCCGCTTTTCTAAGGAAGATAAATCCCAGAGCGAAGAAGATTACCATCGCTCCGACAGCGACCTGGATGCTTCCCGTAGTATCCTTCACGATACCGATCACGAGAGATCCGAGGCATGCAGCGCCTTTAGAGAAAATATCATAAAGACCGAAATACTCACCCGAGTTCTCTGCCGGAATGATCCTGCTGAAGTAGCTTCTGGACAGTGCCTGGATCGATCCCTGGAACATTCCAACGCCGAATGCCATAATGCCGAACTGCCAGAGTGACTTGAGGAAGAAAGCATAAACACATACCGCGAAATAACCGGCAATGCATACATATATGAGATTGACTGTCTTATGTTTCTTTGAAAGAGCTGAGAATACCAATGAGAAAGCGAATGCGACGACCTGAGTAGCAAGCAGGAACACAACCTGTCCCACTGTATTGAGCTCAAGGTCAGTTCCGATATTGATGCAGTTGTCGATGATCGTGTTGACCCCGTCAATATAGAAGAAGAAAGCCAGAAGGAAGAAACATATCTTCTTTTCGTCCTTAACGATCCTTACAAGAGTGCGTCCGAGCCTCGCAAATGCTTCTTTCACGGCTCCTTTTTCAGTCTCAACATAATACTTCTGTTTATAGTTCTTGAGAAGAGGAAGTGTGACCAGGCACCACCAGACAGCAGTAGTGACAAGTCCGACGAGCCTGGCTGTATCGCGTGAAACAGTGAAACCGCCGAGCATACCTTCCCCTGCCATATAGAAGACCAGCGCGATCGTAAACGGCAGGCACGATCCTATATATCCCCAGGCAAATCCGTATGAAGAAACTCTGTCAGACCGCTCCGGGGTAGTGACATCCGTCAGCATCGAGTCATAGAAAGTCAGTGAGCAGGAATATGCTACCTTGGCTATGATGAATACCAGAAGAAACATCATCCAGTCTTTGACCAGTCCGAGCCAGATGCATCCGGCAAGCCCTATGGCAAGTGCCGTAGTGAATATCGGTTTCTTGAAGCCTTTGTTGTCAGTGATAGCTCCGCATGCTGGCCCTATTATTGCAACGATAACAGTTACTATGGCGGTCACGTATGCGAAGTTGGACGTTGCATGTTCATAAGCATCAGGTCCTCCGAGTCTGGCAAGATCCTTGAACCAGATGGGGATAAGTGAACAAGCGATCATGGTGAACGCGGAGTTGCCTACGTCATAAAGGACCCATGCCCGCTCCAGACGTGTAAGTCTGTCATTACTGTTCTTAGCCAAAACGAACTCTCCTTTACTTTTTCTGTTTGTACCTTAACTCAATTATATTCAGATCCCCAGATAGTGTCTGACAGCATGACCTGCGATCAGATAGCCGGCTACTGGAGGAACAAATGATATACTGGCCGGAGTCCTGTCTCCTGTATGTATCGGAGCTTTTTCCGCGAAAAGCACATCGACCTTTTCAATACCTCTTGCTCTGAGCTCTCTTCTCATAACCCTGGCAAGAGGACATCCGCAGCCTGCTGTCTCTTCGATATCTCCGATCTTAAAGCTTTCTGCGCTGATCCTGTTTCCCGTACCCATTGATGAGACGACATGCACATTATTCGCTTTGCACCATGATATTATGAGGAGTTTAGCAGTTACCTGATCCACTGCATCTATTACACAATCAGGTCTGAACTCATCCAGGATGCCGACTGATTCTGCATCAAGTTTTCTGTCGACTGCAGAGACATGGCAGTCAGGATTTATGGATAAGACTCTTTTGGCTGCTACATCTGCCTTTCTGTTTCCAATCTCCTGCCTAGTCGCAAGAATCTGCCTGTTGAGATTGGTCTCATCGAACTCATCGCAATCCATCAGAAGCAGGTTCCCTATTCCGCATCTTGCAAGAGCTTCCGCTGCAGCACCGCCGACTCCTCCGAGTCCTATCACAGCAAACCTGGCTTCAGACAGTTTCTCTGTATTCTCTTTTCCGATCAGATTTTCCTGTCTGTTGAGCCAATCGCTCATCATTTCTCCTTACAAAAAACCCGCTAAGCCGTCTGCAACCCGTTAGAACCCCGCCTGTGACGACGGTGGGTAAATCCTCCGGACTGTTTCGCGCTCCACACATAAAGTGAGTATGCAATCCGCAGCCTCGAGCAGGAATCCCGATAATGTTCTTTGACGGAAATAATGGGATGCAACAAATCGGACAAAGCAGGAATTTGACCTGATATTCAACCGCCATGTCTGACGGTTCTTTTCATGAAGCAATCTGACTATACTGCAAGCTATCAGTCTTCCTCTTCATCGTCTTCAAATTCATAGAGATCAGCCAAACGGCCTGAGAAAATATCATATATCTCATCAAGTTCGTCTTCATCCTCTATCATAGCCAGGATCTCTTCCCCGTCTTCCTCAACGACTTTCAGTATGATCAGATTACCGTCCCAGTTGAGGTACTCTGCAGGATCGTCAGAGGCAGGCTCAAGCGCAACGTAGGTATCATCTTCCACGTCCAGAGTATCTATCACTCTGTACTCTGACTCTACTCCGTCATCATCGATCAGCGAGATGTAATTATCGCCGAATCCGTTCTCTTCCGCCTCATTGCCCGGCCTCTTTTTATCATCCATTCAGGTTACCTCCGGTATCTCTTGTATACGAGTTGATTATAATTCTTTTGCAAGTTTCTAGTCAACAAAACACCGGTGCCTTGCAAGAGGCGTCAGCCCCTCGCGGCACCGGTTTGATAATAGACTGACAAACTCAGTTTTGAGCTGTTTCCTTCTCGGATTTTCTAAGTGATATTAGACCAGCTGCGATCCCTATCACGCTGAGAGGAAGAAGACTTAGATAGGTATTCCTGTAAGGATCCTGACCCATCTTCTCAAACAGATGGAATAACGCGCTGCCTCCGAAGTCAGCTACCAGCATTGCAGCCGTGGAAACAGAAGATCGAAGAGAAGTCTGAGCAGTGACCTTGAGTCCTTCAGGTGCCTGATCGTAAAGGAACTCCGCAACTCCGATGATAACCGGAACGAGCTGAATGCCGTTGAGGATCATGGTCCACATAAGAACAGTAGGATTCTTGGTGAATGCGCATACCGTCCAGCGGAAAAGACCTACGCCCAGTACGACGAGCATCGATTTCTCCACTCCTATACGCTGCAGCCATCTCTTTCCTGGCCCCAGATGGAACGGGAGCTCTGAGAATCCGAGTATCGCATTTGCGATACCTACCATTTCCAGGGATCCTCCCAGTGCAGTCACGTAGTTTCCGAAATACGTCAGATTTATAGTGGCGCTGATATAGTAGACAAAGAACATGATCAGCACGTTTCTGATCTTGCGGTTCTTGAGCAGTACATATACGTTGCCTTTCTTTTCGGCAGCGGCCTCATCGGCATCAGCTCCTTCTGACGGCTGAACTTCAACTCTACGCGAGGTCGGGAAAAGCATACCAAGCAGCATCGTTACCGTATAGCACACTATGGTCATCGGGAACATTCCTCTTATGTCCCCTTTCATTGCGTATCCTGCAAAGATGGCCATAAGAGAGAATCCGATCGTTCCGACCATCCTTATCGGACCGTATTCCCAGCCGTGCTTACGGCAGTTCTCCATCGTAATGGTATCATAGAGCGTCATCAACGGAGTCATGGTAAGTCCGTAGACCAGTCTGAGTATACAGATCACCACGATATTCTTGACTACCATGAAAAGCACATACATCACGATAGTGAACAGATAGCCCAGATCCATTATGATATTCTTGCTTCTGGCGTTATCGGCTATCCTTCCGAATATCGGAAGAGTGATGAGCGAGACGATCATAATGACTCCGCTGAGAACCCCAAGCGTTTTTACAGGGATACCTGCTTCCGTAAGATACAGGCTCATGAAGTTCCCTGAAACAGATCCTCCGCAGAAAACTGCGAAATAGAAAAGATAAAAGATCAGAGGGCTCTTCGGGTTCTCCTTGTCATATAGTTTCTTCATTATCTCCTCCTGTTTCATTTTTCGTACCCCGTTATTATCTCATACTCAAAGGTCTGCTTAAACGGTTTTCATGTCATTCAGAGAAATAATCTGTAGGAAACGGTTTTCTCACTTCCCTTGCTGAGAACTGTATGCAGCGCTATAATTGAGGCGAGATCGGAGGAATAAACCATGCTGAAAAAAGCACTTTCACTGATACTGATCATGTCACTCTGCCTCTGTCTTGCCTCATGCGGCAAGAAGAAAGAAGAAGGCGGAAAAGAGAGTGAAGTATACCCGGTAAGTCAGCTGAACGGTCCGAAAAAAGGCGATACAATCGTAACGATCGTTACAGACCTGGGTACGATAAGAGCAGTCATTTTCGATGACCTCGTTCCCGCCACTGCTGCGAACTTCATCAGCCTTGCAGAGAGCGGTTACTATGACGGAATGATCATTCACAAGGTGATAAAGGATTTCGTCATGCAGTTCGGTGACAAAACCCTCAAAGGCGACGGCGGCGACAGTTTCACAGGTACCGGAGTAGCCCCTCACTTCAGAGATGACCTTCACAGTTATACCGGTTCTCTCGGCATGGTCGCATACCCGGACGGTCTTGAGTACAGCCAGTTCTTTATAATCGCCGGCAGCACCGTCTCAGATGAATACATAACCGCTATGCAGCAGGCCGGATATTCTCAGGATGTCATAGACTCCTTCAAAAAAGTCGGCGGACAGCCCGGATTCGATTATGTTTATACGGTTTTCGGACAGGTCTACGAAGGAATGGATATAGTCACTGAGATCACTTCTCAGGCAACTGACAAATACAACAGGCCGACCAAGGACATGCTGGTCAAGACAGTCAGCATCTCTACATATTCAGATTCAGAGACCTGATCAATTCAGGATCCCCGGAAAAGCATTACAGCCGCAGGCTGAAGTATCCGCGTTAAAAGATACAGCACCCTGCGGTTATTTATTTAAAAGGAGAAAGAAATGAAAGACTTCACCAGACTCGGCAACCTTCTCGACAGCTTTGTGGAGAAAGGCAGCGTCCCAGGATGCTCCGTTGCAGTCATGCAGAATGATGAACTGCTCTATCACAAAGAAGCCGGATTCCAGAACCTCGATGCTCGCACTCCCGTCACTCCAAACTCCATGTTCGCTCAGGCTTCCATGACTAAGCTCTTCGCTTATGCGATCATGGCAATGCTCTACGAAGAAGGAAAATTCCTTTTTTCAGATCCTTTGTCAGATTATCTTCCTGAATGGAAAGACACCAAGAAATACGTCACTCTTCCCAACGGACAGACAGTTGTCGAACCCCTTGAGCACCCGATCACTATACGCAACGCAGTCGCGATGATGTGCGGACTCCCTTACTGCATGGTTCCTGCAGTCGATCCTGTAAACCCGACCCTTGCTGCCATGAGCAAGGAGATCGCCAAGATTCAGGAAGGCGGAATCCATACCGCTCTCAGAGACGAGGTCAGGGTCATAGCCAACGCGCCTGTAATGTTTGAGCCAGGTTCTCACTGGCAGTATGGATTCGGCAGTGAGATCACCGGCGCTCTTATAGAGACGATGACCGGCAAGCTTCTGAAGCATGTGTTCGATGAACGCATCATCAAGCCTCTTGGTCTGAAGCACACCAACGTATATATAAACGATGATAATCGTGAATTCGCAGTGACTACTTACGCAAAGAAAGAGAACGGAGACTTCTCTCCTGTACCCGGTTATCTCTGGAGCGATCCGGAAGAGTTCCCGATCGAATACCGTCCCAATCTCTATTCAAGTTCAGAAGATTTCGCAGTGTTCATGCAGATGCTTGCTAACGGCGGATCATACAAAGGCGAGAAATTCCTCGGAGAAGGTACAGTTGCTATGATGCACGCTGATCAGCAGGATGAGATTTCCATACTCGACTTTGAGAGAGACGCCTATCCCTACAATCTTGGTTATGGATATGGCTTAGGATTCAGGACCCTTAAGACTCAGAAATACGGTCATAACGGCCATATCGGTTCCTTCGGCTGGACAGGCGGCTGGGGAACCTGGGCAGAAGCCGATCCCGTGGCAAAATGCTCTGTTGTATACATGCACAACATGCTTCCCAACCAGGAAGTCTATCATCATCACAGAGTCCGTGCCGTTGCCTACGGTTGTCTCTTCTAATTTTCTCTCATCAACAACAAAGAGCCCTGCAGTTCCGTTAACGGATCCGCAGGGCTCCATATTTTCACGTTTATTTATGATATTTCATGCCGGCATTGATGCTCTCTGCTCTGTAAAGCTGTTCAGCCAGGATCATTCTTGCCATCTGATGGGGAAAAGTCATCCTGCTCATCGACATCTTTATTGAACATTCTCGTTTGACGTCTTCTGACAGTCCTGCCGAGCCGCCGATAACGAATATGATCCTTGATGCTTCCTGTCTCGTGTCCTCCAGAAGCTGAGCCAGATCTTCTGAGCTGAACTGCTTTCCTTCTATGCACAAAGCAGCTTTAACGGCTCTTCCGTCTGCTTTCAGGTATCTCAGGATAGCTTCTCCTTCTCTCCTGACCGCTTCAGATCTGGAGCTCTCATTGTCTTCAGTTATCCTGTACTCGGGAATCTCGTTTACTGTGACTTTGTCAAAGGCAGTAAGCCTCTTGCGGTACTCTTCGAACCCATCCGCAAACCATTTCTGTGACATCTTACCTACACAGACGATCTCTATATTAAGCATCAGTCCAACTCCAGTATCTCGCTTACTCCATAACGTGGGGCGGCAATCAGTCTGTAACTGTCTTCCGGTATGCCTCTGTCTTCTGCAGCTCCGATGCAGGCGACCATCGCCATCTCCGGCGTATTGTTCTTGTCGGATATATGCATCAGAACGATGTTTCTGACACCCTCTTCATCGATCAGCCTTGCTACTTCAGCCGCGCAGTCAGAGTTGGAAAGGTGGCCGAACGGTGATTTTATCCTTGCCTGCAGAGAAGGAGCATACGGACCTGTACGCAGCATGATCTCGTCGTAGTTAGCTTCTATTCCTACTATGCCGCATCCGCTGAGATACTGCCTCACTCCATCGTCAACAGAACCGATATCAGTTGCAAGCGCAACAGCGCGTCCTTCTCTTTCTAAACGGAACCCGCTGCATGTGCGGCTGTCATGATTCGTTGCAAACGGTATTATCCTGAAACCGCCTGCCTCAAAAGAGATTCCTTTTTCAAATTCACGGAAATCCTGTGAAGGGCCGATTATACTGCTGTCTTCCAGATACCGTTTAGTGCTTCTTGTACCGTAAAAGCAAGTCGGATAATGTTTAGCAAATACTCTAATTCCGGATATATGATCCACATGTTCGTGCGTTATAAGCACCGCAGAGACATCAGAAGCTGAAAACCCGAGTTCATTAAGGGTGCTGACAGTTTTTCTGCAGCTTGTGCCCATATCTATCAATACTAGTCCTTCTTCATTCCAGACTGCTGTGCAGTTACCGGAACTGCCGCTGGACAGTGTAGCGAAACGGATCATTGATCTATCTCCAAATCTGTTTTCGGTATAACAGGAAGAAAAAACAGCCAGCAGTTAACCGCCGCCTGGCTGTCAATTCACTACTAAACACGCTGTTTCAGGTCTCCGGCAGGGCAATACGCTCTATATCTGCTCCAAGTCCTTTAAGTTTGTTGACGAAATCCTCATATCCCCTATCGATATACTCAACCCCGCGTACATGAGTAGTACCTGATGCACAAAGACCGGCAATAACCATGGCTGCTCCTGCCCTCAGGTCCGTAGACATGACATCGGCAGCTGTTAGCTTCTCTACTCCGTGAATTACAGCAAGTCTTCCGTCAACCTTGAACGAAGCACCCATGCGGATCAGTTCATCCGCATATCTGAATCTGTTGCTCCATATGCCTTCCCTGATCGTGGAAGTCCCCTCAGCAAGACTGAGCAGCACGGAGAACTGGGGTACCATATCAGTCGGGAATCCGGGATGAGGCATTGTCCTTACGTCTGTCGCACACAATACGCTCCTTCTGGAAACTATGAGCGATTCTTCATCAACAAGGATCTCGCCACCAACTTCTCTCATTCTTGAGATTATCGTTTCCAGGTGCTTCGGAATGATATTGTTGATCTTAACTCTGCCAGCAGTAGCTACAGCCGCAGCGATGAATGTGCCTGCCTCAATCTGATCCGGGACTATCGAATACTGAGCGCCTCTGAGTTTGGCAACTCCTCTGATCTTTATCACGTCAGTGCCTGCACCTCGGATGTCAGCTCCCATCTTGTTAAGAAAGTTCGCAACGTCGACTATATGAGGTTCTTTGGCTACATTTTCAAGGACTGTCTTACCTTCTGCTCTTACTGCTGCAAGCATAGCATTGATCGTAGCCCCAACAGAAACTATGTCAAAAAAGATATGTGCACCTTTAAGTCCGTGAGGAGCATCAACGTATACTACTGCTTCCTCATTGTCAACATATACCGTAGCTCCGAGTTCTTCAAAAGCCTTAAGATGCTGATCTATCGGCCTCTCTCCCAGATCACATCCTCCCGGAAGAGCAACACATGAATGCCCGAACTTAGCGAGGCCTGCTCCGAGCAGATAATAACTTGCTCTCATCTTCCTTGCGTTGTCATTGACAACATGGCAGCGTGATATTCCTCTGGAATCGATCACACATGAATGAGCAGACATATAGTTGACTTCGGCGCCAAGCTCTTCCATGATCTCCATCAGAACCGCCACATCGCTGATGGAAGGGACATTCTCCAATACGCATGGACCGTCCGCAATCAAAGTTGCGGGAATAATGGCGACAGCAGCATTCTTGGCTCCGCCGATATCGACTGTTCCGGAAAGAGCTCTTCCTCCCGTTACAACCAGTTTATCCATATGATCTCCTTTTACGCTGTCGTCGTTTGTAAAGTAATCAGCCGTACAGATATGGCTGAGGATTGACTCTCACACCGTCTACCCTTACTTCAAAGTGCAGGTGAGGTCCGGTAGAATATCCAGTGGATCCTACAAATCCGATGAGCTGTCCTCTGTTAACATAGTCGCCTACCTGAGCGACTCTCTGACTCATATGCGCATACAGAGTCTGCATACCGCTTCCATGATCAATTATTATGGTATATCCGTATGTGTAATATCCATCCTGTGAAAGTGATACGATTCCTGATTCTGCTGCATATACAGGCACGCCGTATGCACATGCAATATCTATTCCAAGGTGAGAAGAACTGAACCACTGTGAAACGTACTGCATCGGACCTGTAGGCCAGCCCAGAGATCCGCCATAGACGTTGACTCCTCCGGATCCGCCGCTTCCGACAACGACATACATGTCGACAGGCTGTTTGGTCACTGTCTCTTCTATGACAGTGCTCCTTACGACATTGCCGTTCTTGTATTCCACTTCAGTAACGGTGAGCTTCTCACCGGGAGATCCGTACTGAGTCACCCTGTAGTATCCAAGTGAGTAATCTGACGTGACCGTATTGATAGTTCTGTATCCTATGGAGGTATATTCTCTGATGGTACGTACAGTCTTTACGCTGAGCAGCGAGTCTTTCTGTGAGACCAGCAGATCCATATTGTCGTGTATATAAGTATCGGAAAGGTCAGCAGACGGGTTAAGGCTCTTAAGGGAGGACAATGTGAGTCCGTTGTTCTTTGCAATAGTCTCAACCTTCTCGCCTTCTTTTGCGCTGTAATAGATCGGGCGTTCTTCCGTAGAAGTGATCAGTGCATTCAGTTCCTCATACGGAATTACGGAATTTGCCGGGAATATGCCATTAACGAGGTCCACGTTTCGCGTGAATCTTACAGTTACATCGCTGCCCATGCTCTCCGCTGATTTACGGTAAGGAGCAATGATACTGTCGACAGTGGTCTCGAGGAGGTGACCAGCAGTAGTTGCGCCGTAGAACTGGCCGCCTATATAGATACCCGTAGCTTCCGCAACTTCCATTCCGGAAGCCATGAGGATCTTGTTAGCCATTACATCCTGCGTGTTGATTTCTCCTGTATCTGCCACTGAAATCGTAAGGATCGCTGAAGGTTCCCAGTTGTTATCGTCAACCTTGATGATTCTGCTCTTGATAGTGGAAATTGCTTCATCATAGACACTTTCGCTGTCTATGAACCCGATATCCTGTCCAGCAGCTTTCACTTTGATAGCATAAGGCAGTTCTATAACTGTCTTCATAACAAATACACAGATGACCAGTGCAAGAGCAGGCATTACATGGCTTGCAAATCTTTCGATCAGATGCCCGTTCCACTTAAGGCCGTAATGCCAGAATGCGCGTGCCCTTCCCCTTTTGACTCTTCCCGGAGCGTCCTTTATCTCAGCCATCATGTCCCGGTATCCCTTGGCGCTTCTGACACCTTTGATGAAGGGATTGCTGAGGTCAGCCCAAAGGTCCTTGGCCCAGCTTGCGATTATTCTGAAAATACTGCTCAGACCTCTTCCTGTCCAGCGGAAGAAGCGCTTCAGCCCGTGCCTGATCCTCCTGAAGAAGTTCCTTCTGGCTCTGATCATGCTCGCGCCGATATAGTAAAGCTGATTGCCTATGAATTCCCTTATATAACCGAGAGCTTGTACGAACACCACACGCTGACGGCGGTGATGTCCGGCATTTTTGGACCCTCTGAACAGGGAAAGCACGGATTTCAGTATTCCTGCCATGATATGTATAGAATTGACTCCTGATATATAGTTTACGGATGAGCATACTGACTCATCCTAGTTATTATATCATCTTGTGCAACCTGCGTTTTTTAACGGGAAGAAAACAATGTTCTGACAGAATCTAATCCACTGAATACCTGATGAATCTCGGCCATATCGTTCTCTCCACTGTTGCCTCCACATACAGGCCGTCTTCCCTCCACTCCTCAAAGATGATATTACCTCTGTTTCTAAGTGAAGCTGCTCTTCCGGCATCGCTGAACGGGAACAGCAGTTTACATCTTACAACACTCTCCGACAGGGCTTCGCTCATCTTCTCAAGCAGTTTATCGAGGCCTTGTCCGGTCTTTGCTGAGACAGGAATCCCAGGCAGTGCAGAAGCAGCCTCATTAAGATCACATTTATTGAATACCGTTATCACCGGTATCTCGCTGCACCCCAGTTCCTCCAATACTTCTCTCGTCACTTCGAGCTGACTCCACCAGGAAGGATCAGACGCATCGGCAACAATTACGATCAGATCCGCAAACCGCACTTCATCAAGAGTGGATTTGAACGCCTGAACAAGCCCATGAGGAAGCCTGCTAACGAATCCGACTGTATCCACCAGCAGAACATGCTGAAGATTTCCCACTGCCAGCCTGCGGACTGTCGGATCAAGAGTTGCGAAGAGCTTGTCCTCCGCAAGCACCTCAGATCCCGTCAATGCGTTGAGTATTGAAGACTTTCCGACATTGGTATATCCCACCAGAGCGACCGTCGGGATACCGTCCCTTTTCCTGAATCTTCTGGTAACTTCCCTGCGTTTCTCCATTTTCTCAAGCTTCTCCTTGAGAAAGGCGATCCTGGTACGGATATGCCTTCTGTCTGTTTCCAGCTTGGTCTCACCGGGCCCTCTCGTACCGATTCCGCCTCCCTGCTGAGAGAGTCCGCCTCCGACGCCCTGAAGCCTTGGAAGACGGTATTCCAGCTGTGCAAGTTCGACCTGTATCTTTCCTTCTGCAGTCCTGGCATTTCTGGCAAATATATCAAGTATGAGAACTGTTCTGTCTATTACCGGAAGGCCTGTGAGTTCTGTGAGATTCCTTGTCTGCACTCCGGATAGGCTGTCATCCACAACGATGATATCCGCATTCAGCCTTTCAGCAGTCTCCTTTATCTCAAGTGCTTTTCCGCTGCCGACATATGTAGCGACATTGATCTTATCTGCCGGCTGTATGATCTCAGCCACAGTGTCTGCACCGGCAGTATCACAAAGTGAAGCAAGCTCGGCGATAGATTCGTCGGCATCCCATTTCCCTGTATCCACGGCCACAAGAACCGCCCTCTGCCTCTCCGTGTTTTCCTGCATGTCTCCTCCGGTAATGAACAAAAAGCAATGTTTATATCAACAAGAATTATACATTGTCCTGTCCTATATTCCAAAAACGTTTACAGTTGCGTCGTTGAGAAACACTATTTCCGGTGATATATTAGTGACAGTACGAGATTCAAGAGAGGTCAATAAATGCTTTGTGATAAATGCGGTTTTGAAAACAGAGAAGGCGCTATAGTCTGTGAACACTGCGGAGCACTGCTTATCCAGTCCCCACCGCAGACAGCTGAAAAGAGCAGCGGGACCACCGGATCCTATAGCGATGCTCCTGTAAACGGCTATATGTCTTACACCAAAGGAGGAACGTCACAGAGTTCCCCTCAGCGCAGTCCGTTTACCGGTGCAACGTCTGCAGGTTCCAGGGAGTGGGTCGCTTACGCGGCCATAATCTGCGGCGCTCTTGCAATCTACTCATCACCGACAGTGATCCCGGGGATACTCTTGGGAATATCAGCGATAATCTTCGGCATCGTCGGACTTAAAACATCAAAAAGAACGATGTCGCTCATAGGAATAATTGCCGGAGCGATCGGTTCCGTCTTCTCAGTCCTGGTTATCGGTGCCATCATCGGTTTCTTCAACCTGATAGCAAGCTATTTTACCAGAGGATACGGATGGCCATTTGGATGGTGATCCCTGATCGAGCCAGTTGAACCCACGGACATTTTAATCACCGAATAACAGTCCCGCGATCCCCCGCGGGATAATTTACAGGAGGAATAGAATGGATAAGCGCACCCGTGTACTCAACGCAATGAATTGCAAGGAAGTTGATCACGTTCCAGTCGGATTCTGGTTCCACTTTGCCGGCGATGAAGCGATGGGCGAGCCTTGCGTACAGGCACATCTGAAATACTACAGGGAGACAGATCTGGATTTCGTTAAGATAATGTGCGACGGTTATTTCCCCTACCCTCTGCCCGGAGTCACTCAGGTCTCCGATCTCGCATATCTTAAGCCATTAGGTCCTGACGATCCATTTATCAAAGAGCAGGTCGAGAGAGCTCATAGGATCGTGGACGAGATCGGGAAAGAACGCTGCGTATTCTACAATGTTTTCTGCCCATTCTCATCACTGAGATTCGGTGCTGAAAGTCTCGGAATGTCAGATGCCCAGCTCATGGAGTGGGTCAGACAGGATCCCATGGCAGTCATGAAAGGACTTGATGTCATTGCACAGACCAATTCGCTCCTTTCTGAACTTCTGATCACTGAAGCCGGATGTGACGGTATATATTACTGTGTTCAGAGCGGTGAATACGACCGCTTCTCAGAAGAAGAATACAGAAAGATAGTACGGCCCAGTGATCTGTACGTCCTTGAACGTGCTAACCGTTTCTCTGAGAACAACATAATACATCTGTGCGGATGGGCCGGGAACCGTAACAATCTCTCCCTCTGGCAGGATTATCCGGCCAAAGTCGTCAACTGGGCTGTACACGTAGAGGGAATGGATCTCAACGAGGGGAGAAGTTTCTTCTCCGGGCGCACGGATCTCGGCGGATTCGAGACACACTGGGACGAGAACGGGCATCGCGGGATCATCTATGACGGAACAAAAGAAGAACTGCAGGCTTATACAAGAGATCTGATACTGGATCACGGAAAGCGCGGTCTCATGCTCGGAGGAGACTGCACAATAGACGCTAAGCTTGACTGGGAAAGGATACGCTGGATCGTAGAAGCTGCCAGAAGCGTATGATCCTGATCGGCCTCAGGTTCAGCATGATAAGCCTATAGATATGACGTAGCGGCAGATAGTTCTGCCGCTTTTATTATGTTTATTATCATATCCGGGCCATTGTATACTGAATATTGCAATAATCTTTCAGGAAATGCATTGAGCAACGCATTTCCGCACGTAATGCAAAAAGAGGTAATTTCATGAAATACGGCGAATCTTCTTTTGACATAGCCTATCTGATGTTTGCCGTCATCAGCGGATGTCTTATCATTAAAAGAGCTACAGATCATAAAGAGAAACATATGGGACTGTCCTCCCTGATCCTGGGTCTCGGAGACGCATTTCATCTTGTTCCGAGAGTCCTGAACTACTTCTCTTCATGGGACTTGGCTGCTCCTCTCGGTATCGGAAAACTCATAACATCAGTGACGATGACCGTTTTCTATGTGCTTCTGTATTATGTGTGGCTTGCTCAATTTCATGTCAAGAAAAGCACAAACCTGACCGCTTCAGTATGGGGTCTTGCCGTCATACGTATCATTCTCTGCCTGTTTCCTCAAAACGGATGGCTTGAAAACAGCAGCAATATGACATGGGGAATTATCCGAAATGTTCCGTTCGTCATTCTCGGGGCTGTTATTTGTGTATTGTTCTTCAGCAAAAGGAACGAAGACCGCCTTTTTAAACCGGTCTGGATATACATTTTACTGTCATTCCTCTTTTATATTCCGGTAGCTGTAGGTGCAGGCGTTGTACCGATACTTGGAATGCTGATGCTTCCAAAGACTGTATGCTACATCCTGATGATCCTGGCGTTCCTCACTGCAGCGCGCAGATCTCACCGTAACGATCAGGAACAATAAGAAGATCGGTCACATGAGGAGCTCCAAACTCCTTTTCTGTTTGAAAAAGAGCATTTACAGATTCCCTTCCGAATCAGTAAATGCTCTTTATTATGTATTAAATTAACTGGCACTCCAGCTGCTTATCCAAGAAAAGCAGCTGCGGCAGATCCGAACAGGGTGTCGTTGTCCATCGTGACTATTCTGAAACTATCCGCACCTGCATACTTTTCCAGTCCATCAGTGAATGAGCCGAGGATATGTTCATTAAGGAGCACTGTCGACCCGTTCACAGCTACGGGAACTGCCCCCTGGAAACCATTCTCTTTTATGCGCTTAATGACTGTCGCTACAAGGGCAGCCGTCATTTTCCCCGCTCTGATCTCGATCACTCGAAACAGTTCTGCCAGAACATCCGCATCGCTGCTGCTTGAGCAGATTTCCGAAACTGAGCCTGAAACGTTTCTCAGGAAAGACGAAATATCCGCCATGAGGAACTCCTCAGGCATTCTTTCTGCCGTCTCTCCGGAAAGGAACCCTGCGCCAGCCAGCTCTTTTGCGCAGATGGCTGCTGTCTTTCCCAGATAAGCCCCGGAGACCATCTTTTCAAACACCGCTTCGCCACGGTTTCTGCTCGTACAGTCGATAAGAAGATCCACAGGACCTGCAGGTGCAGCGGAAAAATAAGCGGATTCCATGTTGATCATCATCCGGTCATGCTGGACAGGTCCGATCTTCCCGATACGAGAAGTCTTCTCAAAATAAGCGGTATTCATTCCTGTTCCCAGTATGAAGCCGATGCCTTCATTCTCTCCGGAAGCCAGAGCTGAGTAAAGGACTCCTGCAGTATCGTTCACAACGATTATATGAAGTTCCGTGCCGTATCCGGCACGTCTGAATGCTTTCTTCATACCATCAACGATAAGCGTCCCGGAAGCATCTTCAACTTCAACTTCCTTGCTCATCGTTATTATCCTTGCCTCGCCGTCAGGAAGTGCTTCGAAAGCATAAGAGAAACAAAGCGCCAGCCTCCCGCTCTCAGGCATGAATGGAAGGATCCTTCTGACGAATTCATCGAACATCTGCTGAACACTGATCCGTCCGTGAGTACCGGGCATCGGTGACTTTTCCAGAGCAAGCACTTGAGGACCGTCAGCAGTGAATACAACCGAAGCTGCCCGCAGATTGGTTCCACCTGCATCTATCACTGCAACCGGCTCGCCTTCAGCTATCCTTCCTTCAGCGTAGAGATAAGAAGGGATCATCATCATTGATCCGGTTTTCCCGGACAGTCCCATGTCCATATGCTCATAGATAGACTGGATAAGATTCTCTGCATCTATACAATCCGGATGAACTCCGAGCCTGACAAATTCTTCATACAGCCTTCTGTCCATCAGCACTGCCTCTCCAGATTCAGATAGAATTCAACAGCCTTGCCGATCTTTTCAAGAGGTATCCTTTCGTTGTTTCCGTGAATACGGCTTCTCTCATCTTTTGTGAGCTCCATGGCCGAGAACCTCATCACTTTATCGCTTATTCTGTTAAAATGACGGCTGTCACTGCACTGCATCATGATATATGGAGTAACTACAGCGTCAGTCCATGTCTGTTCGATAGCCTTTTTTATCCTGGTCCATGCGTCAGAAGAGGTATCGGAAGTTATAGACGGCTCCTGTGACTGTCTGGCAGTGATTTCGATCGCTGGATTATTGACAGTCTTCCTGAGGTAATCAAGAGCGCTTTCGACAGTGTCCCCTGCTATCAGCCTCAGGTTTGCTCCTACAGATGCCTGCGGCGGGATCACGTTATTTGCTGCGCTGCCTTCCATCTGTGTGAATGCACATGTAGTACGCATCAGCGCATTCAGTTCTCCTCCGGATTTCTTGCATAACATATCAAGTACCGGCAGGAACAGCCACAGGTTTGAGAAGATTATCCTGTATACGAAAGATGACCTTCTGCCGAGCGTATCGTACATCTGGGCTACCGGACTGCAAAGTCTTACAGGGAAAGGATGCGTTTCAACATCCCAAACTGCCTTTGAGAGATATCCTACAGGCCCATGAGGCAACGGTGCAGAAGCATGTCCGCCATTTCCCCTGTAAGTAAAATCAGCGGCTATCATTCCTTTTTCAGCTATACCTACCATAGCGCATTTTTCCTTGACTCCAGGAAAAACGTCTTGAACGACGGCTCCGCCCTCATCCACGACGAGCTGAGGTGTGATCCCCCTGGACTCAAGAAGATCAACAATGTCCGGAGCTCCCTGTCCGAAGACTTCCTCATCTCCGGCATATGAGAAATAGATATCATTCTCAGGAACGAAGCCTTTTTCGATCAGTGTCTCAGCAGCTTCAAGAGAGGAGCAGAACGTTATCTTGGTGTCCAGAGTACCTCTGCCCCAAAGTTCACCGTTTTCGATAATACCGTCAAATGCCGGTTTGACCCAGCCTCTCTCATCCACAGGCACCACATCGTAATGCGCCATCATTACTGAAGGAGCGGCATCACTCTTTCCTCTCCATCTGAACAGCAGTCCTGTGCGTCCTACTCTCTCGAATTCACAGACACGGAATACGTTGGGATAGAACTCCGGAAGAAGAGCTCTGAGTTTATCGAACTCAGCTTCATCCTCAAGAGAATGGTCCTCGTAGCTGACAGTTTTGCACATGACGAGACTTCTGAGATGGTCGATTGCTCTTTGCTCATCGAACTCGATCGGATCCGGAACAGCTCTCACATCTTCCACCGGCCTGAACATCGCAGCGCGGATCAGGATCACCGCAAGGAAAATCAACAGAGCGATCAGAACATATAACATTTAATGACACCTCCCCTTCCTTCCGAAGGAATCTAATCTGTTTCTATAATTCTACATTGTATGCTTCTGTTCTTGAATCCCTGTGCATCAAAAAAGTGCATCAAAACAACATACGATGTTCAACTAGTTTTCACATTGGACTTCTATAATCATTTTCGTAAACAAGAAAAAGGAGACTGAACATGATAGACAACGAAAACAACGGTCTTTACCGGGAGACCACAGACAGCAATACAAATACTTCCGGCAGCTATGATCAGAATCCTGCGCCGCAGACCTCTGACAATTACGGAGCTTCTAACACAGGCTCTTCTGAATATCATTATGTCAAACCCGACGCGGTAAGGACATTTGATTCCGCATCTCAAGTAAACTCTGCTTACAGCAATTACACCTACAACAATCCGTATGTTTCAGCTGACGCACCGGTATACTCACACGATTTCACACAGGAAAAACCGAAGCCCGTCAGAAAGCGCAAACAGCTCGGACGCGGTTGGCTCGTTGCCCTGTGCATAATCCTGTCAATCGCAAGCGGATTCGGAGGAGCCTGGACATACTCCAAGTTCTTCGGGAGGAATCAGGTGATCATCACCACAGTAGGTGATGATGCGCCAACTGGTTCCGAGACAGTGACTAACAGCGCTGATTTTACGACGATAGTTGCAAAGGCAAAAGAATCTGTAGTTGAGATCACTACCGAGATCGTTAAGACCGGTACGTTCTTCTCGCAGAGCATTGCCACAGGCGCTGGCAGCGGTGTGATAATCGATTCTGAAGGCTACATCGCAACGAACTATCACGTCATTCAAGGTGCATCAAGCGTTACTGTCACTCTTCCTGACGGAACCGCGTATCCTGCAAAAGTCTACGGGTATGATACCGACAACGATGTCGCCGTAGTTAAGATCGATGCTCATGATCTTCCTGTCGCAGTATTCGCAGATTCTTCCAAGCTCAAAGTCGGCGAGAGCGTATTCGCCATAGGGAACCCTCTGGGATCTCTCGGCGGTACAGTCACAGACGGCATTGTAAGTGCTCTTGACAGAGAGATCACAGTCGAAGGACAGAGAATGACCCTTCTGCAGACCAGCGCTGCCGTCAACCACGGTAACTCCGGCGGCGGTCTGTTCAACTCAAGAGGAGAACTGATAGGTATAGTGAATGCCAAATCAGCAGGCGAAGATGTTGAGGGACTCGGCTTCGCTATTCCCAGCAACGTGGTGAAAGAGGTTATCACAAATATCCTCAATAACGGCGGAAGCGTAGTATCCAGCACTCCTGTCATGGGCGTCACAGTCGCTGAGATCTACGACCAAGATACACTTAAGCAGTACAATCTCACAAGATACGGCGTTTATATCCTCAATGTTGAAGACGGATACGGAGCAGCTGAAGCCGGACTGAAAGTCTATGACTGCATCGTAAGTGTCGATAACATCGCGATCTCCAAAGTCGATGATCTCACGAACCTGCTCAAGACACATGAAGCAGGAGACAAAGTGACCGTACAGGTCATCCGCGGAAACCGTCTGATGACATTCGATGTCACTCTCAAGCTCAGAGATCAGGCATAAAACATACAACTTAAAGAAGCTTTCTTCATACATTCCCTTTCTTCTAAAAAAGGAGTCCGCGTACGCGGGCTCCTTTCATTTATTATCTTCTTATGCAAGTGCTGAGTAAACTATGTTCCTTATCCTCGGATGCACATACTCTTCCATGTTCGGAGCTGCCTGATGTGCATAGACTATAGTGATCTGCTTTTCCGGGTCCATGAGCACCCATGAACCAAAGCCTCCCGTCCAGCCGAATTCTCCGATACTGGTATTGCTTCCGGCTTCAGGATGCATCCTTGTTCTTACAGCCAGTCCATAGCCGTATCCGGCATGATAGACATTCTCGAATTCAGATAGTGCCTGCGGGCACAGTCTGTTCATGGCCATAAGCCTGATCGTATTGTCACTGAGCAGCCTAACTCCTTCATATTCACCAAGAGTCATAGCCAGAGCGAATCTGCAGTAATCATCCACTGTTCCGAACAGTCCTCCGCAGGCAGATTCATACGTCGGGCTGTAGAATATTTCCGGGAAATCTCCTTCTCTTCTTCCGTCAGGCCCGAGGTAATAAAGCGGTGATACTCTGTCCTTCTTCTCTTCCGGTACATGGAAATATGTATCAGTCATCCCAAGGGGCTCGAAGATGTTCTTATTAAGATATTCTCCGAAAGACATGCCTGATATGATCTCTGCTATAGCTGCAGTGATATCCAGGCTCTGTCCGTAGTAGTAGTGTTCCCCTGCTTCAAATGCTCCCGGAACTTGAGCTGCTGCTTTTGCGAACTCCTGAAGAGTGTACTTTCCTTCCTCCATAAGCTTGTCAGACAGCTCTGATATCCCTTCACTATTGGGATTTCTGAGATGCCAGTTGACTGTAACTCCGGAAGTCATATCGAATGTATGTCCTACAGTGACAACGTTCTTTGCAGGTTCTGCAGTTATATCCCCCCTGGGTGAGACCTTGAAGACCTCATGCTTTCCAAATTCCGGAATGAATCTGCTCACAGGGTCATTAAGAAGGAACTTTCCTTTCTCGAAAAGCTGCATACATGCAGCACTGGCTATAGGTTTTGTCATGGAAGCAAGCTGGCAGATAGTCTTTCCGGTAAAGGGCGTCTTTTTCTGCTCACTTGCAAATCCTACGAACCTCTCATATACTTTCCCGGTTCCTTTGAACACTCTGAGTCCTGCTCCGGCAGGACCTTTTTCTATTACTTCATCAAGAAGCGC
The DNA here is from genome assembly GCA_017405465.1 of Oscillospiraceae bacterium. Classification (GTDB taxonomy): domain Bacteria; phylum Bacillota; class Clostridia; order Oscillospirales; family Ruminococcaceae; genus RUG11783. The sequence goes on from JAFRAJ010000049.1 coordinate 106,153, forward strand.
ATCCAGTTCTCTCAGTTTCTCCATGATAATCTCTCCCGTTCCGTTTCTTTTCTTATTCAAATGATACCACTGTTATCTCGCTCCATGCTATCATTAGAAAAACGCCTGCGAGATAGTATTTATATGGATATTCAAGCTCTGAAAAACAAGTGGCTGGAAGAAGAGCAATGCGCTCATATACACGGCTGGGACTTTTCTCACATTCATGGCAGATACTCAGAAGAAGATGACCTTCCCTGGGACTACAGACAGGTCATCACAGAGTATCTTACTGAAGATATGGATCTCCTTGACTATGACACAGGCGGAGGAGAATTTCTCCTAAGTCTCGGACACCCTTATGAACATACCACAGCTACAGAAGGATTCCCTCCAAACGTAGAACTGTGCAGAAATACTCTTGAACCTCTCGGCATCAGGTTCAGTGAATGTTCTGACGCTTCTCACATACCGTTTGAAGACAACTCTTTTGATATCATCCTTAACAGGCACGGTGACTTTGATGCTTCTGAGACTTTCCGTCTCCTCAGGAAGCGCGGTATATTCATTACTGAACAAGTCGGTGATGAGAATGACCGTGATCTAGTCGAGATGGTCCTTCCTGGTGCCCCTGTACCATTTCCCGGGCTTAATCTCAGTACTCAGCGCGAAATCTTTCATAAAACAGGCTTCAAGATACTCAAGGCAGAGGAGGCTTTCCGTCCGATTGAGTTCTATGATGTCGGCGCATTCGTCTGGTTTGCAAGGATCATAGAGTGGGAGTTTCCGGATTTTTCTGTGGAAAGATGCTTTGACAGGCTTCTCTATCTGCAGGAGATCATAGACAGAGACGGACGTATATCCGGAACAATCCACAGGTATCTTATTACCGCTCAAAAAGAATAAACATCCGAGTTCATATTTGTGCTATAGATTTGATTCCAGTGAAAAAAGAACTTACAGGATAGTTTGAACATATGGATGAGGTATCAAAAAAGAAATATAAAGCTTTTATAAGCTATAGACATAAACGTCTTGATATGTTCGTTGCTAAAAAACTGCAGCGGACTATCGAGAGATACGTCATTCCGGCTGATCTGAGGGAACAAGGTCAGAAGAGACTTGGCCGCGTCTTCCGTGATCAGTCCGAACTCACTCTGTCCAGCGATCTGGCTCAAGTCATTCAGGATGCACTGGACAATTCTGAATACCTTATTGTCGTATGCACTCCAGATGCTGCCCAGTCAAAGTGGGTCAACGAAGAGATATCCTATTTTCTGTCAAAGAATGACAGGGATCATGTTCTGGCTGTCCTCGCTTCCGGAGAACCGTCTGAGGCTTTCCCGAAAGCACTTACAGAAGAAGTACTTCCGGACGGCACCGTCCGCACATTTGAGCCTCTTGCCGCAAATATCGCCGGGAATGGCTTTCTGGGAATGACTCGGGCATTCCCCACAGAGATCCTGAGGATACTCTCAGCACTCATTGGATGTACATACGATACTCTATACAGGCGTGATCAGCGTTATCGAGTCCGGCAAATGATGATAACATCTTCCGCAGTCGTGCTACTCGCCGCTCTTGAGATCGGACTGCTTATCAACAGGAACTTAAGGATCAGAACGAACTATAACCAGTCCCTTAAAAACCAGTCCATCTATTACGCTGCAGAATCAAGAAGGCTGCTTAATTCTGGGGACAGATTTTCAGCTGTAAAGCTTGCCATGGAAGCTCTTCCTTCTGCAGCAACGGACAGACCTGTCGTATCGCAGGCAGTTCTGGCTCTGTCCAATGCAGAAAACATTTATACGGTTCCGTCAGATGATAAAGCTACAGGAGCCACCGGCGTCCTCTCACACAATGCCGATATCTCCGGTTTCATCCTCAATTCAGACGGTATGCTTCTTTGTTCCATAACACATGAGAATACAGTTTCACTGTGGAATACTTCTTCCATGAAGCAGCTGTGGAAAAAACAGGTCGAGACTTCACCTTCATCTCAGCCTCTCCGGATTCTTGACAGCGGTAATGTCTGTATAATGTCCGGAAATCATCTTATGTGTCTTAACCGTTCGAACGGAGAACCTGTCTGGGATACTGATATGGATGACCTCATACAAGACCAGGGACATCCTTATCTGGACACCATAGTGTTAGCTGACGCTTCTGATGAGGTTCTGATAGCATGTTCTTCTGACTGTTACCTGATGTCCTTGACGGACGGATCACTCATCCGTCAATTCTCTCTTCCTTCCCTTCCGATCAGTGATGCTGAGACATATACCTATATAGATGATGCGGTCATTTCATCCGACGGCAAATATCTAATAGGCTGCATGGGATATTACGATGATTCCTATCACTCTGCTATTGCAGTTATAGATACATTTACTGGCGGGCTTGTCAGTATGTTCAACGAGCTTCCCGACAAAATTACAAACGTTTCCATCTATCATCCCGCTGAAGAAAACGCCTACTATATCTCCTATGAAGATGCAGACTACCACCTCTCAATAGAACATACAGATGCGACGATCATGTCTTATAAATTCTTGTCTGTATGCTCTGTCGAACTCATGAGCGGCAAAGAACTCTGGAAGTACGATACACACTATGTGAACAGCACTTATAAAGTCAGATTCATTCCCGTGCTCGGAGACGAAAATGTCCCGCTGATCGCATGTACATATTCAAACAAGATCGATCTTCTAGACCCTGCCAGCGGAGAGAAAATATCCGGGTTCGAATCCGAATCACCCATCGTAAATGCAAAATCTGAATCACATGAAATAATCGCTATCGACAGAGGCGGAGAGCGGCTGACTATAAACACGTCGAATTCTTCTCACTGGTTCTCTTCCCGCGTTTATGTAAACGATCTTGTTTCAGCTGAGATCTCTTCTTCCAGAGTCTGGGCACTGCAGGAAGGTTCTTCGGCAATCATCTGCTACGGTAGGCTCAAAACCGATCCGCTGTGGGCAGAGTATAAGACTCACGTCCTTTCCGATCCTGATAAATATCTATACCGTACCGCTTCCTATATCAATGACGGTATCGTTGCGATCCTGTATGAAGGAAACAGCAGATTCTCCATCCTCCTCGGAGACGGATCCAGGTCATCTCCGATGCGTGAGATCATACTTCCCGAGAAACTGTTCGATGAGTATATCAACCTGTGCTACATAGACGACTGTTATAACGGAAAGCTGCTGCTCACATGGTATTCCTCCGATAAGTGGGGATTCATGGACATTGACATATCGACACTGAAAGTCAGCTATACTTGCCCGGAGCATTACCGTGACAGCGTCTTCTGCACATATGCCGGAAGAGGCAATTACTGTGTCGTCTACTCTGAGGACATCACAAGCTCTGAGGAACAGAAATACTATATGTGCCTGATGGATTCAACAGCGCAGATACGTTACAGCACGCTTATCGGTAAATTCACGGGAGCATATAAAGATATAACCTGTGTGATCGATCCTGAAGGGATGATCTATGCTGTTGTTCCTGAAACTGCGCAGGTAAAAAAGATCGATACTGTGATCGGAACGAGACTCGACGTGCCGAACGGCATAACAGACCTTCTGCTTGAGCTCTCTTCCAATTTCAGTCCCGGTATTCACGACAAACTCCCTATGATCTGGTCAAGGAACATGTCTTTTGCCGCAGCCAGGATCTCTGACAGTGCGATCAAAGTTACTGATAATGACGGAAACGAGCTATTCACCATTACAGAAGACATCTTGCGCATCAAAGATTTTTCATTTACTCCTAACAGTGACTACCTTATAACAGTCGGAAGTGACAACCGACTCAGACGTTATGATATCCGTACCGGTGATATATTGGACAATATGGCTCTTTACAGTCCTTTGTATGAAAACATTTCATTGGAAAGCAGTATCGAATTTCCTTCCAACAGGGATTTCTTCATAGTATCAATAGATGATACTCTTAACCTCATCAGTACTTCAGACTGGGGAATCACAGCGTATCTTCACAATTGTGTCGGCTATCAGAACAGCAACGATCTCTTCCTGTGCACAAGCACCTCTGAAAACGCGATATCTCTCGGCAGCTTCCCTAGGTACACTGTAAAGATGCTTGTCGAACGTGCCAGAGAACTTCTGAACGGATGGGATCTTACCAATGATCAGCGCACAGCCTACGGCTTAAGCGCTGATGACTGATCCCTTACCTTTCTTAAACAGCAAAAACGGCTTCGCTTCATCTTCTGTGATAAGCGCAGCCGTTTTTTGTTAATATAGCAGGGTTTCCATCTAAGCTTTATACAACGGATCATTCATACCATGGGATCTTCCTGCCGATAGGATGAGCTATCTCCTGCAGTAAGAGAAAAAGTGTCGTGAACTTCCTGTCAGAAGGTGCTATATATCTCACCTCAGCTTTTCCCTCTTCAGTCATCCATGTCAGGAAGAGATTCTTCTTAAATCCTCCGTCCAGTAAATACTCCCTTTCAGAGCTATCTTCTGCAGGAAGCTGTTCTTCCTCATACGGTTCCATCTCAGGAAAAAGGATAAGAATTATCCTTTCAAGCTGTTCCCATCTTCTCGCGCTGATATTTGCATGCTCTCTGACAGTGATGTTATTCCTGAAAGGAAGCCAGTAACTGCAGCTTATGATCTCATCCGGAGTCACCTCAATATAAAACTCAGTATGCCGCTCCATCGATCCGGCACTGTAATCAAACGTTACACCGCACAGTTTGCCAGGGTATTCTACACCATCAGGCAGGACAGTATCAGAATATCTGATCTCTCCTTCTTCTCTCATGGAAAGTCTTCCCTGACAGAAAGCTGTCAGCAGTGCAAGCAGTACTATCGCTATAGATCCAATTGTCAATGCGATCTTCATTCCGACTCCTGTTCAGGTCACATCCTGGGTCTGTTTCTGTCTCTCCGATGTTCATGTTGTCTTTCGCGCTGGATGCGCTGTTCTGCTCTCTTTCTGATCTCGTTCTCCTTGCGTTTGACTATCACGAGCATGTAGTAGCTGTAGACGGATGCAAGCACGAGGAAAACTGCATAGACGACTATCGCCGGCCTTGAGGTCAATATCCTGTTGATAACGTCCATGTAATAGATGAAGTAGCTCTTCTCTATATCCTCCATTGCGACAAGCTCGATATCGCCGATGTACATTCCGTCTGAGAATACCTTGGCTTTTCCGATGACCTGTCCGCTGCTGACAGGGGCTTCCACTGATTCGGGGATCTCTGTCTCATAGATTATCTCCGGATCCTCTCCCGTATGTGTCTGAAGAATAGTGGATACAGGAATGGAAGAATAAAGCATCAGGTAATCCTTATGTTTTGCATACTTCAGAGAAGTCTCTGTGACAGGAGTTCCTTTTCTGACGATCTCGGTAATAGCTGTATTGTCAAAACACCAGTCCAGCACGAGTCTTGCGTTTGTGAAGGCAGACTGTCCTTCTTCCCATACTCTTGTGTCGATCTCCATCGGGCAGCCCATCAGCACGGCAGTGAAAGTCATCCCTCCACTCTCGCCCCGGGTTATCAGGCATCTTCCGCCGTCATCCGTAGTGCCTGTCTTGATTCCTTTTATATATCTTGTATAATAGCCCGAATATGTTGACTGCAGCTGGATAGTCGTATAGATATCTCTTTCATCATGGACATTGGTCTCATGAAGCGTATACGAACTCAGTGATACGATATCGCTGAATCCGGGTACAGACATCGCCCACTGCGTTATCTTGTAAAGATCTCTGGCAGTAGAATAGTGTTCGCTATCGTCAAGTCCGTGAGGATTAGTAAAGTGCGTTCCAGTGCATCCCAGCTCCTTAGCTTTCTGATTCATTGCAGCTATAAACGACTCTCTTCCGAAGTAACCGGCTACAGCAGACGCGGCTTCATTTGCAGAAGCCAGAAGCATACAGTGAATAAGATCGCTCATAGACATAGTCTCTCCGCCATGTATGCCTGCGCTTGAGATATCTATCCCGTCAAATTCAACCCAGAGGTCGTAAGGCGTAGTCACCATAGTGTTTTCAATATCATCGCACATGGTCATAGCCAGAGCTGCTGACATGATCTTTGTCGTCGATGCAGGTGCGATCCTTTTGTCAGCATTCTTTTCGTAAATGACTCTTCCGGTATCCTCATTGACAATGTAAGCTGCAGTCGCCGTGACCTCAACTCCAAGTTCGATCTGAGTCGGTGACGCAAAAGCCGGAAACATCATTCCGGCGATCAGTATTAGAGCAGCAGCCGCTGCTATGATCCTTTTCTTCAATTGAGTACCTGCCCTGATCTGTTAAATAGTTTTCTTACCGACGCCATCAGCTCCGGATTGTTTTCTAATCCTGGATCCTTATCCAGTATCTTCTGTGCAGCGTCATTTGCAGTATACAGTGTCTTCTCATCGTCAGCAATATCAGCGACACTGAGATCCGGAAGTCCGTGCTGACGGCTGCCGAGGAAGTCTCCCGGTCCTCTCATTTTCAAGTCTTCCATGGCTATCTTGAAGCCGTCGTCAGTCTGCGTCAGCAGTTCCAGTCTCTTCTGAGCGTTGGCAGTACCGGAAGATGAGACAAGAACACACCAGCTCTGTGCTTCTCCTCTGCCGATACGGCCTCTGAGCTGGTGCAGAGTCGAGAGTCCGAATCTCTCAGCATTTTCAATTATCATAAGCGTAGCATTTGGGCAGTCTACACCGACTTCTATTACTGTCGTGGAGACCAGCACACTGACGTCTCCGGAACGGAATCTTTCCATGAGCTCGCCTTTTTCAGCAGATGTCATCCTGCCGTGAAGCAGCCCGACTTCCATTCCTGCCAGCCATTTGGTTCTGAGTTCCTCATAATACTCCATTGCAGACAGTGTATCCGGAAGCGCTTCGCTGTCCTCAATTAGCGGGCATACTATATATACCTGATGTCCTTCTTCTACCGTTTTTCTGACGAATCCCAGATACCGTTCGCGGTACGATTCATCTACAAGTACTGTCCTGATATGTTTTCTGCCTTTCGGAAGCTCATCAAGCACAGAAATGTCAAGATCTCCGTAAATGATAAGCGAGAGAGTCCTCGGTATCGGTGTAGCAGACATCACCAGAGTATGTACCTGACCGCCTTTTTCACCAAGTGCAGCTCGCTGAGCAACTCCGAACCTGTGCTGCTCGTCTGTGATTACAAGATCCAGATCTTTAAATGATACACCTTCGGAAATAACTGCATGAGTACCGATTACCAGATCAGCACCGCCTGATTCTATCTGGGAGAGTATCGTTTTTCTTGGTTTTCCTTTTACCGATCCGGTCAGAAGTCCTACAGTCATTCCAAGAGGCTCGAGAAACCTGCTGAAAGTCTCGGCGTGCTGTTCTGCAAGCACTTCAGTCGGAACCATAACAGCGCTCTGATGTCCGTTTTTCCATGCCAGATAGACAGCTGCAGCAGCAACCGCCGTTTTCCCGCTTCCCACATCGCCCTGAAGAAGCCTGCTCATCGCATGTCCGCTTCTGAAGTCGGCAGCTATCTCCTCAATACACTTTTTCTGTGCCGATGTCAGTTCAAAAGGAAGCACACTGCAGTACTCTGAAGCATCTGTGTAGTCATACGGTTCCTTCCCGGAACTACTTACTGTCTTCCTGAGTTTAATTCCCAGGGACATAGTCAGCAGTTCCTCAAAAACCAGTCTTCTTCTGGCTTCTTCTGCTTCCTTCATATTATTCGGGAAGTGGACCTTCCGGAATGCTTCCTCAGCCGGCATCAGCGCATACTCGTCTACGATTTCTGCAGGAAGAATCTCATGTGCCTTATACTCCGCATCATCCAGGATCTGCCTCACATTCGTTGCAACCATTCTTGATGAAAGGCCTTCTGTGAGACTGTACTGTGGTGTAAGTGTCTCTTTCTCGCTCTCCTGAACGATGACAGGATTGATCATCCTAGCAGACAGAAGATCCTTGCTGATCCTACCGTAAAAGACATGCTCGCTTCCCGGTTCCAGCTTAGCAGTAGCATAAGGATTGTTGAAATATGTGAACTCCAGCGGTGTCCCGTCTTCTGAGGTAGCGTGAACTCTCTGCATTGTCCTTCCGCCTTTTATGCGGACAGGAGAAGTTTTCGATTCGACTGATGCTTTTATTGCTACATACTGACCGTCATCAGCAGTCTGAATATCATCGCATAAGGAATAGTCAGTGTATCCTCTCGGGTAATGCCTGAGAAGATCGCCGATCGTCTTTATTCCCATTCTGGAATAGAGCGAACTGCGTCTGACGCCTACACCTTTTAATGTGCTGACGCTCCTGTCCAGAAATGCTGTTTTCTCTGTATTGACTGCCAAATGTCTGTTCCGTTTCCTAAAAACTTCGCCGCTCTCCGTGAAGAAAGCGGCGTGCTGTATTCCTGATGATTTATTTTGCGTAATCTACTGCCCGGCTCTCACGTATGACATTGACCTTGACCTGTCCGGGGTAGCTGATCTCATCTTCGATGCGCTCAACAATATCATGAGCCACAACAGTGAGTTTGTCATCCGACACCTGTTCCGGTTTGACAAAAATCCTGATCTCTCTGCCAGCCTGAATAGCGTAGGAACTGTCGACTCCCTCGTAGTTGTTGGCGATCTCTTCCAGCTTCTCAAGCCTCTTGATGTAGTTCTCAAGATTCTCACTTCTGGCTCCAGGACGTGATGCTGAGATCGCGTCAGCTGCCATTATGACATATGCCAGAGGAGACTCTGGTTCAACATCGTTATGATGGGCTTCTATTGCATGAATGATCTCCGGCGACTCTTTGTATCTCTTAGCGATCTCGACGCCAAGCTGAATGTGTGTCCCCTCGTACTCGTGGTCAAGGGCTTTGCCTATATCGTGGAGAAGACCGGCTCTCTTAGCCTGTGTTGTATCCAGACCGAGTTCTGAAGCAATAAGTCCGGACAGAAGTGCAACTTCTTCAGAATGGTTCAGACAGTTCTGCCCGTAACTGGTCCTGTAGTAGAGCCTTCCGAGTATCTTGATCAGATCGGGATTGAGTCCATGGACTCCGACTTCCATTACGACTCTCTCGCCCTCTTTCCTGATCTTTGCCTCGACTTCTTTTTTGGCCTTGTCAAGACAATCCTCTATGCGTGCAGGATGGATACGGCCGTCCTGGATGAGTTTCTCAAGAGTGATCCTGGCGATCTCTCTGCGGACTGGGTCAAAACAGGAGATAGCTATCGCTTCCGGTGTATCATCTATGATCAGGTCAGCACCGGTAGCGTTCTCGATAGCCCTTATGTTTCTTCCTTCTCTTCCGATGATCCTGCCCTTCATCTCATCGTTAGGCAGTGACACTACTGAAACTGTTGTTTCAGAAGAATGATCAGCAGCACATCTGGCTATAGCTACACTGAGGATATTTTTCGCGATATTGTCGCATTCATCAGCAAGATCCTGCTTATATGCGTTGATCTTGACTGCTTTCTCGTGATCCAGGGATTCATCCACTTTGCTGAGAAGAACTTCCCTTGCCTGATCCGCTGTGAGTCCGGAGATCTTCTCCAGTGTCTCAGCCTGTTTATCCCTTAGCTCATCTGCTTCACGGATCTTCTGTTCAAGCTGCTCGCTTCTCTTCTGAAGCCTTGCGGTTTCAAGTTCGTTCTGTTCCTGTTTCTTATCGAGTGTCTCTTCTCTCTGAGTGAGACGCCTTTCCTGTCTCTGAACTTCGCTCCTGCGTTCGCGGAGCTCAGCTTCTGATTCAGATCTGAGCTTGTATATCTCATCTCTGGCTTCGAGTATTACTTCTTTTCTACGTTGTTCAGCAGAACTTATCGCATCATTAACAAGACGGGTCGCCTCCAACTCTGCGGAGCCGATCTTAGCTTCAGCTACTCTACGTCTGTGTGAAATACCAACGAAAAAGCAAACGGTCCCAATAATGATGGCCGTTATGATTGCTGAAACAACGGCTACGGAAATAGGTACCATTGTTTCAATTCACCTTTCAGTTTTTCTATGTAAAAAGAATATATATTGTCGCCAGACCCGGCTATAAATATGTTCAGCCGTATCTAACAAAAAAACACCAAATATATTAAATAATAAATTGGTTACAAAGTCAACTCAACACCCCTGCATCTCCTTGACACAGACAGTACGCTGTGATATTTTCATCATAGTTATGTAAATACATCCGTTGAAGCGGACGAGCAGTCCGGACAGTTCCTCACAGAGAGCGCCGCATAAGCTGGGAAGGCGCAGGAGCTCCGAAACTGACACCACCGCCGAGGATCTTCCGCGAACGGAAGACGGGGTCAGCCCGATACAGCTGCAATGAGTGGCGCTTTTTAAGCGCAATTCGGGTGGAACCGTGGGTATCAGCCCATCCCGTTTCAGGGATGGGCTTTTTTATTTTGAATCTTTATTTCGGAGGAATCTACATATGGCAAACATCAAGATCAATCTCAGAGGAGACGTCAGGGAATATCCTTGCGGCGTCACCGGTCTAGAGGTGGCTCAGAGCATCGGTTCCGGTCTCGCCAAGGCTGCATGTGCCGTCTCGGTGAACGGAGAAGTCATGGATCTGCGTCTTCCTATTACGGAAGACTGTGAGCTGTCTGTGCTCACATTTGATGATCCCGACGGCAAACACGCTTACTGGCATTCAACATCTCACGTAATGGCTCAGGCCATTCAGCGCCTCTATCCCCAGACATTATTCACTATAGGGCCTGCTATCGAAAACGGCTTTTATTATGATATTGACTGTGATGTTACCTTCACTCCGGAAGTCCTCGTTAAGATAGAAGACGAGATGCGTAAGATCATCAAGGAAGACTATCCTATCGAACGCTTCGTTCTCAGCAGACAGGAAGCTCTGGCAAAAATGGCCGGAAATCCCTACAAGGAAGAACTGATATCAGAACTCCCGGATGATGAGGATATCTCGTTCTACAGTCAGGGAGACTTCACGGATCTTTGCGCCGGTCCTCATGTAATGAGCACAGGCAGGATCGGAGCAGTCAAGCTTCTGAACGTCACTGGAGCATACTGGAGAGCCGACGCCAATAACAAGATGCTGCAGAGAGTATACGGCATCTCATTCCCGAAAGCTTCTCAACTTAACGATTATCTTACGATGCTTGAAGAAGCACGTAAGAGAGATCACAGAAAACTCGGCAGGGATCTCGGTCTGTTTGCATTCCGCGATGAAGCTCCGGGATTTCCCTTCTACCTTCCCAAAGGCATGGTTCTGCGCAACACACTGATCGATTACTGGAGAGGTGTGCACAAGAAATGGAATTATGTCGAGATCTCTACTCCCCAGATCATGAAGCGCACTCTTTGGGAGACATCCGGACACTGGGATCATTACAAGGACAATATGTATACTACACTCATTGACGGCGAAGATTTCGCCATCAAGCCCATGAACTGCCCCGGCAGTATCCTTGTTTATGACCTGGCTCCTCACTCCTACCGTGATCTTCCTCTGCGCTACGGTGAACTCGGACTGGTTCACCGCCATGAGCTGTCCGGTGCCCTGCATGGAATGTTCCGCGTCCGCTGCTTTACTCAGGATGACGCACACATCCTGCTTGCAAAAGATCAGATCAAGGACGAAGTAATCAGGATCGCTCAGCTTTTCGATGAAGTCTATTCGCTCTTCGGCCTGAAGTACCATATCGAACTCTCGACCATGCCTGACGATCATATCGGATCTGTTGAAGACTGGGATATCGCAACAGCAGCTCTTGCTGACGCCATCACCAGCATAGGCAAAGAGTATAAAGTCAATCCCGGCGACGGAGCCTTCTACGGTCCGAAGCTCGACTTCCACATCAGCGACTGTCTGAACCGCACATGGCAGTGCGGTACAATACAGCTCGATTATCAGCTTCCCGGCAGATTCAATATAGAATATGTCGGTGATGACGGTGAAAAACATACACCCGTCATGATACACCGTGTCGTTTTCGGTTCCATCGAGCGATTCATCGGCATCATTACAGAGCATTTTGCCGGAGCCTTCCCGACATGGCTGTCTCCTGTACAGGCAATGGTAATCCCGATCTCTGAGAAACATGCGGAATATGCTAATGAGCTCCTCGCCAAACTGGAAGCAGCAGGCATCAGAGCAGAAGCTGACACAAGGAACGAGAAGATGGGATACAAGATCCGTGAAGCTCAGCTGCAGAAGATCCCGTACATGCTTGTAGTCGGTGACAAAGAGGCCGAAGCCGGCACAATATCCCTGAGAAGCCGCAAGAACGGTGATGAAGGAACGATGTCCGCAGAAGAGTTCATCTCAAGGATCCGGGAAGAGATCGACTCACGTTCACTCTGATCACTCAACTAAAAAGAATCACATCCTCTATAGCGGCATCTTTCCGATGCCGCTTTTCTTCTGATCGTTCACCTGATTCTATTTTGCTCGCACTGCACTGTGAGCAGTGTGTATTTTGCTGTTTATCTTGTGTATTATTCAGGGGCATATGATATAATCCAATCATACGGATACATATAAGCATCTGAAATATAATAACGTTTACCGGAGGTAATAAAATGCCCGAGAACAATGGAATTTCTCTCGAACTGCCGACCCCCACACTGGATCCTACGACATTCGAGGAAGCAACGCTCACTCCTATCGTAGCCGCTCCGGAGGAGACCTCCGTTAGCTCCGATTATCTGAGCGAAGACAATCTAACAGCGGAAGAAAAAGCAGAAGTCGACAGCTTCAGCCAGAAGATTAATCTCCGCGACACTAATGTCATCCTGCAGTACGGTGCAGCCGCCCAGGAAAAGATCGCGTCCTTCTCCGACACGACACTTCAGAGCGTTCGTACCAAGGACCTCGGCGAGATCGGCGATAAAATCTCCGACCTGGTAGTCGAGCTCAAGGGTTTCTCCATAAAAGAAGAGGATAACAAAGGTTTCCTCGGTCTTTTCAAGAAACCGAAAGCCACTATAGCGAAGCTCCAGACCAAGTATGATTCTGCGTCTTCCAGCGTTGAGAAGATAGCTGAAGCTCTGAAAGATCATCAGAATACACTTTTCAAGGACATCGTAATGTTCGATCAGATGTATGATCTGAACCTCTCCTATTTCAAGGAACTGTCCATGTATATCATCGCCGGCAAGAAGCGTCTAGAAGAAGAGCGCAGCACGACCCTGAAGGCGCTCAAAGAAAAAGCCGAGGCTTCCGGACTGGCGGAAGATGCACAGGCTGCCAACGACTTTGCAAACCTCTGCGACAGATTTGAGAAGAAACTCTATGACCTGCAGCTGACCAGAGAGATAAGCATCCAGATGGCCCCTGAGATCCGTCTCATCCAGAACGGCGATACCCTCATGGTCGAGAAGATCCAGACGACCATCAACAACACCATTCCGCTTTGGAAGAACCAGATGGTCCTCGCTATGGGCCTCGCCCACTCCAAGGAAGCAATGGAAGCCCAGAAGGAAGTCAGTGATCTGACCAATGAGCTCCTCAAGCAGAATGCTGAGACCCTCCAGATGGGCACTGTAGCAATCGCCAAGGAGAGCGAGCGCGGAATCGTGGATATCGAAACTGTAGAAGAAGCCAACCGCAGACTCATAGAGACTCTGGATGAAGTCATCAGGATCCAGGAGGAAGGACGCCAGAAACGTCTTGAAGCGGAGAACACCCTCGGAAAGATCGAGACTGAACTCAAGCAGAAACTGCTCGAGATTAGAGGATAATCTTCCGGCATAGTGCAACAATAAGTATTTGGAGGAAATCAATTGAACAGACGTCCTAAATACGGAATGTCAGGGTGCCTGATGTTCATGCTGGCATGCGGGCTCTGCCTGTGGGTACTGCCCCAGCTCGGAAGGCTCCTCCTTCTGGGCGGAGGACTGATCGGCCTCGCCGTTATCGCTTTAGTCGTCGCTCTGGTAGTTTATTCTCTCAACGGAGGCGAGAGGTCCGGAGATAAGATTTCGACCGAAAGTCTCTCTGCAGATCAGGCAACGCTCATCACAAACGGAAAAGCCAGAGTCATCTCCATACGCAGCATCCTTGGAAGGATCAAGAATACTGAGATCAGGGATTACGGGTATTCCATCTGCAGGACCTGTGACAAGATTTTCAAAGCATTAATCGAACAGCCAAAGAGCATAACTGCTGCACGTCAGTTCCTGACATACTATCTCCCCACGATCAATCTGGTCCTGGAGAAATATGAGAAAGTAGAGAAGAGCGGAACTGATTCAGGCAACATGAGTGCCAGAGTAATAAACTATCTTAAAGATGTAGATAAAGCTCTGGACAAGTTCTATCAGAAGCTCTTTGAAGACGAGAAACTGGATCTTACTGTAGAGATGGAAGCAATGACCATGGCAGTCAAGCGTGACGGTCTCATCACTGACGACGAGCTCAGACAGGAACTCAGTGCTACGGCTAAAGCCGATGCAAGAGATATCAGTCTCTCACTCTGACAACACTGTAAACAAACCTCAAAGACACAGGCGATGAAGCCTGTGTCTTTTCTTATATCCATTTACATTTCGCAATTTTACCGAATTAAATCGCTGAAGAGCACTTCCAGATATATAATCCCCCAAAGTTTCTTGTACTCAGTTTACGCATGCTCATACCGCGGATATAATTCTATTTATGGAATATTTTCATTCTGTTTTAGGAGAATGTCATTATGAACGCTTATATCGAAAGCGTGCTTGAAGGAGTGCGCAAAAAGAACTCTACGCAGCCGGAATTCATACAGGCTGTTGAAGAAGTACTTGCATCAATCTCTCCTGTAATCGATGCTCATCCTGAGTATGAGGCTGCCAATCTGCTCAACCGCATCGTTGAGCCCGAGAGAATGTTCACATTCCGTGTCGTCTGGATGGATGACAACGGCAAATACCACACCAACCGCGGATGGCGCTGCCAGTTCAACGGCGCTATCGGTCCCTACAAGGGCGGTATCAGATTCCAGTCAAATGTAAATGAGAGCATAATCAAGTTTCTCGGATTTGAACAGATCTTCAAGAACAGCCTCACCGGTCTTCCCATAGGCGGGGCAAAAGGCGGTTCTGACTTTGATCCCGCAGGAAAATCGGACGCTGAGATAATGCGCTTCTGCCAGAGCTTCGTTTCTGCACTGTACAGATATATAGGACCTGATATCGATGTACCTGCCGGAGATATGGGTGTCGGAGGCCGCGAGATCGGATATATGTACGGTCAGTACAGAAGGCTCAAAGGAGTATGGGAGAACGGTGTATTCACAGGCAAGGGCCTTACATACGGCGGTTCCCTTATTCGTCCCGAAGCGACCGGTTACGGCGCGATCTATTATCTCTGCGAAGCTCTTAAACACGAAGGTGACACCATTGAAGGAAAACGCATCGGCGTTTCAGGATACGGCAATGTTTCCTGGGGAATCATCAAGAAAGCTACTGAACTCGGAGCGATCTGCTGCTATATCTCCGGGAGAGAAGGCTACGTACATGATCCAGACGGGATCAGTACAGAAGAAAAGATCAATTACCTCCTGGAGATGAGAGAGAAACACACCGGAGTCAAGGCTTATGCAGACAGATTCGGCTGCGAGTTCTATCCCGGAGAAAAGATCTGGGGAGTCAAGGATGTTGATATCTTCATGCCGGCTGCTACCCAGAACGAAGTCGAACTGGAAGACGCTAAAAAGATAGTAGACTCCGGAGTCAAGTATTACTTTGAAGTCTCCAACATGCCTACAAAGGCTGACGCTCAGGCTTATCTGAGAGAGCATGATATTATCGTTGCTCCTTCCAAGGCCGTCAATGCAGGCGGCGTAGGCGTTTCAGCACTTGAGATGGCCCAGAACTCCGAGCGTCTGGTATGGACAGCTGAAGAAGTGGATGAGCACCTGAAACGAATGATGATAAACATTCACAATGCTTCTGCAGAAGCTGCTGAAGAATACGGTCTCGGATATGACCTTATTGCCGGCGCCAATATTGCAGGCTTCAAGAAGGTCGCTACTGCCATGATGGAGCAGGGCGTTTTCTAAGAATAATTCCTTAAAAAAGAAACTCTACCGTAACACCTGTTGCGGTAGAGTTTCTTTTGATGTTCAGTTAGTTCTATCCGGAGAATACAAGATCATAAAAATCCGTCTGAAGGATCAATTGAGTCATGTCTCTCTTGCATTCAACGATCTTATTCATTTTATCTACATATGCCTGAATAGCTTCATCAGACATGTGCAAACCTTCTCTTTGGGTAAACTCCTGAGTAAACGAATTGTAAAGTCCGTTGTCACTTCTCCAGCTCTTTGAATAGAAGATGACCAGCCCGGGATCACTGCTCAGCATATCGGTACCGGGAAGCATCCTGGAATCATATTCCAGTCCAAGCAGATTCAGTACTGTAGGCAGTATGTCTACCTGGGTACACACTTTATTTATTTCGACTTTCTCTTTCATAGAGCCTGTCCACATTATAAGTGTATTGCGGTAGACTTCTGTATCCAGATATCGCTCATTGCAGTTTCTGGCCATGTCAGAAGTACCATAATAATTTCCCGTCAATTCCCCAAGTATCTCAACCCCTGTGTAAGGGATATGGTCAGCAACAGCGACGATCAGTGTTCTGTCCAGCTGTCCGGCTTCTTCCAATCCTTTCAGCAATGCTGCAAGTGCCCTGTCAACTTCCATCACAGTAGCCACATATGCCTTGGTAGTCGAAGACCAGTCGTAATCAGCAAGTTCATCTTTATACTGAAGAGCGACCCAGCTCCATGAATAAGGTGTATGACCGGATATCGTCATATAATACGCATTGAATGGTACGCTGTCATTGACATACATATCAAGCGTATTCTCGATCATAAAAGTATCGCGCTGCGGCCATTTATAATTTCCGGAAGCGGTTTTTTCCGCTTTCAGACCATTCGCCAGATAATACCAGTCACTATACCCTAGGTTCCACATAGTTTCAGCCCGGTCATACATCTCCCACCCGTTGTGAAAGCCGATGTTGTGATAACCGAGCTTTGACAGCTGAGGTCCCAAAGAGAAATAACAGTTTGTACCAAGCCGTCCGCTCTCCTGAAGGCTCATGGGACTTCCCTGCTTCGGATACAGACCCAGCAGATTCTGGCATTCACCTGCATTGGTGCTGCCGTAGTAGAGCGGTGTATAGAAGTTATTGAAGACAAAACATTCGTTTGACAGTTTATACAATGTGGGTGTCAGTTCCTCGCTGATGGCAGCTCCCGAGAAAGCCTCCAGGCTCAGAAATACTACATTGTATCCGTTGAACATGCCTGTATAATCATTCTTTTTAGTCGGCTTCACAGTATTCATATAAGAAGCCAGCCAGGCGACTTTGCTGTTTGAACTCTCAGACAGCGAATCCAGATCGACGTCCATGACATGAGGCGAACGGTCTACCGGATCAGGAATGGGTTCAGCCGGTTCCGGTTCAGCTTCTTCAGGTATCTGAGAAATATCCGGTACAGCTACAGTATCCGGAAAGAGCGTGTGTATAATATCGAGCCTCAACATGGTAAGAAGCCCGAGTCTTTCCTCCTGCAGTTCGAGGTTCTCATCCATATAGTAAAGCTTCTCCGGAGTAAGATCCCCTCCGCCCCAGTCAAAAGCGAGCATCCATTTACCGAGATAATGGAATCCGAACATAAAAAGCAATGCGCAGATGAGAGCAACGATCCTCTTTCCTGTCTTCAATCCATCAGCAGAGTTTCTCTTTTTGCCAGATTTTTTGCTTTTTGGTGAAATCAGGTCTCTCGCCGGCAACACACACCCTATTATGAAAGGAACAATCAGAACGAGGAGATACACTGTCTCCTGTTTCACAGTAGAAATAATTATATCCAGATAATCGTAAAGTCTGTTCTCTGCAGCAGTTCCGAGACTTGATGCAGGATAGTACTCCTGAAGGATCAAATATCCCACGCTCTCAGCAGCAAAGATGAGCCAGATAAGAAATAGCGTGATGATCCTGACTGTCTTTTCCGCCTTTCCGTTCAGTACAGCATGGATGAGGCTGAAAAAGAACCCTGCAGATAATGCAAACACTATGTAAAGCGGACAGAACTGAGGTTCGGTCTGCATCCTGAAATGTATAGCAATCTCTGACCAGACCGCAGCCAGCGGAATGATCATGTACGATAGCAGATTGTTAATCCTAGTCTTCTTCAATTAGTTGTTCCCGCCTTCCGCTTATCAAACCGATTAATTATATCATTCAAATTTGAACTTTTTTCATTCTCTGCGCGACTGTCTCTTACTTTGTTCTATATTTCAGATAAAAAAAGAACCAAGGTATCACCTTGGTTCCTGGTGAGACACCGGAGATTCGAACTCCGGACACCCTGCTTAAAAGGCAGGTGCTCTGCCGCCTGAGCTAGTGTCTCACTTAACATGCCTAGATATTATAAAAAACCATATGCAAAAAGTCAATCAACACTTTTATTATGATAAAATATCTAAAGAAACGAATACGAGGTTTAACTATGTCCAAAAGAATACCATCTTCTATCGAAGAGCTTATCGGGAACACCCCTCTGGTGGAACTGAAAAAAATAGAATCGGAATTCTCGTTATCATGCAGACTTCTCGCAAAACTTGAATACCTCAATCCGGCCGGTTCATCTAAAGACCGTATCGGTCTTTCCTTGATAAATGATGCTGAGCAGCGCGGACTACTTAAGGATGGTTCGGTGATAATTGAGCCAACATCCGGAAACACCGGTATCGGTCTGGCTGCTGTCGCAGCATCCAGAGGGTATCACTTGATCATCGTGATGCCTGACAGCATGTCAGAAGAAAGAAAACGGCTCATGAGAGCTTATGGAGCAGATCTTGTGCTTACAGACGGCGCTCTCGGGATGTCTGGAGCCATTGCAAAAGCAGAGGAGCTTGCTTCGTCTATTCCGGGAGCATTTGTGCCGGGGCAGTTTGTAAACCCCGCCAACCCGGAAGCACATTACAGGACTACAGGTCCTGAGATATGGACCGACACAGAAGGAGATGTCTCCTGTTTCGTTGCAGGTATCGGTACCGGAGGAACTATAACCGGAACCGGAAGATTCCTAAAAGAGAAAGACCCTTCCATCTGGATAGCAGGAGTAGAACCCGCCGGATCGCCTGTCCTTTCAGGAGGCAAACCCGGAGCCCATGACCTTCAGGGAATCGGAGCTGGTTTCGTGCCTGACGCACTGGACACTTCGGTATACAATGAAATAATCACTATCGAAAACGAAGAAGCATATCGTATGGGCAGGCTTCTAGCCCGGAAAGAAGGTTATCTCTGCGGGATCACCTCCGGTGCTGCACTTGCAGCTGCTGTGAAGATTGGTTCACGTCCAGAATTCAGCAACAAGACTGTCGTTGCCCTCCTTCCGGATACAGGCGACAGATATCTTTCAACAAAACTCTTTGAGGAATAACCGATGACAGATAAGGGCTCTATAATCTCCAAACTTGATGCACTGGACAGTGAGGAATCAAAAGATTACTCCGGTCTGCGTGAATATACAGAAAAATCCCTGCAGTATCTTCTGGCTTCTATGTTTCCAAGATTCATATGTCCCTCCTTCCCCTGTGATGTATGCGAACGCACAGCAGCCAACTATCTTGATAATGCAGAAGAATATCTCACTACTACCTTGAATTATGTTCTTGATAAAAAAGATTCTGCAGATACAGCTGACTGGCTCTTATCCAGACTGCCTGATATAAAGGAGATCCTTATCTCTGACGTTCAAGCAGCTTATGAAGGGGATCCTGCAGCAAAGAGCACTGACGAGATCATCCTGACATATCCTGCATTCAAGGCTATCGGAGTATACCGGATAGCTCATGAACTCTATGTAAAGAAGATCCCTCTCATCCCGAGGATCATGACAGAATACGCTCATAGAGAGACCGGTATAGACATACATCCCGGTGCTACGATCGGAAGACGTTTCTTCATCGACCACGGTACAGGCGTAGTTATAGGCGAAACTACAACTATCGGTGAACATGTCAAACTCTATCAGCATGTGACTCTCGGAGCCAGAAGTTTTGAGGTCGCTGAAGACGGAAGCCTGGTCAAAGGGATAAAGAGACATCCTGATATAGGCAATAACGTCGTCGTTTATTCCGGAGCTACAATTCTCGGAGGAGATACCAGGATCGGAAATGACTGTGTTATCGGGGGAAACGTGTGGCTAACACATTCTGTTCCTGACGGAGAGACTGTCATCGCCTCTCATTCCAGAGAACAGCGCCGGAAGAACATCTGAACTCTGGTCTGAGATGTTATCTCAGACCAACAACCTGCATTAGACAACAGAGGATGCATCAAAATATGATGCATCCTCTTCTACATATATAGTTCAATAAGCTGCTGAGTCTCATATACCGGCCAGCTTCAGGATCTCAGGCACCTTTGCCTCCCATCCTAGAGCCATAATGTGAACGCCCTGGCAGTATGGCCTGCACTCGCGTATGATGCGTGCAGCGATCTCTACGCCTGTCACACCTGCTTTTGTCTTCTCTTTATCCGCCTTGAGTTCATCTATTATCGAATCAGGAACGACGATACCGGCTACGTTCTGGCTCATGTAACGTACCATTCCTACATTCTTCGGAATAATGACACCAACCTGGACAGGTACTCCAAACTGTTTGGCCTTTTCCATGAAAGAGATGAATCTTTCGGGATCAAACACAGCCTGAGTCTGGAAGAACTCAGTACCGGCCATTACCTTGCGCTCCATCTTTGCAAGCTGAGCATCGACAGAATCACTGCAAGGCGAAACGACAGCGCCTTTTGCAAAGACCGGAGGCTCACCTACAAGCTCATTTCCTCCTAGATCCACACCTCTTTCCAGTTCACGTACTGTGTGGAGCAGAGAGACTGAGTCAAGATCAAAGACCGGCTTGGCACCGGGATGATCTCCAAGTTTTGTATGGTCGCCGGTAAGGCATAATACGTTATCTATACCAAACAGAGCAGCGGCCAGCAGATCTGACTCCAGAGCCATCCGGTTGCGGTCACGGCAGGTCAGCTGGAAGATAGGATTAAGTCCGGCATCCTTCAGAGCCTTGCAGAAGCCCAGAGAACTCAGGCGCATGACTGAAGACTGGTTGTCAGTGACGTTCACTGCATCGATATCGCTCAGATATTCTTTCGCTTCTGCCACGAGCTCGTCGACATGGAACCCTTTAGGAGGACCGACCTCAGCAGTAACGACAAATTCACCTTTTGAAAAACGATCAGTTATTTTCATCTATACTTAACTCCTAATCTATTATTTTATGTCATTCCGCTGCATCGACTTCGTTGCCGTAGTCGCGGATCTGAACGGGACATCTCAGCGCATCAAGACGCCCGACCATCGCCAGACGCCTCTGAATGCGCTCCCAGCCACATTCCATATTGGGATCAACTTCACACTTGCCGTTCTTTGCACCGCCGCACTGACCGTTGACGAGACTCTTCGAACAGGCTGTAAGCGGGCAGATTCCGCCTGTAAGATTGAGGTAGCATTCACCGCACTGTTTGCAGTCGTACTCCAGAGGAGTAACCCCCTGTCCGCCGGGAACGGCAAAAGTATCGCACGCCGCGTAGACGCGCTTGGTCTCAAGGTGCTCAGAAACTGTCTGCACTCCGACACCGCAGGAGAATACGAGTACGCAGTCCGCCTCGTCGATCTCTTTGCTGCGCATATCCAGGTGCAGTTTCAGATTCTCAGGATTGCAGATATAATCGGTCGTCAGAACGCCGGTTATCTTCCCCTCTCTGAACAGTTCCTTCTGAAACTCTTCAGCTTCCTTCTCAGGAAAACCGACCTCCTTGCATCCATGGCAGTTGATGACGAATGCTTTTCCGGTGATCAGCGATACCAGCGTATCTTTATCTTTTAGTTTCGTTACAAGCATTACTTTCTATTCATCTCCATTATCGCAGATTTCCCGGCTTTTATCTTCGCGACCAGCGGGATCTTGGATGAGCAGATATATTCGCAGCTTCTGCATTCAATGCAGTCACGTACGTTCATATCCAGCATGCCCTGCCAGTTACTTTCATCATGGTATTTCGCGAAGTAAAGCGGTTTGAGTTCCATCGGACATACATCCACACAGCGGCCGCACTTGATACAGCTGAGTGTTTCAAAATGATCCTTGTCACATGCGATGATTCCGTTAGTTGCCTTTATTACGGGCACATCGGTATCTGTCAGCTCGATGCCCATCATTGGACCGCCTGTTTTAATTGTGATATCGTCTGCCGTAACACCACCGCAGTAATCGATCAGTTCCTTGATGGGAGTTCCTATCTTGACTATGAAGTTCCCCGGATTCTTGATCCTCTCTCCTGTCACTGTAACTACTCTTTCAACAAGCGGCATTCCGGTCTTTATCGCGTCCGCCACTGCCTTGGATGTACTCACGTTGCATACGACAGCTCCGACATCTGCGGGAAGTCCACCGCTCGGGACCTGTCTGCCCAGGATGCGCTTGATCAGCATCTTTTCAGCACCTTGCGGGTATTTCGTCCTTACACCGACGACTTCAATTCCGTCGATGCCTTCCGCTTTTGCCTGCAGAAGCTCTATTGCATCCGGTTTATTATCTTCTATCGCTATGATGCCCTTCGGTGCCGAAACAGCCTTCATCATCGCTCTGAGGCCATAGATGACATCATCCGCATATTCCAGAAGAACACGATGGTCTGCAGTCAGCATCGGCTCACACTCGCAGCCATTCAGTATCACCGCATCAATCGGTTTATTAGGGGCCAGCTTTACTGAGGTCGGGAATCCTGCACCGCCCATTCCTACGATACCGCTCTCTTTAACGATATCTACTATCTGCTCTGGTGTCAGTTCATCGATATCCCCATAAGGTTTTACAGAGTCGGCTATCTCATTTTGCTTGTCATTCTGTATGACTACTGAGAGGACCCCTCCTCCCCTCGTAGGATGAGGTCTTGGTTCTACTGCAAGTACAGTACCGCTGACGCTTGAGTGTACATTTCCGCTAATAAACGCAGCAGCTTCGCCTATCTTCTGTCCGACCTTTACCTTATCGCCTGCTTCTACGAGCGGATTCGCCGGAGCTCCGGAATGCATTGATAACGGGATCACCACTGTGTCAGGTTCAGGGAATCTGACCAGAGAGATATCTTCGCTCATCTCCTTACGCTCAGAAGGATGAACTCCTCCATAATATCCGTCAAGTCTGGATTCACGGGCAGTCTTAACGAACTCACTGATCGCCTTGTAGTTGACCTTGGAATAATCGCGAAGCTGTACAGGCTGATCGAGGAATTCCTTTAGGCGTCCCTGTTTGGCGAGACGCTGTTCTATCTTCTCCCATGCACAGTCTCTGGTTGGATCGACTTCGCATTTTCCGTTCTTCGCTCCGCCGCACTGACCGTTGAGAAGACTCTTGGAACAGTCCACCACAGGGCAGATACCTCCGGTTATATTCAGGAAGCACTGCGCGCATGCGTCACATGCTTTAGAAGTAAGCGCCATACCGTGATGTCCCCTGTAATTAAGGGAATTGGCTGCAGCAAAAACGGGCACATTCACAGAGTCTGCTATCGTCTGCACACCAAGACCGCAGCTGACAACGAAGATGTTATCGGTACCCTCAGGGATATCAAGGTCTTTCATGGTCTGGATCTTATTGCAGAGGAAATCAACTCTTACTGAACCGGTGACGGTCTTGCCATGCTCCTCCGCCATCTTCACGAATTCAGCACAGTCCGGTTCATCGACACTCTCGAATTCCTTGAAGCATTTGTTGCAAGCTACGACAAAGATATTATCTGTCTCTTTAAGAAACGGTGTCAGCTCTTTATCGGATTTCAGCTTGTACTTGGTATAGTTCAGCAATTTATCACCTTCTTTAAACAAACAGAAGCGGTCAGCCGTGCGTTATCCGTTAACATAACGAACCTGCATTTCGGAGCCGCCTCAATATACTTATTTAACATAATAATAACACAGAAGCTGAATAATGTATGCACTTATACAAAAAGCCAGCAAAGATCCTGCAGATCTTCGCTGGCTATTGATCATATAATTATTCCTCGTCTGAATAGAATATCGGATAAAGAGAACTGGAAATCCTGTTCATAAGCTCGGCATTTATCTTCCTTAGGTCTTCCACTCCCGTAACGTCGATATCTACGATCCCGTTGATTATCTCCGGGGTAATGGAAGCCCTCTTGTCTTCCGGCACACCTGAAAGGATCTCCCTTGCCTTAAATCTAACATAGGCTTCCTTCTCCTGATTGGATAAAGGTTCGAAGTGACTGATCAGATTAAGCCTTGATTTGAACTCAGGCGCAAGTTCTGATTCCAGCCGGTCTTCTGTGAGGTTTGAAGTAAAGATGATCACATATTTGTTCAGATCGTAATCTCTTCCGAGAGAATCCGTGAACCAGCCGTCTTCCAGAAGCTGCAGGAAGAAGTTGTGGATCGGCTTGCTGGCCTTCTCGAACTCGTCGATGAGTATAACAGTCCCTCTGCTGTTCAGCAGTTTCTCACTCAGCTCTCCTTTGCTGCTGCCTACATATCCTCTCGGGCTTCCGATCAGACTTCCCAGCGAGTTTACTGAACTGTAGTTTCCGAAGTTCAGCTTTATAAGCTGTTCAGATGGCGACAGGCATCTGTGGATCAGTCTTGCAGTCTCTGTCTTTCCTATTCCGGAAGTTCCATAGAGAAATGCAGAGAATATCCTCTGATTACCCATCGCACTGAATACTCTGAATCTTCTCAGTTCCTCAAACAGTTTTTCCTTGAATTCAGGATTTCCGAATAGCCTGCTTCTGACTGTGGAGCAAAGATCATCAAACTCCTTTTCCGTAAGGTCGGCAATGTTCTTCGCCTGACATCCTTCAAGGCCCAGTTTTTCTTCCAGAGAGTAGACATCGCCAAGTGCGAAGTACAGCATTCCTTTGGCTGAGGCCATGTACTGTCTTTCAAGTATCACATATGCTTCACACCGGTCGATGTTCTGAACGAAGGCTATTATTCTTTCCAGGTACGGCAAAAGACTCGCCACCCTGTCTTCATTGGAAAAGAGTGACGAGACGTCTATGTACATATATTTAGTTCCGGACGGAAGCTGTATGCGTCCGTTCTGTTCACCGAATCTGAAGGCGCTGAGCATAAGTCCGTTTTCAGCTTCCACCGCTTCCACGATCTTCTCGCGGTTGCGCCTGTCATATTCGTATAGAGGGATCCTCTTCATTCAGATAAGCCCTGTTTGTTTTATTGCATACCAGCGAGATAATCATCGATATTGAGGAATTCCTCCTCGAAGTCGAAGGCTCTCACAGCTGCCATGGACTGGCGGACGACCTCGATGGAACCCTTGATGATGGCACCCGGGTCGATGTTGATCTCAGCACTGCGGATATTTCCGAAAATGACTGCGTTGGGTCCGATCGTTACGCTGACGTCAACGAACAGATTGCCTTTGATCTTGCCGTCGCATACGAGGTCACTGGCCCTGACATCTCCGATGACTACAGAACCGGTATCAAAACTGGCGTTCGTCTTGCAGGTGATATTGCCTCTCTCCTTGCCGCCTACGAAGACGCACGAATCGGAGGTGACTTCACCGTCAATGATGCCGCCTTTGACAACTACTTCTGTGGTGGAATTGATATTACCCTTTATAGCACTGCTGAATGACATCTTATCCTTGGTCGAGATGTTGCCCTCGATCACGGTATTCTGGCTCAGCTGGTTAACAAATTCTCTCTCGAGCTGTTCCTCTGAAACAGTCGCGGGTGCTGTCGGCACTGCAACTACAGGTTCATCTCTTGTAAAAAGCGCCATGTTATTACTCCTTTTATCGTCCAGGACGGCGGACAGCCCTTCCGACTGTACGAAAACCGCGCATTCATACTGGTCAATATACAGTTAAATGTTAAGCGTTCACACTGTAAAAGTCAAGCAGACTTGGTTAACACTAAGAAAATGCCGGAGCAGTTTTCTGCTCCGGCATCTGATGTTATTGAAGGTTATTCAGCTCTCTCTTTGAGTGCTTCGTAACGGTTCTTGGCGTTCTCTTCAGCCTTCTCGAACAGGACTTCTGCACGCTCCGGGAAGGAACGGGTCAGGGATGAGTAACGAGCCTCACCCATGATGAAGTCACGATAGCTTCCTGTGGGAGCCTTGCTGTCAAGCTGGAACGGATTCTTTCCTTCAGCTTTGAGGCGAGGATCGTAACGGAAGTTGTTCCAGTATCCGGCTTCGACTGCCTTCTTC
The DNA here is from genome assembly GCA_017405465.1 of Oscillospiraceae bacterium. Lineage (GTDB taxonomy): Bacteria > Bacillota > Clostridia > Oscillospirales > Ruminococcaceae > RUG11783. Next base: position 132,368 of record JAFRAJ010000049.1, read on the forward strand.
ATCTCGGCCTGGCAATTTGTCATGCCGCCCTTGATGTTGTGCATCTCGCAGGGAGCATAGCCGATGACGAGAGACGGGCCGTGATAGGACTCAGCCTCAGTCAGGGCCTTGAGAGTCTGGTTCATGTCAGCGCCCATAGCGACCTGTGCTACATAAATGTAGCCATAGGACATGGCGATGTCAGCGAGGCTCTTCTTGGCGATCTCTTTACCTGCAGACGCGAACTGAGCGACCTGACCGATCTGGGAAGCCTTGGAAGCCTGACCACCGGTGTTGGAATAGACCTCTGTATCGAAAACCATGATGTTGACGTCTTCTCCGGAAGCGAGGACATGGTCCAGACCGCCGAATCCGATATCATATGCCCATCCGTCTCCGCCGAAGATCCAGATGGATTTCTTGGAGAGGTATTCCTTGTTTGCGAGAACATACTTGCTCTCTTCGCATCCGAGCTTCTCGAGTTCGGCGACAAGAGCGTCAGTTGCCTTACCGTTCTTGTTTCCGTCTGTGAATGTATCGAGATACTCAGCTGCAGCCGCCTTGAAGGATTCAGGAGCATCTTCTTTGGCTGCCAGTTCTGTGACCTTGTCCTTCAGGGAGTTCCTGATGGCACCCTGGCCGAGCATCATGCCGAAGCCATGCTCTGCGTTGTCTTCGAAGAGGGAGTTGGCCCAAGCAGGTCCTTTTCCTTCCTTGGTGGTTGTATAGGGTGATGTAGCTGCCGGGCCGCCCCAGATTGAGGAGCATCCGGTCGCGTTGGAGATGTACATATGATCTCCGAAGAGCTGTGTCACGAGTCTTGCATAGGAGGTCTCGGCGCAGCCTGCGCAGGAGCCTGAGAACTCAAGCAGAGGCTTTCTGTACTGGCTGGTGATGACATTCAGCATCGGGCTGATGTCTTTCTTCTCGTCGACCTTTGCTACGCAGTAATCAAACACTGCCTGCTGATCTTCCTGGCTCTCTCTGTCGACCATCTTGAGAGACTTGGTGGGGCATACTCCGATGCAAACACCGCAGCCCATGCAGTCGAGAGGAGAAACAGCCAGAGTGTACTTGTAATCGGTCTTGAAGATAGGTCTCTTACCGAACTTCGTGTTGGACGGAGCGGCAGCAGCCTCTTCTTCCGTAAGAGCGAAGGGACGGATCGTAGCATGCGGGCAAACAAATGCACACTGGTTGCACTGTGCGCATGTCTCAGCATTCCATTCAGGTACGGAGACAGCAACACCGCGCTTCTCATATGCGGATGCACCAAGCTCGAATGTTCCGTCAACATGATCACCGAATGCGGATACAGGCAGAGAATAACCGTCCATGAGTCCGACAGGTCCGAGGATGGTATCGACCATCTTGACGAGCTTCTCGGGTCCTTCATGCTTTGCGGTCTTGGTCTCTTCGACTGCATCAGCCCACTCAGCAGGAACGTCAATCTTAACATAAGCAGTGACGCCGGCATCGATGGCCTTGTAGTTCATGTCAACGACATCCTGTCCGTGACGCAGATAGCTCTTAAGAGCAGCTTCCTTCATGTGCTCAACAGCTTCTTCGATGGGCATTACATTGGCGAGTGCGAAGAACGCAGACTGGAGTGTCGTGTTGGTGCGCTTGCCCATGCCGATTGAAGCAGCGATGTCGATAGCATTGATGGTGTAAAGCTGGATGTTGTTTCTGGCGATGTAGCGTTTTGCCTCAGCGTTCAGATGTTCGCCGAGCTCCTCAGGAGTCCACTGGCAGTTGATCATGAATACGCCGCCCGGCTTTACGTCGTTGACCATCTTGTATCCCTTGGTCACGTATGACGGGTTGTGGCAGGCTACGAAGTCAGCCTTATTGATGTAATAAGGGCTCTTGATAGGATGATCGCCGAAGCGCAGGTGGGAGATCGTTACGCCGCCTGTCTTCTTTGAGTCATACTGGAAGTAAGCCTGAACATACTTGTCGGTATAGTCGCCGATGATCTTGATGGAGTTCTTGTTAGCGCCGACTGTTCCGTCGCCGCCAAGACCCCAGAACTTGCACTCGATTGTGCCTTCAGCAGCTGTATTGGGAGCGGGTTTCTCTTCAAGTGACAGATGTGAAAGGTCATCATTGATGCCGATCGTGAAGTGAGGCTTAGGATCATCTTTCGCAAGTTCATCGTAAACTGCGAATATGCTTGCAGGAGGAGTATCCTTTGAACCGAGTCCATAGCGTCCGCCAATGACAGTGTCTATCTTTCTGCCCTGGGCAGCAAGAGCTGTGACAACGTCCATATAGAGCGGTTCACCGAGGGAGCCAGGTTCCTTTGTACGGTCAAGAACAGCGATCTTCTTGACTGTAGCGGGGATTGCTTCAACGAGTTTCTCAGCAGAGAAAGGACGATAGAGGCGGACCTTTACGAGGCCGACCTTCTCACCCTTGGCGGTGAGGTAATCGATGACTTCTTCTGCGACATCGTTGACGGAGCCCATGGCGATGATGACGCGGTCTGCGTCCGGAGCGCCATAGTAGTTGAACAGGCGGTAATCAGTGCCGAGCTTGGCATTGATCTTGCCCATGTACTCTTCCACGACTGCCGGAACGGCATCATAGAAGGCATTGTTGGCTTCACGATGCTGGAAGAAGATATCATCGTTCTCGTGAGAGCCGCGCATTACGGGATGTTCAGGGTTGAGTGCGCGCTTGCGGAATGCAGCTACTGCATCCATGTCGCACATTTCCTTGAGGTCTTCATAATCCCACACTTCGATGTTCTGAAGCTCATGGGATGTACGGAATCCGTCAAAGAAGTTGAGGAAAGGAACACGGCTCTTGATAGCAGCAAGATGTGCTACAGGAGACAGGTCCATGACTTCCTGGGGGTTGGTCTCTGCGAGCATCGCGAATCCGGTCTGACGGCAGGCCATCACGTCTGAGTGGTCGCCGAAAATGTTCAGAGCATGGGATGCGACTGCGCGGGCGGAGACATGGAAGACTGCAGGAAGCAGTTCTCCGGCGATCTTGTACATGTTCGGGATCATGAGCAGCAGGCCCTGGGACGCAGTATATGTCGTCGTAAGAGCACCAGCTGCAAGAGATCCGTGGACAGTACCGGAAGCGCCGGCTTCCGACTGCATCTCGGCGACCTTTACGGTGGTGCCGAAGATGTTCTTTGTACCCGCTGCTGACCACTGATCAACATAGTCAGCCATCGGGCTGGATGGCGTTATCGGATAGATTCCGGCCACTTCGGTGTATGCATAGGATACATACGCCGCAGCGTTGTTGCCATCCATGGTTTTCTTGTTTCTAACCATTAGGATCCTCCAACTTTTTAATACAGTATTAAAAAACTGCGCTTATAGTTATTCTAACATTACGGGTGTTTTACTGTAAAGAATGGTATATTGCTGCGCTGTGAAAAATACTCTCTATTAAAGCAGGCAGGTGCGCTTGTACACCTGCCTGACTCAGTCGCATCAGATAATCTCAGTGATAATTGAAATAACTGCCTTTGATCTGTTTCCAGACTTCGTCACATCTCTCCAGAAGATCTGCCGGTATCTCTCTGGTCTCCGACACTATACCTATGTTCTGGACAACATGATCATACTTGCTGGCTCCGACGATAAGACTGTCGACCTCCTTATGACCTGCCAGCCAGTTCAGAGCAAACTCAAGCAAAGACATACCCGCTTCCCCCGCAATGTCTGTCAGTGCTTCTACCGCATCGAGGTTTCCTTCTGTCCAGTACCTTCCGTTATAGCCTTTATTGGTGGCCAGCCTGGAGTTCGCGGCGGGGCCGCTTCTGCTGTGCTTCCCGGAAAGAAGTCCTGCGGCTATCGGGTTATAAACTGCCAGTCCCATATTGTACTCTCTCAGGAAAGGAAGCATCTCATCTTCCAGCCCTCTGGTTAGAAGATTGTATACGCTCTCCGTTATTACCGGAGCTATACAGTTCATCTCTCTGGCTTTGTGGATAAACGAACAGCACTGCCACGCGCTGTAGTTGCTGACGCCGTAATAACGGATCTTACCGCTCCTCACGAGCTGAGTCATCGTCTCAATGGTCTCCTCTATGGGAGTCTCACTGTCAGGATGATGAAGATAAAGCAGGTCTATGTAATCTGTCCTCAGTTTCCTGAGGCTCTCATCCACGTTCGTAATGATGTGCTTCCTTCCGAGTCCGGACTGATTCGGAAGCGGCCCTTTAGGGTTGTGGACTTTGGTAGCGATAACGGCATTCTCCCTTTTCCCCTCCAGTGCCTCCCCGACTATCGCTTCGCTCTGCCCTCCGGTATATGTATCAGCTGTGTCGAAGAAATTGACCCCGTTGTCCAGAGCATAGTCTATTATCCTCACAGACTCATCTTTGTCAGTCTGTCCCCCGAACATCATAGTACCCAGACAGAATCTGGAGACTTTAAGTCCTGTTCCTTTTATGTTCAAGTACTGCATGATATTCCTCCTTTAATCTATCAATAGTTTCTTTTCCCACCACATGTTCTGATCTTCTCCGATGAAACTGAAGCCGCATCTCCTGAGAACGTTCCGAGATCTCGTATTTTCCTTAGTCGTATCTGCCCGTACAGTCCCGATACCAAGTTTCTTTCCGAATTTCAGGAAAGCTGTCAGGGCCTCAGTCATGTAGCCACATCCTTCATATGCCCGGTTCATTCCATACCCAACCTCCGTGATTCCATTCCTTGGAATATATTTAAAATCGATTGAACCGATGATGACGCTCTCAGTCTTGAGCACTATCAGAAACTCAGTAAAAAACAGATAGTTTTCCGGGTCATCTGCTATTTCATTCTGGAGCTCCACAAGGAATGATCTAAGCTGATCGTCAAGTTCTTCTCCGCAGTAATGTACATCGTATGTTTTCTCAAAAAGGTCCAGATCTTTGTTGAATAGAGCCAGGTTCTCTGATGTGTATGGAAACAGAACGAGCCTCTCAGTTTCGATAATCTCCGTCATCAGCTCTCTTCTCATTTCAAGCTCTCTCCTGTTGATCTGATTCCCAGCCTCATATCATATCTGTACGACGCAGAAAGGATTGCCGTCGGGGTCATTCAATACTATATAATCAGCGTCTTCTTCATATCTCCATTCTTTATATGTTGCGCCTAATGACAGGAGTCTTTCCACTTCTCCGGCCTGATCTTCTGTAAACAGATCCATGTGATGCCTTCTTGCTTTTGGAGAAGTAACCTTATTCAGAGAAAACTGTACTCCTTCTCCGGTTCTGGATTTTAACATTGCGAAATCTTCAGACATATAGCGAACTTCGTAGTCCAGTGCCTTGGACCAGAAATTTGCTGCTCTTTCTATATCCGTAACTCCCCAAACAATCGCACCGATCTCGATCATAGTTTTGCTCCGTTTTCATAAAAAGCATTCCGCCGCACAACACACTACCGGATAGCCGGATATAATACTTGTATTGATTCTACTTTACCGCCGCTCTTCAGTTCAACATCGCGAAATACGTATTATATCTTTAAAGCCTTTATATAATTGGGTAAAATTGAATAAAAAGGAGAATCGTCCGGTCTTATCACCTCCGGATACTACTACCGAGTCAACTACTCATGAATAAATACACGAGCTTGTACCTGCCCGGTGGTATACGGCTGTAAGCCTCCCACTTTTGTCCTGAGACTCAGGATTGTTTCTGTCGTTTTTGACAGACTGGCGGTACATCGTGGGGTGATTACTGCACCCCGCCTGCAGGAGCATGCTCCCGCAGGATGGTATCGTCCTTACTGCGATACCTTTAACTTCTGCAGATATTCTAATCCCATCTTCTGCAGATTCATCGCTGCGATCCGGTCATCATTAGAGGTATATCCGCAC